>NZ_JASGEF010000073.1:0-16983 GCF_047606665.1 Micropruina sp. | reverse complement strand
GGGGCGGGGTCGGGGGGGCGCCCCCCGGGCCCCCCCCCCCCCCCCCACGTCCCGATCTCGGAGTGCGTTGCGTGCCTCCTCAGCGCTGGGCGCGCACGAATCCCGCCCGCTCCGCGGCCTCGGCGGAGTTGAACCACACATCGGTGATGGTGCGGTCGTAGCCTCCGGAGCCCTGCAGGTGATACTTCATCGAGCGCTCGTTGCCCTTGATCTGGTAGCCCTCGGGCGGCTCGGCCCCCACGTACGAACCCTCGCCGTAGGGGCTGTCAGCTAAAGGGGAGGCATCACCCTTTGCGCCCTTCGCCTTCTTCTTGACGTCCTCGACGGCCTCGGACGCCTTGTCGGCGGCCTCCTCGGCGGCGTCGGCGATCTCGTCGCCCACCTTGGCGGCGGCCTCCTTGGCCTCCTCGATCGCCTCTTCGGCCTTGTCGAGGGCTTCCTCGCCGACCTCCTTGGCGTCATCGGCCACCTCGGCGGCCGCATCCTTGACCTCGTCGACCTTGTCGGCTGCGGCCTCGGCGACGTCCGATGCCTTGACGGAGACGGCCTCGGCGACATCGGACGCCTTGTCCGCCACCGCCGCGGCGGCGCTCGCGGCGGCGTCCTTGGCCTTGCCGACGGCCTCCTTCACCTTCTCGGTGGCGTCCTTCGCGGCATCCTTGGCCTTGTCGACCACCTCGCCGACCGGATCGGCCACGTACGGCCGGGAGGGCTCGTGGGTCTCCCAGGTGGCCTCCGGGCTGCCCAGCAGCTTCCGGACGGCGTACACGACCCCGGCCAGCACGACACCCGCCAGGGCGATCAGGCCCAAGGTCTTGCCGACGCTGCGGCGCTCGCGGGTGGGGGCGATCTCGGCCACCCCGTCCGTCACCGTGTCGGCGACCTTCTCGGCGATGTCCGAGGCCTTCTCGGCGACCTCGGCGGCCTCCTCCTTCGCTGCTTCGGCCGCTTTGTACAGGGTCGCCACCAGCCAGGGCAGGAAGTCGTTCTGCACCTTGTCGCGGGCCAGATCTACGGTCGGAGCCACTCGTTCGAGGGTCTCGTCGACCACCGGACGCACCTTCTTGACCGCGGTGTCGACGGCCGGCGTGACCTTGTCGAGCGCGTCGTCGAGGACCGGATGCACCCGGTCGAGGGTTTCCGCGGCCAGCTTGGCGCCCCGTTTGCGGGCATCGGTCAGCTTCGGCTGCACCCGCTCGTAGGTCTCGCTGGCCCGGCGTCCGGCCTCCTTGAACGACGGCTCGATGCGCTCGTAGGCGTCCTTGAGGCTCGGCTCGAGCCGTTCGTAGGCGTCCGAGGCCAGCTCCACGCCACGGCGGCGGGCCGTCTCGAGATGGGGCTGCACCCGGTCGTAGGCGTCGGCGGCGAACTCGACGCCCCGCTTGCGTGCCTCGTCCACGTACTCACCGGCGTATTCGACCAGGGGGGTGAGCTTCTGCACCGCCTCGTCGAGGGCTGCCCGGCTGGCGTCCGCGGCTGATTCGGCGGTCGATTCGACGGCCTTCAGCGGCTTCTTACGCTTCACTGTTCCTCCAGTGGTTGGGATGGTCACGGCTGTACCGCGCTCCCCAAACTACCCGTCCGGCGGACGCGGCGAACAGCTTTGTGAGGCGTTTCCACCGTTGTGGGTGAAGCCGCTCGGCCGCTCTGGACGACGCTCAGCGGGCGGGCTGCCAGAGCTCTCGCCGGGCGTGCCCGACGATGCCGGCGGCGATGGCGTCCAGCAGCGGCGAACGCAGCTTCCACTGTTGCCAGTGCAACTCGACCTCCACCGTCGGACCGCCCATGCCGACCAACTCGCCCTTGCTGAGGGCATCGGCGGAATGGAAGCGGTCCAGCAGTCCCCAACCCAGCCCGAGCCGGACGGCACGGGCGTAGTCGGCCGAGGCGGGCACGAAGTGCCGGGGTGGCCGGGTGGGATCGATGCCCTGGTCGCTCAGCCAACTGCTCTGCAGCTCGTCGCGCCGATCGAAATAGACCACCGGCGCGGCGGCCAGCGCGGCGGTCGTCGGGCCGTCCGGCAGCCAGCGGCGGACGAAGGCCGGCGTGGCCATCGCCTGGTAGCGCATCGCGCCCAGCGGGACGACCCGGCAGCCGGGGACCGGGCGGGAGCCCGAGGTGACCGCACCCATCGCCGCGCCGGATTCGAGCAGACCGGCGGTGAAGTCCTGATCGTCGCGATGCAGCTCGAAGACCACCGAATGGGTGCGGGACAGCTCGGCAAGCGGCGCCAGGAACCAGGTGCTGAGCGAATCGGCGTTGACCGCCAGCGGCACGCTGATCGGGGCGGCGTCCGGTTCGTCGGCACCGAGCTCGACCAGCGTGTCGTGCTCGAGCAGCGCCAGCTGCCGGGCCAGCCGGAGCACGGCCTGCCCGGCCGGCGTCGGCCGAGCCGGCTTGCCGCGGATCAGCAGCACCCTGCCCACCTGATGTTCCAAGGCCTTGAGCCGCTGGCTGACCGCGCTCGGGGTGAGGTGGAGCCGGGTCGCGGCGGCGTCCAGGGTGCCCTCGTCGACGATGGCGGCGAGCGTCTCGGTGAGGTCGGGAGAGAGGCGCATCATAAGCAATGCTAATGGATCAGAAAAATCATTAGCTGGACTGATCGAGGTGGCGACCCTACCGTCGAGGGGTGTCCTCCTTCTTCGCCGGTGTCGGGCTCGGCTTCTCGTTGATCGTCGCTATCGGCGCCCAGAACGTGTTCGTGCTGCGCCAGGGCATCCGGCGGGAACATGTGCTGCTGACCGCCACCATCTGTGCGGTGTCGGACGCCGTGCTGATCGTCGCCGGGGTGTCGGGGATCGGGCTGGTGCTGCACGCGGTGCCCTGGCTGTTCGATGCCGTCCGCTGGGTGGGGGCTGCGTTCCTGCTCGGTTACGGGGTGCTGGCCGGACGTCGGGCCTGGCTAGGCGAGGGCGAGGTGCTGTCGCCGGCGGACGGTGCCGACGGCGGGGCCGGCGTCCGGCTCGGGACCGCCGGCACCGCGACTGCCAGGCGGGCCGTGCCTGTAGCGATGACTGCGCTGGCGCTCACCTGGCTGAACCCGTCGGTCTACCTCGACACCGTCTTCCTGCTCGGGACGGTGGCCAACGCGCACGGCGACGGTCGCTGGCTGTTCGCGTTGGGAGCGATGACCGCGAGCGTGATCTGGTTCTTCGGGGTCGCGGTGGGCGCGCGGCTGCTGGCGGGCTGGCTGGCGACGACCCGGGCCTGGCGGATCTTCGACGCCTCGATCGCGGTGCTGATGGTGGAGTTGGCCGTCGGCCTGGTGTTCGCCCGCTGACTGGTCCGATCCGGCCGTCCGGTTGGTTACGGTGTGCCAGGATGGTCGGCACGCATTGCGGAAACCCAGGTGGGCGGCGTCGTGGCCGCCGCGCGAGGAAAGGACACACACCGTGGCTCAGACCGCCACCCTGCACACCAATCATGGCGACGTCGTGATCGAGCTGTTCGAGGACCAGGCTCCCAAGACCGTGGCGAATTTCGTCGGGCTGGCGAAAGGAACACAGGAGTACATCGACTCGCAGACCGGGGAACGGACCACCGGGAAGTTCTACGATGGGCTCACCTTCCACCGGATCATCGACGGGTTCATGATCCAGGGCGGCTGCCCGCAAGGCAGCGGGCGCGGTGGCCCCGGCTACACCTTCGCCGACGAGTTCCATCCCGAACTCAGCTTCAGCCGGCCCTACCTGCTGGCGATGGCCAACGCCGGTCCCGGCACCAACGGCTCGCAGTTCTTCATCACCGTGGTGCCGACCCCGCACCTGAACCGGCGGCACACCATCTTCGGCGAGGTGACCGACGAGGCCAGCCAGAAGGTGGTCGACGAGATCGCCCACGTGCGCACCGGCTACGGCGATCGTCCGGTTCAGCCCGTGGTGATCGAGTCGGTGACCATCGCCTGATCGCAGGCGGGGCGATCGGGTCTACCCGGCGCCGAGTGAGAAGGCCGCCTCCAGGTCGTGGGACGAATAGGCGCGGAACGCGATGTGGGTCTGGGTGCCAGAGCATGCCGGGCACCCGGTTCAGCCGTTCGGTGACCTGATCGACCGACCGCACGCGGATCAGGGCGATCAGGTCGATGCTTCCGGTGACCGAGTACACCACGGAGACGCCGTCCAGGTCGGCGATCTGGGCGGCCACCTCGGGGATGCGGGCAACCTCGGCCTGGACGAAGACAATCGCGGTGATTATGGCGAAATCCTAACGGGGCCAGACCGCCTCCGGTGCCGGCGCCGGCGGCAGCGCGTGCCTGGCCAACTCGCCCTCGGCCAGTCCGATGTGCAGCGGCCAGCTCCACTGGCCGTCGATCTCGATCAGCCGGACGCCGGGGCGCTCCAGCCAGGCGGCGATCCGTTCGGTCTCTTCCGCGGTCGCCACTGGTTGCGGTCCCTCGGGTGCACGGACCTGTTCGGCGGCCGCCACCGCCGCGCGTGCTACCGCCTGCGGGACGTCGCCGGGCCGGGCCCGGGCCGCTCCGGCGAGCCGGCCGTAGCGGACGACGTGGATCTCCCAGCCGCCCCGGTCGCGGTAGGCGGCCACGATCTGCGGACACCGGGCCAGGCTGGCGACCCGGTGGTGCCGCAGCGCGCTGCGGGCGAAGCTCGACAATCGGTCGGTGACCACCGCGGCGTCCTCGAAGCGCTCGCCGGCGATCAACGTCGACAGTCGCTTCCGGGCGGCCCGGAGCACCGGACGGATGTCGCTGGACAGGCTGGCCCGCAGCCGTTCGACGATCGTGGCGTAGTCGTCGGTGGTCACCGCCAGCTGGCAGGGTGCGCAACACCTGCCCAGCTCGCCCAGCACACAGGACGCGGACGGCCGCTTCGCCGACAGCCGAGTGGTGCACTGCCGGATCGGGAAGGCGTCGTAGAGCGCGGCCTGGACCGCCTCGACGGTGCTGCGCCGGTTGAACGGGCCGAAGTAGTCGGCGCCGTCCGGCAGGCATTTCCGGACGATCGACAGCCGCGGGTACGGCTCTCGGGTCAGCTTGAGCCACAGCTGCCGCTCGGGATACTTCGAACGCCGGTTGTAGCGCGGCGAATGGGCGGCGATCAGCCGCAACTCCAACACCTCGGCCTCCAGCTCGGTGCTGCACACCAGGTGTTCGACGCCGCTCGCCACCCGCACCATCTCGTCGATCCGCGGCCGGGTCTCGGCGGCGGTGAAATAGCTGCGGACACGGGCCCGCAGATCGCGGCTCTTGCCCACGTAGAGCACCTGCCGCCGCGGCTGACCGACCTGGTCGCGGCCGTCGGCGACGAACCAGTACACCCCCGGTGCCGACGGTAGGCCGGACGCCCAGGTCCGCTTGGCGCGGCGCTGCGGGGACACCCGGCGGGTGAACTCGAGCAGGTCCTCGACGGTGTGGACGCCGAGGTTGCCGACTCGTTCGAGCAGGCAGTGCAGCACGGTCACGGTGGCGCGGGCGTCGGTGAGGGCACGGTGGTTGGGGACGGTCTCGGCCCGGAAGTACTGGGCCAGGGTGGCCAGCTTGTGATTGCGCACCTCGTCGCGCAGCAACGCCTGTCGGGCCAGGGCCACGGTGTCGAGCACCGGCGGATTCGGCCAGCGGTAGCCGTGCTCGGCACAGGCGCGTTTCAGGAAGCCCACGTCGAAGCCGGCGTTGTGCGCGACCAGCACGCAGCCGGCGGCGAACTCCAGGAAGCTCGGCAGCACGGACGCCAGCCGCGGCGCCCCGGCCACCATGGAGTCGGTGATGCCGGTGAGCACCGAGATCAGCGGCGGGATGTGGGTGGCGGGATTGACCAGGGTCTGGAACTCGCCGAGCACCTCGCCCCCGGCGACCTTGGCCGCGCCGATCTCGGTGACCCGGTCGTCCGGGCTGCCGCCGGTGGTCTCCAGGTCGACCACGCAGAACGGCACCAGCGCGAGCGGGGTGCCCAGATCGTCGAAGGTGGGCTGGTTCGGCAGCGACATCATGTCCGGGACGCTAGAGGTCGCCTCTGACGTTTCTCGCGCGGTGTTCGGGGGGCCGGCGGCCGGCAGGGACCCCGGAGCTCGGCGGGTCGGGTGGCCGGCGGAGATCCCGGCGTTCGCCGGGATGACGGGGCAAGGCGGGGCGACGTGGCAAAACTGTCAGAGGCGCCGTCCACACTGCGGTCATGGAGATGCTGCGAATCGATTGCGGGACATGCGCGGTGCGTGGACCCGCTTGTGGCGACTGTATGGTGACGGCCCTGTTGGGTGCCGATCACGACGTAGTCGAGTTATGTTCCGACGAGGTGAGTGCGTTGCGGGCGATGACCTCACAAGGATTGCTGCCACCGTTGCGCCTGGTCCGGCCGGTTTCCCGGCCGATGCCGCCCGACGACGGGGAACACTGGTTTGCCTCCGGCGGGGGCGTCGTTTAGCCTCTTTGCAGATTCGGTCCGCTGGCTCGCCCCGCAGTGACCCCATTTCTCGAATCGTCGAGGAGGCGATGTGCGTCTGCGTGCGGTTGTTCGCAGCGGCTTGGCGGCCCTCGCCACAGCGACGGTGCTGATCGCCGGTCCGGTTGCCCAAGCAGCTTTCGCAGACCCGGCTCTGGACGACGCCAAGGCTCGGCTGACCGCCATCGAGCAGCAGCAGAGCGAGATCGGCGAGGAGTGGGCCGAGGTCAAGCTGCAGCTGGCTCAGGGCAAGGCGAAGGTCGAGACGCTCAACGCCGACATCGCGGCCCAGCAGCTCAAGGTCGACGCGCTGCGCACCCAGGCCCAGCAGGTCGCGGTCAGCAGATTCCAGAACCGCGGGGTGGACATCACCATTCAGCTGGTCACCTCGTCCGACCCCGACGGCTTCCTCTCCGACATGTCCACGATGGGCAAGGTCGATCAGAACATGAACTCGCTGTTGCAGGAGTTCCAGGCTCAGCAGGCCGATCTCGCCGACCTGCAGCGTGCCGCTCACGATCAGCTGACCGCGATCACCGCCGAAGAGCAGCAGCTGGCGTCGCTGAAGAGCCAGATCGACGAGAAGATCCGCGAGGCCCAGGCGCTGGTCGACCAGCTGACCGAACAGGAGCGCCAGCGGCTGAACGCCGAGGAGGCGGCGTCCGACGAAGTGGTCGGTGACGGCGAAGCGTTGATCGACGACAGCGGCCCAGCCGATGAGCGGGCGCTGCGGGCTGTGAAGTACGCGGTCTCCAAGGTGCCGACCGGGCAGTACGTGTGGGGTGCCGAGGGGCCGAACGAGTTCGACTGCTCCGGGTTGATGCTGGCCGCCTACCGGTCCGTGGGGGTATCGCTGCCGCATTCGTCGCGGGCCCAGTCTACGCTCGGCCGTCCGGTCGCCCGCGACCAGCTCAAGCCTGGCGACCTGTTGTTCTTCTACAGCCCGATCCACCACGTCGGCATGTACATGGGCAATGGCCTGTTCGTGCATGCCCGCAACCCGCGCAACGACCTGGAGATCACCAAACTGTCCTCCTACCCCGCCTATCAGGGTGCCCGTCGCATCCTCGGTTGACCGACTTCGCCGCAGCCTGCTGTGCGCGGCACCGGCACTGCTGCTCGGCGCCTGCACCGCGGTGCCGAGCGAAGGCCTAGGCGACCTCACCAGGACGCTGACCGAGCGCCTCTCCGCCGAGGACGAGGCCGGCTTCCTCGCCTGCTTCGCTCCGGCAGCGGGTGCCCAGGCCCTGGGGCGCCGCATGTTCGCCACCCTGTCGCAGACGTCCACCGCCATCGCCCCGGCCGGCAGTGGACGACTCCGCGTCAGTTGGAGCCTCACCGGCGAGCCGCGGGTCGACAGCGAGGCCGCGGTTGGTCTCCTCGGCGGGCGGATCGTCAACCTGACCGCGACCACCACGGGCACCGAATGGCTCGGCTCGCCGCCGGGCATGCATTCGGCTCCCGAACTGGTCGTCGCGGCAGGCACCGCCCGGCACCTGAGCCGTTGGTCGCGGGCGGCCGAGTCGGCCCTCGCAGCGCTGCGGCGGGTGGCCCCGTCCGGACGCCAGTGGGCCGAACCGGTGGTGGTGCTGGTCCCGGACAACCTGACCGGCTTCGCCGCCTACGCCGGCCGGCATGCCGATCGGCTCGGCGCGGTCACCGTCGTACCAGGCCTGGCCAGCAGCGAGGGCGTCCGGATCGTGGTGAATCCTGACACCAGTCAGAAGGCCGCCGACGACTGCATCCTGCTCACCCACGAGTCGGTGCACGCCTGGATGCGTTCGCCCCGCCTCACCGGCACACCGGGTTGGCTGGTCGAGGGCATCGCCGAGGCGTTCACCGCCGACGCCCACCGGCAGGTCGCCTCGACCAACCGAGAGTTGGCCCGTACCGCGATCAAGGCCGGCCTGCCGCGGGCGCTGCCGGACATCGGCGATCTCTCCCCGGCCACGTACGCGCTGGCCCAGCTGGCCGTTCAGGCGATGGTGGCCCACCTCGGCTGGCCGGCCGTCCTCGACGAGGCGGACGCCCGCACCCACGGGGGCGGGAGGATCGCCGACGCCACCGTGCTCGGCTGGTACCGCGACGCCCTCGCCGACCTGGACTGAGTCTGACCTTGGGCCTGAGCCGGCGGGCGACATCGGGCCGAGGCGTGGTCAGGGTACGGCCGTCGCGGCGCGGTGGGCGCCTTGGTGGTGTACCAGAACGCCTCGGTTTCGACGGGCGCCGGGATCGGATTGCCGCTCTTGTCCTCGATCACCAGATGCTTGCCGGGTCAGACGACGGCGCCGTCGCCATCGATCGGCGGACGCTGCCGCAACCGGTACAGCAACAACACCACGCCGACGAAGAACCCGAGCCCGGCCAGCACCGACACGACGATCGGGAACCGGACGCCGAACGCGGCGGCGAGCACCAGCACCAGCGGCAGCACCACCAGCGCGGTGCCGGCGGTGCCGGCCGCCGTCCAGGGCCGACGTGGGAGCGCCGGCGGCGGGGTGAACGGCTCGTCCGGTTCCTCGGGCGCCGTCCAGCCGCGGAAGTCGCTGGGCAGGTCCGCCGCGGACGCCTCGGCGACCGGCCGGATCGGGCCCGGCTGGTGCGGACGCCGGGGTGGCTCCGGCAGGCTGGGCGGCTCGGTCACCGGGGAGTGGTGCGTTCCGTCGGGTACCAGTCCGCCGGGGAACTCCCGCGCCATCAACTCCTCGAAGCGGGTGTCGTCCGGCTCGTCGCGGCTCATCGGGAGTGCCGATTCAGGAAGTCCAGGGTGCGGGTGACGATCAGCTCGGCGTCGTAGTCCAGGGTGGCCACATGGCCGCTGTCGGGCAGCACCACCTCGGTGATCTCTTCCGACGACACCTGCCGCAGCACGATGTCGTGCGAGACGGCCGGCACCACCTCGTCCCGCGCGGAGTACAGCAGCAGGATCGGGCAGTAGACCAGGTCGAGTCGGGCCCGCACGTCAGCCCACAGCCGCATCATCGCGTCCGCCGCACGCAGCGGCGTCCGGGGGTAGCTGTGCTCGGTGACGTCCGGCTTGCGGATGTTGCTGCCGATGCTGGCGGTGGTCCGGACCAGGCGTTTGAGTACAGGGAGCAGGGCCAGGTTCGGGTTGCCGGTCAGCGCCGGATTGACCAGGACCAGCCCGGCCACCTCGTCGGCGTGGAGCTCGGCGAGCCGGAGCGCCAAGGCGCCGCCCATCGACAGCCCGGCGACGAAGACTGTCGGGCATTCCGCGCGCAGGCTGAGGAAGGCCCGCTCGGCGGCGGTGTACCAGTCGCGTCCGTCGGTGATCTCCAGTTCGCGCCAACTCGTACCGTGCCCCGGCAGCCGTGGCACCGACACCCGGTAGCCGGCCTCGGCGGTGCGGGCCGCCCAGTCGCGCAGCGTCCACGGACTCCCGGTGAAGCCGTGCAGGAAGAGCACGCCGACATCGCCTGCCGTCCCGGCCTGGAACGGTTGGGCGAACTCGTTGACCTGCATGGCGTCATCGTACGGCGGCCCTCGCCGGAAGTACCGGGGCGGTCGCTAGGGTGGGCGAACACAAGGCGATCCGATGGAGGTGCGGTGCTCTACTCCCTGTTCAAGTACGCGGCCTTCCGGCCGGTCATCAAGTACCTCTACGGCGCGCGGGCCGAGGGCGAGGAGAACATTCCGGCCACCGGCGGGGTGATCCTGGCCAGCAACCACCTGGACGCCGGCGACACGGTGGTGCTGCCGGCGATGATCCGCCGGCAGGTGACCTTCCCGGCGAAGGCCGAACTGTTCCAGGGCAATCGCGGGCCGTTCTCCAAGCTGGTGGCCTGGTTCCTGCGGGCGGTCGGACAGGTGCCGCTGGACCGCTCCGGCGGCCGGACCAGCTTGGACGGGCTCAGACCCGTCCTCGACGTGCTGGCCGTCGGCGGCTGCGTCGGCATCTACCCCGAGGGCACCCGGTCCCCGGACGGACGGCTGTACAAGGGCAAGACCGGAGTGGCCCGGATGGCGCTGGCCGCCGAGGTGCCGATCGTGCCGGTCGCGATGAAGAACAGCCAATTGACCAGGAAGGCCGGTCTGCCCTGGATCGACCATCCGGTGGTGGTGATCGGCAAGCCGCTGGATTTCAGCCGCTACTACGGGCGCGTCGACGATCCGCGGACGCTGCGCTGGGTGACCGACCAGGTGATGGCGGCGATCCACGAACTCTCTGGCCAGACCTATGTCGAGGCCTACGGCACATCGGTGAAGAGCGGTTCGCTGAGTCCGGCCGAGGCGGACGCCCGCATCCTGGAGCGCCCCGGGATCAAGACCACGGAACCCGAGCTGCCAACCTGAGCGGTTTGGGGCCCGTGCGGGGTTTCGACGAGCCCCAACCAGGGGGTGGCCGGATGCCATTCGCGGCCGTCGAGGCCGCGTCCCACGCCCCGTGGCCGGTTCGAGGACAGCGTGGCCGACCGCGTATCCTGACCGGCGTGTCGCTGCCGATCCCAACGCTAGAAGAACTCCAGTCCAGCCTGCCTCTACAGCAGCCGAGCTATGCCGACGCCGCCTTGCTGGACGGCGTCATCGCGGAACTGCGCCGGCGTCCGCCGCTGGTGTTCGCGGGCGAGTGTGACGAGTTGCGCGAGAAGATCGCGGACGCCGCCGCGGGTCGCGCGTTCATTCTGCAGGGTGGCGACTGCGCCGAGACGTTCGACACCGGCACCGCCCAGGACATCCGGGGCAAACTGCGGGTGCTGTTGTCGATGGCGGTGGTGCTCACCTACGCCGCGCAGGTGCCGGTGGTGAAGCTGGGTCGGCTGGCCGGCCAGTATGCCAAGCCGCGCAGCAAGGACACCGAGACCCGTGATGGCGTCACGCTGCCGGCCTATCGTGGGGACGCCGTCAACGGTCTGGACTTCACCGAGGAGTCCCGGGTCCACGACCCGAAGCGGCTGATGGAGGCCTACAACCATTCGGCGGCCACGCTCAACCTGATCCGGGCGTTCGTCACCGGCGGTTTCGCCGACCTGCGCTCGGTGCACACCTGGAACCAGGACTTCGTCCGCAACTCGGGGGTGGAGGCCCGCTACGAGGCGCTGGCCGCCGAGATCGAGCGGGCGCTGGCCTTCATGGTCGCCTGCGGCGTCGACAAGGAGGCGTTCCGCACTGTCGACTTCTACTCCAGCCATGAGGCGCTGCTGCTGCCCTACGAGCATGCGATGACCCGGATCGACTCGCGCACCCTGACGCCGTACAACACCTCGGCGCACATGGTCTGGATCGGGGAGCGCACCCGACAGGTGGACGGGCCGCACGTCGAGTTCATCCGGCATCTGCGCAACCCGATCGGGGTCAAGGTCGGGCCGTCCACGACCGCGGCGGACGCCGTGGCGCTGGCCGAGGCGCTCGATCCGGCGCATGAGCCCGGACGCCTCACGATGATCTCCCGAATGGGCGCCGGCAAGGTGCGCGAGACGCTGCCGCCGATCGTCCGGGCAGTGGAGGCCACCGGCCGCAAGGTCGCCTGGATCTGCGACCCGATGCACGGCAACACCTTCGAGACCGACAACGGCTACAAGACCCGGGCGTTCAGCCAGGTGGTCGACGAGGTCAACGGATTCTTCGACGTGCACGAAGAGCTCGGCACCTGGCCGGGCGGCGTCCACATGGAGCTCACCGGCGACGACGTCACCGAGTGCGTCGGCGGCGTCGCGGACGCCCTGGCCGAGGCCGATCTGGCCAACCGGTACGAGACCGCCTGCGATCCGCGGCTGAACCGCAACCAGTCGCTGGAGCTGGCCTTTCAGATCGCCGAGCGGCTGACCGACGGCCGGATCAAGCGGGTCAACCCGGTGCAGGAGTACCGCGCTGAGGACTTCTAGGGTTTCGCTGGTCGAGTTGTCGAGACGCCGCTGGCAACGGGTTTCGGCAAGCTCAACCAGCGAGCGACCGTGTTGACCAGCGGTTCCTTAGCTTAGGGGGCTGGGTTCAACCGCGCTGGCGGATCAGCCGCAGGGCGTAGTCGAACCAGAAGGTGCCGGCCGCGGGTTCGCCGGTGCGGCAGTTGCCGTCCGAGGCGCCGGGTTCCTTGATCCACAGCCCGGCCACCGCGAACGTCCGCAGGGGACCGATCTCCGGATCCTTGCCGAGGGCCGCCCCCGGCGGATTGCACCAGGAGTCGATCGTCCCCGGCGCGGCGTCCCCGGCTCCGGCGCCGTTGCGGGAGGTGTCCACCACGTACTGCACACCCCCGAGTTCGGTCGCCAGCTGGTCGCCGTACGCCTGATTATCGGCGTCGGTGTGGAAATTCGAGACGTTGAGGCTGAACCCGTCGGCGCCGGCGATTCCGCTGCGCCGCAGGGCTTCCGCGAGCCGGGCGGTGTCGGCAATCCAGGCGGGATGTCCGGCGTCGATGTAGATCAGGGTGTTCGGGTTCGTGGCCAGGCGGGTGACGGCCGACGCCAGCAACTCGTAGGTCTCCTCGGCGGAGGTGGGGCAGTTGCCGCTCAGCGCCTGCGGCACAGCATCGGGCTCGAGCACGACCACCACGCGGCGGTCGCCGATCACGCCGGCCAACCGGGCAACCCATTCGCGATACTCGTCGGCGTCGTCGGCGCCTCCGGAGGAGTAGGAGCCGCAGTCCCGCTGCGGACGGTTGTAGAGCACCAGCACCGGGACCGCGTCGTCGTCCTCCGCGGCGTCCACCACCCGCTTCGCCAGCGACTTCACATCGTCGTCGGCGAGCCAGGTAGCCACCGGCTGTGAGGTGATCGGCGCCAGCGCCTTGGCGTCCGTGGCATGACCGGACGAGCGCAGCTTGGCCGCGGCACGGGCCGCCGTCGACGACGGGTCGACCCAGAGCCGCTCGCCGTACAGCGGGTTGACCGGCGGCGGGCTGGAGGTTTGCGGCGTCGGCGTGCAGGCCCAACTGAGCGACAGGCCCAGTCCTGCAAGCATCGCCGCCAGCGAAACTGCCCTCACCGAACCTCGACCCAGGTCGCTACCGAAGGCTTGCCTGATTTGTCCACGAGGAACAGCATGTACCAGCCGGCGGGGGTCAGGTTCGGGTTCTTGTCCAGTGAGAGGCTCAGCTGATCGCCCTTCACCTTGATTCCCAGCTCCACCGACCGCTGTTCGGTGTCGGTCATATGGGTGACCGCACTCGGCCGGACCAGGCGAGCACGGGCGATGTCGCCCTTGGCGCGGACGGTGATCGACTTCCCCCGGGTGATCGTCGAGGGTGCCGTCAGGATCTCGGGTCGCTCCCCGGGGGTGAAGAAGTACGGCGGGCGGTAGATCTCCAACCGCTGCTCGAAGGTTCCCGCGGACTTGCCCTCGGCGTCGCCGTAGAGCGGATCGGACCCCAGGGTCAACACGCTCCCGTCGGGCAGCAGCAGCGCTTCGGAGTGGTAGTTCCGGCCGATGTGCGGCGGCGCGACCGACCGCAGCGTGTTGGTCGAGGGCGTGTACAGCGAAGCCAGCAGCACGTCGGAGCCGGAGCGGCCGCGGTAGTCCGAGGCGCCGCCGGTGATCAGCACGTCGTCGGTCGGCAGGTTCACCACGCCCGGATACCGGACCGCCGTGGGCAGATCCGGCGCTGCGCTGACCTTGCCGTCGTCGAAGCTGATCACGTCCATCCGTGCGGTGGAACCGACGGCGTCGCCGACGCTGCCGCCGCCGACGATCAGGCCGTCCTGGTTCTGCGCCGGCGCCAGCAGCACGCTGCCGGCGGTCTCGTTCATTCCGGGATCGCGCAAACCGGAGATCTCCGTGAAGGAGTTGTCGGTCAGGTCCCAGATGCCGGGCGTGCGCATCTGTTCCGCCGGCCCGTAGCCGGCGTTCGCGCCGGTGTAGAGGATCCGGCCGTCGGCGCCCCGGAACAGTGCCGGGTAGGTGGGGAACGCCCGTTCCAGATCGGGTCGAGAGATCCACGACTGTGTCTTGACGTCGAACTCCTCGGTGGTTCCCATGCCGTGATCGATGAAGACGCCGTGCTCATTGAGACCGGAGACGGCCACGATGTTGCCGCCGTCGACCGAGAACAACGACGGGTACCAGCGAGCCTGCTTCATCCGTCCGGTCGGCACGTACTTCTCCGCGTGGATGTCGAAGATGTAGGATGCGTCCAGGGCCCAGTACTCCTGCTTGTCCAGGGTGATCGTGTCCGCGAGGCCGTAGAGTCCGGCACTGACGTGACCGTCCCAGTCGAACTGATGGCCCTCGCCTCGGAACACGTACTGGGCGCCCTCCTCCACGGCCTCTACCCACACCGTGGTCCGGGTCGGCTCCTTGCCGGGCGTGAGCTTGTGCACCATCGGCACCACTTTGTCCTCGGTGGAGCGGTAGCGCAGTCCGGTGGCGCGGTCGGTGAAGATGTCGCCCTTCTTGATCTGCAGATCCTGCTCGTAGACGGCGTCATTGACGACCGTGATCACGCCGGCGGCACGAGTCACCTTGTCCTGCAGCACCTCGTATTTCCTCGTGCCGCCCGCGATCAGCACATTGCCGTCAGGCAGGAAGGCGTGGCCGCCGCAGAACAGGTCCTCGGGGGTGTGGACTTTGGTGTACGTGTCGGCGGCGGGATCCCAAAGGATCGTGTCGAATGTGCCCGCCTCGAAATGATGGGCGTTGTTACCGGAGCCGGCGACGATCAGCACCTTTCCGGTCGGCAGCATCACCGAATGGATGCCGTTGACCCGGAACTCGGCAGGCAGTTCCACCGTCTCCCAGGCGCCGTTCTCGGCGCGGTATCCGGAGTCGGACTCGCGGATAGCGGTCATCGCGTAGGATATGCCATGTCCGGCCGGCTGAAAATTGACGGCAACCATTGCGCACCCCGTGATTGCGATGATGGCGCGGTTGCGTAGCCGCATGATGATACGACGCTTCATGAAATTGTCTCCCCCCAGGCAACTTCCTGTTGTACTTCTGAATGGCTGTTGTACTTCGAATGGATTGTGGCGCGGAATCGTTCGGTCAGTCAGTCGGCGGTCGCGCGGCTAGCGTTCAGAGCGCGTTCAACCTGCCAGATGACGAGCGGCGTGAAGCTGATCACGATCGTCAGCGCCGCCCAGGCGACCATCGCCGGTGAGGTGTGGCCGAGCAGGTGGGCGGCACCCAGAGCCATGCCCATCACGAGGCCCCAGCCGATGTTGGGGCGGAAGACCTGCCAGGAGTCGGTGCCCGCCTGCTGACCTTTCGGGGTGATCGCGAACGACGTGTGGCGACCTCGGATGGCATCGAGCAGAGCCACCACATACATCGGTGCGGACAGCATCGAGACCAGCATGCCGAGCACGCCGCTGGAGCCCTCCTCCTCGTGGGGGCTGACGTTGTAGCGCCGGTTCCAGAAGTAGATCGCCACCTGCATCACCGCGGCGTTCACGTAGAGCATCAGCCAGAGGTTGGCCTCGACCCGAACGCCACCGGCACCGGTGAGCAGATAGATCATCACGTTCAGATTGCCGATGACCCAGGCGAGAGCGGCCAATGGGTAGTAGCTCATCAGGAACAGGTAGTGCAGGGCACCGCTGAACGACAGCCCACGCAGTCGGCGGAACCAGCCGCGCACGACCAGTTCGTTGGTGCCGCGAGCCCAGCGCGCCTGCTGGGTGAAGTAGTCGGCCCAACTGGACGGCCCCTCACCCACGGCGAGCACGTCAGGGGTGTAGACCGACTTCCAAGGCCGCCCGGTGAGCGGATTCTGCTTGCGATGCCAGACCAGTGAGGTGGCCGCATCCTCGGTGATGGAGTCAGCGAGACCGCCGATGTCCTGCAGCGCGGAGATTCGGACCGCGTTATTGGTGCCGACGAACATCGGAATGCCGTCGGGGTTGCCAGCACGCTGCAGCACCGAGTGGAACAGGTACTGCTGCGATTCGCTGGCCTTGGTGACGAAATTGTCGTAGTTTCCGTACACCTGCGGACCGACCACGAAGGCGACGTCGGGATCGCGGAAGTAGCCGAGCAGCCGGTTCGCCATCTCCGGGTGCGGAACATGATCGGTGTCGACGGACACCCAGAAATCGTAGTTCTCGCCGTGTGCGTCCAGCCAGGCATTGTAGTTTCCGTGCTTGGTCTTTGCCCGGTGCGGGCCGGTCTTCTGATTCCAGTATTCGACACCGCGCCGAGAGAAGTGGTGCACCCCGATTCGCCGGCACATCCGCTTGACCTCGAGATCGTCGCCTTCGTCCAGAAGCCAGACGTCGACCGTGCCTTCGTAGGCCAGCCGGCGGGCCGCCGCGAGTGTCTTCTCGGCCATCTCGATCGGTTCCTTGCCGGGCACGATCGATGTCAGGAACGCGACGCGATGCCCGCTCTCGGGGATCACCGGAACCGGATCACAGGATTTCCGGGTGGCTCTGACCAGCGTGATCACGTTGATCAGCCGGAACACCTCGATCAACCCGACCGAACCGATCAGGAAGTAGCTCAGAAAGCCCATCGGGCTGCCATCGGCCGACGGGTAATGACTCGGCCACAACAACCAGACCAGGAATACGCTTGTCCATGGCCACCGTAACCTCCTCGTAGGCGGCCAGTTGATCTCCTTTCTGGTGGTCACGTGATGTCCCGTTCCGTGGCCAGCTGATCTCCCTGCCGTGTCCTGGGTCGACGGCGTGTCGGCCCT
>NZ_JASGEF010000072.1:0-19904 GCF_047606665.1 Micropruina sp. | reverse complement strand
TTCCTGTCGGCCGCCTGCGGCGGCGCGACCCTGGAAGAGCCGCTGTCGCAGGTGCTGATCGGCTGGGGGGTGCACGAGAACGTCGCCGGACCGCTCTCCCTGGTGGCGATCACGGTGATCATCTCCTACTTCTCGATCGTGATCGGCGAGCTCACCGCGAAACGGCTGGCGATGCAGAGCGCGGAGAACTTCGCGATGGGGTTGGCCCCGCTGGTGAACGCGATCGCGACCATCACCCGTCCGGTGATCTGGTTCCTGGGGGTCTCCACCAACGCGCTGGTCCGGGTGCTGGGCGGCGACCCGAAGGCGTCCCGTGAAGAGGTCACCGACGAAGAGCTGCGGGCCATGGTGACGTCGTCGTCCACTCTGGGCGACGAGGAGCGGCAGATCGTCGACGAGGTGTTCGCCGCCGGCCAGGTCAGTTTGCGCGAGGCGATGGTGCCCCGCACCGAGGTCGACTTCCTGTCCGGCGATGTGCCTGCCCACAAGGCGATTCGCGCCTTTCAGGGGCATCCGCACAGCCGCTACCCGGTGATCGGCGAGGACGTCGACGACGTGCTCGGCTTCGTCCACGTCCGTGACCTGTTCGACCTCGACCCGGCGGCCCGCAACGCCCCGGTGAGCCAGCTGGTCCGGCCGGTGGTGTCGCTGCCGCACACCATGAAGATGCTCCGGGCGCTCTCTGAGATGCGCGCGGCGAACGCCCACCTGGTCATCGTCCGGGACGAGTACGGTGGCACCGCCGGCATCGTCACCATGGAGGACCTGGTCGAAGAGCTGGTCGGCGACATCTCCGACGAGTTCGACGGGCCCGCCGAGGACTCCGATTCGCCGTCCGGCGCCGATGTGGACGGCCTGGAGACCCTCGAAGAGTTCGGCGAAGACCACGGCTACGTGCTGCCCGAGGGGCCCTACGACACCGTCGCCGGCTTCGTGATGGCGCACCTGGGGCACCTGCCCGAACTGGGCGACGTCATCGAGGTGACACTCGATCCGGTCGGGGCGTCCGAGGCCGGCCCGGAGCGTTTCGAATTCACCGTTTCCGAACTCGACGGACGCCGCGCCGCCCGACTCCGGCTGCGTCGGCTGGGCACCGTGACCGTGGCTGAGTAGCCTACCTCAAACGCGTCCGGACAAGGAGGTGGGCGGTGCCCGAGCAGGATCCGGACGGTTCCCGGCTGTTGACCTCGCCCGAGGTCGGCGAGTTGCTGCGCGCCGCGGTCGCGCATGCCGGGGGGACGCTGCTCAACTGGGCCCTCGATCATGTCGACGCCAACCCGCGGCAGTCGACGACCGCGACCTTCTCGGCGTCCGTGGCGTGGCCCTACGGGGAACGGGACGAGCTGCTCGGGGTGAGCGCCCGTGCCGGGGGACTCGCGCCGTCCGACAGCCGGGCTGAGATCTTCGCCGACGGCGACCGGGAAGTGGCCGTCTGGATCTACCCCAACGACCCCGACCTGCCCGGACTGGCCCGCGCCGCCTACACCGAGCGGATGGCCGAGATCCTCACCGAGCACGACGTGCTGGGGCGTGCGGTGGCCGCGCCCGAGGTGCGGCTGCGGATGATCGGCTACCGGCCGCGGCGCCGGGCCGTGCTGCGGATCGAGGTGGCCGGGTCGTCCGAAGCGCAGCCGACGACGCTGTACTGCAAGGTGCTCCGCGAGCGGGTCTTCCGCGACGTCGTCCGGCGGCACGAAGTGCTGCTGGCGGCCGGCGTCCCGGCGCCCCAGGTGGCCGCCACGACGTCCGACGCGTTGCTGCTGCTGCGCAACCTGCCCGGACGGCCGCTGGCCAAGGCCGTCTTCGACACCGACGACCCGTGCACCGCCGAACAGCTGATCCATCTGCTCGACGCGATGCCGATGAGCGTGACCCAGCTGGACCGCCGGCCGCCCTGGTCGGACGCCGTCGAGCACTACGCCCAGATGGTGGCCGCCGCGGTGCCGGCGGCGACCGACAAGCTCGCCTGGCTGACCGAGCAGATCATCGCCGGGCTGGGCTCGATCCCGCTCGGCAACGAGCCCACCCACGGCGACTTCCATGAGGGTCAGGTGCATGTGGCCGGCGGCCGGATCGTCGGCGTCCTGGACGTGGACACGGTCGGCCCCGGACGCCGCGCGGACGATCTGGCCTGCCTGATCGCGCACCTGTCCACCATTCAACGGATGAGTCCCGCGCAGGAGGCCCGGCTGCACCGGCTGATCCGGGCCTGGGTGCCGGTGTTCGACACCCGGGTCGACCCGACCGAACTGCGGCTGCGGGCCGCCGCGGTGATCATCTCGCTGGCCACCGGCCCGTTCCGCGGGCAGGAACCCGACTGGGAATGGGAGACGCTGCGGATGATCGCGTCGGCCGAGGCGCTGGTGCGCCAGGTCAGCTGACGGCATTTCGCACCACGAGACCGTGTGGCTCGACACCCGGGCCTTTCTGCAGGCCTATCGCCACGATCGAGGAACGAGTACTACGCTCCGTAGTATGACCGAATTGACCCTGGCCGGCGACTTCGTCGCGCCGAGCCGCCAGGACTGGGAGGCTGAGGTGCTGCGGGTGCTCAACCGGCGCCGTCCCGAGGGCAAGGAACTCTCCATCGAGCAGGCGATGAAGCGGCTCACCACGACGACCGTGGACGGCCTCGTCATCGACCCGCTCTACACCCGTGACGACCGCGATCTCGGCCATCCTGGGGTGACGCCGTTCACCCGCGGCACCTCGCTGCGCACCGGGAGCATCCATGCCTGGGACATCACCCAGCTGCACGAGGACCCGGACGTCGGCTTCAGCAACGCGGCGGTGCTGGCCGACCTGGCTCGCGGCGCCGCCTCGCTGTGGCTGCGGGTCGATCCGGACGCCATCGCGGCCGCCGACGTCGCCGGCGTCCTGGCCGGGGTGTTGCCCGAGCTGGCCCCGCTGCGGGTGAGCAGCCGCACCGATCAGGCCGCCGCGGCGGCGGTGCTGGCCGACTTCTGGCGGGCCAGCGGCAAGGCCGCCGAGGTGGGCGGGTCGCTCGGTCTGGACGCCCTGGGGCACGCCGCGCTGACCGGGGAGGCGCCCGCGTTCGGGCCGCAGCGGGACTGGGTCGGCACGACGCTCGCCGAGTTCCCCAAGGCGCGGGCGATCGCGGTCGACTCCCTGGTCTACGACGACGCCGGGGCGGGGGACGTCGATGTCCTGGCCTTCGCGATCGCCACCGGCGTGGAGTACCTGCGCGACCTGGAGGCGGCTGGCATCGCGCCGGCGGACGCCTTCGGAACCATCGCGTTCCGGGTACCGGCGAACGCCGACCAGTTCATGACCATCGCCCGGCTGCGCGCGCTGCGCCGGCTCTGGGCGCGGGTCGGCGAGGTCAGCGGGGTGCCTGCCGAGCGGCGCGGCGCCGTCCAGCTGGCCGTCGCCTCGTGGCGGATGATCACTCGCGACGATCCGTGGGTGAATCTGCTGCGCGGCACCATCGCGACCTTCGCGGCGTCCGTTGGCGGCGCCGAGTCGATCACCGTGCTGCCGCACGACACCGCATGGGGGCTGCCCACCGACTTCTCCCGCCGGATGGCGCGCAATATTCAGCTGCTGGCCGCCGAGGAGTCGAATCTGGGCCGGGTCGCCGACCCGGCCGGCGGCTCCTGGTACGTCGAAAGCCTCACCGATCAGCTGGCCGGACGGGCCTGGGCCCGGTTCGGCGAGATCGAGGCGGCCGGCGGCATGGCCGCGGCGCTGGCCGACGGACGGGTGGCCGAGTGGATCGACGCCACTGTCGCCGCGCGCGGCGTCCGGCTGGCCAACCGGCGGCAGCCGATCACCGGGGTGTCGATGTTCCCCGGTGTCAACGAGCAGCCGTTGGACGTCCGGCCGCGGCCGGCGCGTCCGGTGTTCGGCGGGCTGACGCCTCGCCGGGACAGCGAGGTGTTCGAGGCACTGCGCGACCGGGTCGCCGCCGCGGATCCCACGCCGCAGGTGTTCCTGGCCTGCCTGGGCGCCCGGCGCGACTTCGGGCCGCGCGAGCAATTCACTGCCAATGTGTTGCAGGTCGCCGGCGTCGGGCACCCGTCCAGCGAGGGCGGGACGGCGTCCGAGATCGTCGCGCAGGTGACGGCCGCCGAGGCGCGCATTGTGATCCTGTGTTCGTCGGCACGGGTGTATGCGGCGCAGGCAGTCGAGGTCGCCGCCGCATTGAAGGACGCCGGGGTGGCCACCGTGCTGATCGCCGGACACCGCACCGAAACCGGCGCCGACAACGCCGCCGAGGTCATCGACGGAGAGATCTTCGACGGCATGGACGTCGCCGGCTTCCTGGCCGGCATCCTGGACGAGTTGGGAGTGGACCGGTGAGCATTCCGCGTTTCGACACGATCGAGCTGGGCGACGCGCAGTCCCCGGCGGATTCCGCGCAACAATGGGAGACGCTGATCGATCAGGAGCCCTCGTACAGCAAATGCTGGCAGACCCCCGAGAGCATTCTGGTGCCGCCGGTCTATGACTCGACGGCGTATGATGGTCTGGATTTTCTGACCACCTACCCGGGCATTCCGCCGTTCCTACGTGGACCGTACGCCACCATGTATGTGAATCAGCCGTGGACGATCCGGCAATACGCCGGATTTTCCACCGCGGAGGAGTCCAACGCGTTCTATCGGCGCAATCTGGCGGCCGGCCAGAAGGGCCTGTCGATCGCATTCGACCTGGCCACCCACCGCGGCTACGACTCCGACCATCCGCGGGTCACCGGTGACGTGGGAATGGCTGGCGTCGCGGTCGATTCGATCCTGGACATGCGGCAGTTGTTCGCTGGTATTCCGCTCGACCAGATGAGCGTGTCGATGACGATGAACGGCGCGGTGCTGCCGGTGCTGGCGCTCTACGTGGTGGCCGCCGAGGAGCAGGGTGTGCAGCCGGCGCAACTGGCGGGGACCATCCAGAACGACATTCTCAAGGAGTTCATGGTCCGCAACACCTACATCTATCCGCCGGCGCCGTCGATGCGGATCATCTCCGACATCTTCGCGTTCACCTCGGCGAACATGCCCAAATTCAACTCGATCTCGATCTCCGGCTACCACATGCAGGAGGCCGGGGCGACCGCTGACATCGAGATGGCCTATACGCTGGCCGACGGCGTCGAATACATTCGGGCCGGTGAATCCGTCGGCTTGAAGGTCGACCAGTTCGCGCCGCGATTGTCGTTCTTCTGGGCGGTCGGGATGAACTTCTTCATGGAGGTCGCCAAATTCAGGGCCGCCCGGATGCTGTGGGCGAAGCTGGTCCGCGATTTCGGCCCAAAGAATCCCAAGTCGATGTCACTGCGGACGCATTCACAGACGTCCGGCTGGTCGCTGACCGCCCAGGACGTGTTCAACAACGTCGCCCGCACCTGCCTGGAGGCGATGGCGGCTACCCAGGGCCACACCCAGTCGCTGCACACCAACGCGCTGGACGAGGCGATCGCGTTGCCGACCGACTTTTCGGCCCGGATCGCCCGCAACACCCAGCTGTTCATTCAGCAGGAGTCGGGCACGTGCCGGGTGGTCGACCCGTGGGCCGGCTCGGCCTACGTGGAGCGGCTCACCTACGACTTGGCGAAGAAGGCCTGGGGTTTGATCCAAGAGGTGGAGGCCGCCGGTGGCATGGCGAAGGCGATCGAGGCCGGCATCCCCAAGATGCGCATCGAAGAGGCCGCCGCCCGCACGCAGGCCCGGATCGATTCCGGACGCCAGCCGCTGATCGGCGTCAACAAATACCTTGTCGAGAACGATGAGCCGCCCGAGGTGTTGAAGATCGACAACAAATCGGTGCGTGCCGAGCAGCTCGCCAAGCTGGATCGGCTGCGGGCCGAGCGTGATCCCGAGGCCGTCCAGGCGGCGCTGGGCCGGCTCACCTGGGCGGCGGCCAACCCGGATCCGAGCGACCCGGACCGCAATCTGCTGAAGCTGAGCATCGACGCGGCCCGCGCGCAGGCGTCCGTCGGTGAGATCTCCAGCGCGCTGGAGTCGCGGTTCGGCCGGTTCACCGCGCAGATCCGTACCATCAGTGGCGTGTATCGCAGCGAGACCGGGGAATCCCGAGGGGTCGAGGAGGTCCGGCAGCTGGTTGCCGAGTTCGAGAAGGTCGAGGGCCGGCGTCCGCGCATCCTGGTCGCCAAGATGGGCCAGGACGGCCACGACCGCGGCCAGAAGGTGATCTCCACCGCCTTCGCCGACCTCGGCTTCGACGTCGATGTCGGTCCGCTGTTCCAGACCCCCGGTGAGGTGGCCCGGCAGGCGGTGGAGGCCGACGTCCATGTCGTCGGCGTCTCGTCGCTGGCCGCCGGTCACCTGACTCTGGTGCCCGCGCTGCGCACCGAGCTGGACGCCCTGGGCCGCGACGACATGATGATCGTGGTCGGCGGCGTCATCCCGGCCCAGGACTTCGACGAGCTGCGGGCCGCCGGCGCCGACGCGATCTACCCGCCCGGCACGGTGATCCCGGTGGCCGCCGTCGAGTTGCTGCACAAGCTGCTGGACCGCCTCGATGAGGACTGACGTGCCGGTGGGGACGGTTCTTCGACGTTCGAAATTCGAACGTCGAAGAACCGTCCCCAAGATGCGAAAGTCGAACGCTCGAGAACCGTCCCCCAGGTGCGAGAGGTGACGAGATGCGCAGGTTGAGTCCCGAGGAGTTGGCCGGGCGGGTCCGGGAGGGGTCGCGGTCGCATATCGCGCGGTCGATCACCTTGTTGGAGTCGTCGCGTCCAGACCATCGGGAGCGGGCCAAGGAGTTGCTGCGGCTGCTCGCACCGCACAGCGGACGGTCGGTGCGGGTCGGCATCAGCGGCGTGCCCGGTGCGGGCAAATCGACCTTCATCGACGCGCTCGGCGTCCGGCTGATCGACGACGGGCACCGGATCGCGGTGCTGGCCGTCGATCCGTCGTCATCGCGGACCGGTGGGTCGATCCTTGGCGATCGGACGCGGATGGCAGCGCTCGCGGCGTCCGACAGTGCCTACGTGCGGCCGTCGCCGTCCGGTGGGCATCTGGGTGGCGTGGCGAGGGCGACACGGGAGTCGATGATCGTGATGGAGGCCGCCGGCTTCGACGTGGTGCTGGTCGAGACCGTCGGGGTGGGGCAGTCCGAGGTGGCTGTCGCCGGCATGGTGGACACCTTCCTGCTGATCGCGCTGGCACGGGCCGGCGACCAGTTGCAGGGCATCAAGCGCGGCATCCTCGAGATGGCCGATGTGATCGCGGTCAACAAGGCCGACGGCGACCACGAGGGCGAAGCACGGGTGACGGCGCGCGAGCTGACCATCGCGATGAAGCTGATCAGTTCCGATCCGCACGCCCGCCGTCCGCCGGTGCTGACCAGTTCGGCGCTCACCGGCAAGGGCCTGGACGAGGTGTGGCAGGCCGTCCTCGACCATCGTGCCTATCTGGAGTCGAACGGCGGGCTGGAGCCGAGACGGGCCCGGCAGCAGATCGAGTGGCTGTGGTCGCTGGTCGAGGGCGAGGTGCTGGACGGCGTCCGCTCGTCGCCGCGGGTACGGGCCGCGCGCGACGGCATCGAGGCCGCCATCGCCGGCAACGAGCTCTCGGCGCTGGAGGGCGCCGAGGAATTCGTCCGGGCGTTCGTCGCCGACGTCCCGGTGCTCTGGCCGGACGCCGGACGCTGACATGGCACGGTTCCTTACCGACGGCAGCATCCTCACCTGGACCGGTGACGGCGAGACGATCCGGGTCGAGCCCTGGGGAGCGAACAGCCTCCGCGTCCGCGCGGCCCTTTCCGGCGAGATCGCCGACACCGACTGGGCGCTGCTGCCGGCGGACGCCGACGCTTCCGGCGTCGCGGTCGACGTCCAAGACGATACGGCGACCATTCGCAATGGGGGCATTGTCGCGATCCTTCGCGCTCGCAGTTTCGACGACGAGGGTGTGGGTTATCTGCGGCACACCTGTTCGATCGAATACCGCGACGGCGAGGGAAAGCTGCTGCTTCGCGAACTGGGGGACGGCGGCGCCCTGAAGTTGAGAGCCCGGCATTACGATCCGCGTCCCAGCGGCCCGTACCGGCTCACCGCGGCGTTCGAGGCGTCGCCGGGGGAGAAGCTCTACGGAATGGGGCAATACCAGCAGGACATTCTCGACATCAAGGGCTGCACCTTCGAGCTCGCGCACCGCAATTCCCAGGCGTCGGTTCCGTTCCTGATGTCGAACCTCGGCTACGGATTTCTCTGGCACAACCCGGCGGTGGGCCGGGCCACTTTCGGACGCAACCGCACCGAATGGGTGGCCGAGTCGACCCAGCAGCTCGACTACTGGATCACCGCCGGGAGCACCCCGCACGCGATCGTGAGTGCCTATGCGGATGTCACCGGGCACGTTCCGATGATGCCCGAATATGGCCTTGGCTACTGGCAATGCAAGCTCCGCTACTGGAACCAGGACCAGGTCCTCGATGTGGCCCGCGAGCACCAGCGGCGCGGCATTCCGCTGGACGTCCTGGTGATCGACTTCTTCCATTGGCCGACGATGGGCGACTACCGCTTCGAGGACGAGTTCTGGCCCGACCCGGCCGCGATGGCGAAAGAACTCGGCGAGCTGGGCGTGACGCTGATGGTGTCGGTATGGCCGCAGGTGTCGGTCGACTCGGAGAACTTCGAGGAGTTCAGCGGACGCAATTGCCTGGTCCGTTCCGAGCGCGGCAGCGCGATCCAGATGAGCTATCAGGGCCCGAGCATGTTCCTGGACGTCACCCATCCGGACGCCCGGCAGCGGCTCTGGGAGTTGTGCCGGCAGAACTACTGGGACCAGGGCGTCCGGGCGTTCTGGCTCGACGTCGCCGAACCCGAATTCGGCCTGTACGACTTCGAGCAGTACCGCTATCACACCGGCCCGGTGCTCCAGGTGGGGAACCTCTACCCGCAGCTGTACTCCCGCACGTTCTACGAAGGAATGCGGTCGGCCGGGCAGGACGAGGTGGTGAACCTGGTGCGCTGTGCCTGGGCCGGCAGCCAGCGTTACGGCGCGCTGGTCTGGTCGGGAGACATCCATTCCACCTTCGACGATCTGCGTGCACAGGTGGTCGCCGGCATCCACATGGGCATCGCCGGAATCCCCTGGTTCACCACCGACATCGGCGGCTTCCACGGCGGCGACGTCCGCGACCCGGAATTCCACGAGCTGCTGCTGCGCTGGTTCCAGTTCGGCGTCTTCAGCCCGGTCATGCGAATGCACGGACACCGGCAGCCGTTCGAGCAGATCCAGGCCTCGGACGGCACCGCGCGCCTCGCCTCGGGGGCCCCGAACGAACTATGGAGTTACGGGGCGGAGTTGGGCGAGACGCTCGCCGGCTACGTCCGGATGCGCGAGGCGCTGCGGCCCTATACGCGCAGCCTGATGCGGGACGCCCACACCGACGGACAACCCGTGCTCAGGGGCCTGTTCCACGAGTTCCCCGACGACCCGCGGACCTGGGACGTCGCCGACCAGTTCCTGTTCGGCCCCGATCTACTGGTCGCGCCCGTCCTGGACGCCGGCGCGCGAGCCCGCTCGGTGTATCTCCCGCGAGGTGCCAGCTGGACGAACGTGTGGACCGGGGAGGTTCACCAAGGCGGCCAGGAGATCGCGGTGGACGCGCCGATGGACGTCATTCCGGTGTTCGCCCGCGACGCAGGTGGGCAGGAACTGCGCACTTACCTGACATCGCGGGCGCCGAGCACTGCCTCAATGATCGCGTCGGCGTCCGCCTCGCCGCTGAAGTAGGCGAGCGAGACGTGCGGTGGGAACCATCCCGACGCGTCAACGCCGACGATCTCGGCGACGGCCGACTCCTGCCGGCGTCAACTCGCCGATCCTGCGGAATGGCGTTGAGCGCCAGCGCATGTCGCAGCGCCTCGGCATGCAAGCCGGGGCGTCATCGAAGGTGAGACGGATGGTCAGGAACCGTGCTCCCGGTCCCATCCCGGACGCCACCACCAGTGGTCGCAGGTCCGATCGAAATCCAGCCTGCGCAACTCCACGAGCGCTACCGTAGCGAATCTTCTGCCCTAGGATTCCGGTCCATGCACGACGTACTCGCCGAACTCTATCCGCCGTTGGGGCTCGCGGTGACGGCCGGCGATCTGACGCTGCGGCTGCTTCGCGATTCGGACCTGCCGGCCTATGCCGAACTCATCTCGTCGCGGTTGTTCGCCGACAAGGACGCGCCATACGTGTTTGCCTGGTGGGATCGAGATCCTGAGGCTCGACGGCTCGACTCGTTGCAGTTCGTCTGGACGCAGCGGGCGCGGATCAGACCTGAGGAATGGAAGCTCCAGTTCGGGGTATTCGAGGGGGATCGGCTCGTCGGTTTCCAGGATCTCGACGCCAGGGATTTTGAGAATCGCCGGGTGGTGAGCTCCGGGTCGTATCTACGTCTCGACGTCCAAGGCCGCGGCATCGGCACTCTGATGCGACAGATGATCCTCGTCCTGGCCTTCGACCATCTCGGCGCCTTGCGTGCGGAGTCCAGCGCCGGCGTGGACAACAAGGCATCCCTGGCCGTCTCCCGGCATTGCGGCTACCGGTTGGACGGCACTCAGGTGGAGATGAACGGCGCTCAGCGCATTGAGTTGCAGCGCGTCGCGGTGACGCCGCGGGAATTCGTCCGTCCGACGGCGACGGTCGTTGTGAGCGGGCTGACGCCGGATCTTTGTCGGCAACTGGCAGTGGAGACAGCCTGATGACTACATCCGAGTGTGATGTGATTCAGCCGGGCACCGACGGCGCACTCTGATATCGACACCAGAGTGATGGGGGCGCACCGAGCTGCGCAGGCGTGGTGCGGTCGTTCGGGGTCGCCGTCTGCACCACTGTGGTGTCGATATCGGACTCTTGCCGAGTATCCCGACTCAGTGCTGGTGGCCGGAACCCGTCCGGCGGCGTTCACAGCGAGTGGCTCGACGTCGATCGTGGTCGGAGCGCTCACGGGCCGGTCTCCACCAGCCGGCCCTTCTCGATCGGCATGGCGACGCCGTGGTGCGCCAGGAACGGGCTGAGCGTGCGGATCGTCGCGGACGCCGGACGCCTTGCCGAGGTCGGAGTTCTTCAGCAGTTGGACGGTGCCCGTGCCGTCGTCGAAGATCGCGGTGGTGCTGCCGTGTGAGACCACGTGGCTGGGCTTGGCGGCGTTGATCCGCAGCGGGTTGAGATGCGGAGTGCCGCGCAGATCGCCGATCTGCACCAGGGCAGCGGAGCCCTCGATATAGTGCCAGCTGGGTCAGGCGATCAGGATCCGCACCGGTTCGGCTACGTCGCGGCGCTCGTCCAGTGCCGTCCAGGCGGCATGCACGATCTCGACCGCCGCCAGCAGGTCGTCGGCGGACCGGGTGTAGGGCAGCCGGACGAACGATGCCAGCCCGCCCTCGGGCGCGAACACCGAGCCGGGCGTGATCACCAGGCCACGCCGCTCGCATTCGACGGCCAGCGCGGCGGCGACCGGCCGGGGGAGCCGGCACCACAGCGACAGTCCGCCGCCCGGCAGCCGGAACCGCCAGTCCGGCAGTCGAGCCGCGAGCGCGCCGGCCAGGACGTCCCGCTGCTGCCGCAGCCGCCGGCGCTGCTGGGTCGCGTCGGCGTCCGGGCCGGTGAGCAGTTCGGCCAGCACCAGTTGCTCCAGGATCGGTGCGCCCAGATCGAGCCCCAGCCGGGCCTGGGTGAACCGGGCCTGCTGGCCGTCCGGCACCCGCAGCCAGCCGACCCGCAGGCCACCCCAGAACGCCTTGGACGACCCGCCGATGGTGATCGCCGACGGACTGTGTGCCGCCAGCGGCAGCGGGATCGGGCCGTCGTCGAGGCGCAGTTCGGCGTGGCTCTCGTCGACGATCGCGGTGGTCCGGGTGCGGGTCAGTGCCGCCCCGAGCCGGGCGCGCCCGGCGTCGTCCATCATCAACCCGGTCGGATTCTGGTAGTCGGGGATCAGATAGGCCGCCCGCGGCGCCGCCTGCCGCAGGGTGGCCTGCACGGCGTCCAGATCCCAGCCGTCCGGATCGACCGGGACGGCCACCACACGGGCCCCGGCCCGGCGCAACGAGGTCACCGCGTTCGGATACACCGGGGACTCCACCAGCGTCCGGTCGCCCGGCGCCAGTAGTGCGTGCGCGGCGGCGGCGATGGCGGCGATCGCGCCGGACGTCACCAGCACCTGATCGGACGTGGTCGGCAGCCCACGGTGCCGGTATCGGGCGGCGATCGCCTCGCGCAGCTCCGGCAGCCCCAGCGGAAAGTAGCCGTGGCCGGTGAGATAGGCCGGCAGGGCGGCGACCGCGGCCGCATAGGCGCTGGCCAGGCCCGGTACGGACGCCGGCGCGGCGCAGCTCAGGTCGATCGCCGCCGCCCGGTCGGGCTGGGGCAGCAGAGCCCGGTCGTGCCCTCGCGCGTGTCCGCCGGGGACCTGCGTCCAGGTGCCGGAGCCCTGCCTGGCTACTGCATAGCCGGCCTCGCGGAGGGTGCCATAGGCCCTGGTCACCGTCGTCCGGGAGAGCCCGAGCGCCGCCGCCAGATCGCGTTCGCTGGGCAGCGCTGACCGAGCGGCAGCAGGCCGTCGGCGATCAGGGACGCCAACCGGGTCGCCAGCCCGCTGAACGCCGGAGCCGGGACACGACCGATCAGGGTGGCCAGCCGGCCGACGGGAATCGTGCCACTCACCAGGCCACCGTGTCACGATTGGCTCTTTCAAACAAGGCCATTGGGTCATCAGGATGTGTCCGTGAGCACGAGTCGTCCGATCGAGATCTCCAACCTCGGCCCGGTGGGCCAGGTGCGCACCGGACGGCTGCCGCGCCGCGTGGTGCAGCTGCTGATCGGGCTGGTGCTGTTCGGCTTCTCGATCGCGCTGATGATCCGCGGTAACCTCGGGGTGGCGCCCTGGGACGTGCTTAGCGTCGGCCTGACCCATTGGCTGCCGCTCAGCTTCGGTCAGATCACCATCGCGCTCAGCTTCGTCATCCTGCTGCTCTGGGTGCCGGTCGGCGAGCGGCCCGGCGTCGGCACCCTGGCCAACGCGATCGTCATCGGCCTGTCCGTGGACGCCTCTCTGGCCTGGCTGCCGACCCCGCAGGACTGGGCGCCGCGGATCGCGTTGATGCTGGCCGGCGTGGTGCTGAACGGCATCGCCGGCGCGGTCTACATCGGCGCCCAGCTGGGGCGTGGTCCGCGGGACGGGCTGATGACCGGCCTGGCCCGGCGCACCGGACGCAGCCTGCGGCTGGTCCGCTCACTGATCGAGGTCGTGGTGCTCGCGATCGGCCTGGCGTTGGGCGGCACCGCCGGCCTCGGCACCCTGATGTTCGCGCTGGCCATCGGGCCGCTCACCCAGTTCTTTCTGCCATGGGCGCTGGTCCCGCAGCGCGCGCCAGCCTCGGGGTATAAGGAAAGGCTCAGCGCTTGGTGATGGACGGCAGTATGCCGTCGAAGGTGAGGGTGTAGCCGAAGCCGTGCGCGACGATGTAGCTGATGCCCAGCACGATGGCGAGCAGCACGACCGAGAACAGCGCGATCGCGAACACCCGCCCCAGCGGGTTGCGGGCGCGATCGGGCAGGTCGCCGTTGGCCCAGGCCAGCGACTTCACGCCGAGGGCGAACAGAATGGGTAGCCCGGCACCGAGCAGCAGCCCGGCGACCAGGATCCGCCAGCCGTCATCGAGGGCAGTGAGCCACATCAGACCCCCACCTCTTCCTTGTTCGGCTTGTTCTTCGGCGCCGGCGCCCAGTCGTCGTTCACGTTGTGATGCCCGATCGGCTCCCGGCGGGAATGCAGCCACATGTAGCCGCCGGCGCCGCACAGCAACAGGAAGACCACGCTGGCGCCCAAGCCGGCCCCGAGCGCGTTGCCGATCAGGAACATGACCGCGCCGACGGCGGCCGCCGACGGCAGCGTGGTCAGCCAGGCGGATGCCATCCGTCCAGCCACCGCCCACCGGACCTTGGCGCCGGGGCGTCCGACCCCCGAACCGAGGATCGAGCCGGTCGCCACGTGGGTGGTGGACAGTGCGAAGCCGAGTTGGCTGGAGGCCAGGATCACCGAGGCGGACGCCATGTCGGCGCTCATGCCCTGCGGCGGCTCGATCTCGACCAGGCCCTTGCCCATGGTGCGGATGATCCGCCAGCCGCCCAGATAGGTGCCGAGCGCGATGGTCACCGCGCAGGCGAGCTTGACCCACAACGGCACCTCGTGGGTGCTGTCCCAGTGACCCGACGCGATCAGCGCCAGGGTGATCACGCCCATCGTCTTCTGGGCGTCGTTGGTGCCATGCGACAGCGACATCAGCGAGGCCGCGCCGACCTGGCCCCAGCGGAACCCCTGCGTCCGGTACTTTTCGGTAAGCCGGGCGGCCACCTTGAAGACCAGACTGGTGCCGACCAGCGCCACGATCATCGCGATCGCCGGCGACATCAATCCCGGCAGGATCACCTTGCCGACCACGCCGTCGACCTTGTCGCCCTCGCCGATCCACTTCACTCCGCTCCAGCCGAGCCCGGCCAGGGTGGCGCCGACAAGGCCGCCGAACAGTGCGTGCGAGGAACTGGACGGCAGGCCCCACAGCCAGGTGGCCAGGTTCCAGATGATCGCCCCGGCCAGTCCCGCCAGCAGGATCAGCAACAGCTTGGTGCCGCCGTCCGCGAGCAGTTCGGGACGAGGCGAACCGTCCGCATTCTGCAGGTTGATCACCGCGTTGGTCACCGTGAGGGCGACCTCGACGGACAGTAACGCACCCACGAGGTTCAGTGATGCGCACAGCACGACCGCAGTCTTGGGGGTCAACGCCTTTGTGGCGATAGACGCAGCCATTGCGTTGGCCGTGTCATGAAATCCGTTCGTGAAGTCGAAGGCCAGGGCCGTGACGACCACGAGCGCCAAGAGTATGAACTCGGGGGACACGTGTTCATCGTAGGGACATTCTCGTCACCGTGGAAACGGTTGCTTGAGACTCTCCTGTAACCCCTTGTTAATCGTGGGTTCGCCAGTCGACCGATGGCTGCTGAGGGCCTCTGGTCGGGGCTGTGGGTGCCGAACCTTTAGGATGCCGACCATGACTTCTCCCATCCTGACCGCGGTGGCTTGGCCGTATGCCAACGGCCCGCGGCACATCGGCCACGTCTCCGGCTTCGGCGTCCCCTCGGACGTCTTCTCGCGCTACATGCGGATGGCCGGCCACGACGTGCTGATGGTCTCGGGAACCGACGAGCACGGCACCGCGATCCAGGTGCAGGCCGACCGGGAAGGGCTCACCCCGCGGCAGACCGCCGACAAATACCACCGGGTGATCGCCGAGGACCTGGCCGGTCTCGGCTGCTGCTACGACCTGTACACCCGCACCACCACGCTCAACCACCGCGCCGTCGTCCAGGAACTGTTCCGGGCGCTGCACGCCAACGGCTACGTGGTGGCGCGCCGGCAGCAGGGGGCGATCAGCCCGTCCACCGGACGGACGCTGCCCGACCGCTACATCGAGGGCACCTGCCCGATCTGCGGCTTCGACGGTGCCCGCGGCGACCAGTGCGACAACTGCGGACGCCAGCTCGACCCGATCGACCTGATCGACCCGCGCTCCCGGATCAACGGCGAGACCCCCGAGTTCATCGAGACCGAACACTTCTTCCTCGACCTGCCGGCGGTGGCCGGGGCGCTGCGGGAGTGGCTCGACACCCGCACCGACTGGCGTCCGAACGTGTTGAAGTTCAGCGAGAACCTGCTCGCCGAGCTGCGTCCGCGGGCGATCACCCGCGACCTCGACTGGGGGGTGCCGATTCCGCTGGAGGGCTGGGAGGACGCCGCGATGAAGCGGATCTACGTCTGGTTCGACGCGGTGATCGGCTACCTGTCGGCGTCCATCGAATGGGCCAAGCGGTCGGGCGACCCCGAGGCGTGGCGCCGCTGGTGGCAGAACGACGAGGCCCGCTCGTACTACTTCATGGGCAAGGACAACATCACCTTCCACTCGGTGATCTGGCCCGGCATCCTGCTCGGCGCCAACGGTCAGGGCGACCGCGGCGGGGAGCCGTCGGCGTTCGGGTTGCTCGACCTGCCCACCGAGATCGTCTCCTCGGAATTCCTGACCATGTCGGGCTCGAAGCTGGCGTCCTCGCGCGGACACGTCATCTACGTGCGGGACTTCCTGCGCGACTTCGGCCCGGACGCCCTGCGCTATTTCATCGCCGTCAACGGTCCGGAGAACTCCGACACCGACTTCACTTGGGAGGAGTTCGTCCGGCGGATCAACTTCGAGCTGGCCAACGAGTGGGGCAACCTGGTCAACCGGTCGATCTCGATGGCCCACAGAGGTGTCGGCGCGATCCCTGCCGCGGGCGAGCTGACCGCCGCCGACGAGGCGCTGCTGCAGGCCGCTCGGGACGCCTACGCGGTGGTCGGCGACGCCTGGGGGCGGTGCAAATTCAAGCTGGCCACCACCGAGGCGATGCGGGTGGTCGGCCTGGCCAACAAGTACCTCTCCGATCAGCAGCCCTGGAAGCTGAAGGACGACCCGGCCCGGCGCGACACCGTGCTGCACGTGGCGCTGCAGGTGGTGCAAGACTGCAACACCCTGCTCACCCCGCTGCTGCCGCACGCCGCGCAGCAGGTGTTCGAGGCGCTCGGCGGCGACGGCGTCTGGGCGGCCCAGCCGGAACTGGTCGAGGTGACCGAGCCCGGCGCCGAGGCGTCCTACCCGGTGCTGCGCGGTGACTACGTCAACCAGCAGGCGGTCTGGGAGTCGCGTCCGATCGCGGTCGGGACGCCGCTGGCGAAGCCGACGCCGATCTTCACCAAGCTCGATCCGAAGCTGGCCGAGACCGGTCCGGAATGGGCGCCGATCGGCTGAGCCGGCGTCCCGCTACACGAAGGGGTTCCTGACTTGGACGCAGCTGATCCCGCCGATGCAACTCGTCGCGGGTCCAGGTTGTCTCGCCCATCCGGAGGCCGCTGCTCTGTTGCATCAGGGCGACCTCGTCCGACCAGGTTCGGTCGCAGTCGTCGCTGCCGTCGGCCAGGCCTGAGCGCGTGGACGAGCAGCGCGTTCGTGGGTGGCCGGTGCGGGCTCACAATCGTTCGAGCAGTCCCGCCAGCAGGCTGCGCAGCCGTGGCTGGGCAACCCGGCCGGCCTCGACCACTTCGGCGTGCGACAAGGGGTTGGACGTCGTCCCGGCGGCAGCGTTGGTGACCAGCGAGATGCCCAGGACGTCCAGGCCGGCCTCGCGGGCGGCGATCGCCTCCAAAGCGGTGGACATGCCGACCAGGGTGCCGCCGATCGCCTTCGCCATGCGCACCTCGGCGGGGGTTTCGTAGGAGGGTCCGTGGAATTGGCAGTAGACGCCTTCTTCCAGGCTCGGGTCGACCTGCTGGGCGAGTGCCCGGAGCCGCGGGCTGTAGACCTGGGACAGATCGACGAACCGAGGGCCGACCAGCGGTGTCGCGCCGGTCAGGTTGATGTGGTCGGCGATCAGCACCGGCACGCCCGGCGGGTGGGCGATGCCGCCGCAGCCGTTGGTGAGCAACAGCCTGGACGCGCCGGCGGCGGCCGCCGTCCGCACTCCGTGCACCACCGGGGCGACGCCGCGGCCCTCATAGAGGTGGGTGCGTCCGGTGAAGATCGCCGCCAACGATCCGGACGCCGTCCGCACCAGTCGCATCGCTCCGCCGTGGCCGGCGACCACCGGGGCCGAGAAGCCCGGCAACTCGTCCAGCGGGCATTCGCCGACCGGCTCCCCGAGGCCCTCGGCCGCCTGCGCCCACCCGGATCCGAGCACCAGCGCGACGTCGATCCGGTGGATGCCGAAACGGCTTCGCAAGGCGTCCGCGGCCTGATCGGCGAGGAGGTAGGGATCGTCCATGGCCTGACGATACTGGTCAGTCAGCTGTCTTCTCGTCGTCCTCGGGGTCGATCGGCCGGAGTCCGAAAGTCCGGTGATCGGTGCGGCGCGGCAGCTGGGCGACCAGCCAGATCAGCGCGAAGCCGAGGCCGAGCCAGGTGATCGCCTGCCCGGCCGGCAGCAGCGCGTCGAGACCGGCCACCAGGCCGACGGCCATCCCGGCGACACCCACGACGCAGGCGCCGACGGACACCCCCAGCACGACCTTGGTCGGTCGGCTCAGCTCAGGTAGCCGTCCGGCGAGGTGGACGACAGCCAGGGCCAGCGCGCCCGACAATGGCACCGAGTACAGCTGCAACAGGCGCTGCTGCAGCAGGGTCTGCTCGGGCAGCCCGACCGCGATCATCGCAACGGCCGCCAGCACCAGCAGGCCGCACAGCACGCCAAGGGTCAGCAGCGAACGATCACGGGACACCCGACGAGCGTAGTGCGGCTTCTGTCGTGTCCGGATGCAAGAATGCCGCTCGTGACGGACGTGGTGATCGTCGGCGGCGGCCCCGGCGGCTATGAGGCGGCGTTGGTGGCCAGTCAGCTGGGCGGGCGGGTGACGCTGATCGAACGACGCGGCCTGGGCGGCTCGGCGGTGCTCACCGACGTGGTGCCGTCCAAGACCCTGATCGCGACCGCCGAGGTGATGACCACGCTGCGCGGCGCCCACGAGCTCGGCCTGCGGCTGGACGGGTCGGCCGACCTGGCCAAGGCGTTCCGGGTCGACCTGGCCGCCGTCAACGAGCGGGTGCTGCGGCTCGCCGCCGCCCAGTCCGACGACATCGGCACCCGGCTGCGCGCCGAGGGCGTCCGGCTGATCGAAGGCACCGGACGCCTGGACGGCACCGAATGCGTCATCGCGTCCACCGCCGACGGTGACGAGCGGCTGAAGGCCGACATCATCCTGATCGCCACCGGAACCACGCCGCGCGAACTGCCCGACGCGCGTCCGGACGGCGAACGCATTCTGACCTGGACGCAGCTGTACGGCCTCGATGCGATGCCCGAGCGGCTGATCGTGGTCGGCTCGGGGGTGACCGGCGCCGAGTTCGCCAGCGCCTACAACGCGCTCGGGGCGGACGTTGTGCTGGTCAGTTCCCGCGACCAGGTGCTGCCCGGCGAGGACGCCGACGCCGGCCGCGTCGTCCAGCAGGTGTTCGAGCGCAGCGGCATGGCCATCCTCTCCCGGTCCCGCGCACAGGCGGCGCGGGTGGTCGGCGACGAGGTGGTCGTCGAGCTGGCCGACGGCCGCACCGTCACCGGATCGCACTGCCTGATGGCGGTCGGCTCCACGCCGAACACGGTCGGCATCGGGCTGGAGCAGGCCGGCATCGCTACCGACAGCCGCGGCTACCTCAGCGTCGACCGGGTCTCTCGCACCACCGCCCGCGGCGTCTACGCCGCAGGCGACTGCACCGGGGTGTTCGCGCTGGCGTCCGTCGCCGCGATGCAGGGCCGGATCGCCATGTGGCATTCGCTCGGGGACGCCGTCGGTCCGCTCGATCTGCGCACCGTCGCCGCCAACGTCTTCACCGCGCCCGAGATCGCCACCGTCGGGGTGGGCCAGGCCGAACTGGACGCCGGGCTGGTCAACGCGTTGGCCGTGATGCTGCCGCTGCACACCAATCCGCGAGCCAAGATGCGCGGGATCGCGGACGGCTTCGTGAAGGTGTTCTGCCTGCCCACCACCCGGATCGTGATCGGCGGCGTGGTGGTGGCCCCGATCGCCAGCGAACTCATCGAGGCGCTGTCGCTGGCGGTCCGCGAGAAGCTCACCGTCGACCAGCTGGCCGAGAGCTTCACCGTCTACCCGTCGCTCAGCGGCTCGATCGCCGAAGCGGCCCGCCGGCTGCACGTTCGCTCCACCGACCAGGCCCTGCCGCACTGAACCGCGGACGCCGCGCCCCGGCTCGGCAGACCCGGCTGACTCGAAGAGAAGCCGTGTGAGGGGTCAGGCGGCTTCGGCGGGTTTGAGGGTGACGTTGTAGCCGAGCGCTTCCAACTGTCGGATGGCGTGATTCTTGGATCGTTCCGGGCTTCGTTTCGTGT
>NZ_JASGEF010000071.1:0-118735 GCF_047606665.1 Micropruina sp. | reverse complement strand
CGCCGCCGGCGATCAATCGGCGGCGCCGCGGCGGCTGCCGCCGGCGCTGCGGTCGGCGGTGGCGCCGCCGCCGCATTCATGGCCGGACGGCCCGAGCCTGCGTCCCCGGCCCCCGCGGCCACCGACACCGTCGACCTGACCGCCAGCGTCCCGTTCTACGACCAGGCGCATCAAGCCGGCATCCGGACGCCGCCGCAACGGCATTCGGTGTTCATGACCTTCAACCTGAACGCGGGCGCCACCCGGCAGGATCTGCAGGTGCTGCTGGCCCGGTGGAGCGCGGCGATCGCCCAGCTCACCCAGGGCAAGGCGATCGGCACCATCCAGCCCGAACGTCCGGACGCCGTCGCGACCGACACCGGAGAAGCCCACGGCCTGGCGCCGGCGTCCTTGACCGTCACCGTGGGGCTCGGGCCGGGCGTCTTCGACGAGCGATTCGACCTGGCGGACAAGCGTCCGGCCATGCTCAAAGACCTGCCGCGGATTCCTGGGGACACCCTGCAGCCGGCACTGACCGGCGGCGATCTGTCCTTGCAGGCGTGCGCGGACGACCCTCAGGTCGCTTATCACGCGATCCGCAACCTGGCCCGGATGGTGACCACCACCGCGCACACGCATTGGGTGGTGATGGGTTTCGGACGGGCCAGCGCCGGCCCTGGCCAGCAGACCCCCCGCAACCTGATGGGCTTCAAGGACGGCACCCGCAATGTGGCCTCGGACGCCGACTACGAGAACTTCGTCTGGCTGAAGGACGCCTCCTGGATGACCGGCGGCACTTACCAGGTCGTCCGGAAGATCGCGATGACCATCGAGACCTGGGACTTCGACCGGATCTCGGATCAGCAGCAGATCTTCGGCCGCACCAAGGACGAGGGCGCTCCGCTGACCGGCCAACGCGAATTCGACACCCCTAACTTCACCGCGCAGGTCGAGGGCGCATACGTGATCGACCAGACCTCGCACATCGCCCTGGCCGCCCCCGAGAACAACCGCGGGGTGAAGATCCTGCGGCGTGGCTACAACTACACCGACGGGCTGAACAGCCAGGGCCTATTGGACGCCGGGCTGCTGTTCATCAGCTACCAGAACGACCCCCAGCACTTCGTCGACCTGCAGAACAAGCTCGGACGCTTCGACCTCCTGAACGAGTACATCCGGCACATCGGTTCGGCCGTGTTCGCGATCCCGCCCGGACCGGCGACCGGCAGTTACATCGGCAAGGCCCTGTTCGACTGATCGTGTTCGACTGCCCAACGAGGGATCGGCGTCGTCGGCGGCTGGACCGCAGATTTCGGGCGTGCGCGCGACCGATACACTCAGTGCGGCCGCCGGCGCTCTCGCCGGCCCATCTTGGGGCGGTAGCTCAGCAGGTCAGAGCAGGGGACTCATAATCCCTGGGTCGCGGGTTCGAGCCCCGCCCGCCCCACCCAATGTGTCTTACGGGAACATGCGATATCAGTAGATTGAGTGTTCCCGTTCGGCTTCCTTGGGGACTGTCCCGGGAACGCTTGCATGGACTAGAGCGTGGCGATCCAGTTGCGCAGCAGCCGTGCACCCGCCTGGCCGGACTTCTCCGGATGAAACTGGGTGCTGGACAGTGACCCGTACTCGACGGCCGCGATGAACCGGTCCCCGTCATGCTCGGCCCAGGTCAACTTCGCGTTCCCCGGCAGATCGGCTCCAGACCGGACGCCATAGGAGTGCACGAAGTAGAACCGCTCCCCCGCCAGTCCGGCAAACAGCACCGAATCGGACGGCGCCTCGACCGTGTTCCAGCCCATATGCGGTAGCCGGGCGCTGGTCAGCCGCTCCACCACGCCCGGCAGGACACCGACGCCGGCGGCGTCCAGACCATGTTCGACGCCATGGCCGAACAGCACCTGGTGGCCGACGCAGATGCCCAATGTCGGATGCCCTTCGCCCAGCCGCTGCCGGATGATCGCCGGCCCACCAACCGCGGCCAGCCCGTCCATGCAGGCCGCGAAGGCGCCGACTCCGGGCACCACCAGGCCGTCCGCCGCCAGCGCCGCCTCGGCGTCTGCGGTGAGCACGACCTCGGCGCCGGCTGCGCGCAGCGCGCGGGTCGCCGAGTGCAGGTTGCCAGAGCCGTAGTCGAGGACGACCACCCGCGGGTCGGTCATAGCGAGCCCTTGGTGGACGGGATCGCGTCCGCTACCCGCGGGTCGATCGCGACCGCGATCCGCAGCGCCCGTGCGACCGCCTTGAACTGGGCCTCGACGATGTGGTGCGGGTCGCGTCCGGCGAGCAGCCGCAAGTGCAGACAGATGCCGGCGTTGATCGCGAACGACTCCATCACGTGGTAGGTCATCGACCCCGCGTAGGGGACGCCGGAGCCGCCGATCAGCGCGTAGATCTGGCCGTCGGGTTCGCCCGAGCAGACCGCGTAGGGACGTCCGGCGACGTCCACCACCGCGTGCGCGAGGGCTTCGTCCAGCGGCACGGTGGCATCGCCGAAACGAACGATGCCGCGCTTGTCGCCGAGCGCCTGCTTCACCGCCGCGCCGAGCGCGATCGCGGTGTCCTCGACGCTGTGGTGGCCGTCGATGTGCAGGTCGCCGGTGGTACTGACCTCCAGGTCGATCAGCGAGTGCTTGGACAGCGCGGTCAGCATGTGGTCGTAGAAGCCGACGCCGGTGCTGATCGTGGACGTGCCGGTGCCGTCCAGGTTCACCGCTACCCGGACACTCGACTCACTGGTGCTGCGCTCCACCGTCGCAGTGCGTGCCGTCATCGGATCTCCTCCAGTACCTCGGCCAGGGCCGTGTAGAACGTCTCAGTCTCGTCCGGGGTTCCGGCCGAAACCCGTAGCCAGCCCTTGGGTCCGGTCTCCCGGACAAGGACCCCACGGTCGAGCAGCCGCTGCCAGACGTCGTGCCGGTCGGCGAAGGCGCCGAACAGGCAGAAGTTGGCGTCCGAGTCGATCACTTCGACGCCGAGTTCCGGCAGCCGAACGAGCATCTCGTCGCGCGTCCGACGCAGCTGGTCGACCTGGCCGAGCAGGAAGTCGGCGTGCCGCAGCGCGGTCTCGGCGACGATCTGGGTCTGTGCCGACAGGTGGTAGGGCAGCCGGACGATGCGGCAGGCGTCGACGATCGCCGGGGCTGCGGCGAAGTAGCCGATCCGGCCTCCGGCTAGGGCGAACGCCTTGCTCATGGTGCGGCTGACGATCAGGTTGCCGTGCCGCGGCAGCAGGGTGAGCGCGGTAGCCTCGGGATGCCGGGAGAACTCCTGATAGGCCTCGTCCACCACGACGATCGCGTCGGTGCCGGCCAGAACCGCCTCGATCGCGTCCAACGACATGGGGGTGCCGGTCGGGTTGTTCGGCGTGGTGATGATCACCACGTCGGCGTCGTGCTCGGCGATCGCGGACAGCACCAGTTCGGCGTCCAGGGTGTAGTCCTCGTAGCGCGGCACCGTGACATAGCGGGTATGGGTGTTGCGGGCATACTCGGGGTACATCGAGTAGGTCGGCGTGAAGCTGAGCACCGTGCGTCCGGGACCGCCGAAGGCACCCAGCACGTGGGTCATCACCTCGTTGGAGCCGTTCGCGGCCCAGATGTTCTCGGTGGTCAGCCCGTGTCCCAGGTACGCCGCCAATGCGGTGCGCAACCCGGTGGCCTCACGGTCCGGGTAGCGGTTCATTCCGGTGGCTCCGGCGGTGATCGCGGCGGCCATGTCGGCGGCGATCTCGGCGCTGGGCGGGAACGGGTTCTCGTTGACGTTGAGGCACACCGGCACGTCCAACTGGGGCGCGCCGTAGGGCTCTTCGCCGACCAGTTCGGGACGCAGCGGCAGGTCGGCCAGCGTCGGATTGGGTTTCATCGATCCGCCTTCTCTGTGGTGAATCTGCTTGTCATCGGAATATTGAGGGTTGGAGCATGGTCTGTGTCCAGGTGGTCATCGTCACTGCGCCGGACGGCGAACGGTGACCGCGGCGCCGTGGGCCGGTAGGTTCTCGGCGGCGGCGAAGGTCTCCACCACGCTCGCCAACGCGAGCAGCGCTTCCCGCGAGTAGTCAATGACGTGCACGTGCTTGAGGAAGCTGTTCACGTTCAGACCGGACGAGTGGCAGGCGCAGCCGGCGGTAGGCAGCACATGGGTGCTGCCGGCGCTGTAGTCGCCGAGCGAGACCGGCGACCACGGCCCGACGAAGATCGCCCCGGCGTTGCGGACGCGTCCGGCGATCGTCCGGGCGTCCCGAGTATGGATCTCGAGGTGCTCTGCACCATAGGCGTTGACCACCTCCAGTCCCTGTTCGATGTCGTCGACCAACACGATCGCCGACTGTTGCCCGGCGAGCGCGGTGCGGATCCGATCGCTGTGCCGGGTCGCGGCAACCTGGGGCTCGAGTTCGGCGCGGACGGCGTCCGCCAGTCCGACGGAACCTGTGACCAGCACGGCTCCGGCCAGCGGGTCGTGCTCGGCCTGCGAGATCAGGTCGGCGGCCACGAACCGCGCGTCGGCGCTGTCGTCGGCCAGGATCGCGATCTCGGTCGGGCCGGCCTCGGAGTCGATGCCGACCTTGCCGCGCAGCAGCCGCTTGGCGGCCACCACGTAGATGTTGCCCGGACCGGTGACCAGCTGGACCGGTTCGCACAGCCCGGCGACCCCGTGGGCGAACATGGCGATCGCCTGCGCGCCGCCGACTGCGTACACCTCGTCCACGCCGAGCAGCGCGCATACCGCCAGGATCGTCGGGTGCGGCAGGCCGCCGAAGTCGGCCTGCGGCGGGGACGCCACCGCGATCGACAGCACCCCGGCCACCTGAGCGGGCACCACGTTCATCAGCACCGAAGACGCCAGCGGCGCCAGCCCGCCCGGCACATACAGACCGACCCGGTCGACCGGGACGGCACGGGACTCGACCACCGCACCCGGGGCCGGTTCGGCGCGCAAGGTGGCGGCGCGGGCTTCGACCTCGGCGACGGTGCGCCGGCGCCGGATCGACTCGGTCAGGGCTTTGCGCAGTTCGGGGGTCAGCCCGGCCTCGGCGTCCGCGATGGCCTTGGCAGGCACCCGCAGGTCGGCCGGCTCGCAGCCGTCGAAGCGAGTGGAGAACTCGCGTAGGGCGTCCGCTCCCCGTTGCGCCACCGCGTCGCAGATCGGCCGCACCACCTCGACCGCATGCTCGACGTCCATCGGAGCCCGAGGAACGACGGTGCGGTAGTCGACAGCCTGCCCACGCAGGTCAAGGGTGCGGATCACTCCACGATTCTAAGGCTGATGGCCCGGCTGCTCCCGCGGTGTGCGGCGTCCGGACGCCTCGTGAGATTACGTCCGATCTTGGGCACGGCCACGCGTAACGAGCCGGAACGCCCTTCAACTCGGACGTAATCTCACGAGCCACCACCGTTGGTCGAGCCGCCGATACCGTCAGGGCGTCCGCGGCGAACTCGCCGACGATCGCGCGAACTGTTGCGGATGGGTGACGTTCCAGGTGTGCCCGGCGTCCGGCACGATTCCGTAGCCGGGAGCCGCGGACGCCCTGCGCCAGCTGGCACGCGGCCGGCAGGTTCGCGCGGTCCCGCGACCCGCACAGCACCACGGTCGGGAGGGCGATCTCACCGAGCCGGCCGCGGACGTCGGTGCCCGCCGCGGCCGACAGCAGCCGCAGCAGGGTCGCCTTGTCGATGCCGTCACCAGCGACCAGACGCCCGTGCAGTGCTCTCGGCACGGCGCTCTGCACCGCCATCAGCACCGGGCTCGACGGACCTGTCCTGCCGAGACGATCAGCGAGCGGAGCCGTCCGGGGAAGTCGAGGGCGCATTGGACAGCAGCCGCCGCTGCCCGGCGAGTCAGCTGTGCGAGGGTGGTGGCATGACTTATGAGAAGCCCGAAGTCGACTTCCCCGGGGACGCCCCCGACGACCTGACCATCACCGACATCACCGTCGGCGACGGTCCCGAGGCCACCGCCGGCAACACCGTGGTGGTGCATTACGTCGGGGTCGCCCACTCCAGCGGCGAGGAGTTCGACGCGTCCTACAACCGCCGCGAGCCGCTCAGCTTCCGGCTCGGCGTCGGCCAGGTCATCGCAGGCTGGGACCGCGGCGTCCAGGGCATGAAGGTCGGCGGACGCCGTCAGCTGGTGATCCCGCCGCACCTCGGCTACGGGAGCCGTGGCGCCGCCGGCGTCATCGCCCCGGGCGAGACCCTGATCTTCGTGGTGGACCTGCTCGCCGTCCGCTGAACCAACGGGGACGGTTCTCGCTTCGAACCATCGGGGACGGTTCTCGCTGGTCGAGTTTCGCTCATCGGGGACGGTTCTCGGTGGTCGAAAATCAACCGACGAGAACCGTCCCCGACAATCGAATTTCAACCGTCGAGAACCGTCCCCGGTCGGTTGGCGAGCTCCTGGAGCAGCCGCCAGCCGGCCAGCACGTCGTCCCGGGTGGTGTTCCTGGAACCGATCGAGAACCGCAGTGCGACCCGGTCACCGAGCACGGTGCGGGTGAACATCGCGGTGCCGGAGGCATTGGCCCGCTCGATCAGGTCGGTGGTGGCCTGGTCACCGGCCCGCAGCGCCAGGCAGAGCAGGTTGAGCGGGTGCGGGGCGAGGATCACGAACCGGTCGTCGGCGGCCACCCGATCGGCCAGTTCGGACGTCCAGGCGAGCTGGTCGCGGATCATCTGTTGCACCGGGGCGACGCCCTCGAGGCGCAGCGTGAACCAGAGCTTGAGCGCCCGGAACCGGCGTCCCAGCGGCACCTGCCAGTCGCGGTAGTCGATCACCGCGCCGGTCTCGGCGGCCGCCGTCCGCAGATATTCCGGCAAGATGCTCAGCGCACCCAGCAGGCTGGCCCGGTCGGCGGTGTAGAAGAGATTGCAGTCGAAGGTGACGCCCATCCACTTATGCGGATTGGTGCCGTAACTGTCGGCCAATTCGAGCCCGTCGTTCAGCCATCGCAGCTCCGGGCAGAGGGTGGCGATACCGGCCATCGCGGCGTCCACGTGCAGCCACAATCCCCCGCGCCGGGCGATCTCGCCGACGGCACGCATCGGGTCGATCGCCAGCGAGTTCGTCGTGCCGATCGTGGCACAGACCCAGAACGGCACCAGCCCGGCGGCCCGGTCGGCGGTGATCGCCTCGGCCAGGGCGTCCGGACGCATCGCGAAGTTCTCGTCGTGCGCCACCACGCGCAGGTGGTCGGTGCCGATCCCGGCGATTCGCAGCCCCTTCTCGATCGACGAATGCGCTTGTGAGGTGGCATAGGCGACCAGCTTGGTGGTGTCGGAGTCGGTATTCACCGCGCCCTTGGTGGCCCGGTACCTAGCCGCCACGACCGAGGTCAGCGTGGCCTCGCTGGCCGAGCCCTGGATGACGCCGCCACCGTGGGCGCTGGTGCTGCGGAAGGCGTCCGGGAGCCCGAGCAGGTCGACCATCCAGTCCATCATCCGGGTCTCGACCTCGGTGACCGCCGGACTGCTGGCCCAACTCATCCCCTGCACCCCCAACCCCGCAGAGACCAGTTCGGCCAGGATCGCCGGGTAGCCGGTGTTGGCCGGGAACCAGGCGAAGAAACCGGGATGCTGCCAGTTGGTCAAACCCGGCACGACCACGCGATCGAGATCGGCGAGCAGGGCATCGAAACCGTCCGGGTCGCCGGGATGCTCGGGCAGTTTCGCCGCGACCTCGCCGGGGGCGACCTGCGCCTGAACCGGCAGCGTGCCGACGCTGGCGTGATAGTCGATGATCCAGTCGATCAAGCGGTGGCCGTGGGCCCGGAACTCCTCTGCATCCACGGCTCCAACCTATCGGCGCCCTACGGCACGACAAGGCGCAATGTCCGGATCAGCACTACGGTAGCCCCGTGGCCGGGAAGAACGTGGGCGGGACGCCCGCTACCGACGCGCTTTCCGCGGCGGGCATCGCCTTCACTCTGCATGCTTACACCCACCACGAGGACAGCCGGGATTTCGGCGCCGAGGCGGCACGCGAGCTGGGCGTCGACGAGTTGCGGATCTTCAAGACGCTGGTCGTCGACGTCGGCATCGGACGCCCGCCGCTGGCGGTCGGCATCGTCCCGGTCGCCGGGCAGCTCGACCTGAAAGCCTTCGCGGCGGCGGTCGGCGCCAAGAAGGCAACGATGGCGAAGCCGGCCGAGGCGTCCCGGAGCTCGGGATATGTGGTCGGCGGCATCTCGCCGATCGCTCAGAAGACCCCGCTGCCCACCGTCGTGGACGAGACCGCTCAGCTGTTCGACACCATCTTCCTGTCGGCCGGCAAGCGCGGCCTGCAGGTCGAGTTGGCACCTGAGGATCTGCTCGCCATCACCGGCGCCACCTGGGGCGACATCGCCCGCTGAGCGGCACCAACGGACGACTCGCCTCGTACGGCAGCATCGACATCGCGCCGGCACGGCCACCCATCATGCCGACGAACGTGCACTCGTCCTGGCGAACGCGCACGACCGTCCCCCGCTGACGTGCACGATCGTCCGCGAACATGCACGTCATCCCATGTGTACGTACGTCATCCCGGCGAACGCCGGGATCTCATCCAGAATCGAGCGTCATTCGCCGAGATCCGGAGCAAGTCCGGAATGACGGACACCCGGGATGACGAGGTCTCGGGCAGGCTCGACCCAGGAACGCCGCCGTCACCGCCGCAGGTAGCGGACCAGCCGGTCGATTCCTTCGGTGAGTTCCTCGGACATGCCGCAGAACGACAGCCGCATGAAGCGGTGTCCGTCGACCGGGTCGAAGTCGATGCCAGGCGCCAGCGCCACACCGGTGGCGGCCAGGACGTCCGCACACCAGGTCTGCGAATCGTCGGTGAGGTGCCCGATATCGCACCAGGCGTAGAAGGCGCCATCGGGCGGCGCGAAGGCGGTGATACCCAGCTCGGGCAGCCGCTCCAGCAGGATGTCCCGGTTGGCGGCATAGCGGCGGACGTGGGCGCCCAGTTCGGCGCGGGCGTCCGGACCGAACGCGGCGAGGCCGGCGGCCTGGGAGATGGCCGGGGCGCAGATGGCGAGGTTGCCCTGGAGCAATTCGACCGGACGCCGCAGCGCCTCGGGCAGCAACAGCCAGCCGATCCGCCAGCCCGTCATCGACTGGTACTTGCTCAGCGAGCCGACCACGACGGCGTCGCGGCTGTACTCCCAGGCCGAGTGCGTCGGGCGTCCGAAGCTGATCCCATGATAGATCTCGTCGCTGATCAGCAGGACGTCGTTGGCAGCGCACCACCGGCTGAGCGCCGCCAGTTCGTCCGCATCGATGATGGTGCCGGTGGGGTTGGCGGGGCTGGCCAGCACCAGGCCGACCGGCTTCTCCGGCAGCCCCGCCAGCAGCTCAGCAGTCGGCTGATAGCGGGTTTGGGGGCCGCAAGAAAGCTCCAGCAGCCGGCATCCGGCGGCCAGCACGTCATTGCGATACGCCGGATAGCCCGGACGGGTGACCGCCACCAGATCGCCCGGATCGAAAGCCGCGAGCAGGGTCAGCAGGAAGCCGGCGGACGACCCGGTGGTGACGACGACGGCGTCCAGATCGATGTCGGTGCCGTACTGCGCGCGGTAGTGGGCGGCGATTGCTCGCCGGAAGCCGAGGGTACCGACCGCCTCGGTGTAGCCCAGGGTGTCGGCCCGCAACGCTCGCTCGGCGGCCGCCAGCACCGGCGCGGGTGCCGAAGTCGCCGGCTGTCCGACGCACAGCAGCACCACATCGTCATGGCTCAGCCGCCTGGCCGCGACAGCCTTCAGCACCTCCATCACATGGAAGGGCTCGATCCCTCCCCGCACCGACGCCCGCGGACTCATGGCCGATGCAGAACGCGACGGAACCAGGCGATCGTGGCCGCGATGATCGCCCCCAGTCCGACTCCGGTGGCGGCGCCCATCACCCAGCCGGTGCCCATCCCGACCCGAATCGCCCGCTCGGCGACCGACCGCGGCACACTCGGCAGCGGATCCACCAGCTCGGCCGGCGGATCGGCCACATCGTGGGCCAGCGGAGAGCGGTAGACCGGCGACGGATCGTAGGAGGCCATCCACGCCGCGATCAGCAGAATCAGGGTGGCGAACAGGTTGAGGAACAGCATCGCGATGATGATCGGGCCGAAGACATTGGCGGCGGCATTGCCCGAGAACAGGCCAGAGACCGTGGTGGCGGTGACCTGCAGGACAGCCAGACCGAGCGACCCGATCAGGGCCCCGGTCAGCCAGATCTTTCGCGGGATCGGCTGCTGGTAGGACACCCAGTAGAGGAACGCGAAGAGCGCGGTGCCGACCGCGATGTTGACCAGGATCGGCACCAGGCGCAACAGCAGGGTGGTCACGATGCTGGCCGGCAGATGCAGCCATTCGATGATGCTGCCGGTGAGGACGGTGGCAACCGTGGACAGCGCGAACATGGCCAGGATCGTCACCAGCAACGTCAGCAGGATGGCGATGTTCTTCAGCGTCTCGACGACGATGTTCGCCTTCTGCTCGGCGACGTCCAGGGTCGGACGCAGCTGGGCCCGGATGGCGCTCTTCAGGTTCGCCACCCAGTTCGCCCCCGACCAGGCGAACACCGCGACGGCGACGATGGTCAGGGTCGCCCAGTTGCGCAGCGCGTTCTCCATGATGGAGATCACCTGCTCGCCCAGCGGAGCGTTCTTGAACTCCTGTTTGACCAGGTCGCGGACTGCATCCAGCAGGTCGGGACGCAGCACGGTCAGCACCATGCCGAGCACAGAGAATCCGAACATCAGCACCGGCACGATCGACAAGACGGAGAAGTAGGTGATCGCACCCGCGAACTGGTTCCCCAGCCGTGCGGTGAACCGTTCCTGCGTTCGCCACAGATGGGCGATCGCGGGCTTCTCCTTCAGCTTCTCGAGCCACTCCGGCATGGGCCGTCCTCTCGTCGAGCGGATGCGTTCAGCCTAGCCGCGGGCCAACCGGAGAGCCCACACCGTTATGGGCGGGTCCTCCCGCGAATCGAGCCACGTCATCCCGGCGAATTGGGCCCACGTCATCCCGGCGCACGCCGGGATGACGTGATCAAGTCCGGGACGACTGACCCGAGCGCCGACCTGTGCCGTGGTCGGGGCCCGGCTACTCGCCGTAGCTGCTGACCGGCGGGCAGGAGCAGACCAGGTTGCGGTCGCCGAAGACGCCGTCGATCCGGGCGCTGGCCGGCCAGTACTTGTCGGTCGCCCCCGTACCGATGCTGCCCAGCCGCAGCCCGCCCGGGTAGGCGGCCAGGGTGCGCGAGTACGGATGCGTCCACTCGTCGGCGATCACCCTTGCTTGGGTGTGCGGCGCGTTGTGCAGCGGGTTGTCGTCGGCTGGCCACTCCCCCGCCGCCACGGCGTCCGCCTCGGCCTGGATCGCGATCATCGCGTCACAGAACCGGTCCAGTTCGGCCTTCGACTCGGACTCGGTCGGTTCGATCATCAGCGTGCCGGCCACCGGGAAACTCATCGTCGGTGCGTGGAACCCGTAGTCGATCAGCCGCTTGGCGACGTCGTCCACGGTCACCCCGGTGGCCTTGGTGAGCGGACGCAGGTCGACGATGCACTCGTGCGCGACCAGGCCGTCCGTTCCGGTGTAGAGGATCGGGTAATGCCCGCCGATCCGCTTCGCGATGTAGTTGGCGGCCAGCACCGCCGACTGCCCCGACTCGCGCAGGCCGTCCGCGCCGAGCATCGCGATGAACGCGTAGCTGATCGGCAGGACGCCGGCCGAGCCGAACGGCGCCGCACTGACCGGGCCGTAGGACGTGGCCGGGCCGGCCTCCTCCAGCAGCGGATGGGACGGCAGATAGGGGGCCAGATGTGCCCGGACGGCGACCGGTCCGACGCCGGGACCACCGCCGCCGTGCGGGATGGCGAAGGTCTTGTGCAGGTTGAGGTGGCTGACGTCGGAGCCGAATTTCCCCGGCCGGGCCAGTCCGAGCAGAGCGTTCAGGTTGGCGCCGTCCACGTAGACCTGGCCGCCGGCGTCGTGCACCAGCGCGCACAGTTCGCCGATGGTGTCCTCGTAGACGCCGTGGGTGGAAGGGTAGGTGACCATGATCGCCGCCAGCGTGTCGGCGTTGGCCGCCACCTTGGCGCGCAGGTCGGCCAGGTCGACCGAGCCGTCGCCCGCGGTCTTCACCACCACCACCTTCATCCCCGCCATCACCGCGGACGCCGCATTGGTGCCGTGCGCGGACGCCGGAATCAGACACACGGTGCGCTGCTCGTCACCGTTGGCCAGATGGTAGGAGCGGATCGCCATCAGTCCGGCGAACTCGCCCTGACTACCGGCGTTGGGCTGCACCGAGACCCGGTCGTAGCCGGTGATCTCGGCCAGCGCATCGCACAGCGTGTCGATCATGGCCAGATAGCCCTGGGCATCGGACGCCGGCGCGAACGGGTGCAGGTTCGCGAACCCGGGCAGGCCGATCGCCTCCATCGACGTGGTCGGGTTCAGCTTCATGGTGCAGGAACCGAGCGGGATCATGCCCCGGTCGAGGGCGAAGTCGCGGTCGGCCAGGGTGCGCAGGTAGCGCAGCATCTCGGTCTCGCTGTGCCGGCTGTTGAACACCGGATGGCTCAGGTAGTCGACGGCGCGGTGATGGCCGGCCAGGTCGCCGAGCCGGCTCTCCCCTGGCCCGGCTGCACCGAATGCGTCGGCGACCGCGGCGAGATCGGACTCGGTGGCGTCCTCGCCGATGCTGATGCCCACCCGGTCGGCATCGACCAAGCGCAGGTGCACGCCGCCGTCCGCGGCTGCGGCGACGACCTGCTCGGCCCGGCCCGGCACCCGCACGGTGATCGTCTCGAAGAACGACGTGGCGCTCAGCTCGCCGACCTCCGACAGCGCGGCGGCCAGGCGTCGCGCCTTGTCATGGATGCCTTCGGCGATCGCCCGCAGGCCGTGCGGGCCGTGGTACACCGCGTACATGGACGCCGCGACGGCCAGCAGCACCTGCGCGGTGCAGATGTTGGACGTGGCTCGGTCGCGCCGAATGTGCTGCTCGCGGGTCTGCAGCGCGAGCCGCAACGCTGGGGTGCCGTCGGCATCCCTGGACAGGCCCACCAAGCGTCCGGGCAGTTGCCGCTCCAGGCCCTCCCGGACAGCCATGTAGGCCGCGTGCGGCCCGCCGTAGAACAACGGGACGCCGAACCGCTGGGTGCTGCCGACGGCGATGTCGGCACCCCATTCGGCGGGAGAGGTGACCAGGGTGAGCGCCAGCAGATCGGCAGCGGCGATCACCGAGGCGTTGTTGTCGTGCGCGGAGGCCGCGATCGCCCGCAGCTCGTCGGCGCTGCGCAGTCCGCCGTCCGCACCGGGCACCTGGACGACGATCGCGAACGCCTCGTGGGTCTGCAGCGCCTCGACCAGATCGCCGTCGACGACCACCACGTCGACGCCGGTGGCCAGGGCACGGGTCCGGACGACGGCGAGCGTCTGCGGCAGCACCTGGGCATCCACCAGGAACACCGAGCCCTTGCGGGTCACCCGCCGGGCCAGCGCCATCGCCTCGGCGAGGGCGGTGCCCTCGTCCAGCAGGCTGGCGCCGGCGGTGGGCAGCCCGGTCAGGTCGGTGATCATGGTCTGGAAGTTGAGCAGCGCCTCGAGGCGCCCCTGGCTGATCTCAGGCTGGTACGGCGTGTACGCGGTGTACCAGGCGGGGTTCTCGAGCACGTTGCGGCGGATCACCGGCGGCGTGATGGTGCCGTGGTAGCCGAGCCCGATCATCGCTCGGCGCGGACGGTTGGCGGCGGCGAACCCGGCCAGTTCGGTGGCCGCAGCCGCCTCGTCCAGGGCTGCCGGGAGGTTCAGCGGGCCGTGCAGCGCGATCCCAGACGGCACGGCCGCCGCGGTCAACTCGTCCAGCGACCGATAGCCGACGACCTCCAGCAGTTTCGCCCGATCCTCCCCGACAGCCCCGATGTGACGAGTGGTGAAGGCAACCATCCACGCTCTCCTGTTGTCCGCTCCGACGTCCGACGCCGCCAGGGATCCAAACTATCCCAAGCCGTCATCGCGCCGCCCACCGACATCCGCCCGTCCCCACTGTCATCAGGCGCGATCGCGAATCGTAACGAAGGGGGGCGGCGGAGGGGTCAGGGAGTGCGGAGGGTTGGGAAGGGTCAGCCGGCGACGCGGGCGCGGCGACGGCGGGACAGCTCATCGGTGGGAGCCGCAGCCGCCTCCTCGTCCTGGGCGCGTTCGCTGGGCAGCGTCGACAGACTGCCTTCGATGTCGCGCCAGACGCCTCCCAAAGCGATGCCGAACATGCCCTGGCCACCACGCAACAGGTCGATCACCTCGTCGTCGGAGGTGCATTCGTAAACCGAGACGCCGTCGCTCATCAGGGTCACCTCGGTGAGGTCCTGGACGCCGCGGGCGCGCAGATGGTCGATCGCGGTGCGGATCTGCTGTAGCGAGATGCCGGCATCGATCAGCCGCTTGATCACCTTGAGCAACAGGATGTCGCGGAAGCCGTACAGCCGCTGGGTGCCCGATCCGCTGGCGTCGCGGACCTGCGGCACCACCAGCCCGGTGCGGGCCCAGTAGTCGAGCTGGCGGTAGGTGATCTCAGCCGCCCGGCAGGCCACCGGCCCACGGAAGCCAACGTCCTCGGGAAGCGGCGCGAAGTCACCGTCGAAGAGCAGATCCTGCGCATCCACGGGATGCTCCGCCGCCTCGTCCAGACCGTTCACTTCATCCGCCTTCACTGCTTGTCGGTGCCCTCCCTGGTTCCCGGTCGGGCTGTCGTCCGCTACGACGCTAAATCCGCATCGGCTGGACGGTCAACGACACGCCGCCAATCACCGGTCCCTGCTGCCAACCCTCCACCTAAACCTCAGGGTTGTGAATGGCTCCCCCGCCTGCCGCCGGGCGCCTACTCGAAATCGTCGGGATTGACCGAGTCGAGGAACTGCCGAAACTGTTCCACCTGGTCTTCACTTGGGGGTTCGTCCTCGGTGGGCTCGGGGACGACGCCGACGGCGTCCAGCACCCCCTCGGCGATCTTGATCGGCACCCCGGCCCGCAACGCGACCGCGATCGCGTCGGAGGGCCGAGCATTGACCGGACGCCCGTCGACGATCAGCTCGGCATAGAACACGCCCTCCTGATGCCCGACGATGTGCGCCACCGACACCTCGCCGCCGAAGCTCTCGATCAGCGCCAGGATCAGTTCGTGGCTGGACGGATGATCGGGGTCGGGCTCCTGCAGCGCCCCCAGAATTCCGGACGCCGCGGCGGCCGTCATCCAGATCGCCACCTGTCGCTTCCCATCCACCTCTTTCAGGATCAGCATCGGCGACGCAGCCTCGGCGTCGAGCCGGACCTCCACGACACTCAATTCGCGCATCGCTTCACCTACTGGGGCATCGTCGATCGCATGATCGCCGCGTGGGCATGCATCACCAACTGCATGACCTCCTTGGACAACTGCTGAGAAGTCTGGCTACGGCGCAGATGCGGCGTGATGGCCTGTTCGATCAGGCCGACTTCGCGTTCGGCCGCCTGCTTGACCACCCGCAGGTGGCGGGCGTCCATTCCGTACGCAGCCAGTTTCCGCGCAGCCACGGCGATGGTCAGGGCGTCCCGGCCGTAGTAGACCGTGCCGCGCCGCGGGTTCACCAGCGCGTGCCGCTCCAACTCGGCCAGGTTCGCCTCGGACAATCCGCTCAGTTCGAGCAGTTCGCGCCGGGTGATCCGGATTGGACGCTTGGTGTTGCGCTGCTGCCCGTTGCCGGCCAGTTGCGCAGCCGGCACCGTGGCCGCGGCACCGCCGGTGAGCGGCTCGAGCCGAGGCGGATCTTCGCCTCGGTCGATCGCCTCCAGGTGCTCACGGATCACCTTCAGCGGCAGATAGTGCGACTTCTGCACGGTGAGGATGTACCGCAACCGGGCGATGTCGGATTCGGCGTAGCGCCGGTAGCCGGACGGAGCCCGTTCGGGTGCGATCAGGCCCTCGCTCTCCAGGAAACGGATCTTGGAGATGGAGATGTCCGGGAAGTCCTCTTTGAGTACCGCGAGAACCTGACCGATGCTGCGTAGTCCGTAAGCCATACGGGTCAGCCGGGGTGGGTGAAGAAGAGCATCCGGAATTTGCCGATCTGGACCTCGTCGCCGCGCCGCAGCGCCGTCGGCGCGTCGATCAACGCCTTGTTCACATAGGTGCCGTTGAGGCTGTTCTCGTCCTCGACCCAGACGTGGCCGTCGCGGCGGACCAGCCGGGCATGGTTGCGGGACACCGTGATGTCGTCGAGGAAGATGTCGCAGCGCGGATGGCGTCCGGCCGTCGTGACGTCGGAGTTGATAAGGAACCGGGCACCGGCGGCAGGACCTTGACGGACGATCAGCAGCGCCGAGTCGGCCGGCAGCATCGAGATCGCGCGGAGGTCGTCCGGGCTGAGGTCCTCGCCGATCGGTTCGTCGGGGACGGCGGCGTCGATCACCGGGCCGACCCGCGTGGTGTCACCGCTGCCGACGCCATGCGCCAGCGAGGCCCCGCAATTGGCGCAGAAATTGCTGGTGTCCGGGTTGTCGTGTCCACAAGCGGGGCACTTGATCATCGTCCAGACCTTTCTGCGCGAACGCGGGGTGGCTAGGTAAAAGGAGTGCAACCTCAGGCTAAACCAGAGGTTGACGGTTCGCTACTCTTCCGTCAAGTCGGCGTAGGCGTCCGAGTCGAGGGCGTCGTCCAACTCGGACGGGTCGCTCACCTCGATCTCGAACATCCAACCGTCGCCGTACGGGTCGGAGTTGATCACCTCTGGGGTGGTGTTCAGGAGTTCGTTGACCGAGGTGATGACACCCGAGGCCGGGGAGAACACGTCCGAGACGCTCTTGGTGGATTCCACCTCGACACAGGCGTCGTCCTTGGCGACCTCTTCGCCGACCTGCGGCAGAGACACGTACACCACGTCCCCCAGCGCGTCGGCGGCGAAGGAGGTGATGCCGACCCGAACGGTGGAGCCGTTGCCGGTCCGCACCCATTCGTGCTTATCGGTGTACTTCAGATCCTCGGGATACACAGCGGACTCCTTGGCCGGGGCGGACGGGGCGGATGCGAGGCATCCTGCGCACACACTACCCAGTTCCCGGCATCGTGTGCCGGGTGCCGACAGGAAGCGAACGCAGTCGGCGAACCTGCTCAGGCAGGCTTCGCGAACCGGTTGGCCGGCGGTGTCACCACGGCGGTGATGGTCAGCACATTCTCGGTGGAGATGTCGACCGTGCCGCCGATCCGGGAGCCCTCGACCTCGCTGACCACGCCGCCGCTGAACTGGGCGGCCTCGGTGAGCGCGTGCGGGTCGCCGATCACCTCCATGGTGATCGGCCGGGTGATCGGTTCGCCGTTCACCTGCAGCGAACCGTCGGCGCCGGACCCGAACCAGGTGGACGCCACCACCCGGATCGTGCCGTTGATCGCGATCACCTCGGCGCCGGCGTCCCGCATCTCTTCGACGGTGTTCAGCAGCAGTTCGGCGGTGACCTTCTGCTGCGGGTCGGCGATGGTGATCCGGACGCCGGGGCCCTCGGCGGGCGCGGTGCCGCCCAGAATGGCGAGGACGTCGAGCCTGCGCTGGGCCTCTTCGCGGGCGACCTGTTCGGAGTCGACGCCGCTCTGCAGCTGACGTTGGGTGGCCTCCAGGTTGGCGATCTCTGCCTCAAGACGCCGGCTCTGCGCGGTCAGGTCGTCCAGGAGTTGGACGAGGTCCGCCCGGCGCAGCGTCGAATAGTCGGTCTCCGAGTTCTGGCTGCGCACCTGCATGGCCACGGCCAGCCCGCAGATCAGCAGGATCGCGGCGAAGATCACCTGCGCCCGGCCCGGCTTGAGGAAATCCCCCAGCAGTTCACGCCAGCCGACCGGATCTTGCGCGACCCGGCGCGCGACTCCGGCCGCAGACCGGGCAGGCACAGGCCCGGCGGCCCGCAGCGCCGGCGAGTCGGCGTCCGGCTCAGGCATGGAACAGGGCCCTTCTGATCGCCGCGGCGTTGGTGAAGATGCGGATGCCGAGCACCACCACCACCGCGGTGGACAGCTGCGCACCCACGCCGATCTGGTCTCCCACCCAGACGATGAGCGCCGCGATCAGCACATTCGAGGTGAACGAGACGACGAACACCTTGTCGTCGAAGATGCGTTCCAGGTAGGCGCGGAACCCGCCGAACAGGGCGTCCAACGCGGCCACGATCGCGATCGGCAAATAGGGCTGCAGGCCGGCCGGCAGGGTCGGCTCCAAGAGGATGCCCAAGGCGATCCCGAGGATCAGGCCGACGATCGCGAACATGGCGTCACCCCCTCACGGCATCCGTTCGGCACTGCGGACTCCCAGACCGGGGTCGGCGTTGAGCCGCAGACTACCCGCCGAGATCAGGTCGTACCGAATGCCGAAGTTCTGTTTCAGGTAGGCCCACCAGGCGCCGCCCTGTGTGCTCGGGAAGGCACGCAGCAGGGCCCCCGGATCGCCGATCGCCTCGATGCGGTATGGCCTGGCGAGCGACCGGTAGTCGACGGTGATGGCGTCCCCGGCACCCCGGATGGCGGTCCGCGCCGACAGCCGGTGACCATTGACCGCGATCGCCTCGGCACCGGATCGCCACAGCCCGTTGACCGCCTGCCGAATGTCGACGTCCACCACTTTGCTGCCCCGGCTGCCCGAATCGTCAGCGTCGTCGGCAGTCAGCACGACCCCCGGTCCGGTCACCGCCTGCATGCCGGTGGTCGGCGCCAACAGATCGAGCTGCCGCTGCACCTCCGCCGCGGCCGGGTCTTTGGCCAGCGCATCCTTGGACAGCGCCTGATTCTGCCGCTGGAGCTCAGCGACCTTGGCGCGCTGGGCGTCGTTTGCCGCGGCGGCGTCCATCACCCGCTGCACCAGCTGGTCGCGTTCGGTCTGTTCGGCCGGTGCGGCACGCAGCCCGTCGGCGATCGACGTCCCGATCATCAGCCCGATCACGGCGGCCACCAGACCCATCAGCCACCAGCGCCGCCGACGGGGAGACGCGGCGCGGTAGCCAGGGTCCAGCGCATCGCGGTAGAGATCGGTGAGCAGGTCCATACTGGCGTCCACTCGCCGCGGACGCCGCACGCTGCCTTCGACGGGACGGTTCATCCTGCGCCGGTCACTGCGGCCGTCGTCGAGGGCCGGTCACCCTTGCCGACCGGCGGGAACCGGCGCAGCACATCCAGGGTCTGGCCCAGGTACATCAACCCGGCGCACCAGTAGAGCGCGGCGCCCCACAGGGCGAACGCCCACCCGATCACCCGGAACGCCATCGCCCACGGTTCGACGCCGGCACCCAGCAACACCATCGGGAAGGCGTACAGCAGCGAGAAGGTGGCCGTCTTGCCCAGGAAATGCACGGGCAGGCTGATGAAACCGCGGCGGCGCAGCAACGGCAACACCACGGCGGCCATCACCGCGTCACGGGCAAGCAGCACGGCGACCATCCACCACGGGATGATCTCGCGAATGGCCAGACCGATCAGCGTCGCCAGAATGTAGAGCCGGTCGGCCAGCGGATCGAGCACCTGGCCGAGCTTCGACCGCTGGTTCCACTTGCGGGCGATGTAGCCGTCGACCCAATCGGTGGCACCCAGGAAGGCCAGCGCGGCCACGGCCAGCAGATCGTATTCGCGCACCAGCAGCAGCCACAGGAAGAAGGGCACGCCGAGCAGCCGGACGAAGCTCAGCACGTTGGGCAGGGTGAGGATTCGTTCGGTGTCGTAGGGCTCGCCGGATGACACGTCCCCAGACTAGTGGGGTCGCCGACACTCCTTCGCGCCCATCGTCGGGACGGTTCTCTTGGTCACCGGGGACGGTTCCTTCGGTCAGCGGGGACGGTTCTTTCGTGCCACCGCTGGGGACGGTTCCTTTTCGGACCACCGCCGATTGAGCTTGTCGAGATCCGGTAGAGCGTTTTCGACGTTCAGCCGGCGGTGGTCGTCCAGGCGTCCGCCAACAGCGAGCGGGTATCCGCGAGCAACTGGGGGACTGCCTTGGTTTGCGCGACGATCGGCAGGAAGTTGGCGTCGCCGAGCCAGCGTGGCACGACGTGCTGATGCAGGTGGGCGGCGATGCCGGCACCGGCTACTTGGCCTTGGTTGATGCCGATGTTGAATCCGGCCGGACGGCTGACCTCGCGGATCACGGTCATCGCCCGCCGGGTCAGCGCGGCGATCTCGGCGACCTCCTCAGGGGTTGCGTCGGTGTAGTCGGAGACATGCCGGTAGGGGCAGATCAGCAGGTGGCCGGGCGAGTACGGGTACAGGTTCAGCACCACATAGGCGACGGCACCGCGGTGCACGATCAGGCCGTCGTCGTCACCGCGTCCGGGCGCCCGGCAGAACGGGCACTGCTTCTCGGTGCTGTCCGTCGGCTTGTTCTCGCCACCGATGTAGACCATCCGGTGCGGCGTCCAGAGCCGCTGGAAGGCGTCCGGCGCCCCAGGACGCTCATCGGGAGATTCCACGACGAGCTCCTCCGGGCCGGACGCCATGACGCTCAGCCTTCGGCGGTCGGGTCGGCGTTGGCGCGGCCGGCGACGTAGTCGACGACGGTCTGCACCGCCTCGTCGATCGGGACGCCGTTGCGCTGCGAGCCGTCCCGGAAGCGGAACGACACCGCACCGGCGTCGCGGTCGGCCTCACCGGCGATCAGCACGAACGGCGCCTTCGACTTGGACGCGTTGCGGATCTTCTTGCCGAACCGGTCGTCGGAGGCGTCCAGCTCGACCCTGATGCCACGGGCGGCCAGCTGGTCGAGGACGCCGGACAGATACCCGTTGAACTCCTCGGCGACCGGCAGGCCGATCACCTGGACGGGTGCCAGCCAGGCCGGGAACGCACCGGCGTAGTGCTCCAGCAGCACGCCGAAGAACCGCTCGATCGAGCCGAACAGAGCACGGTGGATCATCACCGGACGCTGCCGGCTGCCGTCGGAGGCGGTGTACTCCAACTCGAACAACTCGGGCTCGAAGAAGTCCAGCTGAATCGTGGACAGCTGCCAGGTCCGGCCGATGGCGTCCTTGGCCTGCACCGAGATCTTCGGGCCGTAGAACGCCGCGCCGCCCGGATCGGGCACCAGGTCCAGACCGGACGCCTCAGCCACCTCGGCCAGCACCCGTGTGGCGTCCTCCCAGGTCTGCTCGTCGCCGACCGACTTCTCCGGATTCCGCGTGGACAGCTCCAGGTAGAAGTCATCCAACCCGTAGTCACGCAGCAGGTCGAGGACGAAGGTCAGCAGCCGGGCCAGTTCGTCCTTCATCTGGTCGCGGGTGCAGTAGATGTGCGCGTCGTCCTGGGTGAAGCCGCGGGCCCTGGTCAGGCCGTGCACCACGCCGGACTTCTCGTAGCGGTACACGTGCCCGAACTCGAACAGCCGCAACGGCAGCTCCCGGTACGACCGGCCCCGGCTGGCGAAGACCAGGTTGTGCATCGGGCAGTTCATCGGCTTCAGGTAGTAGTCGGCGCCCTGCCGGGTGACGTGGCCGTGCTCGTCGCGCTCTTCGTCGACCCGCATCGGGGGGTACATGCCGTCGGCGTACCACTCCAGGTGCTTGGAGGTCTCGAACAGGTGCCCCTTGGTGATGTGCGGGGTGTTCACGAACGAGTAGCCGGCCTCGACGTGCCGGCGCCGGGAGTAGTCCTCCATCTCCATCCGGATCATCGCGCCCTTGGGGTGGAACACCGGCAGGCCCGAACCGATCTCGTCGGGGAAGCTGAACAGGTCGAGTTCGGCGCCCAGCTTGCGGTGGTCGCGCTTGGCCGCCTCCTCGAGCCGGAATTTGTACGCCTTCAGGTCGTCGCGGGTCGGCCACGAGGTGCCGTAGACCCGCTGCAGCTGGGCGTTGCGCTGATCGCCGCGCCAGTAGGCGGCGGACGTCCGCATCAGCGCGTAGGCGTTCAGGTAACCGGTGTGCGGGACGTGCGGACCACGGCAGAGGTCCTTCCAGGCCACCGATCCGTCGCGCCGGACGTTGTCGTAGATGGTCAGCTCGCCGCCGCCCACCTCGACCGAAGCGCCCTCGGTCTCGCTGGCGTTGCCCTTGATGCCGATCAGCTCCAGCTTGTACGGCTCGGACGCCAGTTCGGCGCGCGCCTCGTCCTCGCTGACCACGCGGCGGACGAACTTCTGCCGCTCACGGACGATCTGGCTCATCTGCTTCTCGATGGCAGCCACGTCCTCGGGCGTGAACGGACGCTCGGTGTCGAAGTCGTAGTAGTAGCCGTCAGCGATGAACGGCCCGATGCCCAGCTTGGTCGCCGGGTAGAGCGCCTGGACGGCCTGCGCGGTGACGTGACCGGTGGAGTGCCGCAGGATGTTGAGGCCGTCCGGGGAGTCGATGGCGACACCCTCGACCTCGTCGCCGTCGGCCAACCCACGAGCGAGGTCACGCAGTTCGCCGTTGACTCGCATGGCGACGATGGTTCGGTCGGTGCCGAACAGGTCCAGTCCGGTAGTCGTGGTCTCCACCGTCCGCACCTCGCGAGAGTCGTTGCGGATCACGGAAACGGAGGCAGACACGGTGGTTGGTCCTTTCGGGATGAGTGCCGCGGAGACGTCCGCAGCGCTGACCCATTCTGCCGTATTCCGGCCGCCGCCCCCGCCTGCGAACCCGGACATCGTCGTCCGCCCGGCTCAGAGCCGGTTCGCGGCGGAGGTCGGCGCCACGGCTGGCATCGCGCTCGCCCCCCATGGCAACGCGACACCTCGTACAAAGCGACACCTGTACAACTGGTGCCGGGTTCCGCTCCCCCGTCCGGAACCCGGCACCAGCCACAGTCAGGAAGGCGATGGCTCCGTGCGGAGCGCCCTTCTCCCGTCGCTGCACCACGTGCACCCGATCGCTGCCCCCCGACGCGTCAGGCTCCTGTGGTATCCCCCAAAGTTGACTCTAGGAATCCCACTGGTTGTCAGCCAGCCGAAAATGTCCCCCCTGCGGGTGACTTTGCGGCCGTCCAGCGCTGGTGCTGCCTCCCCGTGCCGTGAATCGCTACTGGCCCGTTCCCCCGTCCTGGAACTGGTGGACCTCGACGCGCTCGCTCGTGCGATCGGGGCTGCCTTCGTCGGCCTGGATCTGTATGGGGGCGTGGATCCGGCCGGCGCGGAGAAGGCGTTGGACAGCATGGCCGCACTCGGCGTCCTGATTGATGTGCTCGACGGTCTCAGCGCTGTCGAGCGGACGCTGCTGCGGAAGCGGATCAGGGGCCTGCAGGCCGGCGCCTGAGCTGCTCGGGCACGACCGTCGCGGCCCCACGCTTGGCCCTATGAACACACGAGAGCCCGGCGTCCCTTTGCGGGAGACCGGGCTCTGGCTAGGTATTTCGATGGTGGGCGGTACCAGACTTGAACTGATGACCTCTTCCGTGTCAGGGAAGCGCGCTACCAACTGCGCCAACCGCCCGAGGTGGAGACGGGATTTGAACCCGTGTACACGGATTTGCAGTCCGTTGCCTCGCCTCTCGGCCACTCCACCGGTGAGAACCGGTCTCGCCGTGGCAGGTACGAGACCAACTCCGAGCGGACGACGGGATTCGAACCCGCGACCCTCACCTTGGCAAGGTGATGCTCTACCAACTGAGCCACGTCCGCGCGCCTCCGGACCTCGTGGGCTCCCCGGTGCGGATGCAACCTTAACAACCTTGACTCAGAGTCAGCAAACCGAGTCCACCGTTGGACGCCAGGACGCCTCGATGTGCGAACCATGGCCAGGATCGGGTATCGTTGCCAGCCGCGGGCGATTGGCGCAGTGGTAGCGCGCTTCGTTCACACCGAAGAGGTCACTGGTTCGAACCCAGTATCGCCCACCGCGAGCAAACCCGGTCTGACTAGGTGCAACACCGAAGTCGGAGCGGGTTTTTTCGTCTGCGCACAACATGCGTGCAGCATGTCGACACCCTGCCCCGCGCTAGCCGCTGGCAGCGACGTTGCGAAGCGACAGCTCGCGGCCATCCCCCACGTCCACAACACCTCACGTCGCCGCGGCGCGGGCCGTCCGCCATTGGAGCTCACCCCCGGACCGGGAGAGATTGGAGACTCAGGCCGGCAGCGCCAGGATGGCTGTAGTAGTTATCGTTCTCAGTAAGCCCGATTTGTACGGAACCATAACGACAACCTGCGGGAAGTTTCGGAAGGCCCAATATCGCTCCGACGCGGGTGTTGAGGCTCAACCAACGATGGAGGCGTTGGCTGTCAGCGCTTCCGTACGAGCAGAAGAGGCCACCGCTCAGGCCGAGCAGTCCGGGCACATCGCGGTGACGTCGACGGTGATCGTCACGTCGGTGAAACCATGCGCGGTCGCTGCTGCCGCGACCCGCGACTGGGCGGGATCCGTGCTGATCGGGACGGCGACCCCGCACGAGCGGCACACCAGGTAGCTGTCGTGGACGCGATCGCGCAGGTGGTACAACGTCTCGCCGGTGGAACTGTGAATGCGATCGACCGTTCCGGCTTCGGTCAGTTCGCGCAGCGTCCGATACACGGTGGCCAGGCTCACCGGCCGTGACGAGCCGGCCAGCTCGTCCCGGATCGTCCGTGCGGACAGAAAGTGATCCGCGGCGGCAAGCAGCGCGATCACGGTGTCGTGCTGGGGTGTCCGCCTGCCCGCCGAGATGACCATCTGCCGAACCACCGACCGGGTGCTAACGCGTCGTCGCGAGCAGCTGGCGCGCGGCGCGGGCGTCCCGTCGCGAGCTCCGGCGGCGAACGGCCCGGATCAGCTGGCAGACCAGATAGATGGTGAACGAGATCGTCGTCACATAGGGGCTGATCGGGATCGAACCACCCAAGGCCAGCAGGATGCCGCCGACGGTCGAGGTGACGGCGAAGCAGACGCTGAGCAGCGGTACCAGCAAGGGTGAGGACGAGACCCGGAGCGCCGCGGCAGCCGGCGTCACCAGCAGCGACAAAACCAGCAGCGCACCGACGATCTGCACCGACACAGCCACCGCGAGGCCCAGCAGCAGCATGAACACGATCGACAGCAGCCGGGTCGGAACACCGCGGGCCGCGGCCACGTCGGCGTCCACGCTCGCGAACAGCAGCGGTCGCCAGATCACCAGCAGGCCGACCACCACGATCGCCGAGATGGCGATCAGCGCCCCGATCTGCGGGTCGTCGACGGCCACGATCTGCCCGGTGAGCAGCCCGAATTTGTTCGCCGAACGTCCCGGATAGAGCACCAGGCAGAGAATCCCCAGGCCGAGCCCGAAAGGCATCAGCACGGCGGTGATCGAGTTCCGGTCCCGCGCCCGGGAACCGAGGATGCCGATCAGCAGCGCGGCCAGCACCGAGCCGGCCAGCGCGCCGGCGACCACCCCGATGCCGAGCAGCAGCCCGGCGGACGCCCCGGCGAAGGACAGTTCGCTGATCCCGTGGACGGCGAACGGCATGTCGCGGGCGACGACGAAAACCCCGATCAGGCCGCCGACGACACCGAGGACGGCACCGGCGATGATCGAGTTGTGCAGCAGCGCGACCAGGTCCCCGTAGTTGTCGAAGACGAACAGCTGCGACCACCAGTTCTGTCCGGTCACGAGGCCACCCCCGTCCCGGCGGACACGGCGCCACCGGTGTCGTGATGCGGCGGGTTGCTGTCCGGAGCGCCGACCACGACCACCCGGCCGTGGGTGCGGATCACGTCCACCGGCGAGCCGTACAGCTCGCTGAGCACCTCGGTGCGCAGGACTTGGTCCGGCGTCCCCACCCGCAACTGCCCACCGGCCAGGTAGAGCACCCGGTCGACCATGCCCAGCACCGGATTGATGTCGTGGGTGACGAACAGCACCCCGAGCGGACGGGCTCGACGGGCGGCGTCCACCAGTTCGCTGACCATCAGCTGGTGGGCGAGATCGAGCGACAGCAGGGGCTCGTCGCACAACAGCAGCCGGGGGTCGCCGGCGAGGGCCTGACCCACTCGCAGCCGCTGCTGCTCACCGCCGGAGAGCTGGGCCAGCGGCGCACGCCGGTACCGCTCAGCGTTCACGTCGCCGATCAGGGCATCCACCTGCTCACCACGAGACCGGCTGGGCAGTGGAATGCCCCAGCGGTGGCCGTCCAGACCGAGACCGACGAGGTCCTGGGCGCGCAGCGGGACGCCATCGTCGGCGAGTTTCTGCTGCGGCACGTAACCGATCCGGCGATTGCCCCGCCTGATCGGCTGCCCCAGGAACTCGGCGGTTCCGGCGGACAGCCGCGCCTGGCCCAGGATGGCCTTCAGCAGGCTGGACTTGCCGGAGCCGTTCGCCCCCAGGACGGCGATGAACTCGCCGACATGCACGTCCAGGTCCAGGCCGCTCCACAACACCCGCTCACCGAAGCTCAGGCCGGCACCGCGCAGGCGGAGCACCGCCTCGTCGCCAGAAGCTGACGACGAGGCGGCCTTTGTTGCGCCGTCCGCTGTCACTTCGCGAGAGCGGCACCGATGGCGTCGAGGTTCTTCGTCATCCACGAGACGTAGTCCTCGCCGCTGGGCAGGGTCTCGGTGACGCCGACGACCGGGACGTTGTTGTCCTTGGCGGCTTTGAGCACCGCTTCGGTCTGAGCACCGGTGGTCTGCTCGTTGTAGGCCAGCAACTTCACCGCATGATCGCTGTACAGCTTGAGCGTCGCCCGCAGCACGGCCGGCGCGACGTCGGTGTCCTCCTCGATCGCCTCGGAGAAGGCGTCCGGCGTCTTGTTCTCCAGGCCGATCGCCTCGAGCAGGTACAGCGGCACGGGCTCGGTGATCGAAACGGGCTGCCCGTTGTAGGTCGCCTTCAGGTCGCCTTCCTTCTTCACCAGGGCGTCGATCGAGCCCTTCAGTTGGGTGGCGTTGTTGGCGAAGGTGTCGGCGCTGGCCGGATCGATGGTCGCGTACGAGGACTGGATCTGGTCGATCACTTTCTCGACGGTCGGGAAGTCGTACCAGACGTGCTCGTTCAACTCCTCACCCGCCGCAGCCTTCTTGCCGGAGATGGTGACGGCGTTGAGCACCGTGGCCGAGGTGTTCTTGGCGGAGGCGAGCATGGTGTCGACGAAGTCGTCGTAGCCGCCGCCGTTCTCGATCACGACCTTCGCCTTGGACAGCGCCAGCTGGTTCTGGGCGCTCGCCTCGTACTCGTGCGGGTCCTTGTCGGGGTCGTCGATGATCGAGGTGACGTTCACCTTGTCACCGCCGACCTTCGCGGCGATATCGCCCCACACATTGGTGGACGCGACCACATCGATCGGTGCGGTGCTCGCGCTCGGACTGCCGGAGGAACTGGGCGACGTCGTCGCCGTGGGCGACGAGCAGCTGGCGAGGGCGAGCCCCGCCACCGCCGCCGCGAGCGGAAGTGCGAATCGGGTGAGCTTCATGGTTGTCCAATCTGATCGGGCCGGCGGTCACCACCTGGGGACGGCACAGCTACTGCTCATGTGCTCCGGTAATGATAACTACTCTCATCACATCGGTAGGCGGTGGCCATCTGGAGACCCATCGAGCCTCGGGTCGGGCTTGAGACCCCTTCGGAAAGATCTCGACAAGCTCGATCAACGGAGGCTTGCGGGCGGGGACGGCGTCCGGAGACACATCACCCGGTCCTTCCGCAGGTTGCTGGAGGCGACACTGCCGTCGTCCTGCCGAGCAGGTAGCCGTGGACCGAGCCCGTGACGGCGCTTTGGAATAGGTGAAGCCGCGGCCGCAGGGGGCCACCGTCACCGGATAGCGGCGTGGTCATCGAACAGTCCGCGGAATGACTACCATTGGCGAGACCGCCCGAGACAGCGACGGACCAGCTGGGCATCACATGAAGTGCCGGACGGAAGCAAATCCGCAGTTGCCCCGCCAGACAGGCCGGCGGCTCATCGAGGTCTTGCCACACCGCGGGATGGCGGTTTCGACGAGCCGACCGACTGTGCGATGCGTGTTATAGCGAACGGGGGACCCGCGGCTGATCGCCACTGAAGCGCGCGTCGCACGGCGATCTATGTCCGTGCATTTTGTGAGCGGTCATGACCAGAGTGGCTGAATCTTCTTGCAGTGAGTGGAGAGCTATTACGGTGCCCGGAGAACGGTCGGCCGATAGCTCCGTCGTGGTTGCTGGCAGCACCAGAGCGCCGGGCACGACCCACGGCGGTATGAGAAGTGCAGGAGTACCGACGCCGCTCCGGTCGCGTTTTGCCACCTGTCTGCCCATGCCCTGCCTCACGAATAGCTGGATTCCATGATGACGGAGGCCGGATCGACTGGGGATTCCCTGCCCATAGGCCTCTGACTAGGCCAAACACAGGTCACACAGGGCCGGGGCCGACGTCTGCGCTTCGTCCGGCGAGCCCTCTATAGCAACGGGACCCATCTCCAGACAAGGCGAGTGCACCGACATCCCTATACACACAGAACTGCTGGGGAGCCTGGCCGAAGCCCAACTCCCCAGCAGTTCGATGCTCTGCGACTACCGCGCGGCGTTGTAGGCGTCGCGGACGACCTTGCTGACCCGACCGCGGTCGGAGACCTCAAAGCCGTTCTCGCGAGCCCACCGGCGCATTGCGGCGAGTTGCTCGGGATCGGTCCGCGCCGGACGCGTGCCGCGCCCACGAGCCGCCTGCCCACCAAGACGGCGGGCCGCGCCCACATAAGCGCTGAGAGCCTCACGAAGCGCCGCTGCGTTGGCCGAGCTGAGATCGATCTCGTAGTCGACTTTGTCTAGCGAGAACGTGACTGTCTCGTCGGCAGTCGTACCGTCGATGTCGTCAATATGGGTTACCACCGTCTTACGCGCCATGCGTCAAGCTCCTGTCCCTGGTTTGCTGGCTTTAGCGTAACTGCTTAGTAGAGCCTAACAGGTTAAGTGCGGTCTCCGTGGCTTCAAACCGCTCTGAGATATAGGAACACAGCAACTCCACAGGGAGCATACCTCGGCGACCCCTGTTCGGACATCCCACCCCACGAGAACCCCACGAGCCGCCCGCGACTCGATGCCGCCAGTGGACGCGTTCCGGCGACAGATCGCCGACCGCCACACCGGGCACCCAGGCGTCCACCCAGTGAGATTTCGCCCCTACTACGGGGCGGGCAACCAACCGAGCAGCCCACCCAAGCCTCAATTTCCCGAATATTGGGACCTTCGTCTCACATATCGGTCATCGGATTTGCATCTGGTACAAGCGGCGAGAGAGGTTGGTAGCACGAAAACGCCGGCAATGGAGCCGCAGGTACATGTGACGCAAGAGAGGCACATCATGACCGCTCCAGCCTTGGTGATGGTGGGAATGGGCAGCACCGACGCCCGAGTCGCCCAAGTCGCGCACTCCTTGAGGCAAGGCCTTCAGGGCATGCGTCCCGGCTTGTCCGTGCACTGTTCCTTCCTCGACCACTGCTCCCCCTCGACCACGCAGGTGGTGTCCCAGCTGATCAAGCAGGGCATCACCGAGATCGTGCTGGTTCCGCTGCAGCTGACCCATGCCATCGACGCGGATGAACGGGTGATCGGCCAGGCGGCCAAGCTGCGCAGCCTGCATTCGGAACTGCGGGTGAGCGTGTCGCGTCCAATCGGCCCCGAGGTCAGCCTGCTCACCGTCCTCGACCAACGGCTGCGCGCCTCACTGGCCGGACAGCGCGTCCTCGAACTGGACGGTCTGGTGCTGTCGTCGGCCCGCAGCGGCGACGTCCGCGGCAACGCGCTGCTGGCTCGCCGAGCCCGGCAGTGGTCCACCCACCACCGGCTGCCCTGCCTGACCGCGGTCGCGGACGGCTCGGGTCCGTCGGTGTCGCAGGCCATTCAAGGTTTGCGCGCGCAGGGTCGCCGGCACATCGCCGTGGGGTCGTTCTTCCTGACCGCCACCGAACTGTTCCATACCCAGGCCGACCTGGCCGAACGGTGCGGCGCGGTCTCGGTGAGCGAACCGCTCGGCTCGGCGCACGAGGTGATGGATCTGATCCTGGCCCGCTACGCGTTCGCCGCGATGGACCTGCTCGACTTCGGCTTCGAAGAGTTGGACGACGAGGTGCCGGCCCGGCATCTCACCATTGCCTGACCATCCGCGCTGATTCGCTGGTCGAGTTCGCGCTGATTCGTTGGTCGAGCTTGTCGAGACCCGGCCATGGCCACGAGAGGTTTCGACAAGCTCAACCAGCGGTGTGGTTACGACAAGCTCGACCGGTAGTGGGTCATGACTTCGCCACGCGGGTCTTCTCGGCGGCGACGTCGAAGGTGGCGTCCGGCCACGACAGGTTGAGCCCGATCAGGTGTTCGCGCACCAGCTGTGCGACCGCCCAGTTGCGGTACCACTTGCGATCGGCCGGAATCACGAACCAGGGCGCATGGTCGGTATTGCAGCGCTCCAGCGCGTCGGTGTAGGCCTCTTGATAGGCGGGCCACTTGGCGCGAGCGTCGACGTCCTTGGGGTTGTACTTCCAATATTTCGCCGGGCTGGCCAGGCGGTCGGCCAACCGCTGCTTCTGCTCGGCGAACGACACGTGCAGGAAGCACTTGATGATCGTGGTGCCGCTGTCGGCCACTTCGCGCTCGAAGGCGTTGATCTCGTCGTAGCGTCGGTTCCATTCGCTGACCGGGACGAGCTGCTCGACCCTGACGACCAGGACGTCCTCATACTGTGAGCGGTCGAAGATGCCAATCATGCCCGGGTTGGGCAGCGCCTTCCGGATCCGCCACAGATAGTGATGCTTGCGCTCTTCCTCGGTGGGCACCTTGAACGAGGTCAGCTGAATGCCCTGCGGGTCGACCAGGCCCATCGCGTGCCGGATCACACCGCCTTTGCCGGAGGTGTCCATACCCTGCAGCACGACGAGCAATCGCGGCGCCCGCTCCGGCTCGGAGCGTCCGTTGGCGTAGAGCCGTTCCTGCAGATCGGAGAGTTCCGGCGCCAAAGCCTGGGTGAGCGCGGGAGCGTCCGCCTTTCCCACACCGGGATAGCCGGGGGTCGCGGCAGTGTCGAGTTTGGCCAGATTGACCGGACCCTTCGGCAGCCGGAGCAGCCTGCTGATCGGCTTCGTCGGCCGGGTGGGGTGGGACTCCCTGGTCTTCTTCGACTTCTTCTTGCCTGCCATCCTCGTAGTCTGGCGCAGCATTGGCGCTCGCACTAGGAGTCTTAGGAAACCCTGACGATTCCCGCGCGATCAGGACGCCGACTCGCCGGGTCAGCCGGAGTCCGGACGGATCGCCAGAATGTCGGCCAGGTCGTACCTGACCGGCTCTTCCAGCTGGGCGTAGGTGCACGAGCGAGGGTCGCGGTCCGGACGCCAGCGGTTGAACTGGGCGGTGTGTCGGAACCGGACGCCCTCCATGTGCTCGTAACGCACCTCGACCACCAGTTCTGGATGCAGCGGCACGAAGGAGAGGTCCTTGCCGTTGTTCCAGCGGCTGTATTCGGAGTTGCGCGGCGTGCGGGCGCCCTCTTCTTGGCGGGCCCACGCCCACGGATGGTTGTCGAAGGTGGTCACCAGCGGCTGCAGTTCGTGGAACAGCTCCTTGCGCCGGGCCAGCGGGAATGCGCCGATCACTCCGACGGACGCCAACTCGCCGGCCTCGTTGTACAGGCCGAGCAGCAGCGAGCCGATCACGTCGTCCCCGCTCTTGTGCAGCCGGTAGCCAGCCACCACGCAATCCGCGGTGCGCTGGTGCTTGATCTTGAACATGGTGCGCTTGTCCGGCTGGTAGCTGCCGTCCAGCGGTTTGGCGACCACGCCGTCCAGACCGGCCCCCTCGAACTGGGCGAACCACTTCTCGGCGAGTTCAGGGTCGCGGGTGATCGGGGTGAGGTGGATCGGCGCATCGGCATGAGCCAAGGCCTGTTCGAGCGCGGCGCGACGCTCCTCGAAGGGACGCTCGGTGTAGTCGACGTCGTCCAGGGCGAGCAGATCGAAGGCAACGAAACTGGCCGGAGTCTGCTCGGAGAGCAGCTTCACCCGGCTGGCCGCCGGATGGATGCGTTGCTGCAGCACCTCGAACTCCAGTCGGTCGCCGATCACCACGACGAGTTCGCCGTCCACCACGCAGCGCTCCGGCAGGTTCGCTTTCACCGCCTCGACGATCTCGGGAAAGTATCGGGTCATCGGACGCTCATTGCGCGACCCGATCTCGACCTCGTCGCCGTCCCGGAAGACGATCGAGCGGAAACCGTCCCACTTCGGCTCGTACGACAATGCGCCGGTCGGAATCTGGGGCACCGCCCTGGCGAGCATCGGCTTCACCGGAGGCATCACGGGCAGTTGCATGGGAGCCATTGTGTCGCCGCTACTTCTCGATCCGATTGCCTTGGTCGTCCCAGTGCGCCGCGACCTTCTTGGACGGCTGCACCCGCGGCGGTTCCCCGGGCATCTTCGGGTAGTCCGGCGGCCAGTTCAGCTCGCCTCCGGGCAACGTCTCCCACAGGGTGAGCAGCGGTTCGAGCGGGAACGCCTCGGCGTCCATATCGGCCCACGGATCGCCATGGGACAGATAGTCGGGCACGGTCGTCAGATTGAACTCGCGAGGGTCTTTCACCTCGGCCAGCTGTGCCCAGGTCATCGGGGTGCTGACCGGCGCGCCGGGACGGGCGCGCAGGCTCCACGCGCCGGCGATGGTCCGGTCGCGGTTGTTTTGGTTGAAGTCGATGAAGATCCGCTCACCGCGCTCTTCCTTCCACCACGCGGTGGTCACACCGCCGTCGCGACGTTCGAGTTCGCGTCCGAAACCGATCGCGGCATGCCGGACCTCCTCGAAGCTGTAATCGGGACGGATCCGAACATAGATATGGATGCCGCGATTCCCGGACGTCTTGGGGTAGCCGCGCAGCCCCAGTTCTTCCAATAGTTCGCGGGCGACATCGGCCACCCGCTGGGCGTCCGCGAAGCCGGTGCCTGACTGCGGGTCGAGGTCGAGCCGCAGCTCATCGGGATGGTCGACGTCCGGACGCCGCACTGGCCACGGATGAAAGGTGAGCGTTCCCATCTGCGCCGCCCAGACGAATGCCGCCGGCTCGGACGGGCACAGCTCATCGGCGGGGCGTCCGCTGGGAAAGGTGATCCGGACCGACTCGACGTAATCGGGCGCGCCCCTGGGCAGCCGCTTCTGATAGAAGCCGTCGGCCTCCCGGTCCTGCGTGCTGGTGGCCAGCCGCATTCCTTCGCGCCAGCCATCTGGCCAGCGCTCCATCGCCGTCGGACGCTCCCCCATCGCCCGCATCAGCGCGTCGCCGAGGTTCGCGTAGTACGCGCAGACGTCCAGTTTGGTGATCGCCGGCGTCCGTTCGGTCGGCTCGTAGACGATTCGGTCTGGGCTGGTGACGCGCAGCTTGCGGTCACCAACGGTCAGCATCGTCGCTGCGCTCTTGGCCATGGGCCCACGCTAGTGGACCACCAACCCCGCGGCCCCGTAGACCCCTCCCTAACTACTCCAAGCCTGCCGTCGACGGGAGGCCTGAAGTAGTTAGGGAGGGCGTTGGGGGGCTAGGCGGCGGCCCTTGCGGGCGGACTAACCTGGAGCGGCCACCAGCGATACCAAGGAGATTCAGATCCCATGGAACTCGATCCGAAGCAGTTCCGGACGCCGGAACAGTGGCGTGCCATGCTGTCCCCCGCCGAGTATCACGTGTTGCGCGAGGCCGGCACCGAGCGTCCGTTCACCGGCCAATACACCGACACCACCACGCCCGGCACCTATCGCTGCCGGGCTTGCGGTGCGAAGCTGTTCACCAGCGACACCAAATTCGAATCGCATTGCGGGTGGCCGTCGTTCTTCGCCCCGGAACTCGACAGCGTCCGCTACATCCAGGACCGTTCGCTGTGGCAGGTTCGCACCGAAGTGCGGTGCGCCACCTGCGATTCGCACTTAGGGCATGTGTTCACCGGAGAGGGCTACGACACGCCGACCGACAAGCGGTACTGCATCAACTCCATCTGCCTGGTGCTGGAACCTGAACAACCTGCGTGATCGTTGACGGCGCTCCCGGCGAGTCCCCCGAGCGGGGGACGCAGACGCGGCTAGATTCACCCCGTGGGAGGAGCGCGAAACAGCATGGCGGGCAGTCCCGGGCTATTCGATGACGCGGTGGCTGCCCTGCAGGCCATGCACTGGCGCCCGGAATTGGTGATCGAGGAAATCCCGGCACCCCAGCGGATCGCCCCGCACGCGGTCGCGGTCGCGGCCGAGGTGGTGGCCGGCGGCGACGACCTCGGCAACGGACGCCTGGTGCTGTTGCACGACCCGGACGGCAATCCGTCCTGGGACGGCGATTTCCGCTGCGTCACCTATGCCCGCGCCGAGGTGGACGCCGAAATGGTGGTCGACCCGCTGCTCACCGAGGTGGGCTGGTCGTGGCTGACCGACGCGCTGGCCCGCTACGGCGCCGACTACACCGCGCCCAGCGGCACCGTCACCGCGGTCTCGTCGCGAGCCTTCGGCGCCATGTCGGCCGATCCGCCGCGCGCCGAGATCGAGATCCGGGCGTCCTGGACGCCGCTGGTCAGCTCCGCCGACGACGTCACCCGGCACCTGATGAGCTGGTCCGAATTGTTGTGCACCACCGCCGGGCTGCCGCCTCTGCCCGAAGGCGTGGTGGTGATGGCGGCACGGCGACGCCGGTGACCGAGCAGTCCGACGCCCCGCTGGTCGTCCTGGAGGCACCCGCCGACGGCGTCCCGCAGGTCGTGCACACTCCGGACGGCCTGGCCACTGCGACTGCGGCGCTGACCGCCGGCACCGGACCGATCGGCATCGACACCGAACGCGCCCAAGGCTTCCGCTATTCGGCCCGTGCCTACCTGATCCAGTTGCGCCGCGAGGGTGCCGGCACGATTCTGCTCGACCCGATTCCGTTCATGGCCGGCGACGAACCGGCCGACTTCTCCGACCTGGCCGCGGCACTGGCGGACGCCGAGTGGGTGCTGCACGCCGCTAGCCAGGACCTGCCCTGCCTAGCCGAGGTCCAACTGCTTCCGCGGCGACTGTACGACACCGAACTGGCCGCCCGGCTGCTGGGCATGCCGCGGGTCGCCTTGGGCACCCTGCTGGAGGAGGCGTTCGGGCTCACCCTGCGCAAGGAGCATTCGGCCGCAGACTGGTCACGGCGTCCGTTGCCCGACGAATGGCTGAACTACGCAGCCCTCGACGTCGAACTGCTGGCCGAACTGCGCGACTGGCTGGACACTCGGTTGCAGGCCGCTGGCAAGGCGGAATGGGCCGCGCAAGAGTTTGCCTACCTGGTCGAACGGGCAGGCGCCGCGATGCCTCCCCGGGTCGACCCGTGGCGCCGGACGTCCGGGCTGCACGCCGTCCGGACGCCGCGGGCGCTCGCCGTGGTCCGCGAGCTGTGGCAGACCCGCGACCAGTTGGCGTCCTCGATGGACCGGGCGCCCGGCAAGGTGCTGCCCGATCGGGCGATCACCGCGCTGGCCGCCCGCGCCAACCCGTCCGAGGTGAAGCGTCTCGGCCCGGCCGATCTGGCGGCGGTGCCGGAGTTCTCCTGGCGTTCCCCGGCCCGCTACCGGGCTCGTTGGCTGGCGGCGCTCGACCGGGTCGCGGCACTGCCCCGCGATCAGTTGCCGGTCCGGCAGCTGCCCGCCGAAGGTCCGCCGCCGCCGCGCACCTGGGAGCTGCGCAATCCCGAGGCGGCCGCCCGCTGGGACGCCGTCCGGCCCGCGGTCGTGGAACGGGCCGGACAGCTGGAGCTTCCGGTGGAGAACCTGATCAGCCCGGACGCCCTGCGTCGGCTGCTCTGGGAGCCGCCGGCCGAACTGACCGCCGAGGCCGTGGACGCCGCCCTCGCTGCCGAGTCGGTCCGCCCGTGGCAGCGCGAACTGCTGGTGCCGCTGATCGTGGAACGGCTGACTGCGGACCCTTCATAGCTGGTTATCTCGGACGTTTATAGTGGTCGAATGTCAGATCCGGGCCACCTGCCGAGCGGCACTTTCGGCAACCGGCCAGCTGACCCGCCCACTCCTCCGGCATCTCGGCTAGGCGCCCCTTTCCCTCCGCCGCAGGGTCCGCCCCTGCTCCCGCAACCCCCGCCACCCCAGTCCGGAACCCCCGCCCAACCGAGGCGTCCGCGTCCACGGCTCGCCGCATTTCTGGTGATCGCCGTGGTGGTCAGCGTGGTGATCGCGGCGGCGACGTCCGGGCGTCCGGTGTCGGCGATGGACGCGTCCACCGCGATGCGCTATCTGCCCACAGACGGCCGGGTACTGCTGGAGAACTCCGACGGCACCGACACCGTGACCGAGTACTACAGCACGTACGGCATGCCGATCTGGCAGAGCGGGCCCGCTGCAATGGCCGTCGGTGGGACCCTCGACGAGCTTCGCAGCAACACCTGGGTGCGCATCTCCGAACTCACCGCGGACGCCCGCGGCCGGGTCGAGCTTCGCCATACCCAGTTGCTGGCAGCTCGGCCGAGCGGTCTGGAGCTGCGGACCATCATGACTGACGCCGGCTTCATGAGCTTCGCCCCCGAGATTCCGATGCTGCCGGCCGGCGTCCATGACGGCCAGCAGTGGAGCGCCGCGGGCACCGTGATGGTCGGCAGCGGCTATACCCCCAAGGCAGAGCAGCCCTATTCGGCCACCTTGCGCGCCGCCACCGTCCGCGACGGCGGATGCGTCGCGATCAGCAGCGAACTGACTCTCGGATCGGTCGACACCCCGATCCGCGACGTCTCCACCTGGTGTCCGGGACGGGGCATCGTCGCCACCCGGTCGGACGACCGCAGCGGCATGGCGGTGACCCGTCCGCCACGCTGGCAGTCGCTCAGCCGGGTGAGCGCCGACGCGAAAGCGGCGCTGAACAGGACGTGGAACTTCACCCGGCGCGATATGAACATTCCGCCGCTCGCCCTGTATGCGGACGTCCGCCCGGTGGTGCTGCCCGGACCGGTCATCGTCTACGTCAATACGCCCGGCGGCGACCTGGTCGCTCGCGGCTGGTCGGACACCGGCACCGACCCGCGTTGGCACGCCCGCCCTGGTGGCGAGGTCACCTCCACCCTCGCGATCGGGAAGATCGTGATCGCCGCCACCACCGAACGCACCGTGGTCGGTTACGGCGATCAGGGCGAATTCCTCTGGCAGGCCCCGCTGCCGGACGTGAGCGCCGTGCCGATCCAGCGGTTCGGGGACCTGGCCGTCGTCGCCACCCTGGACGGCACCATCACCGCTTTCGAGGCCGAGACCGGACGGACCGCGTGGACCGGGCAAACCCCGACCGAGATTCGCCAGCCCATGGTGGTCGACCGCGACCGCGACACGCTGACCGTGCTGGATCAGGCCGGCACCCTGGTCGCGTTCGCCCCGGACGGCGCAGTGCGGCACGAGCTCGCGATCGTGGCACCGGAGGCGTTCACGATCGCCGGCGACGTCGCCGTGGTGACGACCAGCACAGACAGCTACGTCCGCGGCTATCGGCTGGCGGACGGCGAGCAACTGTGGCGAACGCATATGATTCGGTCGCGCCACCTCAGCGCCATCGGCGACACGGCCCTGGTTGGGACGGCGGACGAATTGACGGCACTGCGGGCGTCCGACGGCGTCCAGGTGTGGGCGAAGCCGATCGACCCGGTCCGAGTCGGCGTCGAGGGCGACCGGCTGCTGGTCGCCGACCGGACCACGCTGCGGCTGCTGGACGCCGCGGGCACCGAACTCGGCGCGTACGCGACGCCGGAGAAGGACATGTCCACCGGTGCCGGCCCGCTGCTGAGCGTCGAGGCCGGGGAGTTGTTCTGGTTCTTCGGCTCGGCCGCCTACCGCTGGGAGGCCCGGTGAGGACGCTCGCCGCGGCCGGCCGCGTCGTCCGGGACATCGTCTGGTTGACGGTGATCCAGCCGGTCCGCGACGGCCACCCGCGGAGCGCCGGATGGCCGGTCGGGCTGCGTCCGATCGTGGCAAGCCTGCTCGCCCTCTACGGATTGTTGGCGCTGGCGGTGGTCTTCGCGGGCGCCTTGCGTCGCGTCGACGTCCTGGTGGTGACACTCACCGGGCTCACCATTCCCGATGTCGGCACCTGGCTGTGCCTCGCCGGGCTGGTGTTGTCGATCGCCGTGCTGCAGACGGCGGCACTGCACCTGCCCTGGTGGGTGAAGCTGCTCTCGTTGCCGACGACAGCCGGTGCCCTGGCCTTCTTCGCGACCGCAGCAGCCATCGATCCGATGCTGCTGGTGAGCGGCCTGGTGAGCCTGTCGATCCTGGTGGTGCTCACCGTGGTGCGGTGGCGCAGCGAGTTCGCCTGGTGGGAGTTCGTCGTGGTGACGCTGGCGGTCGCGGCCGCCGTGTTCATTCCACTGGTCGGCACGGACCTGAGCCGCGGGCTGAACCGGGATTGGCGTGGCTCCGCGGTCGAGGGCGGCCTGATCAGCCTGGAAAGCCTAGCCCTGCCCGCCCTGCTGGTCGCCGGAGCAGCGCTGGCGCAGATCTCGGTGACCGCTTCGTTCGCCGCCGTGGCGGCCGCCGTCCGCGAACTGCCGCGGGGCTGGCTGACGGTGGCCGGTCTCCTGATGCTCGGCTGGGCCGCCGTCGCACTGGCCGATCTGCCGCGCGACCCGGACAACGCCGGCACGGGCTGGGTCGCGTCGGCTCTGGCGCTGCTCCTCGCCGCCGCCATGATGTTCGCCGTGCTTGCCGCGACCGGACGGCCGCCGGCCTGGTCCGACCTGGACGAAGACCCGACGCCACTGAATTACCTTGTCGCGATAGGTTCGTCGGCAGCCGTCATGCTCATTCTGGTGCCGACCGCGGTGCGAGAGCACAGTCGGCGCACCGGCCCCCAGTGGCTGTTCGACGGCCTCGTCGCATACACGGCGGCAGCCACGTCCAATCTCACCCAGACGCTCTGCCTGCTGGCGACCGGGGTGGTCGGGTTGGCGGTCACGCTGCCGACGGCCCGCCGTGGGCGGCCCTCGGCGGCGATGTTCCTGGGGTGCGTGGCGGCGCTGGCGGTGTTCCGGTTGCTTCGCAGCTTCGGCTACACGGTGTGGGCCGACAATACGGTGCCGCAGATGTCGGGCCTGCTGCTGGTCGCGCTGCTGGTGACTGCGGCCGTATTGGCGATCAGACGCCGGCTGAGCCCGACCCGTGTCACGGCGCTGGCGTCCGGCATCCTGTTGTGTCTGGTGTATCCGCATCGGGCAATCCTCGACGATCCGATCAGCGCGCTGCTGGGATTCAGCGGCATCGGCGCCGTGCTGTTCGGGCTGATCTGGCGAGTGCTGACCGAGGGCGACTTGTCCCGCGACGGGACGCCGCGCTGGCCGGTCCCGTCCCGCGTGCTGCTGTATTGCGGCAGCGCCCTGCTCGGCGTCACCACGGCGGCCTTTGTCTCCCTCACCCGCAGCAGCGGCAGCTCCCTCGACGTCGCGATCTACGCCGTGGGCGGGGACTTCCTGCTGGGCACCCCGCTCTTCCTCACCGCCGGGCTCGGCTGCCTGGCGATCGCCGTGGCGCCGGCCCGGCGTCCGGCCCGATGACGAGATCGGTGACGGATGGCCGGATGCGTGACGGCTTTCGGGTTATAACCCGAAAGTGGTCACCGATCGTGAAAGTGGGCACCGATGGCGAGATCGGTCAGACCGACCGGTTCGACGCCCGCCGCCCGACGATCTCGCGCTCGCCGGCGAGCACCGCCTCGGTGGCGAACCGGGCGATCTGCTGAGCGGTCAGGCCCAGGTCGGCGAAGATGCCGGGCCGGGTGCCCTGGTCGATGAACCGCTGTGGAACTCCGAACTCGCGGATGGTGGCCGGCACCCCGGCGAGCCGGCATTCCTGGGCCAGCCGCGAGCCGAGCCCACCGGCCAGTCCGCCGTCCTCGACGGTGACCACCAGTTCGTGCGCGCCGGCCAGCCGGATCAGGTCCGTCGAGACCGGCAGCGCCCAGACCGGATCGACCACCCGGACGCCGATGCCCTGCTGCGCCAGCCGCCGTCCGACCTCGACGGCGACGCCGGCGAACTGCCCCCAGCCGACGACCAGGACGCGCGGGTCGCCGTCCTCGACCAGCACGTCGACCTCGCCGTCGGTTCGGAGCGCGGGCAGCGGCGCCGGCAGCGGATCCTTGGAGAACCGCAGCACGGTCGGGCCGTCATCGATGGTGACCGCGAGCTCCAACGCCTCCTGCAGCCGCTGCTCGTCACGGGGCGCGGCGAGCCTCAGCCCCGGCACCAGGCCCAGCAACGACAGGTCCCACATGCCGTGATGGCTGGGCCCGTCGGCGCCGGTGATGCCGGCCCGGTCGAGGACGAAGGTGACGCCCTCGCCATGCAGGGCGACGTCCATCAGCACCTGGTCGAAGGCCCGGTTGAGGAACGTCGAGTACAAGGCGACCACCGGGTGCAGCCCGGCCCGTGCCAGGCCGGCGGCGGACGCCACCGCATGCTGCTCGGCGATGCCGACGTCGAAGGCGCGGTGCGGGAAATGCCTGGCGAACCTGGTCAGTCCGGTGGGGTGCAGCATGGCGGCCGTGATGGCCACCACCGAATCGTCGGTGGCACCGATCCGGGCCAGATGTTCGCCGAAGGCGTCCGTCCAGGTGCGGGCGGGTGCGCTGCCGAGCGGGGCACCGGTCACCTGGTCTATCGGTCCGACGGCGTGGAACCGGTCCTCTTCGTTGGCCTCGGCGGCGGCAAAACCGCGGCCCTTCTCGGTGAGGCAGTGCACGATCACCGGACCTTCGGTGAAACGGCGGGCCTGTTCCAGCGTCCGTTCCAGCGCGGCCAGGTCGTGGCCGTCGATCGGGCCCAGGTACTTGATGCCCAGATCGGCGTACATGCCCTGCGGAGCCAGTACGTCCTTCACGCCGGCCTTCACACCGTGCATCAGGTCGTAGGTGGGCTCACCGACGACCGGCGTCCGGCTCACCCAGCGCTTGATCGTGGCAAGGGTGCGTTCGTAGCGCCGGTCGGTGCGGATCGCGGAAAGCTGCTGCCCCAGGCCGCGCAGCCGGGACGCCAGGCCACCGATCGTCGGCGTGTAGGAGCGGCCGTTGTCGTTGACCACGATCACCAGCCGCAGCTCGGGCTGGACGGCGATGTTGTTGAGCGCCTCCCAGGTCATGCGCCGGTGAGGGAGCCGTCCCCGACCACGGCGACGACGGTGCGGTCGTCCACTCCGCGCAACGCGAAACCCTTGGCGAGGCCCTCCGCCCAGGACAGCGAGGACGAGGCGTGCGAACTTTCCACCCAGTCGTGCTCGGATTCCGCGCGGCTCGGGTAGCCGGAGAGGCCTCCCGGCTGCCGCAGCGTGTCGAAGCGGTCCTGGCGTCCGGTCAGGATCTTGTGCACGTAGCTCTGGTGACCGGTGTCGAAGATGATCGGGTCGCGCGGCGAGTCGAACACCCGGTGGATGGCCATGGTCAACTCGACCGCACCCAGGTTGGGCCCCAGATGACCACCGGTGCGCGACACGTGCTCGATCAGGAACGCTCGGATCTCACCGGCCAACTGCTCCAACTCCTCGGGTCGGAGGTCGCGCAGGTCGGCGGGCTGGGTGATCCGATCGAGCAGCGGCATGGCGAGCAGTCTACGTCCGGAGCCTGGGACGGGCTGTCACGACCACTCCGACTCCACTGAGGGTAGCAGGAACGCCGCCTGAACCCGTCGGCGCCAGCCGCCCACAAGCCACAGGCCGACGACAGCTATGCCTCCCTACAATCCGTCGCCAATGGTACCATTATGCAAGAAATCTGTTTACCAAGCCCTTCCAATCCAAAGCCAAGAAAGCAGCTGTCAATAGAAGTTTTCAATCTAATTCCTTAGGGAATCTCTAGCCGCATGATCATAGAATCAGGAGTAACGGCCAGCCACAGTGCAGTGTCCGTTGCTAAAAGGGTTTGGCTTTCCGCCGGCACGGTCACAACATCAACCACCTCACCCGTCTTAGGATCGAGCTTATTTACCGTTCTCGACGACCCCGAAGTGACCCATAGCCAATCCTTCCACCTCTTGACATCAAGCAACTCTCCCCCAATTGGTCTCGCAACCACCACATTGCGAGTTCCAGTGTCGATGCCAACCAGAACTCCCTTGTCGTAAAGCGTTACCCAGAGACGATCTGCGGCGATAAGCATCCCCGTGCCTGGCTGCCCGTCTAGGGCCAGCCTAAAGGAGGTGGAATTCGCATCGTTCCCAACGAACGCTACGGAATTGTTTCCAGCCTCCGCAACCCAGACGCCTTCCGGAGAGGCGGCAAGGCGGAGGGGACGATCTTTTAGTGCAATCTCCGAAACCACCCGCATCGCTTCAGGATCTATCCGCTGCAACTTTCCAGTGTTGAATGCAGTAGCATACAAGGACCCGGCATGGAAGATCAAGCCAGAAGGTCCATTTTCCACAGGTACCGAGTCGACTATTTTATTCGTCGCCGGGTCTATACGAACGACACGATCTGGCTCTACAGAGCCCACCCAAATAGAGCCAGCACCAGACGTAATAGACATAATCTGCCCAGAGACCCTGATGCTCGCCTCTTGCCTGAGAGTCACGGGATTTAGTCGCGTCACTCGGTTACCATCTCCATGAGTGATCCACACGCTCCCGAACGCATTCTCAAGGCCAACCGTCGACTCCGTAAAGTACGTGCTGGTCAAAACCGGCTGCACACCCGCCTCATCTGGACCCACGACGGACGCCTTATCAGTGATCGAGATCATGCCAGTTGCTTGCTCGGCAACGACCACATAGTCAGCACTGGCACCAACGCCGTAGGGCTGCCCAGAGACTTTGAATTGTCCCGTAACGGAGCGGCGACCCACGTCAATACGCGTTACGAGCCCAGCATTCATTCCCGCAACCCAGAGCTCACCATCAAACAAGGACATTCCTACCGGCAACTCGGGCAGATCGATTCTGTCCGTCTTCTCTAGCGTTTCCTCGTCTAGGCGAAGGACTTGGTCTTCCTCAGGAAGAGTGAGCCATAAGCCCCCTTCAGAAGCAACGAGGGTTAGCAAGCTCGATCCGACATCCTTACGGAGAACCTCCCGTAGAGTTCGGAGACCAAGTTCAACAATCTCGTGCGAATCTACCAAGGTCGCCCACAAAGACTGGCCATTCGACGTCAAGAACATCGGCGATCCCGCAACTTGCGCACGAGACCGGATAGACCCATCTTCCGCGTCAACCCGGATAATCGAATTTCCAACCGAGTCAGCGACATAAATCTCACCGTCGACAAGCACCAGGTCCGCAAGGGAAATGCCTAGCCTCTTGGTCCAAACAATCCTACCTGACGATGAATCAATCTTAGTTAAAGAGCCATCCTGATTCGAAGTCACCCATACAGCGCCTTGCTCCGCTATGACAGCGACCGGACGAGGAGGCACTCGAATCGTTCGAACCTTCTTTCCACCAGCTAGCGAGATCTGCTCAAGTGAATCCGATAGGCGACTAGTGACCCACGCATATCGATCATCTACAGCGACAGCGAAAGGCTCCTTTCCTCCAGCCAGCCGAGTTGTCCTCAATGATTTTGATAGGGGTAGAGGCCGCGAAGATTGGTAGACTCCGCTCGGACTGCTGGACGGAGGCAAGTCGTCAGGGGTCTCCAGGGGAGACGCTGGGCCGAAGTTGATCACAACACCATATACACCTAGAGATAGCCCTATCACACCTACGATGGCATTGACCAATGGTTTCCGCAGACGCACATACAACATCCACCACCACTCGATCAATGACCATATCCCGAAGATCAGAAGGAGCAGTCTTGCAATCGACTCCCGCGAATTCAAGACCCAGACGATTGCAACTACGAGCCCGACTGTTGACGTAATCAGTCGACCATAGTTCCGGAGCCGACAAATTATAGCAGGGAGAGTCCGAGTAGAGCGCATTCCATCCTCTCTCCGCTTGGAGCCCATAGCCACTCCGCCCCCTCCAATTTTATCAACATGCATGACACTACCCTGCGGCCCACCGAGAGTCGCAGCGGTCGAGGCGGCAGATCAACCGGATCGATACGGACGAGTCGGTCTCTCCATGGAGCATTGGGTCAACAGACGCGCGACAAATGTACCGGTTCCTCCAGCCTTTGGTCCATGGCCACCGGTGGCCGAACGGCGCCCTCCGACGTTATGCGTGGCCGGCCCCCGCCGTCCCCACGCCTCCCGGAGCGCCGATTGGTGGACCCGAATCAGACGGCGTGCGACCAGGCTTTGACCGCTGCGCGGATCGCCTCCGAGCGGGTCAGACCGTCTCGCTCAGCGCGCGCCATGAGCTCCTCGAGCATCGCCTTGTCCATCCTGACCGGAATCACCGCACTCGGCCCATCGGCACCGAGACGGGGCCGCCCGCGGCCGCGCAGACCCTCCACGTCGAATCCCTCACGGGCGGCCGACTGCCACTCAGCGATCTGCTCCTCCGTCACAGGCAGGCCGTCGATCGTCTCTCACTCATGCCGATTATTGTAATACATGTCTCGTGAGTGCGCAGCGACCAACTCTTACAATCTCGGAACGAAGCGTCCCCCCACACTGCTTCTTCCACCATATCCACCTCGCGGCGCAACCGAGCCAGGGCAGCCTGCTGACTGGACCACACGTCGACAGCGCCGGCGACCACGTCGGGCTCCACTCGCTCGGCCAGGCTGACCCGCACACCGGCGAGACCCTCTCGGCATGCTCGCTCCTGCGCCTCAACGAAGACCGCCGCGAACCGCGCCAGCACCACCGGATGTCGGCGCAGCAATCGGTATCGTCGCCGGGCAGCAATCGAGCAGGAACGCGGCGGAGGTCAGCCCCAGGCGGGCGCTCCCGGCGAGCGGACTCGATCGGGCCAGGCGGGCGCTCCCGGCGAGCGGACTCGATCGGGCCAGCCGGGCGTAGCCGATCGCGTCCGGACGCTCAACCCTGGGGTCACGGATGCTCCGCGAGTGCAACCATCACGCCTCCTTGATATCGAATCGTTGTTCGATTCTAGAAGTTTGGCGGCTTCTCGTCCAGAGTCCGTGCGTCGGTCCACTCGACCATGCAGCCTTGCAGAGATCCCGGCGTCCGCCGGGATGACGAAGACAAGGTGGAACGGCGGCCACCGCCCGGACTCACTCGCCGGTGACGAGCCAGGCGTCCCCGCGTTCACGCACGCGCAGCATCACCGAACGAATCAGCATGAACGCCGTGAACCCGAGCCAGAGCGCGACGGTTGCCGCCACCGGCCCCTGCGCGGCCAGGGCGTCCGCGTTCAGCCTCAGCAGGCCGACCACCGGGAGGTAGCCGAGCAACACCACCGCCATGCCGCCGGCCAGCCAGCGGGCGTCCCCGGCCCCGATCAGGACGCCGTCGAGGACGAACGCGTAGCCGGCCAACGGCTGTCCGATGCCGACCACGATCAGTGCGGCGATCACCGCGGACCGCACCAGCGGATCGGCGCTGAACAGCGGAGCGATGAACGGTCCGGATACTGCCACCAGCAGTCCGATCACGGCGCCGCCGACGATCCCCCAGCGCACCATGGTCGCGGTCGCCGCCCGGACGCCGGCGACGTCCGCAGCCCCCAACCCCTTGCCGGTGAGGGCCTGTCCGGCGATGGCCAGCGCGTCGAGGGCGAAGGCGAGCAGGCTCCACACGGTGAACGCGACCTGATGAGCGGCCAGCGGCACGTTGCCGAGCGACGCCGCGACCCAGGTGGTCAGCAGCAGCACGGCGCGCAGCGACAGCGTCCGGACGATCAGCGGGACGCCGTTGACGGCGGCGGCGAGCACGCCCGCCGGATGCAGCCGCGGCCGGACGTCAGACGCACGCTGCCGAACGAACCAGACTGTGACAAGGGCGGACGCCATCGCATACTGAGCGATCATGGTCCCCCACGCGGATCCGGCGATGCCCCAGCCCAGCCCGTAGACCAGGCCGACGTTGAGCAACGCGTTGAGGGTGAAGCCGGCGACCGAAACGATCAGCGGGGTGCGGGTGTCCTGGACGCCGCGCAGCGCGCCGGTGATCGCCATCATGACCAGCATGGCCGGAAGCCCCAGCGCCGAAATCCGCAGATAGATCGTCGCGTGACGCAGCACCTCACCGCCGGCCCCGAGGACCGCGCACAGCGACTCGGCACCGAAGCCGACCCCGACCGCGGTCAGGACGCCGAGAACGCCGGCCAGCACCGTACCGTCCAGTCCCGCGGAGACCACCTTCCCTTCGGCACCCGCTCCGAGCGCCCGCGCGACGGTGGCCGTGGCGCCGTAGGCGAGAAACACGAACACGCCGGCCGCGGTGGCGAGCACCGATCCGGCGACGCCCAGACCCGCGAGTTGCGGCGTCCCCAGGTGCCCGACGATCGCGGAGTCCGCAAGCAGGAACAGCGGCTCCGCCACCAGCGCGAAGAACGCCGGCACCGCCAGGGCGAGGATCTGCCGAGTCAGGGAAGGGCTGCGCACCCGCTCAAGGTAACCCGCTCCCGAGCGAGGGCGTCCCTGTGACCACCGCGGGACTGCTCGTCACTTTCCACCGTGATTCTGCTCTCCACTGAGTGACAGATCCACGGCAGTTGCCCGATGAGTTCTTGTCAGCGCGTCGCCCGGCCCATCCCCAAGCCGGATTCTGGTGGTTATGACGACCGACGCACCGGCAGAGTTGGACTCAAACCACTTTCGTGTGGATACGAGATACCCCCATAGGGTATCCAGACCCACCAGAAAGCGGCTCGACCGTCCACAGGGCACAACTATGGCCGTCATAACCACCGAAAACCGGCAGTAGGCACAGTCGCCAGTACGACCTGACGGTCACGATGACGGGCGCCGTCGATATTCCGCGAGCAGGGCTGCGCCGGTGCCGGCGTCGTCCACGACCACCACCTCGATCGCGCCGGAGCGGCGGGTCACCACGATCGCCTGACCGGACCGGAGCACGAAGCCCTTGGCACCCACCAGCGGGCCGGCGAAGGCGACCCGGTAGCCCCAGCCGCCGAACTCTCGCAGCGCGCGAACCTCGGCGGTGCCCACCGTCGCGATGTCATCGAGAACGATCCGCACCCGCAGCCAGCCGAGCGGGCCGCTGACCCGCAGGCCTGAGGCGTCCACCGCGACGCGAACCCGGAGAATCGCCACCATCCACCAGGAATCCACTGCGGCTACGGCGAACAGCGGGACGAACACTGAACCGATCAGGAACAGAAAGGACTGATGCCGGGATCTCGGCCACCGGGCAGCGGGCGGGCACGTACCCCTCAGGACTGGTCTCCGACGGCCAACTGTCGTCTCAGTTTGGCGGTCAGTCCGGTCACCTTGACCTCCGCTGGTGGACGGACGAAGGTGTCGGGCGTCACCGCGACACGCTGCAGCGACTCCCGCTGCCGAAGCGTGGGATCTCGATCCCACCACGCGAAGACATACGGAGCATCCTCGTCCGCGAACAGCCGTGCCGCAATGAGGTCGGCATAGGCAGGCAGATCTGAGTCGCGCAGCAGCCGCAACGTGAGTCCGTCCGCCGTCACGGTAAGCCCCAGTGGCGGGTACAGCTCAGCCAGCACGTCTCGCTTCATGCGCAGCGATCCTATGGGCACTCCGGCGGAGCGATCCCAAGATCGAGACGGGTCAGTCTCCACGAGTCGCCGCAGCTTTGCGAGTCAGAGATCCCGCGGCAAGCACGGGATGACGGGGGGCGGACGCCGTCCGGGGTGAAGAGGTCTCGACAAGCTCGACCAACAGTTGTTCAGCCTGTCGAAACCAAGACGCACGAGGGTTTCGGCCAGCGAAGGCAGCCTCTCAGTTGGGGGCGAGGACGTACCACCAGGTGACGAAGGCCACCCCGATCGCCGCCAGACCGAGCAGGCCGAAGCGTTGCTGGGTGGGCAGCCGGTCGTGTCCGAGCGGGGCGCTGGCGACGGAGGCTGCCATCGGAAGCAGGACCAGCGCCGTCCACCACCACCAGTCCCCCACCGCGGCGAGCATCAGCATCGGTGAGCATCCGGCGACGTAGGCGACCCAGAACCAGATGCCGAGCCGGCCGATCGCGGACGCCGGAAGCAGGGCCAGCAGGTAGCCGACCATGCCGATCAGCACCATCCAGCCCAGCCCGCAGCTGCCGTCGTCGTCGGGGCACAGCGCCGGCGTCACCGCGCTGCCGATAGCCAAGGCGAGTCCGGCACCTGCCAGCGCGGTGAGTGCGGCCAGCATCGACCACGCGGCCCGCTCGGCCAGTTCGGAACCGACGCCACGGTAGGTGGCGCCGAACCGTCCCTTCGGCTTCGCGGGCTGCGGTTTCGCCGACGTCGGCTTGGGTCGGGCCGTCTTCGGACGCGGCTTTCCGACCGTCGCCGAGCGCGCCGCGATCGCGCGTTCCCGACGGGCGCGCTCGGCCTTGTCGAGCCGTTTGGCCAAGTCAGGCCTTCAGCAGACTGCGCAGCACGTACTGCATGATGCCGCCGTTGCGGTAGTAGTCGGCCTCTCCCGGAGTGTCGATCCGGACGACGGCGTCGAACTCCTTGTCGCCGGCCTGCACGTGCACGGTCTTCGGCGTGGTGCCCTGGTTGAGCTCCTCGACGCCGGTGAAGCTGAACGTCTCTTCGCCGGTGAGTCCCAGCGACTCGGCGTTCTCACCCTCGGGGAACTGCAGCGGCAGCACGCCCATGCCGATCAGGTTCGAACGGTGGATCCGCTCGTAGCTCTCGGCAATGACGACCTTGACGCCGAGCAGCGCGGTGCCCTTCGCAGCCCAGTCGCGGGACGACCCGGAGCCGTACTCCTTGCCCGACAACACCACCAGGGGGACGCCGGCGGCGGCGTAGTTCTGCGCCGCGTCGTAGACGGTGGTCACCGGGGCGTCCGGCTGGGTGAAGTCGCGGGTAAAGCCGCCCTCGGTGCCCGGTGCCAGCTGGTTGCGCAGCCGGATGTTGGCGAAGGTGCCGCGGATCATCACCTCATGGTTGCCGCGCCGCGAGCCGTAGGAGTTGAAGTCCTTGCGCGCCACGCCGTGCTCGGTCAGGTACTTTCCCGCCGGGCTGTCGGCCTTGATCGCGCCGGCCGGCGAGATGTGGTCGGTGGTCACCGAGTCGCCCAGCTTGAGCAGCACCCGCGCGCCCGAGACGTCCGAGACCGGGGACGGCTCGGCCGGCATGTTCTCGAAGTACGGCGGCTTGCGCACGTAGGTGGATTCGGCGTCCCACTCGAAGACCTCACCGGTCGGCGTGGGCAGCGAGCGCCAGGCCTCGTCGCCGGCGAACACGTCGGCGTACCGGCTGGAGAACATGTCGGCCGAGATCGAGCTGTTCACCACCTGCTCCACCTCGGCGGTGGACGGCCAGATGTCGCGCAGATAGACCGGCTGGCCGTCCGAACCCTCGCCCAGCGGTTCGTTGAGCAGGTCGATGTCCATTCGTCCGGCCAGCGCGTAGGCCACCACCAAAGGCGGGCTGGCCAGGTAGTTCATCTTGACGTCCGGGTTGATCCGGCCCTCGAAGTTGCGGTTGCCGGAGAGCACCGAGGTGACCGCGAGATCGTTGTCGTTGACCGCCTGGGACACCTCGGGAATCAGCGGCCCGGAGTTGCCGATGCAGGTGGTGCAGCCATAGCCGACCAGGTCGAAGTCGAGCTTGGCCAGGTACTGGTCGAGCCCCGAACGGGCGTAGTAGTCGGTGACCACCTTCGAGCCGGGCGCCAGGGACGTCTTCACCCACGGCTTGCGGGTGAGGCCCTTCTCGACCGCCTTCTTGGCCAGCAGGCCGGCACCGATCATCACGCTCGGGTTGGACGTGTTGGTGCAGGACGTGATCGCCGCGATGGTGACCGCGCCGTGGTCGATGGAGAAGGTGGTGCCGTCGGCCAGCGTCACCGGCGTGACGTGCGAGGGACGGCTCGGGTGGGCCGAGGCGACCGCGCCGTAGTGGTGCGGCTCGGGCGAGCCGTCGCCGCTGACGTGGCTGGGGGCGTCCGAGGCAGGAAAGGTTTCGGCGACCGCCTCGTCGTAGCCGACCTCGTCGTCGCCGACATAGTCGCGCAGCGCTTCGTTGAAGCCCTCCTTGGCCTCGGCCAGCAGCACCCGGTCCTGCGGACGCTTCGGACCGGCGATGGAGGGGACGATGGTGCCGAGGTCGAGCTCCAGATACTCCGAGTAGCGCGGCTCGTGGTCGGCGTCGTGCCACAGACCCTGCCGCTTGGCGTAGGCCTCGACCAGCGCCAACTGCTCCTCGCTGCGTCCGGTCAGCCGCAGATAGTCGACGGTCAGGTGGTCGATCGGAAAGATCGCGATGGTCGAGCCGTATTCGGGGCTCATATTGCCGATGGTGGCCCGGTTGGCCAGCGGCACCTCGGAGACGCCGGGGCCGTAGAACTCGACGAATTTGCCGACCACCTTGTGCTGACGGAGCATCTCGGTGATGGTCAGCACTAGGTCGGTGGCGGTGGTGCCCTCGGGCAGTCTGCCGGACAGCTTGAAGCCCACCACCCGCGGAATCAGCATCGACACCGGCTGGCCGAGCATGGCGGCCTCGGCCTCGATGCCACCGACACCCCAGCCGACCACGCCCAGGCCGTTGACCATGGTGGTGTGGCTGTCGGTGCCGACGCAGGTGTCGGGGTAGGCCTGCAGAACGCCGTTGACCTCGCGCGGGAAGACGACCCGTGCCAGGTGCTCGATGTTGACCTGGTGGACGATGCCGGTGCCGGGCGGGACGACCACGAAGTCGTCGAACGCGGTCTGGCCCCAGCGCAGGAACTGGTAGCGCTCGCGGTTGCGCTGGTATTCAAGTTCGACGTTGCGGGCGAAGGCGTCCGGGGTGCCGAACAGGTCGGCGACCACGGAATGGTCGATCACCATCTCGGCCGGCGACAGCGGGTTCACCTTGTTGGCGTCACCGCCGAGCTCTGCGATCGCCTCGCGCATAGTGGCCAGGTCGACCACGCAGGGGACGCCGGTGAAGTCCTGCATGATCACCCGCGCCGGGGTGAACTGGATCTCGCGGTTGGGTTCGTCGGACGGCGCCCAGGCGCCCAGCGCCCGGATGTCGTCGGCGGTGATGTTGGCACCGTCCTCGGTGCGCAGCAGGTTCTCCAGCAGCACCTTCAGGCTGAACGGCAGGGTGTCGGAGCCGGGCACCTGCTGCAGGTCGAAGATCTGGTAACTGGTCCCCGCGACTTCCAAGGTGGTCCTGGCGCCGAAACTGTTGATGCTCATGCGTGCCTCCTTGGATCACCGGGCGGTAATATCTCGATGTCGAGATATTACCGCAGCCGCTCGCGTGCGCCAAAGCTTAGTGCTGATCCGCCGATGGGCGACCGTTGCTACGGCAACGAGTTCCGGACGCCGACGCGGCCTCGATCGGGCGTCCGATCACCCCAGTCGGTCGATGAGTTATCCACAATTTGCGGTGCCAGCCCGTTTGCGGGTGCGTTTCGGGGTCAAAGTAGGGCGATGTGTTCCGGGTTGGTCGTCGTGACGCCGGCGCCGGTGGCGTTGCCGCCGGCCGTGCGGGTGATCGAACCGTTCGTGTTCAGCGACAACGCACAGCCTCCGCTGTTGCCATGGCTGGAGCCGGAGCCGCCCGCGGCACCGGCACTGTCCGAGGTTCCGGACGCCCTGCGCCGCCGGGTCGGCGCACTGGCGGCGGCCGTGGCGGAGGTGTTGCGCGGCCGGCGTCCGCTGTTCCACCTCGAGCCACACGTCGGCGCTGAGGCGCTGGAGCTGATCGGGGGCCTGCGCGCCGCCGGTGTTCTGCCGCAACTGCGGCTGGCGTCTCTCCGGGTCACTCAGCCCGCGCCGGCGGCGATCGAGGCGTCCGCTCGGCTCGCTCTCGGCGAGTTCTCGCGGGCGGCCGCTTTGCGGCTCGAACAGGACGCCGGAGACCGCTGGCTGCTGACCGAACTGGAGCTGGCCCTGGACGACGCCACCGTTCTGTGCAGCGGGCGGCCACGGTGATGACCTCGCTGATGGAGCATCGACACCCCTTATCAGAGCAATGTTCGCGGTCTCGACCAGCTCGACCAGCGATTCAGGCGATGCGACTCGGGTGCACCGCCAGCGCGCGTCCGGAACCGACCTCGGCACGCACCTGTGCATCGGTCGTGCCCCCAGCACCCTGCCGTGCGTAGCCGATGCAGTCGATCCGCACCCGGACGGCGCTCAGTCCGCTGAGGTCGAGCGCCGAGGGTTGCGCCAACTGCAGCCGGAACGTGGTCGCCGCGCCGCGTCCCCAGAACGAGAACGGCGGGCCTGGCTCGACCGGCGACGGATTCGCCGGGATCTTCGCGATCAGCGTGCCGGCACCGGCGGAGAACGCGAACAGCTCCGAGCGGGGCAGCAGCACCAGATCGGTCACCCCGTCACCGGCTCGCCGGTTCATGCTCCAGGTGCCCGAGTGAGTGACCCACACGTTGCTGCTCTGCGAGGCGCTCGCCCCGACCAGGTCGAGGGTCATTGCGCTGACCTTCAGCTCGAACATCTTCTCGGGGACGGCGTCCAGACCGATGCCGAACTCGAGCGCTCCGCCGGCGGCGAAGCCGGCCAGGGCGCCCGGCTCGGTGATCGCGACGCTCAACTGCGGATGGATGACGTCGAAGCCGAGCTGCGCGGTGTTCAACTGGGTGAAGATCTGATCCCAGGCGAGCACCTGGATCGCCATGCCGGACAGGCTGGTCAGGCTGGCGGCCGCCCGTTGCGCGGGGCTGAGGCTGCGGTCGGCGTCCGGGTGCAGGTACCCGAAGTCGAACCGCAGGTCGGTGAGCCGGTCGAGCTGGTAGATCTCGCGGGCCCGCTGAGCCAGGAAGACGTCCTCCATCACCATGTCGACCACCTCGCGGGCGGCGCGAATCAGCAAGTCGGTCGCCGCCTTGAGCGCCTCGGCGTCCGCGCTCCAGTTGGCCAGCGTCGCCTGCACCTGGGCGATCTCGCCGTCCAGGTTGGCGACCCGCAGCTGGGTGGCGAGCACGCGTCCGATCGCCTGCCGCTGCCGCAGCTGGCCGACCATCTTCTCTCGTGTCAGCAGGATCTGTTGCTTGACCAGCTTGCCGATGGCGTCCTGGCCGGGCAGCGACATGGCGTCCTCGAGGTCCTTCATCACCTTGCCGAAGCTGATGGCAGATTTCGTGCCCTCGATCAGGTCCTTGAAACCGCCGCCCAGCTCCTTGATCTCCTCGATGTCTTCGGAGCGGGGACTGTTCGGGTCGGGCTTCTCCTTCAGCCACTTCAGCAACTGGACCAGATCGACACCGTCGGCCACCCTCTGCAAGGTGGCCAAGCCACCGGCGACCGAGAAGATCGCGCCCAGCCCGGTCGCCATGCCGGCGATCACCCCGACGATCGAGCCGACGTCGGCGAGGATCCCGGCGATGCTGAACCGCTCCTCGCGGATGGTCTCGATCTGGTCGTCGAGGTCCTTGATCTGCAGGTCGATGTTGGAGATCTCCGCCTCCGCGATCCGGACGTCCTGCTCGGCCAGGGACACGTCGGCCTGGGCCTCGGCCCGGCGATCCTGCAGCTGATTCTCCATCAGCCGCAGGTTGTCGCGGATCGACTCGGCGATCGTCTCCAGGCTGACTACCGAGACGTAGGCCTGGAAGGCGTTCTGCACCACGGCGATCTCGGCGGCGAGGTTGGCCGACAGCGCGCGGAAGTCGGGCGCGATGTCGAGATCGCGGGACAGCCCGGACGGCGTCTGCCGGTTCGCGATCCGTTCCCTGACGGTCAGCGCCGTCGGGTCGGTCGGGTTCAGCGCCAGCGCGGCGGCCGCCTCGCTGAGCGCGAACAGCTGGGACGCCGGGTCGAAGCGGCGGAAGAAGTACTCGGCGATGGAGGCCCGGTAGGCGGCCCATTCGCGCAGCGGCTCGGCCCCGAGCGCCGTCCAGATCTCGTCCTCGGGCACCTCGGCGATGTCGATCACTCCTGGACGTCCGGAGTGTCCGGGTTCGCCCCGCGGACCGCGCCGACCCGGCGGACGTCCCGGTCCGCCCGCTCCGGGTGCGCCGGCCCGTCCGGCCCTGCCGCCGATTGAGGCGCCGGTCGGCGGGTGCTCGGCGTGGTGGTAGCGGACGGTGATGTCGCCGCCATTGCCTCCGTTGTCGCCATCGCCGCCGGGCCCGCCGTCGCCGCCCGGCAGAAGCACCGGACGGCCGCCGCCCATGTGCGGAGGCCGGCCCGGACCTCCGTCGTCGATCCCGTGCTGGGGGTCCTGCGAGCCTTCCCCGGGTCGGACGATGCCGCTCTCGCCGGGTTCGCCGGGGGCACCGTCCGCGCCGTCCGCACCGGTCGAGGTGATCGCCAGCGGCGCCCCGAGGATCTCCCGGGCGAACACCCCGATGGACGGCCCGGTGACCCCGAACACGCTCAGCGCCGCGTCGTCGGCGACGGTCAGCTGATCGGCGGCGATCACGTAGTTGAAGCCGGACACCAGCCCGGTCAGCGTCACCAGCCGGCCGGCCAGGACCAGGGTGTCGCCGCCGGACGCCTGCAGCGCGGCCGGCACGCCGGCGTCGATCGTCAGCACGTCCTGGAAGAAGCGGGTCGTTTTCGACATGTCAGCCTCCCGCTGGTCGAATCGGTTTCGCGCGTCACGGCTCGAGTCTCCGTGTCCCGGCGCGCCAGCAACAGGTGGCGCCGGAGCCGCCCGGTGATACCCGAACCGGTCCCCGGAGGGGATCAGCGGTACAGGATCGCCACCGCCTCCAGGTGGTGGGTCATGCCGAACAGGTCGAAGGCGCGGATCGAGGACGCCCGATAGCCGTGTTCGGCGGCGAAGCCGAGATCGCGGGCCAGGGCGGCAGGGTCGCAAGCGACGTAGGCCACCGCCCGCGGGCGCAGCCGGGCGACCGCCGCCATCACCGCCTTGCCAGCCCCGGTGCGCGGCGGGTCCAGGACGACCAGGTCGGCGCGTCCGGGCAGCCGCGACAGCGTCCGCGCCACGTCGCCGACCTGGAAGCGAGCCTGGGGCACGTTGCGCCGGGCCAACGCGATCGCCGCCTTGTTGCCCTCGACGCCCCAGACCTGGCACCCGGCGTCCGCCAGGGCGCCGGCGAACACGCCGACACCGCAATACAGATCGAAGGCCCGCTCGTCGGGTTCCGGACGCAGGCCGTCCAGCACCGCCGCGGTCAGCACCTCGGGTGCCGCCACGTGGGCCTGCCAGAACCCGTCCGCGGCCACGGTGAAGGTCCGCTCCCCCACCTGCTGGGTGACCAGGGCGTCCGTGCCGGGCCGGAACAGGCGTCCGCCCTCGGCGCTCACCACACCCAGGTACTCCGCCGGCTCGTCGAATGGCGACCGATTCTGCTCGCCTCCCCGCTCGCCAGGCGTGACGTCCGCCGAATCGGTCGCCATTTCACGAACCCGCCGGGGCATTGAAGCGTGGGCGAGGCGGCAACCTTCGGACGGCAGCGGCACCACCTCGTGCGAGCGGTGGGCGCGCAGCCCGAGGCGTCCGTCGGCGTCCGTCACGAACCGCATCCGGTAGCGCGAGCCGAGCAACGGATCGACCGGCTCCACCACGCCGTCCCAGACGATTCCGGCCAGCCGCTGCAACTGCTCGGCCAGCACCCGGCGCTTCAGCTCCAGCTGAAAGGCGGGCGCCACATGCTGGAAATCGCAGCCGCCGCACTCCCCGGCCACCGGGCAGGGCGGCGACACCCGTTCGTCGGCGGGCCGGACGATCTCCACCGCGTCGCCGCGGGCGAACCGGCGAGTGACGTCCCGCACCCGCACCTGGACCAGCTCGCCCGGCAGCGCATGCCGGACGAACACCACCTGCCCGTCCACCCGTGCCACGCAGTGGCCTCCGTGCGCGATCGGTCCGACGTCGACCGGTCCGATCAGTTCGCCTACCTGCACCTCACTCGGCTCTCATGTGCTGACCGGTGCGCACCGCGCCCGTACCCGGACGCCGCCAGGCTGCCGGATTGTCCCGCTTGGCCCGATCGATCGCGAATTTGGACGACGCCAGCAGGTACGGCACCGAGGTGACCATCACCCCGGCCATGAAATTCAGCCGGGCTTTCAGAATCAGCGCGGTCTGATTGTGCAGGACGCGCTCCCACCAATGCCCGACCACGTATTCAGGAATGTACACGCACACCACATCGCGCGGATTGTCCGAACGCACGTCTTTGACGAAGGCCAACACCGGCGAGGTCACCTCACGGTAGGGAGAGTCGATCACCCGCAGCGGCACACCCAGGTCTTCGGCGTGCCACTCGTCGAGCAGGGCCTTGGTCTCTTCGGGATCGACCGACACCGTGACCGCCTCGATCGAACTCGGCCGGGACGCCTTGGCGAAGTTCACCGCCCGGACCGTCGGCTTGTTGATGCCGCTGACCACGATCACCGCCCGCACCCGGCTGGGCAGCAGGTTCACCTCGTCCGGCTCCACCGCGATCTCGGCCTCCACCCGCCGGTAGTGGGTCTTGATCGCGCGCATCAGCACGAACAACGCCGCCATCGCCAGGATTGCGATCCAGGCCCCGAGCAGGAATTTCACCGCCAGCACGATGCACAACACGATGCCGGTGCAGCTCAATCCGATCGCGTTCACGATCCGGGAGCGCTGCATGTGTCGGCGCGCCTGCGGATCGGTCTCGGTCTTGAGGTGCCGCGTCCAGTGCCGCAGCATGCCGGCCTGGCTGACCGTGAACGACACGAACACCCCGACCACGTACAGATTGATCAGCGCCGTCACCGACGCGTTGAAGGCCAGCACTAGGCCGATCGCGGCCGCCGCGAGCAGCAGAATGCCGTTGCTGTAGGCGAGCCGGTCGCCGCGGGTGTAGAGCGCCTTCGGCAGGAAGCCGTCCTTGGCCAGGATCGAACCCAGCACCGGGAAGCCGTTGAATGCGGTATTGGCGGCCAGGAACAAAATCACGAAGGTGGCGATGACCACGAAATAGAGACCGGGCGCGAAATTATCGAAGACGGTCCGGGCCAGCTGCCCCATGGCCGTGCCGACGTCGTGTTCGACAACCTTCCCGTCGGAAAGGAAATGGCTGTGGCCGTCCGGATCGACCAGCTTCAGCCCGGTCAGATTGGCCAGCAGAATGATGCCGCCCAGCATCGACACCGCCACGGACGCCAGCAGCGCCAGCGTGGTGGCCGCGTTGCGGCTCTTCGGCTGCCGGAACGCCGGGACGCCGTTGCTGATCGCCTCAATGCCGGTCAGCGCCGCGCAGCCGGACGAGAAGGCCCGGGCCAGCAGCGCCACCATCGCGAAACCGACGAAGGGGTCGTACGTGGCGGCACCCACCACGTCCAGGTGCGCGGTCGGTGCCTCCAGCTTCTCGCCGTTGGCGAAGATCCGGTACAGGCCCCATCCGGTCATGCCGAGGACCGCGATCATGAAGCCATAGGTGGGAATGGCGAAGACCGTGCCCGATTCGCGGACGCCGCGCAGGTTGATGCTCATCAACAGCACGATCAGGGCGGCCGCCACCAGTCCTTCGTGGCCCTGGATCCAGGGCAGCAGCGCCTTCGCGTTCTGGACGCCGGACGAGGTCGAGACGGCCACCGTCAGCACGTAATCGACCAGCAGCGCGCTGGCCACGGTGAGGCCGGCGTTCGGCCCGAAGTTGACGGTGGCCACCTCGTAGTCGCCGCCGCCGGAGGGGTAGGCGTGGACGTTCTGCCGATACGACAGCACGACGATCAACATGACGAAGGCCACCGCGACCGCGATCGGCCACGAGTAGGCGAAACCGACCATGCCGGCCATCGACAAGGTCAGCAGGATCTCGTCCGGCGCGTAGGCGACCGAGCTCAGCGCGTCCGAGGCGAAGACCGGCAGCGCGATCCGCTTGGGTAGCAGGGTCTCGCCGAGTTGCTTGCTGGCCAGCTTCCGCCCGACCAGCAGCCGTTTGACGGCACCGGTGATGCTCACGTCCGACGACTATATGCCGGGTTGGACGAAACGGTTCGCCCGGCCGTGCTCCCTATACTGAACGGCGGGCAAATCGGTCGTCCACTAGCGGTACTAGGCAGGAGGCGCGGTCGTGCACATCGTGATCATGGGTTGCGGCCGGGTGGGTTCGTCCCTGGCCCGCAGCCTGGAACGACGCGGGCACTCGGTGGCGGTGATCGACGCTTTGCAGGACGCCTTTCGCCGGCTGGGTCCGAATTTCCAGGGCAAGACGGTCAAGGGCATGGGCTTCGACCGGAACGTGCTGATCAAGGCAGGGATCGAACGGGCGGACGGCTTCGCCGCCGTCTCCAGCGGTGACAACTCCAACATTCTGGCGGCCCGTGTGGTGCGCGAGACGTTCGGGGTGCTCAACGTGGTCGCCCGGATCTACGACGAAGGCCGCGCCGAGGTGTACGAGCGACTCGGCATCCCGTCGGTCGCCACGGTGCGCTGGGCGTCCGACCAGGTGCTGCGCCGGCTGCTGCCCGAAGGCGCCGAACCGCAGTGGCGCGACCCATCCGGCAGCGTGCGGCTGTCCGAGATGGACGTGGACCCCGGCTGGGTCGGCACCACGATCGGGGCGATGTCGGCCGCCGCGCACTGCCCGATCCCGTTCCTGATCCGGTTCGGAGTAGGCCAGATACCTTCCGATTCGACGATCTTCCAGGACGGCGACCTGCTGTACGTCGCCGTCCACAAAGACCACGAGGCCGACGTCGAGAAGCTCTTCGGCGCCTCGCCCGCCAAGCACTGACCCCTGAGCACTGAGAGGAACGGACATGCGCGTAGTGATCGCCGGTGCCGGCAATGTCGGCCGTTCCATCGCCCGTGAGTTGATCGGGAACGGCCATCAGGTGCTGCTCATCGACCGGCAGCCCGAGGCGATCAAGACCGCAAGCGTGCCGGACGCCGAATGGCTGCTCGCCGACGCCTGCGAGTTGGCCTCCCTGGAGGAGGCTGAGCTGGAGACCTGCGACGTGGCGATCGCCGCGACCGGCGACGACAAGGCCAATCTGGTGCATTCGCTGCTGGCCAAGACCGAATTCGGGGTGCCGCGGACGGTGGCACGGGTGAACCACCCGAGCAACGAGTGGATGTTCGACGACCTGTGGGGGGTGGACGTCGCGGTGTCCACCCCGCGGCTGATGTGCGCCTTGGTAGAAGAGGCGGTGACGGTCGGCGATCTGGTGCGGCTGTTCAGCTTCCGCGGCGGACAGACCAACCTGGTCGAGATGACCCTGCCCGAGACCAGCCCCCGGGTCGGTGTCCGGGTGGCCGATCTGGATCTGCCCGGGGACGCCGTGCTGGTGGCGATCATCCGGGACGGGGCCGCGCGTGCCCCCGAGCGCGACGGCGCCATCGAGGCGTCCGACGAGTTGATGTTCGTGGTCGATCCCGACTACGAGGCCGATCTGGCGCACTACCTCAGCCCGCGCGGCCGCGCCGCCCTGGTCGGCGTCCACGACTGACCGAATAGGCGACCGACCCACGTCCGGCCCACAAAGCCCTCCCTAACTACTTCTGCCCTGCCGCATGCGGGAGGGCAGAAGTAGTTAGGGAGGGCCTAGTCAGAGAGGGTTTCAGAGCAGTTCGTAGTACGGGTTGTACATCCGGCGCCGGCCGTCCACCCAGGAGACCCGTCCGGTCACTCTGAGTTCGCGTCCGGCGACCACCCCGGGGATCTCCCGGCGTCCCATCCAGATCAGCGTGATGCTGCCCGAACCGTCGTCGAGTTCCGCCTCCAACCAGGGGGTGCCGCTGCGGGGCCGCAAGGTGAGGACGGCGATCCGTCCGCGCAGGGTGGCCTTCTGCCGGTCGACACACTCCGCGATCGTCAGGGCACCGGACGCCTGCGCGGCCCGGACGGCCGCCTCCGAATCGAGTTCCTCGGTCGAACGACCGAACCAGCGCAGTGCGCGTCCGAGCGGATTGCGGGGCACGATCAGCCCTGCGGCACCGTCGGCATCGTCATTCCGATCACCTCGCCGGGCACCATCGGCCCGTTGCCCCGGCGCACCACGACGTTGCGGAAGAACTCGACGAACGGGGCGGACGCGCCCTCGTCGTCCTCGGTCAGGCCGGCCTCGCCGAGCAGGGTGCCACGCAACAGCCAGCGCGGGCCCTCGGCGAACCAGGTCCGGCTGACCTGGAAGAGCTGTTCTCCGGACGGACCCTCGGCCGGCAGCACGCGGCGAAGTTCCGGACCGAACGGACCGATCGCGGTGGTGGCGCTGCCGCCGGCCTGCTGGGCCTCTTCGGTCAGATCCTCCAGGAGCTCATCGGCCAGCCCGCCGTTGGTCGGCGCGGCGAGCAGCGCCAGCTCCAGGCCGGACTGCTCCCAGAAGGCCAGCGCGGCAACGACCTGCTGGGTGGCCTCGTTGACCTGCAGCTGCAGGCCCATGCCCTCCCACGGGGTCAGAATCAGCGCGCCCAGGTCGAGCCGCTCGACCTCGTCGGCGCTCAGATCGACCTCGTCGTGGTCGAACGGGCCGTCCGCACGCCAGTCCACGTCCTCGTCGATCTCGTCGATCTCGTCGAGTTCGTCCTGGTCGGACAGCTCGGCCGGCAGATCGTCGTCCTCGTCGTCGGCGTCGTCCAGATCCGACTCGTCGGCGTCCACGGCGGACTCGTCCAGCTCGGACGCGTCCGGATCGGACTCCCCGTCGGTCGCGTCGATGAGCTCCTCCGCGGGCTCGTCGGTCGGCTCGTCCTTGGCTTTGCGGCGAAACATCACGCCTGCTCCTTCATCGGTTCGGCGGCTGGCAGCCACCCCTTGATTCCACCGGTGGATCCGTGTCCGCCCGTGCCCCGGTCGCTGCCCGGCAGCTCGGCCACCTCGACGAACTCGGCCTGCGCGACCCGCTGCAGCACCAATTGCGCGATCAGGTCGCCGCGTCGCAGCCGGATCTCGGTGCGGACGTCGGTGTTCAGCAGGCAGACCTTGATCTCGCCGCGGTACCCGGCGTCCACCGTTCCCGGAGCGTTCACGATGGTCAGCCCGTGCCGGGCGGCGAGCCCGGAACGCGGATGCACCAGACCCACCCAGCCGACCGGGATCGCGACCGCGAGCCCGGTGCCGACCAGCACCCGTTCACCAGGTGGGATGGTCACGTCGTCGGTGGTGGCCAGGTCGGCACCGGCGTCGCCCGGATGGGCGTAGCACGGTACCGGAACGGAGTCGTCCAGCCGGCGCAACAGCACCTGGACGGTCTCGGGCGGGGTCACCCGCCGGAGTCTAGTCGGGAGCGCTCCGTGGTTTCGGCGACGCCCGAGGGCCGGTTGTCCTCGATCGCGCGCACCAGCGATTCGGAGTCGCGGGTGGACACCAACCAGCACAGATGCGGGTCGGCGTCGTCGGCCACGCCGACCAGCACCAGGCCGGTGACGTACGGCCGCAACGCCAGGAAGGCGTCCTCGCGGGCCAGCACCCGGGCCCGCATCGCACGGTCGGCGACGGTCACCGTGCCGATGTAGGGCCACTCCAGCAGGCTGCGGCCGACCCGGACGCCGTCGGCGTCCACCTCGATGCGCAGCGAACCCCAAGCCAGCAGCGTCCAGGCGATCACCGCGATGGTGCCGATCGTGCTCACCAGCAGGATCAACTCGCCCAGCATGAACGTCACCGCGGTGACGAAGCTGAGGCCGAAGAACAACGCGATCACCCAATAGGCCGCAGGCACGCTCAGCCGCTCGGAGTAGTTAGGCGTCGGACGGCTTCGGCTCACCCACCCAACATAGAGGTTCCGGCGGTGGTCAGGAATCACGCGTCGACGGGTGTGCTCGGCCGGGTTGCGTAGACTCGCCCCGAACCCGGAAGGCCGACGAAGGAACCACCGATGAATATGTCGCAGCGACTGGTCTGGAACATCTACGCCGGTGCCGTAGGCGCGCTCAGCGCCATGGTCATCCAGAAGGCGGTCCGCGGAGCCTGGAAGATGGCGACCGGCAACGAACCCCCCGACCCCAACGACCCCGCCACGCCGCTCAGCGAGGCGCTGATCTGGGCGGTCGCCGGCGGCGTCGGCATCGGGGTGGCACAGCTGCTCACCAACCGGTTCGCCGCCACCCGCTGGGAGAAGGCGATGGGGACGCCAGCGCCCAGCCATTCCCGGGTGAACTTCCACCTCTGACCAGACGGCAAAGCCTCGCCCGGCCCGGCGGCCGGACGAGGCTGAGCCTTCGATCGCGTTCTGTTGACTGATCGCGTTCTGTCGACACCGTTTCGAACGGACGTCAGTCGGCGCAGTCCACGCAGTAGGAGTGGCCGTTGCGGGTCACCGCGATCTGGCTGCGGTGCTTCACCAGGAAGCAGGAGTAGCAGGTGAACTCGTCGGCCTGCCGTGGCAGCACCCGGACGGTGAGCTCCTCGTGGGAGAGGTCGGCGCCCGGCAGCTCGAAGGATTCCGCAGCCTCGACCTCGTCCTCGTCGACCTTGCCGGAGTTCTTGTCGTTCCGGCGAGTCTTGAGTTCCTCGATGCTGTCTTCGCTCTCCTCGTCGGTCTTGCGGGGAGCGTCGTAGTCGGTTGCCATTGTGTGTCGTAACTCCATCCCGAGCGCCAGCTGTCGAGCAGCGGCACTCAGCGGTAGCGCTGGGTCTAGGTATCGCAGGCATACATATCACACGGGGCCAAACATTGCCGATCCCCCGGCCCCAATCTCAGCCGAGGGGATCCGCGCCGAATCGGCGGAGGGCGCCCTACGGCGTCCGACCCGGTAGGTTACGCACTACGAACACAGGAGAGCGATCGAGCAATGCGCACCGCCCACCCCCTCGGGTTGAGCCCGGACGGGAGCACCCTGATCGTCGTCCTCGACGACGGCGAGGAAATCGGGATTCCCGCTGACCAACGGCTGAAGGCAGCGCTGCGCAACGACCGACCCCGCATCGGACAACTGGAGATCGACATGGAAAGTGCACTGCGGCCGCGCGACATCCAGGCCCGGATCAGGGCCGGGGAGTCGCTGGAGGCGGTTGCGCAGGCCGCCGGCGTCCCGATCGCGAGAATCGAACCGTTCGCCGCCCCGGTGATCGCCGAACGTGAGCACATCGCCGGCCTGGCACAGACGAACCCGGTGCGGCGCGCCGGCGATGCCGTCGCCCACCGCAGCCTGCGCAACGTGATCACCGACCGGCTGCTCTCCCGCGGCATCGATCCCGACAGCGTCGACTGGGACGCCTGGCGCACCGAGGATCGGCGCTGGACGGTGCGGCTGTCGTATCAGTCCGGCGCGGCGCAACATCGGGCCGACTTTACCTATGACCAGACCGGCCGGTTCTCCACCGCCGCCAACGACGAGGCCCGCTGGCTGACCGGCGAGCACTCCGATTCGCACGGTCCGCAGCCCGGCCGTCGGCGCCGTTCCGACCATCCGGACGCCGGGTCTGCCCCGAGCCACAACGACGAGCTCGCGATCGTCCGGGCCATCCAGCCCCAGTTCGAGGTCAGCCCGGACCTCGAACCCGACGACCTGGATGAGTCGGACGACGATCGGGCGCCGGAGGACGACGGCTCCTCCGACAGCGAGGACGCATTCGCCGAGGGCGATCTCGCCGAAGTGGACGGCGTCTACGACATCGTGCCGGGCGACCGATCGAGCATGGACGTGCTGTACGACATGCTCTCCAGCTTCGACGAGGACTCGGTGCAGATCTACGCCGGGCTGGTGCGTCCGCGTCCCGAAGAGTCGGCAGCACCGGTGCTGGACGAGGGTCCGACCGACGCCGAACCCACCGAACCGGTCGCGGACGCCGACCTCAGCGGCGAGAACGCGGTGGCGGTGGAGTCCGATGAGGAGATTGACGATCTCGAGGCCGAGGTGGCGTCGAGCGAGCCCGCACCGACAGCGCTGGCGAACGCGGCGTCCGACGACGACGTGGTGGTCGCCGAGCCAAATCAGACGGACGAAAGTCTGGACGCCGCGGCCGAACTGGCCGCCGACGAACCGGACGCTGTCCCGGAACCGATCGCGGACACCGAACCCATCGAGACAGACTCCGGCGGCGGCGCCGAGCCCGACGTGGAGGCCGCCACAGTGGAGGCGTCCGAACCCCCCGCGTCCGAAGTGGCGGAACCGACGAAGCCGGCACCGAAGCCACGCTCCGGACGGGCGAAGACAGCACCCGCCGAACCGGAGCAGCCGAGCCTGGTCGACGACGCCGGCAACGAGCCGTCCCGTCCGGTCCGGCGCAAGCGCGCCAGCGTCCCGAGTTGGGACGAGATCATGTTCGGCGCACCCAAGCCACGGGCCTGACCGAGCGGCCCCGTGCGTCCGCCCAAATGGCCGTAGCCACCGTACTCAACACGCGGCCAGACTCAGCTCACCGCACGCTGATCCAAGTGCCGGACGTCGGTGCCCTGTTCAGCGAACTGCGTCCGGTACAGGTCGGCGTAGACACCGCCTCGTGCCAGCAGTTCGAGGTGGGTGCCCTGTTCGACCACCCGGCCGCCGTCGACCACCAGGATGGCGTCGGCACCGCGGACGGTGGAGAGCCGGTGGGCGATCACGATCGACGTCCGGTCTTTCAGCGCGGCGTCCAGGGCGTGCTGGACGGCGGCCTCGCTCTCGCTGTCGAGATGGGCGGTGGCTTCGTCCAGCACCACTAATCCGGGGCCTTTGAGCAGCAACCGAGCGATCGCGAACCGCTGCTTCTCGCCCCCGGACAGCCGGTGCCCGCGGTCGCCGACCACGGTGTCCAGGCCCTCCGGCAGCGACTCCACCAGTCGCCACACCTGGGCGGCTCGCAGCGCCACCTCCAATTCGGCGTCCGTGGCGCCCGGTTTGGCGTAGAGCAGGTTGGACCGGATCGTCTCGTGGAACAGATGCGCATCCTGAGTGACCACACCGACCCGGTCGTGCAGGGAGGCCAGGGTCGCGTCCCGCAGATCGACGCCGTTGACCCGGACGGTTCCGCTGCTCGGGTCGTACAGCCGGGCCACCAGCGAGGTGATCGTGGTCTTGCCGGCGCCGCTAGGACCGACCAGGGCCAGCATCGAACCGGGCTCGACGGTGAACGAGATGTCGTGTAGCACGTCCCCGCTGCCCCGTCGATCACCGCTGGCCGCACCTTCCAACGAGGCAAGCGAGATCTCGTCGGCCGATGGGTACCGGAAGCTGACCTGGTCGACCTCGACCCGCACCGGCGCGTCCGGCAGTGCGACGGCGTCCGGGCGTTCATCGACCAGCGGCTTGAGGTCGAGCACCTCGAAGACCCGCTCGAAGGAGACCAGCGCGGTCATCACATCGACCCGGACGTTGGACAGTGCAGTCAGCGGGGCGTAGAGCCGGGCCAGCAGCGCGGCCAGGGCGAGCAGCGTGCCGACGGTGAGCGTGCCGTTGACGGCCATCACGCCCCCGACCCCGTAGACCATCGCGGTCGCCAGGGACGCCACCAGCGCGAGCGCGACGAAGAACACCGACCGGTTCACCGCGAGTTTGATGCCGACGTCGCGCACCCCGGACGCGTGCTCCGCGTAATCGCGGTCTTCCCGCTGCGGGTCGCCGAACAGCTTCACCAGCAGGGCCCCCGCCACGTTGAACCGTTCGCTCATCTGGGCGCCCATGTCGGCGTTGAGCGCCATCTGCCGACGGGTGAGGCCGGCCAACCGGCGTCCGATGATTCGGGCCGGGACCAGGAACAGCGGCACCAGCAGGAAGGCCCCGATGGTCAGCTGCCAAGACAGCGACGCCATCGCGACCACGATCACCACCAGGCTGATCGCGTTGCCGACCAGGTTCTGCAGAACGGACGTGAACGCCTGCTGGGCGCCGATCACGTCGCTGTTCAGCCGGGTCACCAGGGCACCGGTCTGGGCGCGGGTGAAGAACGCGATGGGCTGGCGCAGCACGTGGCTGAACACCTGGGTGCGCAGGTCGAAGATCAGCCCCTCCCCGATCCGCGCCGAATACCAGCGCTCCACCAGAGTCAGCCCGGCGTCCGCCATCGCCAACAACGCGACCAGAACGGCCAGCTGCGTCACCAGTGCGGCATTGCCGGGAATCACCCCGTCATCGACCAGCCGTTGCAGGATCAGCGGCGACGCGACCACCAGCAGCGAATCGAGGACGGTGAGCCCGAGGAAGACGGCGATCATCCTCCGGTACGTGGACGCGTACGTCAGCACCCGACGCCGGGTTCCGGGCGCCAACCGGTGGTCGCGCACCGAGGCGTCACGGGTCAGGGAGTTCATCACCTGCCATCCATTGAGGCTCACGGTGCCACTCAACCACGTGGCACTGACAGAGATTCCCGTCACCATCGATCGAGCTTGTCGAGATCCCTCGGACCGCCGTCCCGTCATCCCGTGATTGACCCTGTTTGACACGGGATCTCAATCCGAACCGAGATCCCGGCGTTCGCCGGGATGACGAGGGTGGGTGTGACGAGTGCGTGCCGCCGCTAACCGAGCGGCAGCGGCTCGGGATTCAAGGTCACCGCGGCGACCGCGGAGGTCATCCGGCGCCGATGATGCCGGCGGCACAAGACTTCGTAGGCGACCACGTGGTCGTCGGACGGCACCACGTCGCCCACCATCACCTGCTCGCCGTCGGTGACCATCACCCCGTCCACGGTGCGGGCGTTGTGGGTGGCCGGCTCACCGCACCAGCAGCGGGGACGCACCTGCAGCAGCTCCATCCGGTCGCAGAGTTCGACCAGTCGGCGGGTGCCCGGGAACAGCTCGGTGCGAAGGTCGGTGAGGATCGCGAAGCAGTAGACGTCCAGCTGCAGTTCATCGACGGCGCGGGCCAGCTGGTCGATGTGCTCGGGGGTGTAGAAGTGGGCCTCGTCGCAGACCAGGTAGTCGACGCGACGACCCTGGGTCAGCTCGCCGATCACGTACCGCCAGAAGTCGAAGTCGTCGGTGACTTCGATGGCGGGCTGCTCCAGCCCGATCCGGGACGAGATGGTCGCCGCGCCGGCCCGGTCGTTGCGGCCGAACACGCGCCCGGCCCGGCCGGCCTGGGTCTCGGTGAAGTCGGTCTGCAGGGCCAGGGTCGATTTGCCGCTGTTCATCGGCCCGGTGAAGAAGACCAGCTGCGCCATGACTCAGCCGATCAGCAGCGGAACGGTGAGTTCGGCGGGGGTCAGCGAGCCGTGCATGCCGATCAAGTTGAACTCGTTCGGCTGGGTGCGGGTCATCAAGGCCCGATCGGTCGCCATCGCCACCAGGACGTCGCCGAACCGGTCCGCGAGCCTGGGCTGCAGCGGTCCGAACCAGCCCGCCTCGGACGCCTCGTCGCGGGTCAGCACCCAGGCGTCCGGCCCCAGCCAGTCGGCCCAGCGCGCGGCGACCGGCGCGGCGTCCGCCGACACGTAGAGCTGCCGGAAGCGTCCCTCGCCGCCGATCAGCTGCACCTCGGCGAGCAGGTCGGGATGGTCCTCGATGGTGATCCGGCGGTCCACCGCGATGTCGAGCATGCCGTGGTCGCCGGTGATCAGCAGCCGGACGTCGTCGGGCAGCGCGGCCCGCAACGCGGCCGCCAGGGCGTCGATCCGGACGAGTTCGGCGGCCCAGGCGTCCGAGGCGGTGCCGTGCTTGTGACCGGCATGATCGAGATCGCGGTCGTACAGATAGACCAGGCTGCGCGGCCCGGACAGCGCGGCCTGCACGGTCAGCTCGACCCGGCGAGCACTGGACGCCTCCTCGGGGTAGCCGAGGAAGTCGGCCCCCCGCAGCGCGCAGGTGGTCAGCCCGGTGCCGCGAAACCGGGACGGCGTCACCGTCGTGCAGCGGACCCCGGCCTTGGCGAGCCGTTCGAAGGCGGTCAGCTGCGGCTGCACGTCCAGGCCGTCCAAGCCGTCCTGCCAGAGCAGCGCATTGAGCATCCGCCCGCCGAACCGAAAGGTGTAGCCGACCAGGCCGTGCTGGCCGGGCGCCAACCCGGTGCCCAGGCTGGTGATCGAGGTGACGGTGGTGCTCGGCGCGCCCGAGGTGATGGTGCTGGACGCCGGGGCGTCCAGCAGCCCGGTCAGGAAAGGCGCCAGGTCGTCGCGGCCCTGCAACAGGTCGCGGCCGAGGCCGTCGGCCAGCAGCACCACGAAGCGTTCCGCCGCGGGCAGGCCCAGCACGTTGTCGCGTCCGGGGAGGCCGAGCACCGCCCCGATGCTGGGCAGCAGCTCGGACAGCGTCGAACTGCCGTAGGCCGGTGGCGTCGGACGGCTCACCGGCCACCGCCGCTGGCCACCTGCAGGGCGGTCGCGAACGACATCAGGCGGGCCACGTTGTCGGTGCCGTCAGCGGCAGCGCTCATCCGGACGGTCAGGTCGTCGGCGGCCAGGGTGCCGGTGTAGCCGTGGTCGGCGTCGCAATCCGGGTCGCCGCAGTGCGCCGGCTCCAGATCGACCCGGCGGGCCGTCCCCCAGCCGACGCTGAGCCAGGTCTCGACGGTCGCCGACCGGTTGCTGCCATGCCGCTCGGGGTGCGCGACGACCCTGGTCAGGGCCACCGAGGTGATCTTGTCCAATGCCACCGATTCGGTGGTCGACAGCGCTTGGCCGGCCTCGCCGGGGGCGTCCGATTCGTCGGTGTGGCCGACGATCAGCCGAGTCGGGGTGAGCACCAGCACCGACATGTGCCGCTGGATCTCATCGCGGGCGAAGGTCGCCTCGTGATGGACGACGTGATGCCGGACCGGCTCGCCGGCGATGGCCATCGCCACCGTTTCGGCGATCAGGTCCGGAAAATACCCGCAGGCGTCGATGTCCCGGCGCAACGGGGCGGGGAGGGCGGGTGAAGTCACCGCCTCATCTTCGCATCGGACGCGCCATGCGCCCAAGTCCGCGGCACCTTCCCGACGCCTGGGGGCGACCCTCCCGATACCTAGGGTGCGACAGTTCGCCCCGCGGCGCGCCCGCCGTCTACGGTGGCCGGGTGAGCACCAAGCCGTTCATCGCCGCGCGGGTCGAAGAATTCGTCGACCGGCGGCTGGAGGCGTTCTTCCGGGCGCTCGGCTGGCGCGAACAGGTGATCGCCTACACCGGCTACGGTTCGGGCGATTTCCTCCGAGTGATGGCGCGGGTGAAGCTGGTTCCGCAGTGGTCGCGCAGCCAACTCGGCCACGCCACCAAAGAGTTCGTCCGGCGTCGCGGCTGGCGGAATTTCATCACCGCGCCCTGCGTCCGGGCGCGCGTCACCATCGAGGTCGGCGATCGGACCGTATCGGCCACCACCGATCGGGGCGGCTACCTCGACCACCGGATCGTCGACCACGGCCTGGCGCCCGGCTGGCAGCAGGTCACCGTCTGCGGCACCGGCTCCGGCCCGGTCACCTGCGACGTCCTGGTGGTCGGCGCGGACGTCCGCTTCGGTCTGCTCTCCGACATCGATGACACCGTGCTCACCACCTGGCTGCCGCGTCCGATGATCGCCGCCTGGAACAGCTTCGTCCGGGACGAGTCGAACCGGCAGTCGATCCCCGGCATGGCGCGCTTCTATCACCGCTACCTGGACGCCCATCCCGGCGCCCCGATGTTCTACCTGTCGACCGGCGCCTGGAACACCTACGACTTCCTGGAGCGCTTCCTGCAGCGGCACAACTATCCGAAGGGTCCGCTGCTGCTCACCGACTGGGGGCCGACCAACACCGGGTGGTTCCGCTCCGGCATGGAGCACAAGCGGACCAGCCTGCTGCGACTCGCCGCCGAGTTCCCGCAGATCGCCTGGCTCCTGGTCGGCGACGACGGCCAACACGACCCGGAGATCTACGCCGAGTTCGCCAACTCGCATCCCACCCATGTCGCTGCGGTCGCGATTCGGCAGCTCTCCCCCACCGAGCAGGTGCTGGCTCACGGCACCAACATGCCGCTGGAAGAGACCGACGAGCTCTCCGGCACCCATTCGTCCTGGGTCGAGGCCCCGGACGGTCGCGGCCTGGTCGCCCGGCTCCGGACGGCGTTGGGCACGTCCACCACGTAGCTGTCGGCGTCCGGCCGCGTGTCAGGCGGACGCCTGGCCTGCCCGAGGGTCCAGAATCGGGCTGAACATCGGCAACCGAAAGCGAGGCAGCGGTGGCGCGTCCCCCGGCCGACGACGACCTGGTCGAACGGATCGTCGACATCGACATCTCCGACGAGATGGAGACTAGCTACCTCGAATACGCCTATTCGGTCATCTACAGCCGCGCTCTGCCCGATGCTCGCGACGGCCTCAAACCCGTCCAGCGCCGCATTCTCTACACGATGGACGACATGGGCATCCGCCCGGACCGTCCGCACGTGAAGTCGGCGCGGGTGGTCGGCCAGGTGATGGGCCTGCTGCACCCGCACGGCGACGCCGCGATCTACGACGCGCTGGTCCGGCTGGCCCAGCCCTGGGCGCAACGGCTGCCGGTGGTGGACGGCCATGGCAACTTCGGCTCGCTGGACGCCGGTCCGGCCGCGATGCGTTACACCGAATGCCGGATGGCGACCGCGGCGACTGCGATGACCGCGGGGCTGGCCGAGGACACCGTCGACTTCAAACCCAATTACGACGGCAAGGAGACCGAGCCGGTCGTCCTGCCGGCCGCCTTCCCGAACCTGCTGGTGAACGGCACCACCGGCATCGCGGTCGGCATGGCCACCAACATTCCGCCGCACAACCTGATCGAGTGCGTGCAGGCCTTGAAGCATCTGATCGCGTATCCGGACGCCGACACCGACGACCTGATGCGCTATGTCCCCGGTCCCGATCTGCCCACCGGCGGCAAGATCGTCGGCCTGGACGGGGTGAAGGACGCCTATCTGACCGGACGCGGCAGCTTCCGGATCCGAGCCACCTCCCGGATCGAACAGGTGCATCCGCGCCGCAAGGGCATCGTGGTCACCGAACTGCCGTACATGGTGGGGCCCGAGCGGGTGATCGAGCAGATCAAGACCGCGGTGCAGGCGAAGAAGCTGACCGGCATCGCCGACGTCAAGGACCTCACCGACCTGGCGAACGGCACCCGGCTGGTGATCGAGATCAAGAACGGCTTCAACCCCGAGGCGGTGCTGGAGCAGCTGTACCGGCAGACCCGGCTGGAGGACTCGTTCGGGATCAACGCGGTCGCCCTGGTGGAGGGCCAGCCGCGCACCCTCGGGCTGCGCGAGATGCTCACCGTCTACCTCGACCATCGCCTTGAGGTCACCCTGCGCCGGACCCGATTCCGGCTGGGCAAGGCCGCCGACCGGCTGCATCTGGTCGAGGGTCTGCTGATCGCGATCCTCGACATCGACGACGTGATCGCCATCGTCCGCGGCAGCGACGACGCGGGTGTCGCGAAGGCCAAGCTGATCGAGGCGTTCGACCTGACCGACGTGCAGGCCACCTACATCCTCGACATGCAGCTGCGCCGGCTGACCAAATTCTCCCGGATCGAGCTGGAATCCGAGCGGGACGAACTGCGGCAGCGGATCGCCGAATTGCGGGCGATCATCGACGACCCGGTGTTGTTGCGGAAGCTGGTCTCCGACGAACTGGACGAGGTGGCCCGCACCCATGGGACGCCGCGGCGCACCGTGCTGCTGGCCTCCGGCGGGGGCTCGGTGGCCCCCGCGAAGGCCCAGGCCACCCCGTTGGAGATCACGGACGACCCGTGCCGGGTGCTGCTGTCGTCGGCCGGGCTGCTGGCTCGCACCGACAACGCCGAACCGTTGGCGGACGCCGGCGGTCGGGCCGCCCACGATGTGATCGTGAGCGTCTGCGCCTCCACCGCGCGCGGCGAGTTCGGGTTGATCACCAGCCTGGGCCGGGTGATCCGCGGCCAGACCATCGACCTGCCGTCGGTGCCGGCCACCGCGCAGGCGCCCAATCTGCAGGGCGGCTCCCCGGCGTCCGAACTGTTCGCGCTGGGACCGGACGAGCGGGTGCTGGCCGTCACCGGCCTCGGCCCGGACGTCTTCGGCTGGGCGCTGGGCACCGAACGCGGCGTGGTGAAACGCGTCAACCCGGACATCCTCGGCAAGGACTCCTGGGAGATCATCCGGCTGGACGACGGCGACCGGGTGATCGGCGCGGTCGAGTTGGGCGACGACTCCGGCGAGCTGGTCTTCGTCGCCTCGGACGCCCAGCTGCTGCACTTCCCGGTGGCCGGGGTGCGCCCGCAGGGTCGTTCCGGCGGCGGCATGGCCGGGATCAAGCTGGCGGCCGGCGCCCGGGTGGTGTTCTTCGGGGTCACCCCGGCGTCCGACGCCGTGGTGGTCTCGGTGGCCGGCTCGTCGACGGCACTGCCCGGAACGGACGCCGGCAGCGTCAAGGTGACCCCGTTCGAGGAGTATCCCGGCAAGGGCCGCGGCACCGGCGGCGTCCGCTGTCAACGGTTCCTTCGGGGCGAGGACGTGCTGCAGCTGGCCTGGGTGGGTCCCGCCCCCGCGGTGGCGGCGGCGTCCAGCGGTGCCCCGGTCGACCTCCCCGCGATCGACCCTCGCCGGGACGGCTCCGGCACCCCGGCCGGCCAGCCGATCGCCGCGATCTCCACCCGCACCCACCGCTGACTCGCGGCCGCGACCCCTCGTGCAAGGAAAAGGTTCGGTTTTGCCTCGTCGGTAGTATCCCGTGCGATGAAGTAAGAGGTTCCGCCAAGCCGATCAGGAACATTGTCGATGATGCATACCAGCCCGAACGAAGCCGAACCGTCGTCGGGTGGCCTTCGCGCAACCGAGGCTCGCGGGTTCGGGTCCGCCTCACTCTGGACGGTCGTCGGCACGGTCATCCCCGGCGTGGGCCTGTTGCGGGCCGGACGACGGTTGGCCGGCGGGATCGTTCTCGGCATCGTCGCGGTCGGTGTGATCGGCCTCGGCATCTTCGGTCTGATCAACCGGGATCGGGTTGCCCAATACGCCCTGGATCCGGGCGTGCTGCGGGGTCTGGCGGCTGCTCTGGTGGCGATCGCGGTGCTCTGGGTAGTCGTCATCGCCACCACCCATCTCGCGCTCCGCTCGTCCCCCGCCTCGCCCGCCCAGCGGCTCATGGGCGCGGCCCTGGTCGGCGTTCTTTCGTTCGCCGTGTCGGCCCCGCTGGCCCTGCTCGCGAATTACGCGTACACCACCGGGACCGCCATCAGCACGATCTTCGACGGCAATGACGGCGACACCTCCACACCGGCACCCGCCGACACCGATCCCTGGGCCACCACCGATCGACTCAACATTCTGATTCTCGGCGGTGACTCCGGGGTGAAGTCGAACCGCTCCAAGGCGGTGGGCGCCCGCACCGACACCATCATCGTCGCCTCGATCGATACCCACACCGGCGCCACTACGCTCATCACCGTTCCGCGGAACGCCGAGAAGATGCCCTTCCCACCAGGCTCGCCGCTGCTCGATTACTATCCGAACGGCTTCAGCGCTCCCGCCGGTGCCGACCTCTACACCCGCTCGCAATACCTGGCGAACGCCATGTACCGCGATATCCCCGCACAGGTTCCGAACAACATCCTGGGCAAGACGAAGGATTTCGGCGCGTCGGTGCTGATGCAGTCCGTCGGATACGCCGTCGGCCTGGACATCGACTATTACGTCCTCGTCAACATGGACGGTTTCAAGGCCTTCATCAACGCCATCGGCGGCATCACGGTCAACGTGAACTATGCGGTTCCGATCGGTGGCCACAACGCCAGCCCGCCCGAGCCGGAGGAGAAGCCGGCGGGGTGGATCGAGCCGGGCCCGAATCAGCACCTCACCGGCAGTCGCGCGCTGTGGTATGCCCGCGGCCGGTACCATCTCGACGACTACAGCCGGATGGAACGTCAGCGCTGCCTGGTCTATGCCGTCGCCCAGCAGACCACGCCGACCGCGGTGCTGACCAACTACGAGAGCATCCTGAAGACCGGCGAGAACAACATCAGCACCAATATTCCGCGGACCATGCTGCCGGCTCTCGCACAGCTGGGGATGACCGTCAAGAATGCGAAGATCCGCAGCCTCGTCCTCGACCCGAGCACCGGCTTCCTGTCCTACAAACCCGATTGGAACTGGGTCAGGTCCAAGGTGCGCAAGGCACTCAACGAGACCAAGGCCGCCGTCAACTCCCCGTCGCCGTCGGCCACGGCGTCCGGGTCGGCGTCCCCGTCGCCGAACACCAAGCCGGCCAAGAGCGACGAGCTCGCCGCCGCCTGCTCCTACCATCCCGACGACTACACCCCGACCAAGCGATAGCGGACGCCGGGCGGTGGTCTCCGCCGCCATCGTGGGGCGGTTAGGGTGAGTGCCGTGACCGACGAGTTCGACGATCTGCTGGCGGCCAACCGGCGCTACGCCACCTCCGCTCCCCGCAACTTCGACGGCTACGCCCATGCCGGCGTGGCCGTCGTCACCTGCATGGATTCTCGGCTGCAGCCGCTGGAGATGCTCGGGTTGTTCCTGGGCGAGGCGAAGATTCTGCGCACCCCCGGTGGGCACGTCACCCCGGAGGCCCTCAACGGCTGCATTCTGGGCGTCCATCTGCTGCGGGTCGACCGCATCCTGGTGATCGCCCACACCCGGTGCGCGATGGCTGCCTGCGACGACGATGAGATCCGGCGCCGGGTCGCCGAGGCCAGTGGGCGGGACGCATCCGGCCTCACGGTCGGTGCGTCGCCCGACCAGGAGAGCAAGGTGCGGGCCGATGTCGCGCTGCTGAACGAACACCCGCTGATCGAGGGCAAGGCGCAGATCGGCGGCTTCCTCTACGACGTCGACACCGGTCTGCTCAGCCGGATCTGCTGAGCGGATCGCTGCAGAGCCTCCACCGGCATGCTGCATTCAAGAACTGTCAGTGGGCCGTGAGACGGTGATCCGCATGACCCTCTCCGCGACCGACGGCACCACGCGGGACGACCTCCGCACACAGGCGACAGCGATCCTGGCCGACCTCACCGGACGTCCAGACGCCGTCTTCCACCCCGGCCAGTACGAGGCCATCGAAGCCCTGGTCGCTGAGCGCCGGCGGGCACTGGTGGTGCAGCGCACCGGCTGGGGGAAGTCGGCGGTGTACTTCATCTCGGCGCTGCTGCGTCGCCGGGCCCGTGCCGGTCCGGCCCTGATCGTCTCTCCCCTGCTCGCCCTGATGCGCGATCAGGTGAGCGCCACCGAGCGCGCCGGCGTCCGGGCCGCGGCGATCAACTCCGCGAACGTGACCGAATGGCGCGAGGTCGATGGCCTGCTCGACGCCGACGCCGTCGATGTGCTCTTCGTCTCACCGGAACGCCTGGTCAACCCGCGATTCCGGGTCGAGCAGCTGCCTCGCCTGGTCGCCTCGCTCGGTCTGCTGGTAATCGACGAGGCGCACTGCATCAGCGACTGGGGGCACGACTTCCGGCCCGACTATCGGCGGATCCGCGACCTGATCGGCGAGCTCGGCGACGACGTCCCGGTGCTGGCCACCACCGCCACCGCGAACCAGCGGGTGGTCGACGATGTCGCCGAACAGCTCGGCACCGGCGGTCGCGAGGTGTTCACGTTGCGCGGGGCGCTGGCCCGCGATTCGCTGCGGCTGGGCGTGCTCGAACTGGGCACGGCGCAGCGCCGGCTGGCCTGGCTGGCGGAACACCTGGAGACCCTGCCGGGCAGCGGCATCGTCTACTGCCTGACGGTGTCGGCCGCCGAGGACGCGGCAGCCTTCCTGGGCAAGGCCGGACACACCGTGCTGCCCTACACCGGCCGCACGGACGCCGCGGAGCGGCTGGCCGCCGAAGAGGCTTTGAAGGCCAATAGGGTGAAGGCGCTGGTGGCCACCTCGGCGCTCGGCATGGGTTTCGACAAGCCCGATCTGGGTTTCGTGGTGCACATCGGCGCGCCCAGTTCGCCGGTGGCCTATTACCAGCAGGTCGGACGCGCCGGCCGAGCCACCGAGCGGGCCGACGTCCTGCTGCTGCCGGGCATCGAAGACCGCGACATCTGGCACTGGTTCGCCACCAATGCGATGCCGACCCAGGCCCGTGCCGATGCCGTGCTGGGCGCGCTCGCCGACGCCGACCGGCCGCTGTCGGTGCCGGCGCTCGAAGCCCGTGTCGACGTGCGCCGGGGTCCGCTGGAGCTGCTGTTGAAGGTGCTGGCGGTGGACGGTGCGGTCGAGTACGTCGCCGGCGGCTGGGTGGGCACCGGGCGTCCGTGGCAGTACGACGCCGAGCGGTACGAACGGATCGCCGCCGCCCGCGTCGCCGAGCAGGACGCCATGCTGGCCTACCAGGCTCTCGACGACTGCCGGATGGCTTTCCTCACCCGGCAACTGGACGATCCGCACGCCGCACCCTGCGGTCGCTGCGACGTCTGCGCCGGCCCCTGGTACCCGACCGACGTCACCGTTTCGAGCGCACGGACGGCGTCCGAGGTCTTGGACCGGGTCGGCGTCCCGCTGGGCCCGCGCGCGCTGTGGCCGACCGGGCTCGACCGGTTGGGCGTCCGCTCCGACGGCGCGCCTGTGACCGGACGGATTCCGGCCGCCGAGCAGGCTGCCGAGGGCCGGGTGGTGGCCCGGCTCACCGATCTCGGTTGGGGCGGGCCGTTGCGCGAGCTGTTCGCCACAGACGCCGACGGACGCCCGGTCGATGCCGAGGTTCCGGCCGAGTTGGGCCGAGCCGTCCTGCGGGCGTTGAAGGCCTGGGACTGGGCGGAGCGACCGGTCGCGGTGACCTGGGTGCCGAGCGTGGGCCGTCCGCGATTGGTGGAGTCGCTGGCGACCGGCATCGCCTCCGCCGGACGGTTGCGGCTACTCGGCCCGCTGGCCTTGAATCCGGACGCCGCGGCCGGCCGCGGGGCGAGCAACAGCGCCTATCGGGTCCGCGACCTGTGGCAGCGGTTCGCGGTCCCCGCCGAGTTGGCCGAGGAACTGCGCCGGCTAACCGGCCCGGTGATGTTGGTGGACGACCTGGCCGACTCGCGCTGGACGATCACGGTGGCGGCCCGGCTGCTGCGCCGGGCCGGTGCGGACACCGTCGTGCCCTTCGCGCTGGCTCTCGCCGGCTGACCAGAGGCCGCCGATGGTCAAGCAGCGAGGTCAGACCAGCAGCCGGACGGCCTCGTCGAAGGTCGCCGCGGCCCGGGTCCAGACCGGGTCGCCGGCGAACAGTCCGGGCAGGTGCGGCACCAGGCCCTTGGAGAAGTCCGTGCTGGCCTGTTCGGGCAGCAGCGACGGCAGGTTGTCGATGACGATCGCGTCCAGCGGCATCGGGTCGTCCCAGATTCGCCGGACCGGCTCTGCCCAGCTGGTCAGCCGGCCGCTGACCGGCAGCAGGTTGAGGTCGGACGGGACGTCCGCGGTCACATCGGCCAGCACCCGCAGCCGGCGTCCGGGCCGTGCCCGGTCGGCCTCGCTGAGGAAGGGCGCCTGCGGCGTGGTGGCCAGCACGCAGTGCACCAGCAGGTCGTGCGCCACAAGGGCGTCGCCGTCGACCGGCGAAGTATGTTCCCGATCCCAGCGCGAGACCTCCATGCCGGCGAGCCGCAGCGCGTCGGTGGCGCCGCGCCCGGCGCGTCCGTACGCGCCGGTGACGACCGCCGTCGCACCGCCCACCTGGTTCCCGACCTCGTCGAGACGTCCGGCGAGCTGGTCGAGGGTCATCGGCTCCAGCGGCGCGGTCAGGGCACCGCCCAGGTGCAGCGCGCCGAGCGCGGCACCGACGAAACCGGCCCAGTAGCCGAACGCGACCACCCGGCGTCCGGCGTCGTCGACCAGGTATTCCAGGTCGAGCAGCTGTCCGCCGCCGGCGACGAAGCGTCCGAGCAGTTCGGGCGCGCCCTGCTGGCCCTTGTAGGCATGGCCGAAATAGACGTGCCGGTGCCGCAGCGCCGCAGGCTCGTCCGGTAGTTCCTTGACGCCCACCACGACCACGTCAGGATCGGCGTCCAGCCAGGTGCCGGGCGGCACGATCTCCAGACCCGCGGCACGGTACTGGTCGTCGCCGAACACCCGTGCCTGCGACGACTCCACCAACACCCGGATTCCGGCGGCCCGCAGTTCGGCCGCGCCCGCGGGCGTGATCGGGGTGCGCCGCTCGCCGAGCCGGGCCTCGGCGCGCAGCAGGATCGTCGGTGTGGTTTCGCTGGTTGTCACCACGGCAGGCTATCGCCCCTCATCCGGGACGTTTCGCGCCGCTCCCCCACTGTGGACAACGCCCGCGCACCGCGAGCCGAGGCGGCCACAGTTGTCGTCTCATCCCGCCCATGAGCCAGGTCACAGCCCGGCGGTCCGCCGTTAGCATCGGTCGATCGGGTCACCGGAGATCCGTTCGCACAGGGAGGTGCACATGTCCCCACTCGTCATCGGCATCGACAGTTCCACGACCAGCACGAAGGCACTCGTGGTGGACGCCACCGGCGCCGTCCTCGCCCAGGGCAAGGCCGAGTTCGGCATGCAGACGCCGCGGGTCGACTTCTACGAGCAAGATCCTCGGGACTGGTGGCGCAGCACCCGCGATGCCGTCGCCCAGGCGATCGCCGCGCTGTCGAGCGCCGATCGGGCCCGGATCACCCATCTGTGCGCCACCATCCAGCGCCAGACGTTCACTCTGGTGGACGCCGATGGCGAGCCGCTGCGTCCCGGCATCCTCTGGCTGGACGGCCGCGCCCCCGCGCAGGTGCGCCGGTTCGGCACCGAACACATCCATCAACTGACCGGTTTCCAGCCCGACGTCACCCCGTCGGTGTACAAGATCGCCTGGCTCAACGACAACGAGCCCGAGGTGCTGCGCAGCGCCCACAAGCTGGTCGGCGTGCACGCCTATCTGGTGCACGCGATGACCGGACGCTGGGTCGACTCGGCGGCGACCGCGGACAGCCTGGGCCTGTTCGACATGGCCCGGCTGGACTGGTCGGACGAGATGCTGACCCATGCTGGGCTGCGTCCCGATCAGCTGTGCGACCTGGTGCCGGCGGCCAGCGTGATCGGCCCGATCGACCCGGCGATCACGCAGGAATGGGGGCTCGACCAGGAGGTGCAGGTGGTCGCTTCCTGCGGCGACGGCCAGGCCGCAGCCCTGGGAGTCGGCGCCATCGGCCTGGACGAGGCCTACCTGAACATGGGCACCGCGCTGGTCGCCGGCGTCCATTCGCCGCGCTACGAGCATGCGGACGTCTTCCGCACCGACGCCGCCGGAATCCCGGGCCAGTACGTGCTGGAGATCGTGCAGAACTCGGGCGCCTACCTGGCCGGCTGGTTCCGCGACAAGCTCGGCGATCCGGCCCTCGGCGGACGCCCCGACCCGGCGCTGGAGGAGCAGGCGGCGGCCGTCCCGCCCGGCTGCGGCGGTCTGGTCACGCTGCCCTACTGGAACGCGGTGCAGAGCCCGTTCTGGAACCCGGTGGCGCATGGCGCGATCGTCGGTCTGGCCGGCGCCTATGGACGCGGCGAGCTGTACCGCTCCACCCTGGAGGGGATCAGCATCGAGATGGCGCGCAACCTGGCCGGGCTCGCCGACACCACCGGCGTCCCGCTGCGCACCGTGACCGCGGTCGGCGGCGGCCAGCGTTCCCCGTTGTGGCGCCAGATCATGACCGACGCGATCGGACTGCCGCTCACCGAAAGCCCCACCGAAGAGGTGTCGGCGATGGGGGCCGCAGTGATGGCGATGGCGGCCACCGGCGAGCACGCCTCGCTGCAGGACGCCGCCAAGGCAATGTCTCGGCACGGCAGCACGACCGAGCCGGACGCCGCGAACCACGAGGTCTATCGCGAGTTGGGCGAGATCCAGGCAGCCACTTACCACGGCCTGAAGGACGTCTTCGACCGGCAGTACGCCTTCGCCCAGCGCCACCCGATGCACTGACCGGTCGAGCTTGTCGAGACCGGTTTCGACAGGCTCTACCGGCGGTGCTACTCAGGCGTCGATGCGTTCGGCGTCCAAGGCGTAGGCGCCGGCGATGATGAACTCCTTCCGGGGTGCGACCTCGTTGCCCATCAGCTTCTCGAAGGTCGCCATCGCCTGCTCCAGCGACTCGCCTTCTTCCACGGTGATCCGGCGCAGCGTCCGGTGCCGCGGATCCATGGTGGTCTCCTTGAGCTGGTCGGCGTCCATCTCGCCCAGGCCCTTGTAGCGCTGCGGCTCCTTGAAGTTCACCCCGCGCTTGGTCAGCTCGGCGAGCTTCCGCTGGTACTCGGCCTCGTTGTAGGTGTAGATGTAGCGGTCCTGGCCGCGGCGCGGATTGCTCAGCTCGAACCGGTGCAGCGGCGGCACCGCCGTGTACACCCGTCCGGCCTCGATCATCGGCCGCATGTATTTGAAGAACAGCGTGGTCAGCAGGGTGCGAATGTGGGCGCCGTCAGAGTCGGCGTCCGCCATGAAGATCACCTTGCCGTAGCGGGCTTGTTCGAGTTCGAAGGTGCGCCCCGAACCGGCGCCGACGACTTGGATGATCGAGGCACATTCGGCGTTCTTCAGCATGTCGCCGACGCTGGCCCGCTGCACGTTGAGGATCTTCCCGCGGATCGGCAGCAGCGCCTGGAACTCCGAGTTCCGGGCCAGCTTCGCGGTGCCCATCGCCGAGTCGCCCTCCACGATGAACAGCTCGGTGCGGTCGCCGTCGGTGCTCCGACAGTCGGCCAGTTTGGACGGCAGCGTGCTCGACTCCAGTGCGTTCTTGCGCCGCTGGTTCTCCTTGTGGGCGCGTGCCGCAACCCGTGTTCGGGACGCCGAGACCACCTTCTCCATCACTGCCCGGGCTTGCGGACGCTGTGCCGCCCGGCTCGAGGTGAGGAATTCGGTCAGTTCGGACTCGACGATCCGGGCCGCCAACCGGGTCACCGGCGGCGTGCCCAGCACCTCTTTGGTCTGGCCCTCGAATTGCGGCTCGGCCAACCGGACGGTGACCACCGCGGTCAGTCCTTCGAGAATGTCGTCCTTGACCACCTCTTCGCCCGACTTCAGCAGCCGGGTCCCCTCCAGCGCCTTGGCGAAGGCACGCACCAGGCCGCGTTCGAAACCGCTCACATGGGTGCCGCCCTTGGGGGTGGCGATGATGTTCACGAACGACTGGACGTGGCTGTCGTAGCCAGCTCCCCAGCGCAGCGCGATGTCGACCTCGAGCGTCCGGTCGACGTCGGTCGGCGTCATCGCGCCGTCCTCGTCGAGCATCGGCACCGTCTCGGTGAACGAGTCCGTGCCCTGCAGCCGCAGCACCTCGGTGACCGGGGCGTCCGTGGCCAGGAAGTCGCAGAACTCCGAGATGCCGCCGTCGTGCTTGAACACCTCGGTGGTCGGCTCGTCGCCCCGCGCGTCGGTCACCACCAGTTCCAGCCCCGGCACCAGGAAGCTGGTCTGCCGGGCGCGCGCCAGCAGATGGGTCAGCGAGAGCTGCGCGTCGGGCAGGAAGATCTGCCGGTCGGGCCAGTACCGCACCCGTGTTCCGGTGCGTCCGCGCGGGGCGCGACGCACCTTGGCCAGCTGCGCGCCGGGCGTGAACGGAGCGTCCGGTCCGGCCCCGTCGAACGTGCCCGGCACCCCGCGCCGGAACGACATCGCCCAGGTGGCGCCGTTGCGGTCGACCTCGACGTCGAGCCGGGACGCCAGCGCGTTCACCACCGACGCACCTACGCCGTGCAGGCCGCCGGTCGCGTTGTACGAGCCGGCACCGAATTTGCCGCCGGCATGCAGCTTGGTGAACACCACCTCGACCCCGGACAGCCCCGTCCGCGGCTCGATGTCGACCGGAATGCCGCGGGCCACATCGGTCACCGCGATGCTGCCGTCGGCCGCCAGTTCGACCTGGATCGTGTCGCCGAACCCGGCCAGCGCCTCGTCGACCGCGTTGTCGATGATCTCCCACAGGCAGTGCATCAGGCCCCGTGTATCGGTCGAGCCGATGTACATCGCGGGTCGTTTGCGCACCGCCTCGAGACCTTCGAGGACGAGCAGGTGGCGGGCCTCGTAGTCGCGGCCCTCGGCCGCCGGTTTGCCTTTGATCGTCACACCTGGAGGCTAGTGGACCGTCGCCGTGGAACACGGGAGCCACCTCCGCCACTGCCCTGATTTGGACGTCCACGACCGCCGAAACTCGCCAGCGGCGCGGCCGTCCTAGCCTGGGTTGACTTCCGGGGGTAGTCTCGCGCCACGGAACAAACCGGCCGGCCCAAGAGTTGATATTGATAGACTCAATCCGGCGACAGAAGGGAACGCGGATGAGCACGACAGCGGTTGAAGAGCTGACCGCAGCGGATCGCTGCGATCGTTGCGGAGCGCAGGCCTATTTGAGGGTGACCCTGCACGCCGGCGAACTGCTCTTCTGTGCCCACCATGGCAAGGCTCACGCCGACCGGCTGGAGCAGGTGGCACTGACCATTCAGGACGAGACGAACAAACTGAGCTGAACAGATCCCACGAACGCCCCGGACGGCTGTCCGGGGCGTTCGTCGTTGTGGAGTCGCCGATCGTGGCCGGCAAAAGGTCACAGCGGGCGGCCGAACCCGCCGGAGGATTGGCCCGATCCGGAACTCAGCGTTCCACTGATGGTCGCGATTCCCCCGAGCTCGTCGAACAGGACGCTGAGCACGTCGGGCCCGATGTGCACCTTCAGCTGGCGATCGTCGCCGGTGACCCGCAGATCGTGGACGGCGGCGTAGGTGAGCACCTGAGCGCGCGGATTGCCCGGCTGCAGGTCGACCGCGGCCATGATCCGGCGCGCGAATGTCACCCCCTGCGCGGGCGGACGCGGCACCGCCGGATCGACCACGCCGAAATACGCGATTCCGGCGCCGTAGTCGGCGGAGTAGAACGCGGTGGCGCCCACCACCGGCGCGGCGACGAACGCCACGCTCGCGCCCGCACCCAGACCGGTGTCGAGGACGCCCGCCAGGCCGAACTGCGAGTCGCCGAACTCCCACAACCCCCACGGCCCCGCCAGCTCGGCGACCCGGCGCACCGGGGCGATGGCGGGCAGGGTCGGCGCGAAGCCCGGATTGGCCCACGACCACAGCCAGGTGCTGGTCGCCTTCGACACCGTCCCCAGCAGGACGACGCGCAGCGGGCGTCCGGCGATGGTCACCACCCCCTGCTCGATGTCGGCCTGATAGGCGCCGTTCAGGTCGACGACCTGGGCGAGCGCCTCTTGTGCTTCGATGGCGATCGGTACATGCGCCACGACGGCCTCGTTGAAGCGCTCATGGGTGAGATCGGGCATGGCGGCCACCCTACTGCCCCGCCATGTGCGGATCCGATGAGGCCCCCGCGGCTCCTGGAACGCGCTCGTCTCTGGGCAAACCGGGTCGGCGGTGCCAAGGTGGGGCGATGACCAGCATCGAGGCCGTCCAGGGCGACATCACCACCGAACGCGTCGACGCCATCGTCAACGCGGCGAACTCGACGCTGCTCGGTGGCGGGGGTGTCGACGGCGCGATCCACGCCGCGGCCGGCCCTCGTCTGCTCGAGGCCTGTCGTCGGCTGCGCCGCACAGACTGGCCGGACGGACTGCCGGTGGGTGAGGCGGCCGCGACGGACGCCTTCGACCTGCCCTGCCGCTGGGTGATCCACACCGTCGGACCGAACGCCCACCGGGGCCAGACCGCGCCCGCCCTGCTGACGTCCTGTTTCACCCGGAGCCTGGACGTCGCGTCCGGACTCGGTGCCGCCAGCATCGCCTTCCCGGCGATCAGTGCCGGCGCCTATGGCTGGGACGCCGCCGACGTGGCCCGGATCGCGATCGAGGCGGTGCGCAGCCACCTCGCGCCCGGCGTCGACCTGGTCCGCTTCGTGCTGTTCGGCAGCCGGCTGCTGGACGCCTTCGACCACGCCCTGAGCCGACCCGCTGACTAGAATGCGTTGGTGATGACGAACCCGGGCAGGTACGCCAAGGGCATTGCCAAGCGCGATGAGATCCTTACCCGTGCCGTGGAGGTGGTCGGACGGGCCGGGCCGCGGACCGCCTACCTCACCGATATCGCCGACGCGGTCGGGCTCACCCCCGCCGGCCTGTTGCACTATTTCGACAGCAAGGAAGAGCTGTTCACCGAGGTGCTGCGCAAGCGCGATCAGGTGGACGTGGCGCAGCACTGGCCGAAGGCGTCCGAGGTCGAAGACCTGGCGCATCTGCGCCGCGGCTATGTGGACATCATCAGGCACAACGCCGAGGTGCCCGGCCTGGTCCAGCTGTTCACCCGGATGTGCGCCGACGCCCCCGACCCCTCCCACCCGGCACACCGGCTGTTCCTGGAACGCGGCCGGAAACTGCGGGCCTACTTCGCGACCGGCATCGCCGCCCTGCAGGCCCGCGGCGAACTGGACGCCAGCATCGACCCGGAGATGATGGCGCGCATCCTCCAGGCCGTCTCCGACGGCCTGCAACTGCAGTGGATGATCGAGCCGGACGTCGACATGGCCGCCGGCGTGGATGCCCTGTTCGCGCTGCTCACCCCGCGTCCGGACGCGACCGACGAGTCGGCGAAGCCCTGATCCATCGCCGGTCGAGCTGGTCGAGACGCGGACGACTAAAGCGCCCGGCACCCCGTCGATCGGGATGCCGGGCACTTCGGCGTGTGGCTCAGTCCAGGTAGTCGCGCAGCACCTGGGAGCGCGACGGGTGGCGCAGCTTGCTCATCGTCTTGGACTCGATCTGGCGGATCCGCTCGCGGGTGACGCCGTAGACCTTGCCGATCTCGTCCAGGGTCTTGGGCTGGCCGTCGGTGAGTCCGAAGCGCATCGAGACCACCCCGGCCTCGCGCTCGGACAAGGTGTCGAGCACGTCGTGCAACTGCTCCTGCAGCAGGGTGAAGTTGACCGCCTCGGCCGGGACGACCGCCTCGGAGTCTTCGATCAGGTCGCCGAACTCCGAATCGCCGTCTTCGCCCAGCGGGGTGTGCAACGAGATCGGCTCGCGGCCGTACTTCTGCACCTCGACGACCTTCTCGGGGGTCATGTCGAGTTCCTTGGCCAGCTCTTCCGGGGTGGGTTCTCGGCCCAGATCTTGCAGCATCTGGCGCTGGACGCGAGCGAGCTTGTTGATCACCTCGACCATGTGCACCGGGATGCGGATGGTGCGGGCCTGGTCGGCCATGGCGCGGGTGATCGCCTGCTTGATCCACCAGGTGGCGTAGGTGGAGAACTTGTAGCCCTTGGTGTAGTCGAACTTCTCCACCGCGCGGATCAGGCCCAGGTTGCCCTCCTGGATCAGGTCGAGGAAGAGCATGCCGCGTCCGGTGTAGCGCTTGGCCAGCGAGACCACCAGCCGCAGGTTCGCCTCCAGCAGGTGGTTCTTGGCGCGCCGGCCGTCGGCCGAGATCCACTCATAGTCGTCCACGTCGGCCGGCGGAATCGACCGCCCGCTGGTCAGCGACTCTTCGGCGAACAGGCCGGCTTCGATCCGCTTGGCCAGGGTGACTTCCTGCTCGGCGTTCAGCAGGGCGACCTTGCCGATCTGCTTGAGGTAGTCCTTGACCGGGTCAGCGGTGGCGCCGGCGACCAGCACCTGCTGCTCGGGCTCGTCGGCGTCGTCGGCGTCGGAGACGATGAAGCCCTCGTCCTCGGTGAGCTCCTTCTCGACGACGGCCTCTTTGGCCTCCTCGAAAGACGAGTCGTCGACGTCGTCGAGAGAGCGACGCTTGCCGCCCACGGTGAGCACCACGTCGTCCCCCTCGCGGGCGAATTTCACGTCGACGGCCTCGGGCGTGGCGAGCACGTCTTGAACGGTGGGGCCACCCTGTTCAGCGGCCTCAACGGCGGCGTCGGCGGCGTCGACCGGGGCCGCGACGACCTTCGGCTTGCGGGCGCGGGCGGACGTCGTTGTAGTGCTCGGGGCCCGTCGTCGGCGAGGAGCCGCCGCCTCGACTGGTACGTTTTCGGACCTGACTGCGGCAGTGGAGCGTGGTGACACAAGTAGCCTCTCGGATTCTTGGTTTTGGGCGCACAACAACCGGGGGTTGTCAATGGCCAGCGCCTGAGCCATTCTGACACGCCGGCCGGAACATTCCAAACCCGGACTAGGGTCGTCGCCTCCGACTAGGGTGGACGCCATGTCGCAGCCGCCGCGCCCGCCGGCGCGCCCCGTCGTCCGTAGCCATCACGGTGATGATTTCGTCGACGACTTCGCCTGGATGAGCGATAAGCACTCCCCCGAGTTCCTCGACCATCTGGCCGCCGAGAACGCCTACACGGCCGGGCGGACGGCGCACCTGGACGCCCTGCGCAAGGAACTGTACTCAGACATCCTCGCCCGCACCCGGCAGACCGACCTCACCGTCCCCGACTTCGTCCGGCACAGCGACGGCTCCACCTGGTGGTACTACAGCCGTTCGGTGGAGGGCCTGGACTACTCGGTCCACTGCCGACTGGCCGGCGACGATCCGGACCGGATTCCCGACGTCACCGAGGCGCCCACCGACGAACAGGTGGTGCTCGACGAGAACGAGCTGGCCGAGGGCCAGAGCTACTTCGCCCTCGGCATGTGCGACGTGTCCCCGGACGGCACCCGGCTGGCCTGGAGCGAGGACCTGTCCGGCGACGAGCGCTACCGGCTGCGGGTGATCGACCTGGCCACCCGTACCGACCTGCCGGCGCCGGATGTCGCGGTGGCCGGGGGCGGCTGCTGGTGCGGTGACGACCGGCTGGTCTATCTGACCATGGACAACGCCTGGCGTCCCGACCGGGTCTGGCTGCACACCCTGGGCACGGACGACCCCGACGTCCTGCTGCGGCACGAGCCGGACGAGCGGTTCTGGCTGGGCGTGGACGAATCTCGTGACCGCACCCGTGTGGTGCTGGCCGCCGAGAGCAAGCAGTCCGGCGAGTACCGGTTGCTGGACGCCGCCGATCCGGCGTCCGGGGCTCGACTGGTGACGCCGCGCCGCGAGGGCCTGGAGTACAGCGTCGAGGTGGGCACCGACGCCCTCTACGTCGTCCACAACCTGGACGCCCCCGAATTCCAGCTGTCCAGCGCGCCGTTCACGGCGTCCGGCATCGACGACTGGCGCACCGTGGTGCCGCAACGTCCGGGCGTCCGGGTGCTGGGGGTGCACGCCTATGCCGACTATCTGGTGCTCAGCTCGCGGCGCGACGGGCTGCCGTTGATCGAGGTGCTCACCCGCACCGCCGACGGCGGCTGGGGCGATCCGACGCCGCTCACCTTCGACGAGCCGTTGTACAGCGCCGGCGCGTATTCGGCCGACGACCCGGCCACCGACCGGATCCGGCTGATGCACGAGTCGCTGGTCAGCCCGCGCCGGCTGGACGAGTACCGGCTGGACACCGGCGCGCGCCGCACCCTGAAGCAGACCGAGGTGCTCGACCACCCGACCCGTGGCCGCTACGACCCGACCGCCTACGTGCAGCGCCGGGAGTGGGCGACCGCGCCGGACGGCACCCGGATTCCGCTGTCGATCGTGCATCGCGCGGACATCGTCCCGGACGGCACCGCGCCCGCGCTGCTGTACGGCTACGGCGCCTATGAGCATGCGCTCACTCCCTGGTTCTCGATCCCCCGGCTCAGCCTGCTGGACCGCGGCTTCGTCTGGGCGATCGCCCACGTCCGCGGCGGCGGCGAACTGGGTCGCGGCTGGTACGAACAGGGCCGGCTACTGGCCAAGCCGAACACCTTCTCCGACTTCGTCGCCTGTGCCCGGCACCTGGCCGCGACCGGGTGGACCAGCCCGGACGCCCTGGTCGCCCAGGGCGGCTCCGCCGGCGGCCTGACCATGGGTGCGGCCGTCAACCTGGCCCCGGACGCCTTCCGCGCGGTGCACGCCGACGTCCCGTTCGTCGACGCGCTGACCACCATCCTCAACCCGGAACTCCCGCTGACCGTGACAGAGTGGGAGGAATGGGGCGACCCGTTGCACGATCCCGAGGTGTATCGCTGCATGAAGGGCTACACGCCCTACGAGAACGTCCGGCCGGTGCGATACCCGTCCGTGCTCGCCACCACCAGCCTCAACGACACCCGTGTCGAGGTCACCGAACCGGCCAAGTGGGTGGCGCAGCTGCGCCGCACCGTGATCGCGGACGAGACGCGTCCGATCCTGCTGCGCACCGAACTGGTGGCCGGTCACGGCGGCGTGTCGGGCCGCTACCAGGCCTGGCGCGACCTGGCCTTCGAGCTGGCCTGGATCATCGATCAGGTGCAGCCGCAGCCGCGCTGACGTCCACCGCCCGCAGACACCGGCGGCAGGCCAGCATCCGCGGTCCGCGTCCGGGTACGACTGTGGTCTTTGTTTGTCCACCCACGCCGTACTCAGGGTTCATTCGGGGCTGTCGAACGAAACATCCGCGGCCCGGCTGCGTTGTACTGATGACGGAGCGAAAGGACACACATGATCTCGACTGCGCACCGCATCCGGAGCACCGACGGTATCGATGGCAAGGATGCCGTTGGCCTCTACCTGGACGGAATCGCCAAGACTGCCCTGCTCACCGCCGAAGAGGAAGTCATCCTCGCCAAGCGGATCGAGGCCGGGTTGTTCGCGAGGGCGCTGCTGAACGGAACCGTGGAGGCTGAGGCGATCAAGCCGCACGGCGCCACCACCGACGAACTCGAACAGATCGCCGCCGAGGGTGACGCCGCACTGCAGCGCTTCATCACCGCAAACCTGCGGCTGGTGGTCTCGGTCGCCCGCAAGTACGGACGCGCACAGATGCCGCTGCTCGACCTGGTGCAAGAAGGCAACACCGGCCTGATCCGCGCCGTCGAGAAGTTCGACTACAGCAAGGGCTTCAAGTTCTCCACCTACGCGACCTGGTGGGTCCGCCAGTCCATCTCCCGCGGCATCGCCCAACAGGGCCGCATCGTCCGGCTGCCGGTGCATGTCGCCGAACAGGTGAACCAGGTGTCCGCCGTCCGCCGCACGCTGGAGCGCCGCTTCGGCCGCGAGCCAGAACTGGTGGAGATCGCCGATGAGCTCGGGCTCACCGAAGAGCAGGTGATCGACCTGCTGCGGCTGGCTCGTGACCACGTCAGCCTGGACGCCCCGGTCGAAGAGGACGGCGACACCGCACTCGGCGATCTGCTGGCTCGTGAGATGTCCCCCGGTCCGGACGAGATGGTGCTGGACGCCGAAGACCGTGCCCGCCTCGACGGCATGCTGTCCTCCCTCGATGAGCGCTCCGCCGATGTCGTCCGGCGTCGCTACGGCCTGGTCGACGGACGCCAGGCGAAGCTCGCCGACATCGCCGCCGTCTGGGGCATCACCGCCGAGCGCGTCCGCCAGATCGAGCGGCACGCCATCGCCAAGCTACGCAGCGCGCACGACCTGGCTGCCTGAACCCCTCGAAACGGAAGCGGTCCGCCCTATCCCCCCAGGGCGGACCGCTTCCTTTGTGTTCGTAGTCACTTCATGACATTTCCCCGCGTGCTCGGCGACTCCGCAACACGCCCAGGAAATCCGACGGCTGGTCGCCGAAGCAGGTGGGAAGAACCTGCGGGTGTTCGGCTCGGTCGCCACCGGTCGGGACCGTGAGGGTTCCGAGTTCGGCGACCGCGTCCTTGCGGAGTCGGTCGATCTATCAACTGAACCAATACGGCTCAGCCAAGGCGAGGACGCGCCGCACCGCGAAACGCGTCAGGCGTCCAGGAGGCGGATCAAGCCTTGTTGCGCGCAGGACGCCGCGAGGGTGCCGTCGTGGGCGAAGAGGCGTCCTTGGGAGAAGCCCAGACCACCGGACGCCGAGGGCGACACCTGGTCGTACAGCAGCCATTCGTCGGCGCGGACCGGACGGTGGAACCACATCGCGTGATCGATCGACGCGGCCTGCATGCGTGGCGACAGGAACTCCACCGGGTGGGCCAGCACGCTCACCGACAGCAGCGAGATGTCGGAGAGGTAGGCCAGCACCATCTGGTGCACCCGCGGGTCGTCCGGCAACCGTGACTCGGCCCTGATCCACAGCTGCAGTTCGGCGGGCCCCGATTCGCGTCCGAGGTTCGGCTCGGTCGCGTAGCGGGCCTCCAGCGCTCCCCACTCGGCCGCCCAGACCACGGCCGTCCTGGCCGACCGCTCCCCCAGCACCTCGGCGGCGGGACGGCAGGCGTCCGGCGACGCGACATCGGACGGAAGCGGGTCGGCGTGGTCCAGGCCGTCCTCGTGGACGTGGAACGAGCACACCATGGAGAAGATCGGACGCCCGTCCTGCCGTCCCACCACCCTGCGCTGGGCGAACGTCCGGCCGTCCCGTGTCGATTCGACGACGTACAGGATGGGGCTGGCCGGCGAACCGGGCCGCAGGAAGTAGGCGTTCAGCGAGTGCGCGATCCGCTCCTGCGAAACGGTGCGGTAGGCGGCGGCGAGGGCCTGGGCGAGCACCTGACCGCCGAACGAGCGTTGCAGCACGGTCTCCGGCTGTGGGCCGCGGAACAGATCGGCGTCGATCTGTTCCAACTCGAACAGGCCGAGCAGTTCGGCGGTGGTGCGGGGCACCCTCAGCCCTGTCCGTTGGCCGAGTCGTCCTGCTCGGCCAGGAACTGCTCGACGGCGGCACCGATCTCGTCCGCGGTCGGCACCGACGCCCGTCCGGACTCCGACAGCTGGTCGTACTGCTCTTCGAGGGCGGCCAGCACGGCGGGAAACTCGGCGTCTTCTTGCACCTCGGCGGCGATCGTCGCCAGCTGCTGCTCGGCTTCGGTGTCCAGTTCCGCGACCGGAATGTGCAGACCGGTGGCGTCGTTCATTCGGCGAAGCACCGCGGCGGTCGCCTGCGGGAAGGTGGACTGGGCCAGGTAGTGCGGCACGTGCGCGACGAAACCAAGGCCGGTCAGTCCGACCTGGCCGGCCCGGAACTCCAGCGCCGCAGAGAAGCTGCCCGGAATCTGAATCCGGTCGATCCACAACGGGTTGCCGGTGGCCAGCTTCGGATCGGTGGAATGCGAGGTGACCAGCGTCGGCCGGGTATGCGGCACCGCCATCGGCACGCCGCTGGCGGTCAGTAGCATGGCCGAATCGAGCCGTTCGGCGATGCCCAGGACGGCCTGCATCATCCGACGCCATTGGCTGTCGGGTTCCGGCCCGGCGAGCAGCAGGAACGGGGTGCCGGCGGCGTCGGTGACCTTGTGGAGCAGCAGCGAGAAATCGTTCATCGACACCCAGCTGTTGGTGTCGAAGACCATCTGCGGACGCCGGCTGCGATAGTCGTGCAGCTGGTCGTGATCGAACTCGGCCAGCACCTCGTGGGTGCAGGTCTGCAGGATGTGAGTGGCGAGATTCCGGTTGACCGCGGCCGCGTCCACATAGCCCTCGAACAGGTGGATCAGCACCGGACGGACACCGTCCAGGCTCGACCAGACCTCGGGGTCGAATGTGTACAGCAACCGGGGATCGATCACGCGTGCCACCCTAGCGCGGACCACCCGAACCGCCGAGTGACTACGCCGACGGCGTACGGACGCAGGCATGCCGCGTCACATCACGCCATCCCGCGCGCCACGTCATCCCGGCGGACACCGGGATCTCGCCCAGCACGCACCGTCACTCACCGAGATCCCGGAGCAAGTCCGGGATGACGGGATCCGGATGACGTGGGGGCGACCACCGCCGCCATCGCCGTCCGGACGCGCTTGGCGGAGACCGGCGCGGCCGTCCCGAGGGTCTGCGCGAACAGGCTGACCCGGAGTTCTTCGAGCAGCCAGCCCACCTCGGCGACGCCGGTGGGCAGCGGGCCGGCCGGATAGCGGGCGCAGAGCGCGGCGTATTCGTCCTCGAGCTGTTCGATCACCTCGGCGCCGGCCCGGTCGCGTCCCGGATTGGTGCGAGCCGCGGTGAGCCGGAGCTCGACCGCATGCAGGTAGCGCGGCAGCCGCGACCAGTGCGGCTCCGGCGTGCCGGCGATGAAGCCTGGGTAGATCAGTCCGGCAAGCTGCTCGGTGACGTCGGCGCGCACCGGTGCCGGCGCGGACGGCAGCGCCAGCTGGATCCGCTGGTAGCGCTGCAGGATCTCGCCGGTGACGGTGACGACGGCCAGCATCCGATCTGCGGCACCGGTGCGGACCCGGTCGCGCAAGGCCGCGAAGGCGTCCGGGTCGCGAACCAGCCACGGGTCCCCGCACGGCGGGTTCGACGATCGCGCCCGGCTGGAGGTCCCGATCAGGGCCCCGACGGCGGCCAGCCGGGCGTCGGCGAGCAGCACCGGCACGGTGGGATACGGCGAGGCGGCCAGGGCGAATTTGACCGGGTTGCTGAGCCGGGCGAGCACCCAATTGGTCGGGTCGGGGCTGGTCAGCGCCACCAGCCGGCGCAGCCCGCGCAGCTGGGAGCGGACCGCCTCGTCCAGGGTCGCGAAGACCGTCACGCCGACCGTGTCACCGCGGTCAGACAAGGCCGGATAGCCGACCACCGCACCGTCGACCCGCTCGGCGACGCGACCGAACGCCCAGTCTCGAGCACCGCCGTGGGTGTGTTCGGCGGCGCCCGCGTTCAGTTCGGCCCGCACCTGGGCGCCGAGCTGTTCGGCGAGCGCGGACAGGTCCTTGCCGGTGGCCACCTCGTCGCCGTCGCGGGTCACCACGAACCGGACCCGGAGATGGTCAGGGACGGCGTCCAGCCGCCAGGCGTCATCGGGCACCTGGATGCCAGTGAGCATCCGCACCGCGCGTCCCAGTCCGGTCGGCAGCGGCTCCCCCGGCACCGGGTTGTCGGCCAGCCAGGCCAGCGCCCGCCTCGCCGTGTCGGGTGCGGGCGCCAGCCGGGCTCGCCATTGCTTGGGCAGGGCCCGGATCAGTTCGGTGCCCAACTCCTGCCGCAGGCCCGGAATCTGCCAGCCGAAGTCGTCCGCCGAGACCTGGTTCAGCTGGGCCAGTTCGATGCCGACGCTGACCCCGTCGTGGCCGGAGCCGGGATCGAAGACGTAGCTGACCGGCAGATCGAGCCCGCCGGTGCTCCAGTGGTCGGGGAACTGCTCGGCGTCCACCCGCTGGTCGGTGAGCAGGTCCTCGGGCGCCAGGTCGAGCAGGTGCTCGTCGCGGCGCCGGGCGTCGCGCCACCAGCGGTCGAAGTGGGCCACCGACACCACGTCGGCGGGGACGCGGGCGTCGTAGAAGGCGAACAGAGTGGCGTCGTCGGCCAGCAGATCGAGCCGGCGGGTCCGCTCGGCGAGCTGTTCGGCGTCCGCTCGTGCGGCCTCGTTGCGGGCCCAGAAGTGGTGCCGGGTGTGCCACTGGCCCTCGACCAGCGCGGACTGGATGAACAGCCGGCGGGACTCCTCGGGGTCGATCCGGCCGTACGACACGGTGCGTCCGGCGACGATCGGGACGCCGAGCAGCGTCACCCGTTCGGTGGCGACCACCTGCCCGGAGCGGGCCGACCAGCGCGGCTCGGAATAGCTGCGGCTGAGCAGATGGCTGCCGACCTCCTCGACCCAGGTCTCCTCGATCGGGGCCACCGTGCGCGCCCACAGCCGGGTGGTCTCGACCAGTTCGACGGCCATCACCAGCGGCGGGTTGACCCGGGCCGCCGCCGAACCCGGACTGATCGCGAACCGGCTGCCCCGCGCGCCCAGGTATTCGCGCGGACCCCGCCGCCGCTTGTCAGCGGGCCGCTTCTGCCCCGGTGTGGGCGCGGACCGCTCGTCCAGCAACCCGACGTGCGAGAGCAGTCCGGACAGAACGGCGACATGCACCCGGTCGATGCCGGCCGGCTCGGCGTTGCGCGACATGCCCAGGTCGCGGCAGACCGTCTTCAGCTGCTCGTTGAGGTCCTCCCACTCACGGACCCGGAGGAAATTCAGGAACTCCTCCCGGCACATCCGCCGGAAAGCGTTGCCTGAACGCTCCCGGCGGGCCGTCCGGAGGTAGCGCCACAGCCGCAGCAGGGCGGCGATGTCGGACGGGTCGCGCGGCGCTTCCTTGCCATCGGAGGGGGTCTCGCTGAAGAAGCGGCGATGCAGCTGATCAGCCTGTTCCTGCTTGTCGGCGGGCCGTTCTCGGACGTCGGGCACGGTCAGGCCGGCGACCACCGCCTGGGCTTCGCGCAAACAGCCCTGGCGTTCGGCCTCGACCAGCATCCGGCCCAGCCGCGGGTCGACCGGCAGCCGGGCCAGCTGGTGCCCGATCGGGGTGAGTCGGACCTGACCGCCGCGTCCACGCTGCGGACGCCGCCTCCCGCTGGTCGAGCTTGTCGAGACGCCGCCCGACGAGATCCCGGCTTTCGCCGGGATGACGGACCTGGGAGCCTGCTCGGGCTCGATCGCGCCCAACTCGGTGAGCAGCCGCAGGCCGTCGCTGATCTGCGCTTTGTCCGGCGGTTCGACGAACGGGAAGCGGGCGATGTCGCCGAGCCGGGCCCGCGCCATCTGCAGGATCACCGAGGCCAGGTTGGTGCGCAGGATCTCCGGCTCGGTGAACTCCGGACGAGCGGCGAAGTCCTCCTCGTCGTAGAGCCTGATGCAGACGCCGGGAGCGACCCGGCCGCAGCGTCCGGCGCGTTGGTTGGCGGACGCCTGCGAGATCGGCTCGATCGGCAGCCGCTGCACCTTGGTGCGGGCCGACCAGCGGGAGATGCGGGCGAAACCCGGATCGATCACCGAGCGGATGCCGGGCACGGTCAGCGAGGTCTCGGCGACATTGGTGGCCAGCACCACCCGCATCGTGGTGTGCCGGGCGAACACCCGGTGCTGTTCGTGTGCGGACAGCCGGGCGAACAGCGGCAGGATCTCCACCTCGCGGCGGGTGAGTTGCGACCAGTCCAGGCCAGCGATGGCGTCCGCGGCGTCCCGGATCTCACGCTCACCGGAGCAGAACACCAGGATGTCGCCGTCCGGGCCGTCCAGCATCAACTCGGTGACGGCGTCGCAGATGCCGTCGATGAGATCGCGGTCGGTGCCGGACTCGATCACCGGACGCCAGCGCACCTCGACCGGGTAGGTGCGGCCGGAGACCTCGATGATCGGGGCGTCGCCGAAGTGTTCGCTGAACCGGGCGGTGTCGATGGTGGCGGAGGTGACGATCACCTTCAGGTCCGGGCGCCGCGGCAGCAGCTGTTTCAGGTAGCCGAGCAGGAAGTCGACGTTCAGGCTGCGTTCGTGTGCCTCGTCGATGATCAGGGTGTCGTAGCGGCGCAGGTCGCGATCGTGGCCGATCTCGGCGAGCAGGATGCCGTCGGTCATCACCTTGATCTGGGTCTGCCGGCTGGTCTTGGCGGTGAACCGGACCTGGTAGCCGACCACCTGGCCCAGCGGCGTCCCGATCTCTTCGGCAATCCGTTCGGCCAGGCTGCGGGCGGCGATCCGGCGCGGCTGGGTGTGACCGACGCGTTGGCGTCCGGCGGCCAGGCAGAGCTTCGGCAACTGGGTGGTCTTGCCCGAACCGGTCTCGCCGGCCACGATCACCACCTGATTGTCGCGGATGGCGGCGACGATGTCGTCGGCCCAGGCAGCGATCGGCAGCGCGGCGTCGACCGCCAGCTTCAACTCCCCGGACACGGCCGCCGAGCTACTTGACCAAGATCAGGGGGCAGCCGGCGTGGGTCATCAGTCCGCGGGCCACGCTGCCGACCGAGTAGGTCGGGAAGCGCACATCGGCCTCGATCACCAGCACCGAGACGGTTTCGCTGAAGGTCGACAGCTCGTCGACCGGCGAGCCGTAGCGGACCTCGGTGGTGATCTCTGGGGCGTCGGGGTGGCGGGCGGCCACCTCGGCCACCTGAGCGGCCTGGTGTGTCTCGGTCTGCTCGATCGCGGCGTCGGCCTGATCTTGGCTGACGCTCAGCCAGAAGATCCGGCTCTGCGGCGCCTTGCAGACGCTGATCACCTTGATCGGCCGGCCGGCGAAGAGCGGATTGCTCAACGCCCACTCCAGCGCCAGCGAGCCGGGACCGTCCGCTTCGAGCGCGACCCCGATCGGGCCGTCATCCAGGGTCGGAATGTCGGCCACCACGACCAGCGGGCAGCGCACAGCGCCGGCCAGGCCCACCGACGTCGATCCGGAGAAGGACAGGGTCCGGCTTGTGTGCGCGCGGCGTCCGACCACCACCATCGAACAGTTCTGGCTCAGCTGGGCCAACACACCGACCGGGGTGCCGATCGCCACCTTGATCCGGATCCGCTTCTTCGCCACGCCCAGCGAGTTGGCCGTGGCGGCCGCCTCGGCGAGCAGCTTGCGTGCCGTCGCCTGCACCGAACTGGCATCGAACACCACGCCCCACGGACTGCTCACCACGGCATCGTCGGCGACGTACACCAGCTGCAGCATCGTCTTGGTGGCTGCGGCCACCCGCGCGGCGTACTCCAACGCCCGAACGGCGTCGTCGGATGCGTCATAGCCGACCAGAATGGGCGGCGGACCGTCGTAGGGCTTCGGCATCGAACGTCTCTCAGATCGCGGCGATCGAACGACCTGCGTAATGGTGAGGGGAAATGCCGACGATGATCGGACGATCCCCCGGTGGCCAGGGGAACGGCATGTTCTCCGGAAGGGAGGCCACCGGCGCCCCGGACGTGCCGTGCACCAGCACGCTCCACCCGGTCGATGTCTCCGGGTCGAGGTCGTCCACCTGGAAAGACACCTCGACCGGCTCAAGCAGCTGGGCCAGCGGCGAGCGGGCCGCGGTGCGGAAGACGATCAGGTCATCGGCCAAGCCGTAGCTGACCGGCAAGATCTGCAGGCCGGAAGCGGAATTCCAGCCGACGCGGCCGAAGGCGCGGGTGGCCAGTAGCAACCGGCATTCCGCCGCGTCCAGTGAGGTCAGGTGCCCGTACTGCGCCATAGCGACGACACTACTGGTTTCCGAGCCCAGTCCCCAGTCTCCGGTCCGCAGTTCCCAGCCTCCGGTCCCGCACCCTGGGCAGATTGCTCGAGTGGCGGACGACAAGCCTCCGCGCCCAGCCCCAGCAGTGCGGAGCGAAACCTCGCCGAGCGAGGACTGGCCACCCGACCGCACCATCGCCCCAGGCGGGCAACCTCTCTCAACCACCCACACCGAGGAATCAGCCGTTACACCACACCCAGGGACCTGACCCTGACCGGCATCCTCAACGCCGACCGGCGGGTCAATCGAACCAGGCAGAATGCGCATCCCCCGGTTCGAGGGGTTCAGTGGCGTCCGGGCTCGTCAAACAGCGACCGATTCGGGACGTCATCGAGGCGAGTGAGGCGAAGCGGTTCCCGAATCGGTCGCTGATCCACGGCCTGTCGGTCAGGCCGGAGGGTCCCGCTCCATCGGACGAAGGGGCGACTCTCGGCTTGCGATTCCGGCTGTGCGCGACAGAGGACACGGTGCAGATCTGGGCGCCTGTGTGAGCGGGAACCGCTGATCGGACAGGGGTGCTCCGGCGGCCGTTACGGGGTCGATGACAAGGTGGGAGTTCGGGCACCGAACTCGGTGCCCGAACTCCCACTATCTTTGAAGGCCTCCAGGCCCGACCGGAGCACGGCAGGCGTCCGAGCCGCCACTGAGGTACGGCGCGGCTCAGCGGGTCCCGCATCCCGACCGGCTGCGCTCCCCTCGGCCCTGCCGGGCCGGGCGCGGAAACCCCGCTCACTGCCGAACCCGATCTCCACGACAGGCCCTAACACCGAACGACCGCTTTGCGGCCGTCGAATCCCGCTCAACGACCAGGTGAGATCGACCGCGTCGGGATGAGCATCACGCGTCGGAAGAGAAGGTTGTGCGGCCGTGCAGCTTGTCGGCCAGAGGTTCGTCGATCTCGTCGGAGACCAGCGACACCATCCGCAGCGCCTGGTGCAGGTGGGCCGGGACGAACGGCTGAGCGAAGATCGACAGCGAGACGAACACCCGGTCCTTGATCAGCATGAACCGGACGAACCGGGCCTCGGTGTTCAGGTCGCTGAGCACCTCCATGGCCCGGCTCCGCCCCTCGACGTCGTGCACGATCGCGGAGAAGACCAGCACCTCCTGGGCGTCCCTGGTGGCGCGCACGAAGACCATCGTCGAACCGACCCGCACCGCGAAGTCGCCGTCGGTGTCCTGCAGCGGGGAATGGCCGAGCAGGTCGGTCAACTCGGCCTCGATAAGTCGGTCGAGGTCGGCCTTGCCGGCGACCAGCCGGGCAGTCACATCGTCGGCGTCGTAGCTGGTGGTGGGGGCTTCGCGGACACCCGGCGGGGTGAGGATCTCAGCCAGCTGATCGGGCGCCAAGAAGGCCGGATGCGGCACCCGGTACACCTCACGCAACACCTCGACCGCCGCCAGGGCAAGGTCGGCGGCGTGCTCCTGGCTGCCGGTGCGCCAGAAGTTCTCGGTCGGATGCCCTTCGTCGACGTTCGGCGGCTGCCAGCCCAGTTCCTCGATGGCGGTCAGTTGATCGGGCAGCAGCTGGAACTCCTCGCTCAGCGCGGCGTTCCCGGCCGCCTCGACGACCATGTTGTCGCCGCCGTCGCAGTGGAACACGACGAACGGCGCGGTGCCGTCCTGCTCGGTGGCCAGCGAACCGATCCGCAACGAGGCGCCGGCGTCCATGTGCGAGATCACGTCGCCGAGGCGTCCGGCGAACTCCGACCAGGCCTGGTCGGTGCTGCGTTCCAGATCGAAGCTGTACACCTCGCTGGCATTGTTGTCGTCCACGAGCCCAACCTAGTACCCCGGCCCGCACGCGCGCTCCAGGAGCCGCTCGCCCAACTGTTTTGCGCTCGCCGAGTTCGGCGAGCGCGAAATAGTTGGGCGAGCGGTCAGGGTTCAGCCGCCGAGCAGGGTCGCCGCCAGGGTGATGGTGGGTATCGACAACATGGTGGAGACGAAGATCGAGTCGCGAGCCAGCAACTCCCCCACCTCGTAGCGGGACGCGATCACGTAGATGTTCTGCGCCGTCGGCAGGCCGGCGATCACCGTGACGGCCAGCAGCTCCGGCTCGCTCAGCCCGAACGCGACGCCCAGCGACCAGGCCAGCAGCGGATGGGCCACGACCTTCGCCAACTGGATCAGCGCCACCTCGCGCAGGTGCGGGCCGCGTCCGGGCAGCGGATCCAGCCGCAGCGAGACACCGAAGGCAAGCAGCATCGCCGGCACTGCGATGCGTCCGACCATCTCGATCGGCGCCATCAGCAGATCGGGGACGGCGAGACCGGACAGGTTGGCCGCGACGGCCAGCAGCACCGCCACCGTGATCGGGTTACGGAACGGCAGGGTCAGGTAGCTGTGCCAGGCCAGCAGCTCGCCGGCGCGCCGGGCCGCCCGGGTGTCGAGCAGCGCCAGCGCGGTCGGCTGCATCACCCCGATCTGGACCAGCATGATCGGCGCCATCCAGGTCATGTCGCCCATGATCGCGGCGGCGATCGGCAGGCCGAGGTTGCCGGCGTTGGTGTAGCAGGCGCACAGCGTGCCGATCACCGTCCGAGCATTGGCCGGACCGCTGAGCAGGCGAGCGACGGCCAGGTAGCCGGCGCCGGTGATCCCGATCGCCAGCACCGACACCATCAGGGTCCGGGAGAACAGGTGGGCCAGATCGGCCCGCGCCACCAGCGAGAACAGCAGGGCGGGTGAGGCGACCAGGAAGGCGAGCCGGCTGAGCAGCGCCCGCTGCAGATCGCCGAGCACTTTGACGTGGGCGAGCAGCACGCCGGCGATCACGATCACGCCGATGGTGAAGAACCCGGAGAGCGCACCCTGCACTGGATTGACCCTAGTCCCGCGGCCACACCCGGTTCGCGCTCGTCCGAGGAACCGCTGATCAGTGCACCGGCCGCCGGCTGAGCCGTGGCGAAGCCTGTTGCCGGAAGGGCTGGACAAGCCCGACGAGAATCAGCGCTCGCCTAACGAGCGCGAGGAGGGGAGCGAGCGCGTAGCATGGCCGCCGATGACCCCGCGCAATCACCTGATCGACCTGGCCAGGGCCCTGTCCGTGGTGGTCGTGGTGACGTTCCACTGCCTGCTTTACCAGATCGTGGTGACCGACGGCGCACCCCAGGTGGTGCCCTGGGCTCCGCAACCGCACGGCGCGTGGTGGACGGCCAGTTGGTTCGTGATGATCATCCCGCTGTTCTTCATCGCCGGCGGGTTCGCCCACGCCCTGGTGATCGACCGGATGCGGGCTCAAGGTCGCAGCTACCCCCACTATCTGGCGTCGCGGGCCGTCCGGCTGGTCGGGCCGCTGCTGCTCTTCGTCGGCTTCGCCACCGTGCTGAGCACCGCCGGCGCCTGGCTGTATTCGGCGCCGGTCAGTGTGGCGTTGAGCGTGCAGTTCGCGCAGTTGCTCTGGTTCGTGGCGATCTATCTGGTGATCGTCGGCATCGCCCCGTGGATGATCACCCTGCACGATCGCTGGGGCGTGTGGCCGATGCTCGCGCTGACCCTGCTGGCCGGTGCGGTGGACGCCTGGTCGTTCACCGCCGGACGCCCCGGCCTGCGGTACCTGAACCTGCTGACGGTCTGGCCGCTGTGCCATCAGCTGGGCATCGCCTACTACCGCGGCTGGTTCCGGCGGGGTCCGGTCTGGGTGCCGGTAACCGTGGCGGTCGCCGCGGCCGGGCTGATCCCGGTGCTGGTGTTCGGGCTGGGCTACCCGGCGTCCGCGATCGGACTGGGCGACATACCGGTCGCCAACGTGCTGCCGCCGACGGTTGCGATGATCGTGCTGGGCTGCGGCCAGGTCGCCGTGCTGGGCCTGCTGGAGCGGGCCGGGGTGGTCCGGTGTCTTCCTGCCGGCGTCCAGCGTGGGCTGGGTGTCGCCAACGCGCTGGCGGTGACCACCTATCTGTGGCACATCCCCTGCATCGTGATCGCGGCCGGGGCGCTGTTCGGCGTCAGCCGGCTGCTGCCGGGAGCGACCGGCGTGCTGCTGTCGCAGCCGGTGGTGGCGTTGGTCACCTGGCTGGTGATCGGGGCGGTGATCCCGCTGATCGGACGCGCCGAGTACGCCCTGATCCCACGGCTGGACGGCGATCCGGGCCGGGCCGCGGTCGGCGCCCACCTGTTGCTGACTGCCGGCACCGCCCTGGTCTGGCTGCATGGCACGGTGTTGCATCCCGACCGCCCCTGGTCGGCGGTCGGGCTGGCGCTGCTGGGTGCCGGAATGATCTGGCTCACCCGTGCGGCCCGGACGACCGCCGCACCCGCACGCTGACCGGTGTCACCCTGGCGCCCCCGGGCGGGCCTGGGTCTCGGCAAGCTCGACCGACGGTGATCACCCAGGTGCTGTCCGGCAGAGGTCGTCCTGGAGGGCGTCCGGCGGACGCCACTAGACTGATCGGCCCGGCGAGGGAAGGCGATGTGGTGGATCCGACCCAGTGGGACGCACCCTTCCCGTTGATCGTGGCCACCCTGTTCTGCATCGTGCTGACCCGGTCGAACGCGACCTATTGGGCCGGACGGCTGGTGGCCCGCGGTGCGCACCGCACCCGCGCCGCCCGCTGGATGGACTCGTCCGGCTACCGGAAAGCGGTGGATCGGTTGAACCGCTGGGGTGCCCCGGCGGTCAGCCTGTCCTTCCTCACCGTCGGCGTGCAGACCCTGATCAACCTGGCCGCGGGAGCCGCCCGGATGCCGCTGACCCGCTACATTCCGGCGACCGTGGTCGGCTCGATCGCCTGGGCGTTCCTCTACGGCACGGTCGGCTTCGTCGGCTGGGAGGCGCTCGTGCTGCTCTGGGAACACTCCCCCGTCGCCGCGGTCGCCGCCGGCCTGGCCGCCGTGGCCGGGCTGGTCTGGTTCATCGTCCGGCAGCTGCGCCGCAGTCAGCTGGTCGACGATCTCGAGACCGGCACCGACGACTGACCGACACCGAATCGCGCTGGGTGAGCTTGTCGAACCTTCGCGGGGTCTCGACGAGCCCGACCGACGACCTGCGCCACGCCGGACGTGGTTGCGCAGACCCGCGAACATACTCGGTATATAGTCTTGGACGAGGACATATACCGAGTATACAGGAGGCGTCGATGTCCGTTCGCTGGGGAATGCTGGCGTTGCTGGCCGAAGGCCCGCGCTACGGAGCCGAACTGAAGGCGGGGTTCGAACAGCGCACCGGCGGCACCTGGCCGGTGAACGTCGGGCAGGTGTACACCACCTTGGACCGGCTGGAACGCGACGGCCTGGTCGCCGCCGAGACCCCGGACGCCGAGGGCCGGATCCGCTACTCCCTCACCCCGCCCGGCCATGACGCCGTCGCGCAGTGGTGGCGCACCCCGGTCGACCGGCAGGCCACGCCCCGCGACGAGCTGGTGATCAAGCTGGCGATCGCGATCACCTCACCCGCGGTGGAGTCGGCGGCGGTCGCTCAGGCGCAGCGCTCGGCCACCATGCACCGGTTGCAGCAGCTGACCCGGTTGAAGCAGTCGATCGATCCGGCCGCCGACCTGGCCTGGCTGATGGTCATCGAGCACCAGTTGTTCGCCGCCGAGGCCGAGATCCGTTGGCTCGACCAGGTAGAGGCCAGCGTCGCCCGATTCGGCACCACCACGCCCACCACCCCGGTGGACGCCACCCAGGACGAGACCGTCGAGGCCCGGCGATGAACACGCCCGCCCTGCGGCTCACCGACATCGTCCGCACCCACGGCAGCGGCGAGACCCTGGTGCACGCCCTGCGCGGCGTGTCGATGGAGGTGTGGCCCGGCGAACTGGTCGCGGTGATGGGGCCGTCCGGAAGCGGCAAATCGACCCTGCTGAACCTGGCCGGGGCACTGGACCAGCCGACCAGCGGCCAGGTCACCATCGACGGCGTCGCCCTGAGCGGGCTGAAACCCGACCAGCTGGCGCAGCTGCGACGCCGCCGGGTCGGGGTGGTCTTCCAGAGCTACAACCTGATCCCCGCCCTCACCGCCGCCGAGAACATCGCGCTGCCCCTCGAACTGGACGGCCAACCGGCGCTCGCGGCCCGGCAGGATGCCCGCGCCGTCCTCAAAGACCTCGGCCTGGGCGGGCTGGCCGACCGGTTTCCCGACCAGCTCTCCGGCGGGCAGCAGCAACGGGTGGCGATCGCCCGCGCGCTGGTCGGCGAGCGTCGGCTGGTGCTCGCCGACGAGCCGACCGGCGCGCTCGACTCGGTGACCGGCGAAGAGGTGCTGGCGGTGCTGCGGGCCCGTTGCGACGGCGGTGCGGCCGGGCTGCTGGTCACCCACGAACCGCGGCATGCCGCCTGGGCCGACCGGGTGGTCTACCTGCGCGACGGCGTCGTGGTGGACGGCACCGCGGTCCGCGCCGAGCGGGTGCCGGCGTGAGCACCGCCGTGGCGGCCCGGACGGCGTCCGACGTCCCGTTCGGCCCGGCCCAGCCCCGAGCCCGCTCCTGGTGGACCGGATGGCGGCTGGCGCTGCGGATGGCGCGCCGCGACGTCCGGCGCGATCGGGGGCGGAGCTGGTTCGTCTGGCTGATGATCGCCGTCCCGGTGGCGATCCTGGCCGCCACGCAGGTGCTGGTCGCCTCGTTCGACCTGTCGCCGATCGAGCGGGCCAGGCTGGCAACCGGCGGGAATCAGGCCGTCATCGACTGGTGGGGGCATCCGTTCGAGCCCTCCCTGAACAGCTACGGAAGCGTGGTTCCCGAGGACGAACCTGCATCATCCGAGGCACCGGCGCTGCCCGGATGGGGGACGTCGCTGGCCTCCCGCGAGGCCGCCGTCGCGCGATTCCTCGACCGGCCGGTCAGCGCGATCACCTGGAGCAGCCCCACCTTCGGCGTCGCCGAAGTCGGGCTGATCATGGTGGGCGCCGATCCGCGCAGTCCGGCGATGGCCGACGTGATCCGGCTGACCGAAGGACGGCTGCCGGCCTCGCCCAGCGAGGTCCTGGTCACCGCCCGCGGCGTCCGGTCCGGCCTGCCGACCAGCGGGGACGTCCGGCTCACCCTCGGCGACACCGCGGCCGGCTACACGGTGGTCGGACGCGCCGACCTGCAGTTGCTCGGCAGCTACGACCTGCTCGGCTACCCGCAGCAGGTGAGCGAGGAACTGGGGTTCCTGGTGCCCGGCGATCAGCCCGTGACCTGGGAGGACGCGACCCGGCTGGCCGGCCACGGCTTCACGACCACCAGTGTGCAGATCGTCGCGCGCCCACCGCGGGCGCTGCCGCGGTCAGGGCTCGGTTTCGGAATCGGGGACGTCGCCCTGGTCGTCGGCCTGGTGGAGGTCGCGCTGCTGGTCGGACCGGCGTTCGCGATCGGCGCCGCACGTCAGCGACGCAGTCTGGCCCTGGCCGCCCTCAACGGCGCCGATCCGCGGCAGCTGCGCCGGGTCGCGCTCGGGCAGGCCCTGCTGCTCGGTTCGACGGCGACGCTCACCGGCACCCTGGTCGGCACTGCCGCGGGCGTCGCGCTGTGGCCGGCGATGGCGTCCGACTCGACCGAGACCCATGGCCCGCTGGAAGTGCCGATCGTGCCTCTGGTGCTGCTGCTGGCCCTGGGTGTGCTGACCGCGCTCGGCTCGGCGCTGGTGACCGCTCGCGGCCTGGCCCGGCTGGCGCTGGTCTCGGCGCTGAGCGGCACCACCCGTTCGGCTCCGCCCGGACGCGGCGCGCCGATCGCCGGCGTCCTGCTGCTCGTCGCCGGGGTGGCCGCGACCTGGTGGTCGATCACGCTGCCCCGTGACGGGAACTCGATGATTGGCTGGGTCGCTCTGGGCGGCGGGCTGGCCGCCCTGGCCGGCCTCCTGTTCAGTACGCCGGCGCTGCTGCGGATCCTGGCTCGGCTGGGTGCCGGCGCCCCGGTCGCACTGCGGATGGCGCTGCGCGACCTGGCCCGGCACCGTGGCCGGGCGACCGCGATCGTCGCGTCGGTGGCCGGCGGCGTGCTGATCCTCACCGCCGTGTGGACGGCGATGGGCAGCACCGACGCCGACCGGACCCGGCGTTACATCCCGGCCACCCGCGCCGGCCAGGCCGTCATCACGGGAGTGGAGAGCGAGTCGGGCCTGGCCGGCGTCGCGGCCACCGTCCGCTCCGTCGACCCTCGGCTGCGCACCACGCCGGTGGCGGGCGCCTCCGTGCCCAAGCCCGGTGGCGATGAGGGGACGCTCGACATCGCAGGGTTGCGGAAGGGTTGCACGGCCGCCGACCTGTTCGACGAGCAGGGTCGGGAGACGCCGCGCTGCCGCTCGGTGCTCGGATACTCCGACTCCGGCATCCTGGTCGGCGCCACCGCCGATCTGGTGCGCCTGTTCGGGTTGGACTCCGCGCAGGCCGACGCGCTGGCACACGGCAGGCTGCTGGTGAACACCGATCCGGTGCCGGGATTCGAAGGCACCTCGGTGAACGAGTTGGACCGGGGACGGCTGCACGTCGCCTATGTCGACTACATGGAGAGGGCGAAATCGCGGACCGAGTGGCTCCCGGCCGTGGCGATCAGCACCGACGTGATCGGCCGCGGGGCGCCGCCGGCCCGCTACTCGGTGCTGGCCAGCACCTCCACCGCCGCCGCCCTCGGCTGGTCGGTGGAGTACTGGCGACTGCTGGTGGACGATCCGGACGGCCCGATCACCCCCGCGACCGAGTCGGCGCTGCGCGAGGCGCTGGCCGCTCCGGGCATCCACGTCCAGGTCGAGCACGGCTTCGTGCCGGAGCCGCAGCCGGTGCTGTGGCTGATCGCCGGCACCCTGGCCCTGCTGGCGGTGATCGGCGCGGCCATGTCGACCATCCTGGCCGCGACCGACCTGCGCCCGTTCCTGGCCACCTTCACCGCGGTCGGTGCGCCTCCGACGCTGACCCGCCGGCTGGCGATGGCGCAGGCCGCGGTGCTGGGGCTGCTGGCGTCCGGGCTCGGATCGTTGCTCGGCATGGCCCTGGGAGCGCCGCTGGCGGTGATCTCCACCACCTCGGACGGCGCGGAACCGGTCGTGGCGCTGCCCTGGCTGGCCGCCGGACTGTTCGCGATCGGCGTCCCGTTGGTCGCCGGAGTGGTCGCGACCCTATCAAGAACTGAACGCCTCCCCCGACACGATCAGCGCAACCATCTCCACGACTCTCCACCGAGCCGTGACAATACTCAGACAAGCCGCCGATACAGGCCCCGATCCACTTGCATGGGCCCCATATGCACACTTCAGCTGGGGAATGCAGGCATGAACCGGCGCCTCTACCTTTCGGAGTACTCCAGTGCTGCTACACGAGGTCTGCGCAGCCGGCGCACAGACCGTCAGGAAGATCCGCCTCGTCCAGTTGCCGGATAGTGCACCGTACGCAGGTCAGACCTCGGTACAGCACGGCAGGCTCGCGATGGCCCGTCTCCTGCGGTTCGACGTTGAACAGATTCCGGTGACGCCGGAACAGCCGCGGATGCTGCCTGGCGATTGCCGCGTGAAGCTCGGCCGGAGTACGTGACGGGCGACGCATCCCGCTCACCATGACCTCCAGCGCACGGCGATACACGTCCTCGCCGACACGTTCAGCCAGGAACAGATCGGGATTGACCGCACTGACACCAGCTGTGCGCAAGTCGTCGGCGGCGAAGTCATCGACATCCTCAGTCACCAGAAACACCGCCCCTGCCGCCTCAGCATCGGCGAGGATCTGCTGGTCGCCTACCGGCGTGTCGGCGAATCGCTCGGGTGCCCGGCCGGGCCTGCTCAGCCGGATGCCAACCGTTGCCCGAAGATCGGCCACGGAGAGTTGGTGTGCGGACAGGTGTCGGTCCGCCTCAGCCTCAGCCGTGGCACTCCACACCGCGGTGTAGCCGCTGACCGAACAACGCAGGATCAGCGTTCGGGTGACGGGCTTGGCCAAGACGTTCGCATCCAGGAAGACGGCCAGCGGTTCATTCACTGGTCACCGAACAGCTCCGTCTCGACGTCCGGCCCAGACACGCGAGCGAGCGTGTCGAGCACACTGTCGCGGAACCGCTGGAACTCCGAGTACGGAATGCGGTGCCGGTTGCCGACTTTCACGGCCCGGATCTCTCCGGCAAGAACCTTGCGGACGATGGTCGATCGATGCATGTTCAGACGTCGCCCCACCTGCTCAGGGGTGAGCATCCGCTCCTGTGCGGACACGGTCACCGTCTGCCCCGACGCGGCGGCCTCCCTCACCTGATCGACCAGCAACTGCGCCCACGCGGGCAGTCCGGCATCGGTCGCGCTGTCGTGGATGTCGTCGGGATCAAAGGTGGCCAGCGGATGGGACATACCCCATCGTAACCCTCCATGCACAGATAAACCATCATCATCTGCGCACTAGGCGAGGAGGGGACGGGCCACTGGCCCACCTAATACTCTCGGCCAGCACTGACCCCGGACATCGATGAGTGTCATGTGGGTACGCTCAGATCGAGTTTGCCTGGTCAGAGGCACGTCAGTGAGCGCCTGCGGCTGTGGCCGGGCTGTAAGGGACGTTGAAGATCGTGACGAAGTCCTCGAGCAGGCCAGGTTCGCCCTCCACGTCCACCGCCCCCTCGGCGACCGCCGTCACCGGGTCCAGAGTGCCGGCCAGCACATCGCGGAATCCCGCCCCGCCGGCGATCACCAAGTCAGCGCCGAGGTGCTCGCCACCGCCGACGCTCACCATTGCGTCGCCGACGATGGCGTGCGCAGCGGCGGCTCCGACCCTGACGGTGAAGGTAAGCCGCCGACCCTCCCGGGCGCGGAAGATGCCGGCAGTCTCATCGGCCAGCGTGCTGGCGCGGATCGCGTCCGGCGAGGTGGAGTCGCCGACGTAGGCCTTCGGGTCGGCACCGGTCAGCACCCACACCGTGGCGACCATACCGCCGCGGTACTGGAAGTGGTCATCGGAGTCGGCGATGTCGCGCTCGGCGCTGTCGGGGTTCTTGCGGTGGATCTGGTCAGTTGCGAAATCGCCTCGACAGACAGGACCGGAAATGGCTTCCATCAAGGCTGCTGGACTCTGGTCACATTGCTGGTGTTCAAGAGCCAGCAGTATGAATTATGCCCAACAACATCGGCTAGTGGGCATGTTCGTTAATTCGTTAGCGGTGGGTGGCGGGGTCTGGCGGGCTCATTGTGGGTCGCTGGTGCCGGGAGGGCGCTGGAACCAGTTTTTGGTGGTTATCCGATCGGTGTCGGCTCGCTATCTCTGCTCGAACCACTTTCTGGTGGGTATGGATAACCCCCGGGGGTATCGGTAGCCACCAGAAACCGGTTCGAGTAGCCAGTGGCGCCGGTAACGGTTGCCATAACCACCAGAAGCCGGTTCCAGCAGTTGATGCCCCGGTCAAGAGCCGCCCGGCAGCCGCTGCACCAACGCCAACGAATATGCGAACGTGCCCACTAGTTGGGCCCAAGAGGCTTGACACACCAATCGACCGAGCCTCTGGCTCTCAGCAGCCCCGCACCGACACCACCTCCGCCAGCAGGGCGCCGACGTTGCCGAGCCGGTGCTGCCGGTCGCGGACTACCGGTTGCCCGTCCACGATCACGTCGGTGACGTCGGACGCGGCCGCGCACATCGCGATCTGGGCGGGGTCGGCGCCGGCCGTCCGGGGGCTGGCCAGGTCGATCGCCACCAGGTCGGTGCGGGCGCCCGGCTCGATCCGTCCGGCATCGTCCCAGCCCAGTGCCCGGTGCCCTGTCTCGGTGGCCACGCCGACCAGCTCGTCGGGGGCGAACGTGCCGCGGCGTCCGGATGCCAGCCGCTGGTGCTGCTCCAGCCGCCGGGCCTCGCCGAGCAGGTCGATCGCGACATGCTGGTCGCTGCCCAGGCAGAGCGGACTGCCGGCGGCCTGCAGCGCCGGGAACGGCCCGATGCCGTCGGCCAGGTCGGCTTCCGTGGTCGGGCAGGCGCAGATCGCGGTGCGGGTGGCGCCCAGCAGCTCGATGTCGGTGTCGGTCAGGTGGATCGCGTGCACGGCCGTGGTGTGCGGGCCCAGGGCACCCGAGCGGGCCAGCAGCTCGGCGGGGGTGCAGCCGTAGTGGGCCCGGGCCGCCTCGTTCTCGGCCGGCTGCTCGGACAGGTGGACGTGCAGCGGCAGACCGTGGTCGCTGGCGGCGGACGCCACCAGTGGTAGCTGGTCGGCGGGCACGCCCCGCACCGAATGGATGGCGGCGCCCAGCCGGGCGTGGCCTGGCAACGGGGTCGCCCCGGTGACGGTGAGTCGTTCGATCCGGGTACGCCAGCCGGACGCGTCCCTGTCGCCGAAGCGGCGCTGCGGACCCTCCAACGGGGAATGGCCGGCATCGTCCAGGCCGCCGGCAAGATAGCAGGTGTCCAGCAGGGTGATCCGGATGCCCGCAGCGGCGGCGGCGTCGACCAGCGCCAGCCCCATCGCGTTCGGCTCGTCGTAGGGCTCGCCGCCGGGCGCGTGGTGCAGGTAGTGGAACTCCCCCACGCAGCTGATTCCGGCGGCGGCCATCTCGGTGTAGACGGCGGTGGCGAGCTGCCGGTAACTGTCTGGATCGAGGCGGGCGGCAAGGGCATACATCCGTTCCCGCCAGGTCCAGAAGGTGCCGCCGTCGCCGTGGGTACGGCCCCGCAGCCCCCGGTGGAAGGCGTGCGAATGGGCGTTGGCCAGACCGGGCAGCACGATCCCTCGCAACGTCTCGGCGCCGGCGGGCGGCCTCCGGACGCCGCTGGTCACCGTGGCGATCCGGCCGTCGGCGTCCTCGACCACGACGCCGTCGGCGACCCCGGCGGGCAACCAGGCGTGCTCCAGCCAGTAGCTGCTCACGCGTCCTCCTCGGCCAGTGCTTCGACCACCCGGACCAGGGCGTCCACGCCGGCGTGGCAGTCGTCGGTCTCGGCGTGTTCCTCGGGTGAGTGCGAGATGCCGGTGGGGTTGCGGACGAACAGCATTCCGGTCGGGACGCCGGCGCTGGCCAGGATGCCGGCGTCGTGCCCGGCACCGGTGGCGAGCACCGGCGCGCCGCCCAGCAGCGCCGAAAGGCGTCCCACCAGCGGGGCGTCGAAGTCGGTGGCGTCCGTCCAGGACTCTTCGATGGCGGCCTGTCCGACCGTGCTGGCCAGGTGGCTGACGGCGTTCCGGACGGCGTGCGCGTCGGCGCCGCGGGCGTCCAGCCAGGTCTGCACCAGGGACGGGATGGCGTTGACCCCGTTGGGCAGCACCCGCAGCTTGCCGACGGTGGCGACGCAGCCGAAGCGCTGCGCGGCGGCCCGTGCCTGCTGGATCACCGCGGCGGCGGCCAGCATCGGATCGTCGCGATCCTCCAGCTTGGTGGTGCCGGCGTGGTCGGCGCGGCCGGCGAGGTCGAACCGCCAACGGCCGTGCGGCCAGATCGAAGAGCCGACCGCGACCGGACCCTGGGCGGGATGACCGGGATCGCCCAGCGCCCGGCCCTGTTCGACGTGCAGTTCGATGAAGGTGCCGACCCGGCGCAAGGTCTCGTCGTCGCGGCCCACCGCGGACGGGTCGTGCCCGGCGGCCCGCATCGCCTCGGCCATCGTCGTGCCGTCGGCGTCGGTGAGAGCCAGGCCGCGTTCGGACGTCATCGCCCCGGTCAGCAGCCGGGATCCGGCGCAGGCCACCCCGAACCGGGCCCCCTCCTCGTCACCGAAACAGGCGATGCCCAACGGCCGGCCGAGCGCGAAGCCGGCGGCGTCCAGGTGATCGAGGGCAGCGAAGGCCGACACCACCCCCAGCGGCCCATCGAAGGCGCCGCCATCGGGGACCGAGTCGAGGTGCGAGCCGAGCACCAGTCCGGGAGCGCCCGCCGCCGCGGCGGCGTCCGGGTCACCGCGCCAAGCCCATAGATTGCCCACCCGGTCGGTGACCACGTCGAGGCCCCGGCGGGACGCCTCGCCGACGAACCACTCCCGCAGGGTGGCGTCCTGGCTCGTCCAGGCGAACCGGCGGTAACCGCCGGTGCCGGGATGGCGTCCGACCGGCGCCAGTTCGGCCCACATCCGGTCGAACGATTCGTGTCCCGGCTGAGCGACCGGGCGGGATCCATTCGGCACGGCAGTCACGGCTCCTCACAACGAGATGAAACGTCCATCCCATGCCACACTGCCGAGAAGGAACTCGCGAGACCGCTCTGCCCCACGTCTGAAATCCGAGACGCCGCGAGCCGTCGTTGGTTGAGGAAGCGCTGAACTTTCGCTGGTCGAGCTTGTCGAGACCGCTCTTGCAACAGGGTTTCGACAAGCTCAACCAGCGAGAGGCCGCACTGATCAAACGTCGAAACACTCTTGCAGCGACGATGCTCGGGTCTCGACAAGCTCGACCAACGGGAAGTCAGCGCATGGGGCGAGGGAACTCGTCCCCCGCCCCATGCCCAACCTCAGCTGCAGCCGCTGGTGCTGCCGCAGCCTTCGCAGATGTAGCAGCTGCCGCTGCGGCGCATCTTGGTGCCGCAGGTGAAGCACAGCGGTGCATCGATCGCCATGCCGGAGATCTTCTCCAGCACCTCGGCGGTCGAATGCGGTCGCATCTCCAGCAGAGCGGGCTGGTTCGGTCCCTCCTCGTGGACCTTCACGTCGTCGCCGGCGTCATTCTTCAGCGCCTCGGATTCGATCAGGTTGGCCTCGTCCTCTTCGGAGAGGTACGAGCCTGTCTCCACGTACCGGGCCCGCTCGGCCGAGGTGTAAATGCCCAGTTCGGCCCGCTCGTCGAAGGACAGGTAGTCCAGCGCCAGCCGGCGGAAGATGTAGTCGATGATCGACTGCGCCATCCGGATGTCGGCGTCGTCGGTCATGCCGGCCGGCTCGAACTTCATGTTGGTGAACTTCTGCACGTAGCTCTCCAGCGGCACGCCGTACTGCAGCGCGATCGAGATCGCGATCGAGAAGGCGTCCATCACCCCGGCCAGGGTGGACCCCTGCTTGCCGAGCTTGAGGAAGACCTCACCGAGCCGTCCGTCGTCGTAGGCGCCGGCGGTCAGGTAGCCCTCGGCACCGCCGACCGAGAAGGACGTCGTCCGGCTGGCCCGCGACTTCGGCAGCCGCTGCCGGCGCGGCCGGTACTCGACGCGCACCTCGGGCTTCGGCGCCGCCTCGACGGCGGCCGGCTCTTCCTTCTTCTTCGCGTCGGACAGCGGCTGGCCGACCTTGCAGTTGTCGCGGTACACCGCGAGCGCCTTCAGGCCGAGCTTCCAGCCCTGCAGGTAGACCTCGGCGATCTCTTCGACGGTGGCCGATTCGGGCAGGTTGACCGTCTTGGAGATGGCGCCGGACAGGAACGGCTGGGTGGCCGCCATCATCCGGACGTGACCCATCGGCTTGATCGCTCGCTCGCCCATCGCGGTGTCAAAGACCTCGTAGTGCTCGGTCTTCAGACCCGGCGCGTTCACCACGTGACCGTGCTCGGCGATGTACTCGACGATCGCCTCCACGGTCTCTTCGGTGTAGCCGAGACCGTGCAGGGCCCGCGGAATGGTCTGGTTCACGATCTGCATCGACCCGCCGCCGACCAGCTTCTTGAACTTGACCAGCGAGAAGTCGGGCTCGATGCCGGTGGTGTCGCAGTCCATCATGAAGCCGATAGTGCCGGTCGGCGCCAGCACCGACGCCTGCGCGTTGCGGAAGCCGTTAGCCACGCCCAGCGTCACCACCTTCGCCCACTCCTCGGTGGCCAGATCGTGCACCGTCGAATCGAGTTCGCTGACGCCAAGTACCTCGTCATTGGCGGCCTGATGCTTGCGCATCACCTTCTGGTGCGCAGTCGCGTTACGGGCGTACCCGGCGTACGGACCCACGATGGCGGCCAGCTCTGCCGAGCGCCGGTAGCTGGTCGCGGTCATCAGCGAGGTGATGGACGCCGCCAGCGCCCGGCCGCCGTCGGAGTCGTAGCCCCGTCCCACCGCCATCAGCAGCGCGCCCAGGTTGGCGTAGCCGATGCCCAGCTGCCGGTAGTCGCGAGTGGTCTCGCCGATCGCCTCGGTCGGGAAGTCGGCGAAGCAGATCGAGATGTCCATCGCGGTGATCACCAGCTCGACCGCCTTGACGAAGGTGGCCGCGTCGAAGGTGTCGTCGGTGCGCAGGAACTTCAGCAGGTTGAGGCTGGCCAGGTTGCAGGAGCTGTTGTCGAGGCTCATGTACTCCGAGCACGGGTTGGACGCGGTGATCCGGCCGGTCTCGGGGTTGGTGTGCCAGGCGTTGATGGTGTCGTCGTACTGGATGCCCGGGTCGGCGCACTCCCAGGCCGCCTTGGCCATCTTCGCGAACAGCTCGCGGGCGTCGACCGTCTCGATCACCTCGCCGGTCATCCGGGCCCGCAGGCCGAACCGGGCACCGTCCTCGACGGCACGCATGAACTCGTCGCTGACCCGGACGGAGTTGTTGGCGTTCTGGTACTGGACGCTGACGATGTCGCGGCCACCCAGGTCCATGTCGAAGCCGGCGTCGCGCAGGGCGCGGATCTTGTCCTCTTCGCGCGCCTTGGTCTCGATGAACTCCTCGATGTCGGGGTGATCGACGTCGAGCACCACCATCTTGGCGGCCCGCCGGGTGGCGCCGCCGGACTTGATGGTGCCTGCCGAGGCGTCCGCGCCGCGCATGAAGCTGACCGGGCCGGAGGCGGTGCCGCCCGAGGACAGCAGCTCCTTGCTGGACCGGATCCGGGACAGATTGAGGCCGGCACCCGAGCCGCCCTTGAAGATGAAGCCCTCCTCCTTGTACCAGTTCAGGATCGAGTCCATCGAGTCGTCGACGCTGAGGATGAAGCAGGCGCTGACCTGCTGCGGCGCCGCGGTACCCACGTTGAACCAGACCGGCGAGTTGAAGCTGAAGTACTGGTGCAGCAGCATCCAGGTCAGCTCGTGCTCGAAGATCTCGGCGTCGTCGGCGGTCGCGAAGTAGCCGTTGTCTTCGCCGGCCCGGCGGTAGGTGGTGACCACCCGGTCGATCAGCTGCCGCAGGCTGCTCTCGCGTGCCGACGTGTTCAACGCGCCGCGAAAGTACTTGGTGGTGACGATGGTGGACGCGTTGACGCTCCAGAAATCGGGAAATTCCGCGCCGCGCTGTTCGAACACGGTCGCGCCGGTCTTCCAGTTGGTCTGGACGACATCGCGCAACTCCCAGGTCACCTGGTCGTAGGGGTGCACGCCCTCGGTGGTGAACACCCGCTCGATGGTGAGCCCCGGACGCTTGGCGGATCGGCGGCCGTCGGCACGGGCAGTCTCGGTCATGAGTCTGACTTTCTCTCGGGTGACGCTGGTACTTCTCTGGGACGGCTGGTCATCGGGGGGCGGTCAGCTGGCCGCGCAGGTTCTCGATCTCGGCCTCGAAATCGTCGACCGAGTTGTAGTGCTTGTACACCGACGCGAAGCGCAGGTAGGCGACGGCGTCGAGGGTGCGCAACGGCCCGAGGATCGCCAGGCCGACGTCGTCGGCGGGGATCTCCGCCTGACCGGACGCCCGCAACGCCTCTTCGACCTGCTGACCCAGCCGGGCCAGGTCAGCCTCGGAGACCGGACGGCCCTTGCATGCCTTGCGGACCCCGGTCACCACCTTCTCGCGCGAGAACGGCTCGACGACTCCAGAACGCTTCACCACCACGAGCTGCATCTGCTCGAGCGTGGTGAACCTTCGCTCACAGGACGGGCACTGACGGCGGCGACGGATCGCGGCACCGTCTTCGGCCACTCGCGAGTCGAGAACGCGTGAATCGGTGTGTCGGCAGTACGGGCAGTACACGGCTGTCGACCCCCTTCGTCGTCGGCGGTGAATGCTCGGGCCCTGAGCGTTGTAGGTGCGGCGCGGCTGTGGAGCGCTGTGTGTACCGGCTGTGGAGGAGCCTGTGGATAGAACCACAATCTGTGGATGAACCACAGCCCTGTAACTACTACATATAGACGATATGTCGCCGAACGACACCACGCAACAACGATCCGGCGTGTCGCCACCACATCGACGACACACCATCAGCACTGCCAGCAACCCCAGCATCGCAACCGCTCAAACCGACGCCTCAGCGGCGCCGCAACTCAGCCGACCTGCATCACGGCGGCCGCAACGGGTGGCACCACCGGCTCGTTCGAGACCGCAAGGAAGCCCGCGACCAGGGTCAACACCCCGGCCGCGACCGCGCCGAGGAACACCGTCATCACCACGGCCAGGCCGCGCCGGGTGAGCTGCAGCCCCTGCCCCACCGCGACCGCGACCGGCGCGGGCTGCTGCGCCCGCACCGCCGGCGCCACGGCCACCGTTGGCCGGCCGCCCGGCGTTGCGGGATGGTTCGGACGCGCGATCGGCCCGCGTGCCTGCGGGACGTGCCGCCAGCGCGGCCGGGCGGCCGCTGGAGCGATCGTCATCTCCTCAACCAGCACCAGACTCATCTCGCACTCCCTTCCTCGAACATACGTTCGATGGTCATTGTTGCCCGCGACCGATCGGGATGCAACCCCTATTCGTACGTTTGTTCCCGACCGATCGAATCGATGACACGAGTCAACACGTCGCCACTGACAGTTTCGGACGGCGCCCGTCGTCGCGGGCACGGCCTGCCGACGCCGTTCCGAACAGACCCCTTGACCATGCCGGGCGCACGGCGTCCCAACTCGGGAACGATCTCGCGACACGCTCGAACAAACGTATGAATCGAAGGATTGGTGGCCTAGTCTGTGGCCATGGCAGGCAGGAACCCGTTCGACAAGACCCCGCGGCGCGGCCGCCCACCCAAGCAACCGCCGAAGATGGGCGTGGGCCGCCCGAGCAACGCCGAGGTCGCCCAGCAGCTCGAGATGGCCAAGATCGCCCAGCTTCCCGACGGTCCGGCCGACACCGAGGGCCTGACGCCCCGGCAGCGCCGCATTCTGGAGTTGATCCATCTGGCGGTGAGCACCCGCGGCTACCCCCCGACGATCCGCGAGATCGGCGAGGCGGCCGGTCTGGCCTCGCCGTCCAGCGTCTCTCATCAGCTGCGCGCGCTGGAGGCGAAGGGCTACCTGCGGCGCGACCCGCATCGACCTCGGGCGATGGAGGTGCGGCTCCCCGAGTCGCTGTCCAAAGCCACCGATCCTGTGGCCGACGGCGAGCCGGAGACCGGGCACGACCTGGTCGACATCACCGGCGTCGGCGATGCGATTCCGGAGGCGGTGAACGTGCCAGTCGTCGGCCGGATTGCCGCCGGTGGCCCGATCCTGGCCGAAGAGCGGGTCGAGGACGTCTTCCCGCTGCCCAAGCAGCTGGTCGGCGAGGGCACCCTGTTCCTGCTGGAGGTCAGGGGCGATTCGATGATCGAGGCCGCCATCTGCGACGGCGACTTCGTGGTCGTCCGCCAGCAGCCGACGGCCAACAACGGCGATATCGTGGCGGCTCTGCTCGAAGACGAGGCGACCGTCAAGACGTTCAAGCGCACCGACGGGCAGGTCTGGCTGTTGCCGCACAACCCGGCCTACGCGCCGATCGACGGCAATCAGGCGTCGATCCTGGGCAAGGTCGTGGCAGTGTTGCGCCGGGTGTGAGCGTCGGCCAGTCGCGGCCTGGAGTTCCGCTTAGGCTGGCGTTCCTGCAGTGATGCGCCCCGCCGCACCACCAGAAGGAGAAGGCCCCGCGTGATCGAGATTCTGAGCCCCAGCCGGTTGTCGCAAGCCCGCGCGACCGGTGCGGTCGTAGCTGACATTCTGCACACGATGAAGCGCCGCAGCATGGTGGGCACGAACCTGCTGGACATCGATCAGTGGACCAAGAGCATGATTCTCGAGGCCGGCGCCCAGTCCTGTTACGTCGACTATGCGCCGTCGTTCGGACGCGGGCCGTTCGGCCACTACATCTGCACGGCGGTCAACGACGCGGTGCTGCACGGGCTTCCGCACGACTATGCCCTTGCCGACGGCGACCTGCTGACCCTCGATCTGGCCGTGCTCAAGGACGGGGTGGCAGCAGACGCCGCAATCAGCTTCGTCGTGGGCAATGCGCAGCCACCGGAGAGCGTGGCCCTGATCGCCACCACCGAGCGCGCCCTGCAAGCCGCCATCGCGACCGCCGGTCCGGGAGTGCGGATCGGCGACATCTCCCATGCCATCGGCACGGTGTTGACCGAGGCCGGCTACTCGGTCAACACCGAGTTCGGGGGCCACGGCATCGGCTCGTCGATGCATCAGGATCCGCACGTCCCCAATCAGGGACGTCCCGGTCGCGGCTACCGGCTGCGTCCGGGGATGCTGCTGGCCCTGGAGCCCTGGGTGATGGCCGACACGGCCCGGCTGGTCACCGACGCCGACGGTTGGACGCTGCGCAGCGCCACCGGATGCCGGACGGCGCACAGCGAACACACCATCGCCGTCACATCCAGCGGGGTCGAGATCATGACCCTGCCGACAGCGACACGGGAATAGTCAGCAGCCGCAGTCGGCGCAATGCACCGATGGCCGTCTCCCGGTCGGTGGTCAGCCAGAAGTCGGGCATGGACGCGCGCAGGTAGCTGCCGTAGCGGGCGGTGATCAGCCGGGGGTCGAGCACCGCGACCACGCCGCGGTCGGTGAGACGGCGGATCAGGCGTCCGGAACCCTGGGCGAGCAGCAGCGCCGCATGAGTGGCGGCGACCGCCATGAAGCCGTTCCCGCCGCGTTCCGCGACAGCCCGCTGACGGGCCTGCATCAGCGGGTCGTCCGGGCGCGGGAACGGGATCTTGTCGATGATCACCAGTTCGCAGGTGTCGCCGGGGACGTCCACGCCCTGCCACAGCGACAGCGTGCCGAACAGGCTGGCCTCCGGAGTGGCGACGAACCGGCGGGTCAGTTCGCCCAGCTGGGCGTCGCCCTGGCAGAGGATCTCGGCGTCCGGCAACTCCTTGCGGCAGTACACCGCGGCCACCTCGGCGGCCCGCTGGGAGGCGAACAGCCCGAGGGTGCGTCCGCCGGCCGCCCAGAGCAGCTCGGCCACCTCGGCCAGGATCGCCGGCGCGATGCCGTCGCGGCTGGGTGGCGGCAGCGATTTGGCTACGTAGAGGATGCCCTGGCGCCGGTAGTCGAAGGGTGAGCCGACGTCCAGTCCCCGCCACCGGGGCCGCTCCGGTTCGCCGTCGCCTTCTTTGCGGCTGTAGGGCTCAGTCAGCCCCAGCGATGAGGCGACCGCGTCGAAGTTGCCGCCGATCGACAGGGTCGCCGAGGTGAGCGCCGCCGGACGCTTGGCGAAGATGCCTTCGCGCATCAGTCCGGCCACCGACAGCGGGGCCTGGTTCACCTGGCGTCCGAACCGCTCCCGCTCGGACACCCAGACCACGTCGTGCGGCGCCAGCGCGGCGAGCTGATCGGCGATTTCGAACACCTCTGCGGCCGCCGCAGCGGCCTGCTTGCGTTCGTTGTCGGAGTCGTCGCCGCCACCCATCGCCGAGACCACCCGGCGGGCGACGTCGCGGACCAGCCGCAGCGTGTTGGCCAGCGGTCTGTCGGCGTCCTCGATGCGGGCCAGGGGAGCGTCATCGAGAGCGGCCCGGAGCGCCTCGCCGGCGTCCAGGAACTCCACCGCGAGGTCGTCGTCCAGCCAGACCAGGCAGCGGCGTCCGACCCGTTCGATCAGCTGCGGGCTGAGCTCGTGGGACGCCGCACTGGTGACCCGGCTGACCAGCTCGTGGGCCTCGTCGACGATCACCGCGTCATGCTCGGGCAGGGCAGTGCCACCGTGCATCGCATCGATCGCCAGCAGCGCGTGGTTGGTGACCACCAGCTGGGAGGAGCGGGCCTGGTCGCGGGAACGCTCCACGAAGCACTGCGAACCGTAGGGACAGCGTTGCGCACCTAGGCATTCGCGGACCGGGATCGACACCTGCGCCCAGGCCTGGGCGGTGTGCGTCGGGGCGTCATCGCGGTCGGCGGCACCCTTGGCCTCGGCCTCGGTCTCGACCCATTCGCGCAGCGCGACCACCTCGGCACCCACCTTGGAGTTCGCGTCGGTGGCGACCGCGGTCAGCGCCTCGGCCAGTTCGCTCCCACCCAGCAGGCTCTCCTGTTCGGAGCCGAGGGTGTCCCGCACCCGGTACAGGCAGGCGTAGTTGGTGCGTCCCTTGAGCACGGCATGGCTGACCCGTTTGCCGGTGACCCGCTGGCAGGCGTCCAGGGCGGCCGGAATGTCCTTGCGCGCCAGCTGGGCTTGCAACGCAAGCGTCGCCGTGGCGATCACGATGCGCTCGCTGGGCGAGCGCACCAGATGTGCCAGCGCGGGTGCCAGGTAGCCCAGCGACTTGCCGGTGCCGGTGCCAGCCTGGACCAGCAGGTGCTCTCCCCCGGCCAAGGTCTCGGCGACCGCGGCCGCCATCTCGTGCTGGCCCGGACGCTGGGCGCCGGCGATGCCCTCGACCGCCGCACCGAGGATGGCTTCGGTCAGGTCGGCGTCAGGCATTGGATCAACCTACCGTCTGCCACCGACATTTAGATTGAGTGTGTGCCCCGCGGGTGGGCCGAGGCCACCGACTGGAACGCCTGGCGATTCCTGAAGAGTGAGCGGCTGTCCGCGGGGCCGGCCCGAGGTTCGGCCGGTGTCTCTGTTCGGG
>NZ_JASGEF010000070.1:0-22973 GCF_047606665.1 Micropruina sp. | reverse complement strand
GTGCACGGCTGGAAAGCCGCACTCGGCGCCCTCGCTCTGGCCTACCCCGACCGACTCACCCGCTACCTATGACCGAGCCCCACAACCACTAAACCGGAACTACTTACACAGAAGACTTGACAAGCTCCACCGCGAAGTCCTCGGCGTCCAGGTCGCCACCTCGGAGACGAACGAAGCCTGGAACGTGTTCTTCGCCGACCTGGTCGCCCGCGGCCTCACCGGCGTGATGCTGGTCACCTCGGATGCCCACGCCGGGCTGGTCGAGGCAATCGCGGCGAACCTGCCCGGCGCGGCCTGGCAACGCTGCCGCACCCACTACGCGGCCAACCTGATGAGCGTGTGCCCCAAGAGCTCCTGGGGCGCGGTCAAGGCCCTGCTCCACAGCGTCTACGACCAACCCGACACCGCAGCGGTCCACGCCCAATACGACAAGATGCTCGACACCCTCGACGGGAAACTGCCCGCCGTGGTCGACCACCTCGACGCCGCCCGCGCCGACATCCTCGCATTCACCGCGTTCCCCAAGGAGATCTGGCGACAGATCTGGAGCAACAACCCCAACGAACGCCTCAACAAGGAGATCCGCCGCCGCACCGACGTCGTCGGCATCTTCCCCGACCGCGACAGCATCATCCGCCTCGTCGGCGCCGTGCTGGCCGAGCAGCACGACGAATGGGCCGAAGGCCGCCGCTACCTCGGCCTCGACATCCTCGCCCGCGCCCGCACCACCCACACCACCACGACCGCCAGCAGCCCACTGCCCGAACTGGAGCCCGCAGCATGACCCACACCCACGCCTACGGCCCCGGCCACACCCAGGACGACTACCTCCGGGCCCTCGCCGCCGGCTACGAAACCGGCTGGTGGGACGAACGCGGCATCCCCGCCCCCTGGCCCGACGACTTCCTCGACCCCAACAACAGCTGGCGCCAAAGCACCAACCCCAATACACCCCTCAAACCAGGAGAACAACCCTTCTAAACCCACACCATCTCGAAGAATCACCACTACACCACCACCGGGGACTTGACCCGCCGGCCGCGTCGCACCAGCAATGTCAGCAGCACCATCAGGGTCGGCCACAGATAGTTGACGATGCTGACCTCGATCGCCTGCCTCCCGTCCGCAGCCCACCCGACCGCGAGTCCAACCGTCACTTCGTAAACCACGAAGAGGCCACCGCCGATCAGCAGGTAGGCAATCGGAAACGTCCGGACGTCCGTGGGGCGGCGCACGAGCCACAGGACAATCGCCGCCAGGGTGTAGATCAGCGCGGCGCCCAGAGCCGCACCGAAGCTCTCGGCGACGACCCGGATCAAGCCCACCATCGCGCTCCACAGCACGATCGCCGAGAGTCCGGTCAGCGTCGCTCGCCGCCGCGACGGCAGTTGCGGCATCGGTTCTCCTTCACTGTGTTGGTGGTCGGCGTCGCCCGAGCCCTGATCGGCACGCCGGAGTCCAGTGATCACGAATTCCAAGCACTACAACCGTCGGGAAGACCTCGTCCAGATGCAGCAGAGATCGGCACGCGCTCGGCGTCCAGGCGGCACCGGGAGCTCTGGCGGCCAGAGCGGATGCGTGCGAAGCACGACGGCCTTGTCGCGAAGAGCGGACAGCGCCCTGGTCGTCGGGCGGCGAGTCCGCTCCGCACACGGACGCCAAGATTGACGAAGTGGCCCCTGACTTGCCATTCAGGCTTATCAGAGGCCACTTCAGGCGCGTGGCAGGTGTAGGATTCGAACCTACGTAGGCGATGCCGACGGTTTTACAGACCGCTCCCTTTGGCCGCTCGGGCAACCTGCCGTGCTGGTGGGCGAGGACAAACATAGCAACACTGCTGGCGAGCGGACCAATCGAGACGAAGCAGAGGTGAGGACGGACGATGGCTGGCGAGAGCTCCTTCGACGTGGTGAGCAAGTTCGACCGGCAAGAGCTGGAGAACGCGGTCAACATGACCGCCAAGGAGATCCGGAACCGGTACGACTTCCGAGGCACCGACGCCGCCATCAAGGTGGCCGGCGACGTGATCGACATGGAGGCGTCCGGCGAAGAGCGGGTGAAGGCCGTGCTCGACGTGCTGCAGACCATGCTGGTCCGGCGCAAGATCGACCTGAAGGCGCTGAAGCCGGACGAGCCGCGGATCAGCGGCAAGATCTGGAAGCTGACCGCGACCATGCAGCAGGGGATCTCGGGCGACGACGCCCGGAAGATCGCCAAGCTGATCCGGGATTCCGGGCCCAAGGGCGTCCGGACCCAGATCCAGGGCGACGAACTGCGGGTGTTCAGTAAGAAGCGGGACGACCTGCAGACCTGTCAGCAGCTGATCAAGGGCGCCGACTACGACTTCCCGGTTCAGTTCGCCAACTACCGGTAGCGCGGGCCGAGGCGTCCCGCTGGGCGGGCGATCATCCCTCGCCCCCCTGATCCGCATCGAAATCAGGCGTGCGCGAGCCGGTCGCTGACCAACCGGTTGAGGCTCACTCCCTGCTCGGCGGCTGCAACGGCGAGTTCACGATGCAACGACTCGGGAACCCGGACGTTGAAGTGTCCCGAATAGCGCCGGTCCGCCAGCGGCTCGGGAACCGTCTCTCCTGACGATTCCATGTCGACCACGACGTCTCCCACGAGCTGCACCAGTCCGCGCAACGCGTCGGCCTGATCCTCATCGAGCCACGACAGCGACGGAAACTCGGCTACGGTCGCCACGTACTCGCCATCGGCCTGGGACCAGGTGACGCGGTAGGTGTAATGCTGGACATTCACTGGTCCTCCCTCGTCGATGCTCACCACATCGAGATGTGTACCACTATTGACACCATTGACTGCCACCCTCTCGCTGCGCCTCAGGTTCTGATCCGGTAGCGCAGGAACACGAAACCGGAGTCGAAGCGGCGTTCGTCGAGCAGGTCGAGGTGCAGCGCGACCTCTGGGAGGAGCCGGACGCCGCCGCCGACCACGACGGGGGCCAGGTAGATGCTGAGTTCGTCGACCAGGCCGGCGGGTAGCAGGTGGGCCGCGAGCGTCGGTCCGGCGACGGCCAGGTCGGCGTCCGTGCTCTCTTTCAACTGCCGGATCGCATCGATGTCGAGGCTGCGCTCCAGGCGGGCGCGAGGTTCGTCGACCGATTCCAGCGTGGTGGAGAAGACGATCTTGTCCGACGCTCGCCAGAGCTGGGCGTAGTCCTGGACGACGTCCGGCTCGCCGTCGAGCCAGTCGTCCTCGCCCCAGACCTTCATGGTCTGCCACATCCGGCGGCCGTACAGGTAGGTGCCGATCCCGCGGTCCTGGTCGTTGACGAACCGATGCACCTCGGCGTCCGGCTCGGCCCAGTCGAACCGGCCGTCCGGACCGATCACGTAGCCGTCGAGCGAGTTGATCATTCCGTAGCCGAGGATGCCCATGCCGCAGTATCGCCGCCGTGCGGACGTCCGGGCCAGGTGACACGACGTACGAGGTGTGCGAAACTCGCACACATGGCTGAGCTTGACTCCCAGACCCTCGGCTCACGAATCCGCGAGGCCCGTGAGCGCGTCGGCATGAAGCAGGGCGAACTTGGCAGCGAGGCTGGCCTCGACAGGACAGTGGTCAACAAGATCGAGGCGGGAGTGCGAAAGGTCACCGCCGTCGAACTGTCCGAGATTTCGCGAGCGCTCGGCGTTCGGATGTCGTCCTTCTTCGCGGAACCGATTCCGGCCTTGGTCTCCCATCGTTACAACCAGGATCCTGAAGGATCAGAATCGCAGATCGACCGCCACCTGGAGACCCTGGCAACCGATGTCGAGTTCGTACACTCACTGGTCCCTGACGAACTCAGACTTCCTGACTTGGAGCCAGAACCTCGCCCACGGAGCAACACCGACGCGGATCACCTCGCGGCGCGCATCCGATCCCGCGTCGGCCTGTCAGAAACGGAGCCGGTCCTCGACCTGATCGATCTGGCGGGACAGCTCGGGCTCTTGATCTTCTCAGTGGATCTTGGCGTGGACACTGCGGACGCCGGGACCATCCTCTTGCGTCATGGCGGCGTAAGCCTTGTCAACAGTCACAACAAGGTGGGACGGCGTCGTCTGGCGGCAGCTCACGAGCTTGGCCACTACCTCGTCGCGGACGAGTACACCATTGATTGGAAGGTGACCGACTCCAGCAATGACATTGAGGGACGTCTAGATCGATTCGCCCGCGCACTTCTCCTGCCCAGCACGGCCGTTCGCACACACTGGCGCGAGAAGATCGCATCCCACAGCCTGCGGGAAGCCGCCGTCCTCTTGGGGAGCAGGTTCCGCGTGGACATGGCAACGCTCGCTAGGCGACTTCGGGAGCTAGGGCTGATCGAGCCGAGCGAGGCGGCCACCGTCCGCGGTACGACCACAACTCAGGCCGACATCGTTGAGTTCGGGCTCTATGTGCCGAGGGACCTGGAAGGCACCACCCTGCCAGTTCCCTACCAAAAGGCCATACTTCGAGCATTCCGCGACGAACGGCTGAGCCGCGAACGCACCCTCGACCTCCTCCAAGACACCTTCCAGGACAGCGATCTCCCCGCTTTGCGAGAGCGCCGGGAAGACGAGATCTGGAAATTCGTTTCGTGACAGCGCCTGGCGTGTTGGTATTCGATACCGGTCCGCTGCGGCACTTCGCTGTTCAAGGCTGGCTGGGCGTCCTCAAGTTCATCGCAGCCGGGCGCACGGTGGTCGTGCCGGAGAGCGTCGAGGACGAACTCGACCATCAGACACACGAACAGCCCGCCATTCGCCAAGTGCTGAGCGCAGACTGGATCACCGTGGATCGTCGCAGCGACATCGACTTCCTGATCGCCTTCGCCACATACGAGGACCGATTGGTAGCCGATGGCAAAAACCGCGGGGAATGCGGCGTTCTTGCCCTTGGCAAAGTACTCGGCTGGGAAGTCGTGCTCGATGACAATGTCGCCCGCACTATCGCCGAGGAGGACGGCCTCCACGTCACATGCACGCTGTCGCTGCTTTGCGACGCCATCCGTGCCAAGCAACTCACAGTCGCCATGGTCGAAGCGCTCGCGGATGATCTTCTCGAGGGCGATTACTACCTGCCGTTCAGGGCCGGAGGATTTCGTCGGTGGGCTCTCGAGGAAGGCCACCTCGACTTCGAGTAGCGTCCACTCCCCGGCAGCGCCAGCCGGCGTCGGCACAGGCCAGCGCGACAGCTTCCCCAGTGGACAAGCAACGCGCTCGCCTCTGCCAGTGCGGTCCGCCCCGATACCGTGACCGGGTGAGCACCACCCTGCGGATCGCCAGCGCCAACGTCAACGGAATCCGGGCCTGTGTGCGGCGCGGCTTCGGCGAATGGCTCGCCCGCCGGCAGCCCGACATCGTGGCGGTGCAAGAGGTGCGCTGCCCGCACGACGAACTGCCCACCGACGCCTGGCCGGACCATCGGCTGACCTACCATCCGGGCCTGCTGGCCGGACGCAACGGGGTCGGGGTGCTGTCCCGCTGGGCGCCGTCCGCGGTCCGGATGGGCTTCGGCAACCGCACCTTCGACCACGAGGGCCGCTATATCGAGGTCGATCTGGAACCGCCCGCCGGGCCGCCGCTCCGGATCGGATCGCTGTACGTGCCGAAGGGCGCCTCCTGGGAGGGTCCGGACGCCGACCCAGAGAAGCACCAGCGGAAGATGCGCTTCCTGGCCTCGCTGGGCAGCTACCTCACCCGTGTCCGGCGGCAGGCCATACGCGAGGGCCGCGAGTTCCTGGTGATGGGCGACTTCAACATCGCCCACACCCAGCTCGACCTGACCAACTGGCGGGCCAACCAGCGCAACTCCGGCTTTCTGCCCGACGAACGAGCCTGGTTCGACGCGACCCTGACACCCCAGACGCTGGTCGACGTCGTCCGGCGGCTGCACCCCGACAGCCAGGGACCGAACTCGTGGTGGACCTGGCGCGGTCAGGCGTTCGCCAAGGACACCGGCTGGCGGATCGACTACCACCTGGCCACGCCCGCCCTGGCCGCCGCCGCGATCGAGGGCGGCACCGACCGGGAGCCCAGCTACGAGCAGCGAATGAGCGATCACTCCCCCGTCGTGGTCGACTACCGGGTCTGAGCCGGCCGCGAAACGACCAGCAAAGGCGCCGACCCGTGCCTCACCCGGCAGCCGGCGTGGGGTCTACCGAGGTCTTGTCCGAAATCGACACCAGAGTGGTGTGGCCGCGGAAGGGTGCTGAGCGGTGGAAGGTGCGGGCAGAGGCCAACTCTGGTGTCGAATTCAGACTGAACCTCCGAGCCCCCTTCCCAGCGAGGTGTGTTCTGCCGACGGCCCACCCGATCCGGATCGCAGGCATCCTCACAAGACCCGCGCCACGAAAGCACTAGGCCGATACGCGGGCTAGTCGAGGGCAGCAAAGAGCGCCTGCACGTCGGCCGGATCGACGCCTTCGAGCCGGCCGGGGTGCCAGGAGGGCGTGCGGTCCTTGTCGACGACTTGGGCCCGGACGCCTTCGGAGAAGTCCGGACGTTGCACCATCGGCACCGCCAGGGCGTGGTCCTGACCGAGCACAGCGGCCACGTCCGGCAGGTTCGCGGCGCGACGGATCGCGGCCAGGCTGACCGCGACCGCGAAGGGACAGCGCTGGCGCAGCAGCGCGCCGGTATCGCGCGCCGCGGCGACGGCATGGTCCTCGAGTCGCCGGACGATCGCGACCGGGTCGTCGCCGGCATAGCATTCGTCGATCCAGTGCCGTTGCGCCGGCAGAGTGGCGTCCGGGACGTCCCCCTCCGCACGGTCGGCCAGGCCGACCAGGACCGCGTCCGCGGCCCCGACACGGCTGCCGGTGAGAGCCAGATGCGTGCCGAGTTCGCCGGGCGCCCGCGACAGTTCGTAGAGCACCCCGACATCCGGGAACAGACCGATGATCGTCTCGGGCATGGCCAGCCGGCTGTCGGCCCGCACCACCCGCTCGGAGCAGTGCGCTGCCAGGCCCATGCCGCCGCCCATGGTGATGCCGAACAGGTCGGCCCGCACCGGTTTGGGGTAGTTCGCGATCAGCGCGTCCACGCCGTACTCGATGGTGAAGAAGGCCTCGGCGGCTGCTTCGCCGCGCTCGGCCAGGTCGGTGCGCAGGGCGCGGACGTCGGCGCCGGAGCAGAGGCCGCGCTCTCCCGCGCCGGTCAGCCGGACCCGCTCGACCGTGTCGTCGTCCAGCCAGTCGACCAGCCGGTCGCCGGTCTCGGCCAGCATGCCGAGGGTCAGCGCGTTGATCTGCCGTGGCCGGTTCAGGGTGATCCGGCCCACCCCGTCCGTCACCTCCAAAAGGACGTCGTCGCTCATCCGCGGGCTCCCCTCGTCCGGTGTTCGTCGACATGGCGGACCAGCAGGGTGGTGATCAGCGCCAGCCCTGCCAGGCCCAGCGCGATACCGGTGTCGTTGCGCCAGGCCAGGTTACCGGCACCGTAGCCGAGCAGGACGCTGGTCACCACCACGGCGACGGTCTGCACCCGTTCGGTCGGCTTGGTCAGCGGCAGCAGCAGTCCGCCCCAGAGCAGGTACCAGGAATGCAGCGCCGGCCCGAGCAGCGCCACGACGAGGTACCCCCAGGACAGGAAGGTGACCGGACGCCGGCGCGCCACCGTCACCGCCAGGTACGCGACGATCACCGCGGACGCCGCCACGCCGGCCACCAGCAGGCCGCCGGCGATCTGGCTGCCCAGCGCCGGGCGTCCGGCCGCGACGCAGAGCAATCGAACGCCTTCGCCGAGCAGCGACAGCGGCGCCAGGGTGACCACCCGGCCGGGGACGTCGATGGCGTTCATCCAGCCGAAGTCCAGTCCGGTGGCCACCGAGATCACCACGAAGGTGCCGACCGCAATCACCGACGACAGGGCCGCGCGGGCGACCTTGTTCAGCACATGCTGGGTGTTCCACTGCCAGGGCAACCCGATCAGCGCCACCGGGAAGGCGGCCAGCAGGGCGGGCTGTTTCACCGCGGCCGCGACCCCGACGATGATCGCGCCGAGCCAGAACTGCCCCGGCCGGCGATGGGTCAGATAAAGGGCAGTGATGATCAGGCCGATCATCAGCGCGTCGTTGTGCATGCCGCCGACCAGGTCGATGATCAGCAGCGGATTGATCGTGGAAAACCAGGCGGCGAGTTGCACGTCCGTCCCCAACCGGGACGCCAGCCGCGGCAGGAAATAGACGATGAGTGCGACCCCGATCAACGCCGGAATGCGCATCAGCAGCGTCGAGAAGTACGGATTGAGCCCGCCGGCGATCACCATCAGGTGCGAGATCTGCAGACTGAGCGGACCGTACGGTGCGGGGGTATAGCGCCACACCCAGGCGACCTGATCGGCGAAAGCGCCGGGCAGCACACTGATCGGCGTGTCATAGGGGTTGAGCCCGTTGTGCAGCAGCCAACCCTGAGCCGCGTAAGAGTAGGCGTCATGGCTGAAGATCGGCGGCGCGAGCAGCAGCGGCAGGCTCCAGATCAGGCCGACCGCCCAGTGTTTGAAGTCGAGATACAGGCCCGGACGCAGCCGGAACCAGGCATCCACCAGCAGCACCACCGCGGTCACCACCAGCGCGGTGCCGATCACCTTCGCGGGCCAGGTGTCCCAGCCGAGGGAGCGGATCGGCTCCCACCATGGGCTGTTCTGCGGCAGGTAGGCCGGTGTCAGCGAGCCGACGAACAGCAGCAGGGTGGCGAGCAGTCCGCGCTTGACCGCCGGCACCCGCCAGGCCGTGGCCAAGTCGGCGCCATAGCCGGCGAGGACCTTCCGGGTGGGCCAGCGCAGCCGCGGCACGGCCGCTACCTGATCCGCCTCACCCACTCCAACAACCCCTCGTCCCGCGATGTCCTGCAGGTCAGCCTAGTGGTCGGCCTGGCGACCACGAGCCGCGCCCTCCGCCAGACACGCCCGCACAGTTGGGCGACACGTCCAGAATCCCTCCCAACCAATTGGGTACTGCTCAGGTCGGTTGAGCTGGATCGCCCGACTTGCGATGTCCGTATAGCCAGCCACCCCTTCCCCATGGTCGCGTGGTTCTGCTAGAAATGGCACGGCGTGTCGTAGGGCCGGGCAGTTTCGTCACTCCTGGCGCTTTCTGCCAAGGAGTTCACCCCCGTGTTGCGTCTACCCTTTTCTGCCTCCGGCGTTGCCATGCCGAGATGGGCCACTTGCCTGGTGTCTGGCGTGTTGTCGATCGCGTTGTGTTTCAGCACGGAGATTCCGACCGCATCCGCGGAGGAGCCCGATCCGAAGCCTTCACCGGGGGAGGCCGTGAAAGCGGCAGACTCCGATGGCGACGGGATTTCCGACCGTCCTGACTTGGTGTCCGCCGGAGTAACAGCGCGGGTGCTAAATGTGGCAGTGGAGGATCTGTCGCAGCGAAACGAGTCGGTCCGTGTGCTGGTGAACCCAGATGGCACGTTGGAGCAGGAGTCGTTCGCGGCGCCGATGTGGGTGAAGAACGCTGACGGCAAGTGGGTCGATGTTGACTACACCCTCAAAGCCGACGAGAAGGGTCGGCTGCGACCGGCGTCATCACCATCGTCGGTGCTGATCGGTGCGGGTGGCGCCAAAGAATTCGCGAGGCTCAAGCTGCCGGATGGCGGGTGGACGATCTGGTCGTGGACAAAGGCGCTGCCTACGCCCAAGGTCGAAGGCGCGTCGGCAACCTACGCGGTGGGCGACGGTGTCGATCTGGTGGTGACAGCGACTGCACTCGGTGTGTCGACGCGGATTCGGATCAACACTGCCGAGGCCGTCGCACCGTCGTTTACGGTGCACGTGCGCAACAAGGGGGTACGGCTACGGAAGACCAGAGAGGGACAGTTGTTCTTCGAGGATGGCAAGGGCCGTACGGGCCAATCGTCTTCGTTGACGGCGTGGGACGGACGGCGGGACGTGTTCGGTGACCCGACCAACGTAGTGGCGCTGGATCCGAAGCTCGACGAGGTGGCGACCGAACAGGACCAGGCCGATCATGATGTCACGCTGACGACACCGTCGGCTCTTGTGTCCGACCCCGCAGTTGTGTTTCCGATCGTGCTGGACCCCGATGTGACGCCGCTATCGGCGATGCAGGACACTGGGTGCGTTCCGGAATGACGACGATCGACACGCTGTCGTATCGGCTGATCGTGGGACGGACGGCGGACAGCTCCAACACCCACTATGCATACAGCTACGTACAGTGGCCGAACGGCGAGATCGCCGGCCGAAAGATTCTGAAGGCGACCGTCAACCTGTATCAGTACGCGGCTGGCTCATGTGCCACGTCGAAGAAGATGAACATTCATCCACTGGTGGACGCATGGGACGAGTCGGCCACCACCTGGTCGAACAAGCCATCGCATGACACCGACACTGGAACGTCAAGTTCCTTGACAAAGAACGTGGGCGGCGACGGCTGTCCCGACACGAACGCATTCGTGTCGGCCGACCTGACCGCGATGGTGCAGGCCTGGGCAAACGGTCCGAGCAACGGTGGCTTCACCAACCATGGGTTGTTGCTGAATGTGCCGAAGGACGATGAGGATGACCCGTCGTTCGAGCGCCGGTTCTGTTCGATCAACTACGACCCTACCCACACCTCATGCAACCGGGCATCACGGGTGCCGTATCTCACGTTCACCTACAACTCCGCACCGGCAGCAGCCGCAATACCCCTCTGTCTCGGCCTCACGCACGTTCAGCGGTACTCTCTGGACTTCGACGGCGACCCCGACGTTCTCGACATCGGCCACAGATCCGGAAGCCTCGAAGGTGACGACCTGGCCGGCGATCTCGGCCATGCGGGTAGTGATCGCTGCCTCGTCACGGCGTTTGTCGACCGGGTCGGGCAGTTTGAAGCTCATCCCGCAGAACCGGAGCAACAGCTGGTAGGACGAGTCGGACTCGTAGACGACATCGAACCGGGTCTTCACCACATCGGCCAGGGCCGGCACATCCCAGAACGCCGCTGACACACCGGCCTCGGAAGGAGCTGCTGCCAGAACCTCCCTCAACGACATCTTCTGTTCCCGGGTCAGTTTCGCTGCGTTCTGGTTCCCGGCATGACCGGTCACCACCGAGCACAATCGCGTTTCCTGCCAGTCGGCGATCCAACCCTGCACCGTCTTCAGCGTCCGGTCGACAAGTTTCGCCACGATCACAGGATCGACACCTTCGGAGATGTACAGGATTGCTTCGGCCTTCATACGTATCAACGTCAGAGTGTCAGACCGCTTCTTCCACCGCATCAACACCGCCAACTCGTCACCAGAAACATCAACCCTCATAAAATCAATCATAATTCGAGAGGCTCACTCGAAGTGCTCGACACGCCGCCCCCGCACAAGATCGCGCCTACCGGCCAGCCATGGAAAGAATCCGGTTTTGTTTAATGCTGGCCATGGCCCACAACTAGACCCCGACCAAAGGGGCCGCACTCAATGCCGGCCCCCACGACCGGAACAATATCAGGAAGATTATCTTCTTTCGTTATACCTTCGAAAGGTATGAAACTGCATGACCAGATCACACCGTTCTGTTTTCGAGAGCCTTCGGAAGGCCACACAGGAACAATATCCAGTAGAAATCGACCGGGGCGAAGAGCACTGGGCAAATTGGGTGAACGGATACGTCGTTTGCGTCCGTGAACATTGGGTCCTGCTCCAGAGTCTCGCGGAGAACGTCTATGTCGATGGGTACACGGTATTGAGGGTCGCCGATATCACCGGAATTCGTGTGGATCGAGAGGGAGGGTACATTGAGCGCGCGGTCGCAGGCCTTGGCGGGCGTCCAGAAGTTGACTTCCACCTACCCGATCAGGCGGAGACGAAAGACGTACTACGCGCGGCGGCTGACCATTCCAGTCTCATAAGTGTGTACTTCGAGGCGGAGGAAGATTCTCCACGACTGGTCGGCCACCTCGGCCGTCTTGGCGCCAAGAAGTGCGAGATGCAGTTGATCAACCCGCGAGGCGTGTGGACGGCCGGGACCTCCCGATGACGCTATAGGGATGTCACCAGCGTGTCGTTCGGAGGTCGCTATGAACGTGCGCTTGCGCGGTTCGGTGATGGGCGGCCCGATCCGATGAGTCGGATCTAGCGAACTCGAGTTGCGGCGACATCGTTCCCTTCTCGCGACTGCACGCCAGCCGTCCCGGCGAGTGCTGGCCCATCCGCGGAACCCTGCGAGCCAAGGGGCGCACCTGATACGTACTACCATTGACCTGGTTCGGGGGTCTCGATGCAAGCTGGCGGCGTCCGACTGTGTAACTTCACGGCATGCTTCGCACTCTCCCGCTCGTGATCCGGCGTCACGTCGACCTGCAGCGTGTGATGAGCAGCGCCATGTGTTGCGCTTGAGTCCGTCTCGCCTCCGTCCGATCCAGCCGACCCAGTCGGCCCCGGCTCTTCCACCATCAGGAGTTCTCATGACCGCAACCGCACCCGCCCGCGTCCGGCCCCCTCGCGAGGGGCGCAGCAACGGCCAGTGGCTGGTCGACGGCACCACGCCGCTGAACGCCAATGAAGTGTTCAAGGCTGAGGACAACCCGCTCAACGTCCGAGCCCGGATCGAACAGATCTACGCCAAGGAGGGATTCGACTCGATCCCCACCGACGACCTGCACGGCCGGTTCCGCTGGATGGGCCTCTACACGCAGCGGCGCCAGGACATTCCCGGCAGCCGCACCGGCTCGCTGGGGCCGGAGGAGCTCTCGGACAAGTACTTCATGCTGCGGGTCCGGATCGACGGCGGCGCGGTGAGCACCGAGCAGCTCCGGGTGGTCGCCGAGATCAGTACCGAATTCGCCCGCGACACCGCCGACATCTCCGATCGGCAGAACATTCAGCTGCATTGGATCCGGATCGAGGACATGCCCGAGATCTGGCGCCGCCTCGAGTCGGTAGGCCTGATCACCACCGAGGCCTGCGGCGACTGCACCCGCGTCGTCCTGGGTTCACCGGTGGCCGGCATCGCGGCCGACGAGATCATCGACCCGACCCCGGTGATCCGGCAGATCGTCGACGAGTACATCGGCGACCCCGAACTGTCGAACCTCCCGCGCAAGTTCAAGACCGCCATCACCGGACATCCCAGCCTGGACGTGGTGCACGAGATCAACGACATCTCGCTGGTCGGCGTGGAGCACCCCGAACTCGGTCCCGGCTACGACCTGTGGGTCGGTGGCGGCCTCAGTGTCGCCCCGCGGCTGGCCGAGCGGCTCGGCACCTTCGTCAGCCAGGAGCGCGCCCCGGAAGTGTGGCTCGGCGTGGTGAAGATCTTCCGCGACTACGGCTATCGCCGGCTGCGCAATAAGGCGCGGCTGAAGTTCCTGCTCGCCGAGTGGGGCCCGGAGAAGTTCCGTCAGGTGCTGCAGGACGAATACCTCGGCTACCCGCTTCCGGACGGGCCTGCGCCCGCGCCCGCGCCGTACACCGGTGACCATGTCGGCGTTCACGCCCAGAAGGACGGCCGTTTCTATGTCGGCTTCGCCCCCACCGTCGGCCGAGTCTCCGGGACCATCTTGAGTCAGGTTGCCGCCGCCGCCGAACGCATCGGTTCGCAGCGCGTCCGATTCACCCCGCACCAGAAGCTGCTGGTGCTCGACGTGCCCGCCGACGAGGTCACCGGCCTGGTCGACGAGTTGAAGGGTCTGGGCCTGCACGCCGACCCCAGCCCGTTCCGGCGGCACACCATGGCCTGCACCGGCATCCAGTTCTGCAAGCTCGCCTTCGTCGACACCAAGGACACCGCCACCGCCACCATCGCCGAACTGGAGAACCGGCTGAGCGACGTCAAGCTCGAACTGCCGATCACCCTCAACCTGAACGGCTGCCCGAACTCGTGCGCCCGCATCCAGACCGCCGACATCGGTTTGAAGGGCCAGATCCTCACAGGCGCGAACGGCGAGCCCGAGTTCGGCTTCCAGGTGCACCTGGGTGGCGGTCTGGCGTCCGCAGATCGTGAGGACGCCGGGCTGGGCCGCACCGTCCGCGGCCTCAAGGTGAGCGCCGAGGAGTTGCCCGCCTACGTCGAGCGCGTGGTGCGCCGGTTCGCCGACGATCACGAGACCGGCGAGACGTTCTCCGCGTGGGCCAAACGCAGCGACGAGGAGGCCCTGCGGTGACCGCCGAGGTGGCGGTCACCCGGCGCAGCGTCGCCGAACTGCGTGCCCTGGTGGCGGACGCCCAGGCCCGCTCGGCCGACTGGACCGCCGACGACGTCGTCGCCTGGACGGCGGAACATTTCGCCGGACGCGTCGCGGTAGCCTGCTCGATGGCCGGCGACACCGTCGTCCCGCACCTGGTCGCCCAGCACCTGCCCGGCGTGGACGTGTTGTTTCTGGAGACCGGCTACCACTTCGCCGAGACCGTCGCCACCAGGGACGCCCTGGCCGCCGCGGCCCCGCTGCGGATCGTGGACGTGCTCCCCCGGCTGACCGTGGTCGAGCAGGACGCCGAATACGGCGCCCGGCTGCACGACCGCGACCCCGGCCTGTGCTGCCAGATGCGCAAGGTGGAGCCGATCAACGCCGCCCTGGGCGGCTACGAGGCATGGGTCACCGGCGTCCGCCGCGAGGACAACGTGCTGCGGGCCAACACCCAATTCGTCGAATGGGACGAGGGCCACCAGATGGTGAAGATCAACCCGATCGCCGCCTGGAGCTTCGACGAGCTGCTCGGCTACGCCAGCACCCACCAGGTGCCGGTGAATCCGCTGCTCACCCAGGGCTACCCGTCGATCGGCTGCGCGCCGTGCACCCGTCCGGTGGCCCCCGGCGAAGACCCGCGCGCCGGCCGTTGGGCCGGATTGAACAAGACCGAATGCGGGCTGCACGTGCAGCCGGCCGAGACCGCCGAGATCGTGGAGGCCCCCTTCGTGACTGCATTGCAGAGCCTGAACCTGATGTCCCTGTCGGCTGAGCCTGGCGAGACCTCGCTGGTTGAGCCTGTCGAAACCGCCTCGTCGCGGGTTGAGCTTGTCGAAACCACGTCTGAGGTCTCGACAAGCTCGACCAACGGCGGCGGGGTCGCGACACACTCGACCGACGAGGGCGGGGTCTCGACCAACTCCAACTCGACCAACAGGGGTGCGCGGCGGTTGAGCCAGTTGCGCGAGCTGGAGTCCGAGGCGATCCACATCATTCGCGAGACGGTCAGCGAGTTGGAGCGTCCGGTGCTGTTGTTCTCCGGCGGCAAGGACTCGGTGGTGATGCTGCATCTGGCCGCGAAGGCGTTCTGGCCGGCACCGCTGCCGTTCCCGCTGCTGCACGTCGACACCGGGCACAACTTCGCCGAGGTGCTCGAGTTCCGCGACTCGGTCGCCGAATCGCTGGGCGCCCGGCTGATCGTGGTCAAGGTGCAGGACTACATCGACGACGGACGCCTCATCGAGCGCTCCGACGGCACCCGCAACCCGTTGCAGACCCAGCCGCTGTTGGACGCCATCGCCGAGGGTCGTTTCGACGCCGTCTTCGGTGGCGGACGCCGCGACGAGGAGAAGGCGCGCGCCAAGGAGCGGGTGGTCAGCCTGCGCGACGAGTTCGGGCAGTGGGATCCGCGCAACCAGCGGCCCGAGCTGTGGAACCTGTACAACCCGCGGCACCGTCCCGGCGAGCACGTCCGGGTGTTCCCGCTGAGCAACTGGACCGAGCTGGACGTCTGGCGCTACATCGAGGCCGAGAACATCGAGCTGCCGGCGCTCTACTACGCGCATGAGCGCGAGGTGTTCAGCCGCGACGGCATGTGGCTGGCCGTCGGCGAGTTCTCTCAGCCGAAGCCGTCCGAGCAGGTGGTGACCAAGACCGTCCGCTACCGGACGGTGGGCGACATGTCCTGTACCGGCGCCGTCGAATCGGACGCCGCCGACGTGGCCGCGGTGCTGGCCGAGGTGGCCGCCACCCGGATCACCGAACGCGGCGCCACCCGCGCCGACGACCGGCTCACCGAGGCCGCCATGGAGGACCGCAAGAAGGAAGGCTACTTCTGATGAGCAGCGCAGCTGTGGCAAGCACACAGGTCTCGACAAGCTCGACCAACGAGAGCGGGGTCTCGACAAGCTCGACCAACGGGACGCTGCTGCGGATGGCGACCGCCGGCAGCGTCGATGATGGCAAGTCGACCCTGGTCGGACGGCTGTTGCACGACTCCAAGTCGGTGCTGTCCGATCAGCTGGCCGCCGTCGAGCGGGTCAGCAAAGAGAAGGGCCTGGGCATCGTCGACCTGGCGCTGCTCACCGACGGCCTGCGCGCCGAGCGTGAGCAGGGCATCACCATCGACGTCGCCTACCGCTACTTCGCGACCGCCAAGCGCACCTTCGTGCTGGCCGACTGCCCCGGGCACGTCCAGTACACCCGCAACACGGTGACCGGTTCGTCCACCGCCGACGTGCTGGTGCTGCTGGTCGACGTCCGCAAGGGCGTGCTGGAGCAGACCCGTCGGCATCTCGCCGTCGCCGCCCTGCTGCGGGTGCCGCACCTGGTGTTCGCGGTGAACAAGATCGACCTGGTCGACTTCGACGCCGACCGGTTCGCGACCGTCGCCGCCGAGATCGCCGAGGTGGCCGCCGGGCTGGGCATCGAGGACGTCCGGTGCGTGCCGGTGTCGGCGCTGCTCGGCGACAACATCGTGGAACGCTCCGAGCAGACCCCCTGGTACGACGGCCCCAGCCTGCTGGAACTGCTCGAAGAGCTGCCCTCCGGCACCGCGGTCGAGGCCGAGCCGTTCCGGTTCCCGGTGCAGTTGACCATCCGGCCGCAGGCCGCCGCGCGTGACCCCAAGCACGTCGAATACCGCGGCTACGCCGGACAGATCGCGTCCGGTGTGGTTCGGGTCGGCGATCAGGTGAGCGTGCTGCCGCTGGGCCGGACGACCACCGTGGTCGGCATCGACGCGGCCGGCGAAGAGCTCGACGAGGCGTTCGCGCCGATGTCGGTGACGCTGCGGCTGGCGGACGAGGTGGACATCACCCGCGGCGAACTGATCGCCTCGGCAGCCGACGCCCCGACCCCGACACAGGACGTCGACGGGCTGGTCTGCTGGCTGTCCGATCGCGCCCTCCGGCCTGGCTCGAAGGTGCTGCTCAAGCACACCACCCGCACCGTGCAGGGCATCGTGAAGGAGATCAAGGGCCGGCTCGACCTGGACACCCTGGCTCCGGTCGAGGCCGAGGCGCTGACCCTCAACGACATCGGACGGGTGAGCATCCGGCTGGCCGCCCCGATCGTCGCCGAGGACTACTCCGATTCACGCCGCACCGGTGCGTTCCTGCTGGTGGACCCGCAGATGGGCAGCACCCTGGCGGCCGGCATGATCCGCTCCGGGCTGAGCACGGAAGACTTCGACGCGGCCACCCTGAACTGGTCGATCTGATGACCGTCACCCGTCTGTTCGATCCGCCGCTGGTGCTGGCCGTGCACGGCACCAGGTCGGCGCTCGGCACCCGCACCTCGATGGAACTGGCCGAGGCGGTCGCCCACGCCAGCGGCGCCGACGTCCGGCTCGGCTGGGTGGACATCCATACCCCCACCCTGACCGACACGCTGCGCGAGCTGGGCGAGGCGATCGTGGTGCCGGCGTTCCTGACCAGCGGCTACCACGTCACCTCCGACATTCCGGCGGCCATCGCCGCTGCCGGCGGCCACGCCACCGCCACCCCGCTGATCGGCTCCGACGTGCTGCCCGCCGTCCTGGAACGACTGGACGCCGTCGGCGACTTCGACGCGGTGGTGCTGGCCGGAGCCGGCTCACTGCGTCCGCGGGCCGTCGCCGAGGTGCAGGCCGTCGCACGACAACTGTCCAGGGCCGTGGACCGTCCGGCCCTGGCGGGCTTCGTCACGGCGTCCTCGCCGACCGTGCCCGAGGCGGTGGCCACGCTCCGGGCGTCCGGCCACCGCCGGGTCGCGATCGCGTCCTACCTGCTGGCGCCGGGCCGGTTCAGTGAGCAGCTCGCCGAGGCTGGCGCGGACGCCGTGAGCCAGCCGATCGGCGTCCATCCGCTGCTGGTGGACGCCATCGCCGACCGTTGGCGCGCCGCCCTGGGCAAACCTCTGACCGCATCCCACCCGAAAGCTGTGAATGACTGACCTGCTCGACAAGCCAGTAAGCTGGCGCGGATTGTCACAACAAAAGGAGGGCGCAACCCGCATGAGCGAGGTTCGCAGCGTCGATCGGGTCGTCATCCGTTTCGCCGGCGACTCCGGGGACGGCATGCAGCTGACCGGCGACCGGTTCACCTCCGACACCGCACGACTCGGCAACGACTTCTCCACCCTGCCGAACTTCCCGGCCGAGATCCGGGCGCCGGCCGGCACCGTCGCGGGAGTCTCCAGTTTCCAGCTGCACTTCGCCGACTTCGACATTCGCACCCCCGGCGACCGTCCGGACGTGCTGGTCACGATGAACCCGGCGGCGCTCAAAGCCAACCTGAACGACCTGCCCCGCGGCGCCGTGATCCTGGCCGACACCGCCGACTTCACCACCCGCAACCTGGCCAAGGTCGGCTACACCGACAACCCGCTGACCGACGGCACCCTGGACGGCTACGACGTGCACGCCCTCGACCTGACCGGCATGGCGATGGCCGCGGTCGCCGGTTTCGGGCTCGGCCGCAAGGACGCTGCGCGCACCAAGAACATGTTCGCGCTGGGGCTGCTGACCTGGCTGTACAGCCGTCCCGAGCAGGGCACCCTCGACTTCCTGGCCCGCAAATTCGCCAGCAAGCCCGAGATCCGCGACGCCAACACCGCCGCCTTCAAGGCCGGCTACGCCTACGGCGAGACCACCGAGGTGTTCACCGTCCGCTACCAGGTGGCGGCCGCGCCGACGCCGGCCGGCACCTACCGGCAGATCACCGGCAACACCGCGCTCGCCTACGGGCTGATGGCCGGTGCCGCGAAGGCCGGGTTGCAGCTGTTCCTGGGCGCCTACCCGATCACCCCGGCGTCCGATGTGCTGCACATTCTTTCCCGCGCGAAGGATCACGGCGTGATCACCTTCCAGGCCGAGGACGAGATCGCCGCCGTCGGTGCCGCCCTGGGGGCGTCCTATGCCGGCGCGCTCGGCGTGACCAGCACCTCCGGACCGGGCATGGCTCTGAAGATGGAGACCATCTCGCTGGCCGCGATGCTGGAATTGCCGCTGGTGATCTGCGACGTCCAGCGGGCCGGACCCGCGACCGGCATGCCGACCAAGACCGAGCAGGCCGACCTGTTCCAGGCGATCTTCGGACGCCACGGCGAGGCCCCGCTGCCGGTGATCGCCGCGGCATCCCCCGGCGACTGCTTCGACGCGGCGCTGGAGGCGACCCGGATCGCGCTCACCTACCGGACGCCGGTGATCCTGCTCTCGGACGGCTACCTGGGCAACGGCGCCGAGCCGTGGGCGGTGCCGAATCTGGCCGAACTGCCCGCGATCGACCCCGGTTTCGTCACCGAGCCGCCCGCCGACGGGCCGTTCCTGCCGTATGCGCGGGACGAGAAACTGGCCCGTCCGCTGGCCGTGCCCGGCACGCCCGGCCTGGAGCACCGGATCGGCGGCATCGAGAAGGCCGCCAACACCGGCAACGTCTCCTACGACCCCGACAACCACGAGTACATGGTGCGGCTGCGCCAGGCGAAGGTGGACGGCATCGCCGCCGACCTGGCGCCGCTGGAGGTCGAGGATCCGAACGGGGACGCCCGCGTTCTGGTGGTCGGCTGGGGGTCCAGCTACGGCCCGATCTCGGCCGCCACCCGCCGCGTCCGGCTCAGTGGACGCAGCGTCGCCACCGTGCATCTGCGGCATCTGAACCCGTTGCCGTCCGATCTGGGCGACATTCTGCGCCGTTATGACCGGGTCATCGTACCCGAGATGAACCTGGGTCAGCTGGCATTCATTCTGCGGGCGAAATACCTGGTCGACTGCGAAAGCTATTCGCGGGTCCGCGGCCTGCCGATCTCGCTGTCGGAGTTGGCCGAAGACCTGATTGCCATCATTGATGGGAAGGATGGACGATGACCGCCACCGTCTCTGGACTGGCCGGCGTCCCCTTGGCGCTGACCCCGCTGAACCGCAAGGATTTCACCTCCGATCAGGAGGTGCGCTGGTGCCCCGGCTGCGGCGACTATGCCGTGCTGGCCGCATTCCAAGGGCTGATGCCGCAACTCGGCATTCGGCGCGAGAACACCGTGATCGTCTCCGGAATCGGCTGCTCGTCGCGGTTCCCGTATTACGTGGATTCGTACGGCATGCATTCGATCCACGGCCGGGCGCCGGCGATCGCCACCGGTGTGGCCGTGTCGCGTCCCGATCTGGCGGTGTGGGTGGTGACCGGTGACGGCGACGCGCTGAGCATCGGCGGCAACCACCTGATCCATGCCCTGCGGCGCAATGTGAACATCACCATCATGCTGTTCAACAACCGCATCTACGGGCTGACCAAGGGCCAGTATTCGCCCACGTCAGAGTTGGGCAAAGTGACCAAGTCGACCCCGGTCGGCTCGGTGGACTACCCGTTCAACCCGATCTCGCTGGCCCTTGGCGCCGAGGCCGGGTTCGTGGCCCGCACCATCGATTCCGACCGGGCCCACCTCACCGAGGTGCTCACCGCCGCGATCGGCTACCGCGGCGCGTCCCTGGTGGAGATCTACCAGAACTGCCCGATCTTCAACGACGACGCGTTCCTGGAACTGAAGGGACCGAAGGCGCCGGGCGTAATCCGGTTGGTGCACGGCCAGCCCGTCACTTTCGGGCCGGACGGCGCCCAGTCGGTGATCCGGCGTCCGGACGGCTCGGTGGCGGTGGTCAACACCGCGGACGCCGACCCGTCCCAGGTGGTCGTCCACGATGCGCACGCGACTGACCCGACTTCGGCCTTCGCGCTGTCCCGGCTGACCGACACCGGTGTGCTGCAGCAGTCCCCGATCGGCATCTTCCGGCAGGTGGAGCGTCCCTCGTTCGACGACGGCGTCCGCGATCAAGTGCGGATGCCCGAGGCGTCCGAACGACTGACGGCACTGCAAGGCCTGCTGAACGGTTCGGATACTTGGACGGTCAACTGACCTGCCGTTGATCGGGCTTGTCGTTGGTTGAGCTTGTCGAACCCAACGCTGGTCAGGGCCGTCACGCGTCCCTCCGCTCGATCGCGGCGACCAGAGCACGGTCGAGATCCTGACGCGTCCATGCCTGCCCACCCGCCACGAACCGATCGGCTCCCCTCCGCAACGCCTGCACAGGCTCAGCGCTGCTTGGTGCGAGAGGCTCCAACGCCGGATAGAGCAGCGCGTCGATACCCCGTTCATCGCTGACGATCGCGACCGTGCGGGCGTACCCGAACAGGTAGGGGTCGATCGTCGTCCAGTCGATCAGCCAGCCGGCATGCAGCGCCAACTGGTTGAAGAAGGTGAACTGGGTCCGGGTGTTGACGTCACGGAATGGGTGGATGACCGTCAACTCACCCCACGTCCAGGCCAGCGCGCGCGAGAAGGCGTCCCGGTCACGGCCGCGCAGATGATCGGACGCCGCGAGGGTCGCGAAGACCCGGTCAGCCTCGGCGCGGATGAACTCGGGTCGGCAATGTGCGATGCCGGTGCCGCCCGGTCCGGTATCGGTGGTCCGCAACTGGCCACCCCAGCTGTAGAAGCCTTCGACCAGCGCCGTATGGATCGCCTGAAGGTGAGGCAGATCGAAGTCACCTGTGATCGGGTGCTCGATGAGATCGATCAGATGCGCTTGAACCACGCGCCGCTCCGCGGCCTTCCACAACTCCGGATCGGCGTAGCCGTAAAGGTTCACCAGCACGTGGCTGCCGGGGTAGCAGTACTGATCAGACACAGGCTTCTGTCGCTATCGCTTGAACCCGTACCGGGCTTCCAACTCGGCCAGACCCTCGGCGATGACCTCCTCTGCCGTGGCTTCTCCGGCCAGAATGCGACGGGCTGCTTCCATGTCGTCAGCGGTGGGTTCCTCACCCGCCATCCGCTGGGCAGCAGCGACTGCCGCTAGATGCCGCTCGATCTGCTCAGTCGAGCGATGCTTCGTGATGGCCATGGTGTCCTCCTGCTCATCCGGGCCGGATTGCGCCATGCTACGACGCCCCTCCGACGGATATTGAGTTATCCACAGGCTTCTGGCGAAGTCATCATCGATCCTCTTTTTCTGGCTGTGGACGACACTGGACGACCGGAGCCAGTCGGCCTCACTGGACCGACGGCGTCCGGATCGTCGACCATTGGTGAGGGAGGGAACCATGACAGCACCAGCGCACGATCCGATCACTCCCGGCGAGATTCTCGCCGACGAGTTCCTCCGTCCCCTGGGGATCAGCCAGTACCGGCTCGCCCAGGCGACCGGCCTGAGCCAGACCCACATCGGACAGATAGTCCGGGGCAAGCGGCGGATCACGCCCGATGCCGGACTGAGGATAGCCCGCGCACTCGGCGTCAGCGACCGGTACTGGATCGACCTCCAGACGAACTACGACACCTTGGTCGCCACGATCGCGCATGCCGAGGAGTTGGCGGCGGTAGAACCCTTCATCAAACCCGAGGTACATCCCGCGACCGACACCTACGGGCTCGCACCAGACGCGCAACGCATCGCGACCTTCTCCCCCGGCCAAACCCAGCACGACCTCGAGGTCCCAGCTACCGAGAGCCGCTAGCCAAACTAGTCCAGCGCTTCCTGTCCGGCCACGGTTCGCTCTCCTCACAGGCGCAGTCCCGAATGAGTAACGGTCACGCTCACGGAAGTTCTGAGCAAACAGCACATCTCCACATTCACCCAATCTGTTGTGCTTACATGGCGCGTCATGCTAGCTTTCCAGCGTGAATGACACAAGTAAGCCCGATTCTCAACGCACCGCGAAGCCTCGCCCCGCACCACCACGTTCCAGCCTCGTGTCCATGGCCACCGTAACCTCCTCGTAGGCGGCCAGTTGATCTCCTTTCTGGTGGTCACGTGATGTCCCGTTCCGTGGCCAGCTGATCTCCCTGCCGTGTCCTGGGTCGACGGCGTGTCGGCCCTC
>NZ_JASGEF010000069.1:0-4756 GCF_047606665.1 Micropruina sp. | reverse complement strand
GGTCGAGCTTGTCGAGACCACGGAGCGGGGGGCTCGACAAGCTCGACCAACGGGTGTGGCTCGATCGACGGGCCGGGGCCGGGTGCGACCCAGCCCGCTGGCGATCGGGCTGTGGTCGCTGGCCGTGCTGCTGCCGGTCGGATTCCTCGCGGTCTTCTTCGCCTGGCCGGTCGCCGGGCTTGTCGGACGCGGTTTCGTCGTCTCCGGTGGGTTCAGCCTGGACGGCATCGGCGCGGTGCTGTCGGCGCTCCGGACCTGGCGGATCATCGGCCAGACCCTGGGTCAGGCCGCCGCCGGCACCTTGGTCGCGGTGCTGCTCGGCGTCCCGGCCGCCTACCTGCTGTACCGCTGCCGGTTCCCCGGACGCGGCTTGCTGCGGGCCGTGGTCTCGGTGCCGTTCGTGCTGCCGACCGTGGTCGTCGGGGTGGCTTTCCGGTCGCTGTTCGCCGCGCAGGGGCCGCTGGGCTGGCTGGGTTTGGACGAGACGTTCGCCGCCATCGTGGTGGCGCTGGCCTTCTTCAACTATTCGGTGATCGTGCGGACGGTGGGCGTGCTGTGGTCGCGGCTCGATCCGCGCACCGCGGAGGCGGCCCGGATGCTGGGGGCTTCCCCGATTCGGGTCTTCCTGACCGTGACGTTGCCGGCGATCGCGCCCGCGGTGCTGTCGGGGGCATCGCTGGTCTTCCTGTTCTGCGCGACCGCGTTCGGCATCGTGATGGTGATGGGTGGCGTCCGGTTCAGCACCATCGAGACCGAGATCTGGTACCAGACCACCCAGTTACTCGACCTGCCGGCCGCGGCGGCGCTGTCGATCGTCCAGCTGGTCGTGGTGGCGGCCGCATTGCTGATCGCCGGACGCGCCCGCCGGAGCGCCGAACACGCGTTGCGGCTTTCTGGGGACGCCTGTGTCGAGCAGCCATGGCGGGCGCGGCGTGATCTGCTGCCGACGCTGATCACCGGCCTCGTGGTGCTCGGGTTGCTGGTGGTGCCGATGGCGCACCTGGTGGTGCGGTCGTTCGTCACCGCGGACGGCTGGGGCTGGCGCAACTACCAACTCCTCGGCGGCACCGGCGACTCCGGCACGACGGTGCCGGTCTGGACGGCCGCGGTGAACTCGCTGGTGATCGCCGCGCAGGCCAGCGCGATCGCGGTGCTGCTAGGGGTTTTGGTGAGCCTGATCGCGTCTCGGCGGCCGCGCAATCGGGGGCTGGCGGCGGGCGTCGGTCTGCTGGACGCCGCCTTCATGCTGCCGCTGGGGGTGTCGGCGGTAACCGTCGGATTCGGCTTCCTGATCACCCTGAACCGGCCGCCGTTCGATCTGCGGACGTCGCCGATCCTGATCCCGATCGCCCAAGCCATCGTGGCGCTGCCGCTGGTGGTGCGCACCCTGCTGCCGGTGCTGCGTGCCATCGATCCGCGGCAACGGGAGGCGGCCGCCATGCTGGGCGCCGGTCCGGGGCGGGTGCTGGCCACCATCGACGGCGCGCTGGCGCTGCGCGGGCTCGGGCTGGCGATCGGCTTCGCGTTCGCCACCTCGCTGGGTGAGTTCGGGGCGACCTCGTTCCTGTCCCGGCCCGAGCATCCGACGCTGCCGACGGTGATCTTCCGGCTGATCGGCCGCCCCGGCGCCGACAATTTCGGCATGGCCATGGCTGCCTCGGTGATTCTTGCGGTGCTGACCGCCGCGGTGATGGCCGCCGCGGAACTCGTCCGGCCCAGGGAGGCGGAACTGTGAGGGGTCTGCAGGTGCGTGGCGCCGTCGTCCGCTACGGCGACCTGGTCGCGGTGGACGGCGTCGATCTGGCGGTCGAGCCGGGCGAGATCGTGGCGTTGCTGGGGGCGTCCGGCTCGGGCAAGTCGTCGCTGCTGCGCGGCATCGCCGGGCTGGAACCGCTGGCGGCGGGCGAGGTCAGCTGGGACGGCGACGACGTCTCCGCGGTGCCGGTGCACGCTCGCGGCTTCGGGATGATGTTCCAGGACGGCCAGCTGTTCGCCCATCTCAGCGTCGCCGGGAACATCGGCTACGGGCTGTACCGGGAGCCGTGTGTGCGGCGCCGGGCACGGGTGGAGGAGCTGCTGGCCATCGTCGGGCTGCCGGGTTACGGCGGACGCCGGGTCGGCGAGCTTTCCGGCGGTCAGGCGCAGCGGGTGGCGCTGGCCCGCTCGCTGGCGCCGCGGCCCCGGTTGCTGCTGCTGGACGAGCCGTTGTCGGCACTGGACCGGAACCTGCGCGAGCACCTGGTCGGCGTGCTCGGCGAGGTGCTGCGCACCACCGGCACGACCGCGTTCTACGTGACGCACGACCAGGACGAGGCGTTCGCGCTGGCCGACCGGGTCGGTGTGATGGCCGACGGCCAGATGCTGCAACTGGACATGCCGGAGACCTTGTGGCGGCGTCCGGCCTCGCGGCAGGTCGCGGAATTCCTCGGCTATCAGCCGTTCGTCTCCGCCGACGTCGCCGCCCGGTTGGGCCGGGTCCGGGGCGGTGCGGGTGAGCTGGTCGCGATCGGGCCCGCCGGTCTGGTTCTCTCACCGACGGGGGACGAGGTGCCGATCGTCGATCAGCGGCACCACCGCGGTGAGGTGCTGATCGACGTCCGGCTGCCCGACGGCCAGACCGCGACGGTGCGCTCGCCGGAGCGGATGGAGGGGGAGGTGCTGACCGTGGCGCTCGATCCGGCCGGCTGCGCAGTGATCCCGCGCTAGATGCCGGGTGCCTGCTCCACCCAGTTCGAAACTCGTTGCCAGTCGATCACGCGCAGCCAGGTGAGCAGGGCGAGCACCAAGCAGAGGGCCGCCAGCGCGGTGAAGACGATGTAGCCGACGGGATCGTTCTGCTCGTCCAGACTCGATGCGTGGGTGGGGTTCAGCGGGTCGTAGACGATGACGATCGGGTCGCCGGTCTCGGGTTCGCCCCACGGCGCGATCTCGGCGGTGCGGGTGTTGCCGCCCCGCTCGCTGAAGGTGACGGTGAAGCTGTCTTCGTTCACCGTGACCACCTGCGCCGTGGTCTGGACACCGCGGTCGCGCAGCGGGGCATCGGCGATCCAGAACCCGACCGGCAGGGCGAGAACGGCCAGACCGACCACCAGCGCGACCGTCGTGCTGGGGCCGCGGCCGTACCACCAACTCCTCCGCCGCGGCTCTTGCTTCGCGCCCAGTTCGAAGGGATCGCGGCGATCGGTGCCGCGAAGTACCCACCAGCGCCGAATCCCGAGGACGGCGACCGGAACGGTCAGCACGACCAGCGGCAGCCGAATCCAGGTCCACACCGAGATCTCGGTTCCGGTGCGCAGGTCGTCGACGATCAGCACCGCCAATACTGCGCAGAGCAGCAGGGACGCCCCCCAGCCGATCGCGCCCCAGAGCCGACGGCGCGGACTCTGTGTCGATGCCCGTCGCCGTTCGGACGCCGACACGCTGCCGACGATCGCCGTCGTCAGGTTTCCGGCGGGCTGGCTGACCCGGACGTCCGGGGCGTGCGCCAGCTCGATCTCACCGAGCAGGTGCGCGCGAGCGGCGTCCGGAAGGCCGAGCGCGTCAACCAGTTCAGGGAGGACGATGGTCGCCGATGCGTCGGTTGCAAGCGCCTGGACGAGCTGGGGTGTTGCCCGGAAACCGAAGTCGACAAGGGGTTCGACGTCGAGGCGAGCCGGGAACACGACGTCCCGGATCTCGTCGCCCAGCTCACCGGCCGGCAATCGGTCGACGGCGACCAGGCGCCCGGTGACCGACCATTCCCAGTCGGCGACGGGTTCGCCGTCGTAGATGATCCATAGTCGGAGTTCGTCGCCGAGGGTCGCCAGGGCCAGGCCTGCATCGTCGTCCACGACGACGGCCGTGGACGCCCAGACCGGGTCGTCGTGAGGAATCAGCGTCCAGCCGTCGCGGAATACCGCTGAGGCCGGTGCCGCCTGCAGATGGGCGAGCAAGCCGAGGTCCTCGGCCCGGTCGCCACGGACGGCGACCAAGCCACGAGCCGGACGCGGATCGTCGGCCTCCCACGGTGCCGGGCCAATGCCGTCGTCCACTGTCTCGATCCGGCCGTCGCGAACACGGCGGACGACATCCTGCATCAGGTAGGCGTCGGGCATCCGGACGCCCCACTCGCGCAGCGCATCGTCGGGCGATTGCCCCGAGCCGGCGAGCGCGTCGTCCACGGTCGCCGTCCGGGCCAGTACCCAGCCACCGGGAAGCTGTTGGATCCAGCATGAGATGCCCCGCGCCTCAGCCCAGGTCGCGACGTCGTCGGCCGGCGCGCGAAGGAACAACAATGCGGGTTCGACTACGTGTTTTCGTCGTCCGAAGGGCATGGGTGGGATGCTATCGACATGGGTGACGAGGTAGAGGCATGCGGGTGTTCACTCGCGAGTCGCATCGGCGTCCTCTCCACTCGCGGTGATTCCAGTCAGGTGGTCGACTCGCCGGTCTCGATCTCGCGATCGTGATTTCGCGATACCTCGGCGTGCGCCTCCAACGGGCATGCGCGGCGCAGCGCCTTGCCATCGGCTCGACGGCGGGTGTGATGTCGCGGTCTTGGACGAGGAGCCGGACCCCACCCCCAAAACAACTAACGGACCCACGTCTCCGTAGGTCCGTTAGTCGCCGATGTCCTGAGACATCACATGGTCGGGGTGACAGGATTTGAACCTGCGACCTCATCGTCCCGAACGATGCGCGCTACCAAGCTGCGCCACACCCCGATGGCCTCCAGGGCCGACGAGCAGTCTATACGAGTCTCGTCCGATCAGCCATT
>NZ_JASGEF010000068.1:0-83702 GCF_047606665.1 Micropruina sp. | reverse complement strand
GGCCAGCGCGCCGCGGGCCGGCGCGGCGGCGGCGTCCCAGCGGCGTGACACCCGCTGGGCCAGGGCGGGCACGACGACGCCGCCGAGCACCGCCGACCCGAGCAGCACCAGCGCGGTGGCCGGCGACAATACGGCGAAGACCGCCGAGGTGGCGACGATGACCAGGGACGCCGAGATCACCGGAACCACGAACCGGACCACCAGGTCCTGCACCGCCTCGACATCGGCGATCACCCGGGTCAACAGGTCGCCGCGGCGGGCGCCGAGCATGGTGGTGCTGGCGAGTTGCCGATAGGTGGTCAGCCGCAGCGCGCTCTGCAGCCGCAGCGCTACATCGTGACTGACCAGGCGCTCCAGGTAGCGGAACAGGCCGCGGGTGATGCCGAACACCCGGACGCCGATGGCGGCGACCTGCAGATAGAGCACCGGAGGATGTTCCGCGGCCCGCGACAACAGCCAGGCCGACACCGCCATCAGCGCCACCGACGAGGCGGCCGAGCCGAAGGCCAGCAGGGTGGCCAGCGCGGTCCGTCCGGTCGCGCCCGGCACCAGCCGGATCAGCCAACGCCAGCCAGAGACGTCCGCCGACCGCGCCGCTGTCATGGCAGCAGGATAGACGCCGGGGTTAACCGTGGGTTAGCCGCCGATGCAGTGCTCCTCGTTGTCTAGGACCCTAGACGCAGGTTGTCTTCGAGGCGATGCACGAGCTCATCGGCGGCCGGACATGACCGGGCGATAGCTACCCTTGCGTGCCATGAACCAGTCCCCGAATGCACCCGCCGGCGGAGTCCCCGAGCAGCCCGGCGGTCGGCCACAGCCTGGTGGCGCGGGCGACTGGCAGCGGGATCCCACCCAGCCGCTGCCGACCGGCCAATATCCGCCGGCGGACCAGACCGCCCAGTATCCGTCGCCGCCGTATCCGTCGCCGCCGTATCCGCCCACCCAGCCGCTGACGGCGCAGAACCCTCTCATGGGCTACCCGGGAAGTCCGCAGTACGGGCAGCGGTCCGGCGGCCCGGACGCTCCCGCCTACCGCGCCGATGCCTCAGGTTATGGTTCGTCGGGTCCCTACGGGCCTGTGGGTGGCGGCCTCGGCGGCCCGCCGCCGTCCGGTGGGTATGGCGGCCCGCCACCGGGTGGCGGTGCGCGAAACCTGCTCCCGCTGCTGATCGGACTCCTGGCCGGCCTGCTGGTGTTCGGCCTGATCGGGTGGTACGTGTTCCTGCGCCCGGACAGCGGCAGCGCCGCTCCGGCACCCACGATCGTCGCACCCAGCTCGCAGCGGCCTTCGGTCAGCGGCCCAGCGTCGGCGTCGGGTAGCACGGGCACGTCCCCGTCGGTGAGCACGGCGCCGAGCGACAGCCCGACGCCGGAGCCCTCCGCCATGTCGATGGCCTGCCCTCGCGATCTGTTGAAGACCCAGTGCGCATGGGCGGTCTACCTGCGCAAATCCGTGGTGGTCAGCACCTGCCAGCTCGACCCCAGCGACACCCGGCGGTTCGCCTTCCGCTGCACCGCGAACCCGGACGGCATGCTCAAGGGGAACGCCACGGTGACCGTGCGCTGGGCCGAGAGCACGAAGGACCTGACCGCGCTGATGGATGGCTTCTTCTCCCGAGCGGGAGTGGCCAAGAGTGCGATCAGCACGAACTGGAGGCGGCCGCCGGCGCTCAGCAACTGGTTCAGTGGCAAGGAAAAGACGGCCACGGGCAAGCTCGGCTCTGCCGCCAAGGGCGGCGGCGGCCGGGTCGCCTGGACGTTCAGCAGGCAGAAGGTCTTCATCGAGGTGGTCTCCGACACCGACGACGTGGACGTGATGCTCGACTGGTGGGTTAGGGCCTGACCCGACCCTCCCCAGCCAGCGCGAGGGTCGGCGGTCAGCCGAGGCGCAGGACGCGGTCCGCGCGGGCGATCACCGCCGGCCGGTGGGAGACCGCGACGATGGTGACGTCCAGGCCGGCCAGGGCGTCCAGCAGGGCGGATTCGGTCGCGGCGTCCAGGCCGGCGGTCGGCTCGTCCAGCACCAGCAGATCGGCCGGTCCGTGGGCGACCCGCAGCACGGCTCGGGCGACCGCGACCCGACGGCGTTCCCCGGCCGAGAGACCCTCGCCGTCGTCGCCGACGCCACGATCCGGGTCCAGCCGGGCCCCGGCCGCGAGCCGCAGGGAGTTCCGGACGTCGGCGTCGGTGGCGTCCGGACAACCCAGCCGGACGTTGTCGGCGATGCTGCCGGTGATCATTCCGGGGCTCTGCGCCACCCAGGCGATCCGGGCCCGGCGGGTGGCGGCGTCCGTCTCGATCCCGTCGAGCAGGAACGACCCGGCGTCCGGTGTGACGAAGCCCATCAGGGCATGCAGCAGCGTGGTCTTGCCCACCCCGGTGGTGCCGGTGATCACCGCCAGCTCACCGGTGCGCACCTCCAGATCGACGTCGTTCAGAACCGGGCGATCCGAACCCGGGTAGCGGACGGTGAGGCCGCTGATCCGCAGCAGCGCCGCGGCCTCGTCCGGAGACGAATCGACCGGCGACGCGACCGGTGCGGCGGGCTCGGCGGCGCCGTCGGTGCGGGCTTCGGCGGCTTCGATGATCGCGAAGGCCGACTCGGCGGCCGCCATCCCGTCGGCGGCGTCGTGGTAGTGGACGCCGACCTGGCGCACCGGCAGATACACCTCGGGGGCCAGGATCAGCACGAAGAACGCCGTAGTCAAATCGAGTTCGTGGAACACCACCCGGAAGCCGATCGCCACCGCGACGATCGCCACCGACAGGCTGGCCAGCAGCTCCAGCACCAGCGCCGAAAGGAACGAGATCCGCAGCGTCGCCATGGTCTCGCCGCGGTGCGCGGCCTCCGATCGGCGCAACCCCTCGGCCTGGGCACGGGCCCGTCCGAACACCTGCAGGGTCGGCAGCCCGGCGACCAGATCGGCGAAGTGCCCGGCCAGCCGAGTCTGCACCCGCCAGCGTTTCCGGGTCCGCGCCTCGGTGGTCCAGCCGACCAGCGCCATGAACAGCGGAATCAGCGGCAGGGTGACCGCCACGATGATCGCCGAGGTGACATCGGAGGTCAGGATCGCGACGCCGATGATCAGCGGCACGGTGACCGCCAGCACCAACTGCGGCAGGTACTTGGAGTAATAGCCGTCCAGGGCGTCCAGACCTTGGGTGAGCAGGGTGACCAGGGACGCCGTCGACGGCTCCGGGCGCGCCGGATCGGCCAGCCGGGCGGCCAGCACGTCGCGGCGCAGCCGGGACTTCACCGCCGCCGAGGCCCGCTGGGCCAGCCACTGGTTCAGCCAGGCCAGCACCGCCTTACCGGTGAACACCGCGATCAGCGTCGGCACCACCACGGACAGCACACCCAGCGTCCGGGTCTCGAAGATCTCGCCCAAGGCCAGCGACAACGCCCAGGCCTGGGCGATGGTCAGCACCGCGGTCACCGACCCGACGGCCACGCCCGCGATCAGATAGCGCAGGGTGTCCCGGCCTCGCCGCAGCAGCCGCGGATCCAACGGTCCCCGGCGGGCGGACCCCGCCGACCCCCGGCGGGTGGACGTCCCGGACGCGGTGCTCACCGCTCCATCCTTGCGCATCCGCCGACGGCAGCGCGGGTCACCCTACCGGGGTGGTCTCCGGATGGTCGTCGGGGATGTTCACGGTGCTCAGCCGGCGCCGGAACACCCAGTACGACCAGGCCTGGTAGGCCAGCACCAGCGGCACGAAGATCACCGCAGCCCAGGTCATGATGGTCAGCGTCATTTCGCTGGCGGACGCCGACAGGATGTTCAGCGGCTTGTCCGGTGCGGCGGAGTTGTCGAAGCCCAGGTTGGGGTACATCCGCAGGAAGATGCCGATCGCGATCACCGCGGTCGCCACCGCCGTGCCGACAAAAGCCCAGCCCTCGCGGTCGGCGCGCACCATGAACCAGGCCAGCACCAGTCCGGCCGCCGCGACGACCATCAGGATCCAACCCGACGCCCCGGTGCTGTAGGCGAGGTTCGACCAGAGCAGCCAGACGGCGCCGCCACCGATCACGCCCAGGCCGATCCGCTCGGCGAACGCCTTGGCCCGCTCGTGCACCTCGTCGCGGGTCTTCAGGGCCAGGAAGATCGCGCCGTGGAGCAGGCACAGTGCCACCAGCACCACCCCGCCGAGCAGCGCGAACGGATGGAACAGCGACCAGAAGCCACCGGTGAAGACATGGACGCCGGGGCGACCCTCAGCGGGCGCGACCGGCAGCCCGATGATGAAATTCGAGAAGCCGATGCCGAGGATCAGCGGTACCGCGAACGAACCGATCGAGGCACCCCGGTCCCAGCGGTACTTCCAGGACTGCTCGGGTCGCTTCGCCCGGTACTCGAAGGCCAGGCCGCGCACGATGAGCGCCATCAGGATCAGGAAGAACGGCAGGTACAGCGCCGAGAACAGCGTCGCGTACCAGCCGGGGAAGGCGGCGAAGGTCGCCCCGCCGGCGGTCAGCAGCCAGACCTCGTTACCGTCCCAGACCGGCCCGATGGTGTTGATCAGGACGCGCCGCTCCTTGTCGTTGCGGCCCAGGTAGGGAATCAGCATGCCGACGCCGAAGTCGAACCCCTCCAGGACGAGGAAGCCGATCCACAGCACGGCGATCAGGCCGAACCAGACGAGTTGCAGGGTGGTGGGTTCCAGAGTCATCTCAGCACACCCTCTCAGTAGGCGAAGGACAGGACGTCGTCGTCATCGGTCACCTGCGTCACCGGCTCCACTTCAGGCAGCCCGAGCCGGATGTACTTCAGCATCAGCCTCACCTCGATCACGGCCAGCGTCCCGTAGACCAGGGTGTAGCCGATCACGCTGATCAGGATCTCGGTGGCTGTCACCCCCGGCGAGATGCCGGCCATGGTGGGCAGCACGCCGGAGACCAGCCACGGTTGGCGTCCCATCTCGGTGAAGATCCAGCCGAACGAGTTCGCGAACAGCGGGCCCAGCGGCACCAGCACCATCAGCGCCGTCCACCACCACCGGTTCGGCGGCAGCCCGCCCTTGCGCAGCAGCCACAGCGCCAGCACGGACACCGCCAACGCCGCCATGCCCAGACCGATCATCAAGCGGAAGCTCCAGTAGGTGACCGGAATGATCGGCGTCGCGCTCTCCACTCCCCAGGCCCGCATGTGCTCGGCGTAGGCCTGCTGCAGGGTGTTGTCCGGATCGACCAGCTGACCCTGTTCGTGGGCCTCCTTGAGCGGGTTGATGCCCTTCACCTCGCCGTCCCAGGTGCCGGTGGCCAGGAAGGACAGCAGATTCGGCACGGTGAGCGCGAAGATCTCCTTCGAGCCGTCCAGCGAGCCGATGGTGAAGACCGAGAACGGGGCGCCGGTGCCGTTGCCGCCGGCGGTCTCGTAGAGAGCCTCGGCGGCGGCCATCTTCATCGGCTGCACCTCGGTCATGATCTTGCCGGACTCGTCCCCGGTCAGGGTGAGGCCGACCCCCGAGACCAGCATCGCGATCGCGGCGAAGGTGGCCGCGAACCGATGCGCGGCGATCGAGTTGTCAGCAGTCTTGCGCGGGGTCGACGACTGATCGGACGCCGCGGCGTCCGCCTGGTCGGAGACCGGCTCAGCCTCGCCGTCCGCGGGCCCGCTGTCGGTCGAGCCCCCGGCCGCAGGGGCGCGATTGAGCTTGGCCAGCTGCCAGCCGGAGACCCCGAGCACCAGCGCGGACGCCGTCAGCCAGGCCGCCATCAGGGCGTGCGGCAGCGCCCAGAGCATCACCGGATTGGTCAGCACGGCACCGAAGTCGGCCATCTCGGCCCGGTCGGTGACCGGGTTGTAGACGGCGCCCTGCGGGTTCTGCATGAACGAGTTGGCGGCCAGGATGAAGATCGCGCTCAGGTTGGTGCCGATCGCGGCCGCCCAGATGCAGGCCAGGTGGATCTTCCTCGGCAGCCGGTCCCAGCCGAAGATCCACAGGCCGAGAAAGGTCGACTCCATGAAGAAGGCCAGCAGCGCCTCGAACGCCAGCGGGGCGCCGAAGATGTCGCCGACGAAGCGGGAGTACTCGCTCCAGTTCATCCCGAACTGGAACTCCTGGACGATGCCGGTCACCACGCCCATGGCGAAGTTGATCAGGAACAGCTTCCCGTAGAACTTGGTCAGCCGAAGATACTTGTCGTTGCCGGAGCGGACCCACATGGTCTGGAAGATCGCCACGATGAACGACAGCGCCAGCGTGATGGGGACGAAGAACCAGTGATAGACCGTGGTAATGCCGAACTGCCACCGCGCGAGTGTGACCGGATCCATGCCGGCAATGTACCCCGTCCTTGCGACAGTTGTGCCGCCGCCGGCGTGACCGCGGTCCGCCGCGCCGGCCGCCGTCGACGCCGGACGGATCGCGTCCCGCTGACCCCGTCCACGTTGCCGCTTGGAGCGGCTCGAGACTCGGCCCGGCGACGACTCGACGCTCGCGCCGAGCCGGTCCCGACGCCCGGCTGGTGAACAGCCGTGGCAGACGACCCCGACACGAGTTGTACTACAACCCGTCGTAGTCCGTCGATTGAGGATTAGGATGCATCCATGCCCGTGTTCGGCGACCTGGAACAGGCGGTGATGGATGTGCTGTGGGAGCGCCCCACAGCACTGTCGGTGCGCGACGTCCAGGCAGCGCTCGCCGACGAGCGCGCCCTCGCCTACACCACGGTGATGACGGTGATGGACCGGCTGGCGAAGAAGGGCCAGTTGCTCCGCGAACTCGACGGACGCGCCTGGCGGTACAGCCCGGCCCAATCCTGGGTGCAGCTGGTCAGCGACGAGATCGTCGCATTGCTCGACACCGGCACGGCCGAGCAGCGCCGGGCCGTGCTCGAACAGGTGCGGCAACGGGTGTGCTGAGCGGCGTTTGGCCGGCGTCCGGTGTTTGACGGGGGAGAACGACGATGAAGATGGGCTTTCGCTGGTACGGCGAGGGAAACGACACCGTGTCGCTGGACGACATCCGGCAGATTCCCGGCGTCGAGACGATCGTCTGGAGCTTGCACGGCAAGCAGGCCGGCGAGGTCTGGGAAGAAGCCGAGATCGCGGCCGAGATCGCTCGGATCACCAAGCTTTCTCCAGCGCACGCCGCTCGTGGGGTGACCAGGCGGCTGGACGCCGACGTGGTCGAATCGGTCAACGTGCACGAATCGATCAAACTCGGCCGCACCGTGCTCGGAGTGAGTCGCGACGAGGCGATCGCGAACTACATCACCACCCTGGAGCGGCTGGGCCGGGCCGGAGTGAAGGTGGTCTGCTACAACTTCATGCCGGTCTTCGACTGGCTGCGCACCGATCTGTGGCATCCGCTGCCGGACGGCTCGACCGCGTTGTACTTCGAGAAGGCGGTCGTCGACCAGATGACGCCGGAGAAGCTGATCGCCGACATGGCGGCCAACTCGGGCGGACTGACCCTGCCCGGCTGGGAACCGGAGCGGCTGGCCAGCTTCAGCGAGTTGAACGAGGCCTACGCCGGCGTCACCCACGAGGACATGTATCGCTGCTACAAGTACTTCCTGGACGCGGTGATCCCGACCTGTGAGCAGTACGACGTCAAGCTGGGCGTGCACCCCGACGACCCGCCGTTCGACCTGTTCGGCTGGCCGCGGGTGGTCTCCACGATGGACGATCTGGGCACCGTGCTGGCTTTGAACGACAGTTCGTACAACGGGTTAACCCTGTGCCTGGGCTCGTTCTCGGCCAATCCCGCGCAGGCGCCGCGGGCGGTCGAGGCGGTGCAGACCTACCTGGACCGGATCCACTTCTCGCACGTCCGCAACATCAAGCACTTCCCGAACGGCGACTTCACCGAGGTCGGCCACCGGGCCTGCGAGGGCGACGTGGACACCGTCGGCATCATGAAGGCCTACGCCGAAGCGAGCTACACCGGCTACATCCGCCCCGACCACGGCCGGCATCTGTGGAACGAGAACACCACCAACAAACCGCGTCCCGGCTACGGGTTGTACGACCGGGCCTTGGGCATCCAATATCTGCTCGGGGTGTGGGACGCCGTCAACTACCGATCCTGACATCGGTCACGGATCGCGCGATCGGTCACCACCCCCGAGGGCGGAAGCTGACCCGGTCGCCCGGCCGGGCCTGGGCGAGCAGATCGCTGGCGGCCTCGGTGAGGACGCCGACCACCGGATAGCCGCCGGTCACCGGATGGTCGACGCCGAAGACGACCGGACGCCCATCCGGCGGCACCTGGATGCCGCCGCGCACCATCGCTTCGCTGGGCAGTTCGCGTCCGGACACCGACGGATGCCGCGCCAGGGCGTCCCCGAGCAGCCGGACGCCGACCCGATCGCTGCGATCGGACACCCGCCACTGCTGCCTGACCAGGGCGGACGGCTCGGCTAGCCAATCGGCGCGCGGGCCCGGCAGCACGTCGAGGAGGAGTTCGGCGTCCGGTAGGAGCGGGTGAGGTGTGCTCTCCACGGTCAGGAAGCTCGGGGCCTCCGGACGCCGGACGGCGAGGGTGTCGCCCGCATACAGGCAGCTCGGCCCGACGCCGGAGAGGGTGTCGGTGCTGGCCGAACCGAGGACGAGCGGCACGTCGAACCCGCCGGCCACGGACAGATAGGTGCGCAGTCCGGCTGTCGGCAGGCCCAGCCGCAACTCCTGTCCGGCACGCAGGTAGACCGGTCCGCCATGGGTGACCCGGCGTCCGTCGACGACCGGCGCGCAGTCGGCACCTGTGAGCGCGATCAGGCAGGTCTCTTCGGCCCGCACGGCCAGCCCGCCCATGGTGATCTCCAGCGACGGTAGTCCCGGCGGGTTGCCGACCAGCCGGTTGCCGAGCCGATAAGACGCCCGGTCGGCGGCCCCGGAGGCGCCCACCCCGAGCGCGGCGTACCCCGGACGCCCCTCGTCGACCGGCAGGGTCAGCGGTCCGGTGACGAGCACCGTCAGCCCGGATCGGACGGCATGGCCATGCTGGTCTCCCTTGTCAGGAGCAAGTTTTCGGTGATCGAGACCTGGCTGTGCCACTGTCTGCTGAGCGGGGTTTCGTTGGTCGAGCTTGTCGAGACCCGGCTGAATCTGTTCCCGTGGGAACTCGTTCGACCGTTCGATGGGGGCGATGGCGCCCGCCTCGATCGACGGGGACGATGGCCCGCCGATTGCGTCCGGTCCTGGTCGGTCGGCGTCCAGATCGCGGAAGCGGACCCGGCCGCCGGGCTGCAGCAGCGCCGGCGGTTCACGGTCGGCGTCCCACAGTTCGACGTCGGTGCGGCCGATCAGCTGCCAGCCGCCGGGGGAGGGACGCGGATAGATCCCGCTGAACGGACCGGCCAGGCCCACCGCTCCGGCGGGGACGCGGGTGCGGGGTTCGGCGCGGCGGGGCACATGCAGCCGGTCGTCCCCCCCGACCAGATAGGCGAAGCCGGGTGCGAAGCCGCCGAAGGCGACGGTCCACTCGCTGCCGGTGTGCGCGGCGATCACGGACGCCGGGTCGAGACCGGTGAGCCGGGCGACTTCGGCCAGGTCCTCGCCGTCGTAGCGGACGCCGATCTCGACCGGCTCGATCCGTCCGCTCGCGATCGGGGTGTCGTCCAACTCGGCCAGCAGAGCGGACGCGGCAGCCCGCACCCGTGGCGGCGCGCTCGGGCCGTCGACGCCGAGCAGCACGGTGGTCGCTGCCGGCACCACATCGCGAACGGCCGCGAAATCGCCGTGCCCGGCCCGCTCCGCCAGTGCGGCCCGCAGCGCGAGCACGGCGTCCAGGTCGTCGACCTCGATCAGCACCGCGCGCTCGCCGCAGGGCAGCAGCCGGCCGTCCATCAGGCGAAGGCCCGGACCTCGACACCGGACGAGACGAGCGCCTCGCGCACCCGCCGGGCCATGGCCACCGCGCCGGGCGAGTCGCCGTGCGTGCAGAGCGATTCGGCATGCATCTCCACCTCAGTGCCGTCCACGGCGGTGATCACTCCGTCGCGCACCATGCGCAGCACGCGGGCTGCGGCGGCGTCTGGGTCGTGGATCAGGTCGCCGGGCTGGCCGCGCGGCACCAAAGTGCCGGCCGGCGTGTAGCCGCGGTCGACGAAGGCCTCGGTCACGGTGCGCAGGCCCTCGGCCCGCGCCTGCTCGAGCAGGACGCCGCCCGGCAGACCGAGCACCGGCAGCGACGAATCGTAGGCGGCGACCGCCGACACCACCGCGCGGGCATGTGACTGGTGGTGCACGACGGTGTTGTAGAGGGCGCCGTGCGGTTTCACGTAGGCCAGCGAGGTGCCCGCGACAAGGCACATCGCCTGCAGCGCACCCAATTGATAGAGCACGTCGGCCCGCAGCTCGGCCTCGGAGCAGTCGAGGAAGCGGCGTCCGAAACCGGCCAGGTCGCGGTAGGAGATCTGCGCGCCGATCCGGACGCCGCGACGCGCTGCCAGCTCACAGGTGCGCTGCAGAGTGAGCGGATCGCCGGCATGGAACCCGCAGGCCACGTTGGCGCTGGTGACGATCTCGAGCATCGCCTCGTCGTCGCCGAGCCGCCACGAGCCGAACGATTCCCCCAAGTCGGCGTTGAGATCGATCACGGCCATGGCACAACCCTATTGGCCCTACTCTCGATCAGTCTGAAATCGACCCCAGAGTTGACATCCGAAACGTCGGGGCATGCCTCCCGGAGACTGGGCAGAAGGCGCGGCCCGATCGTCTCTGGGGTCGATTTCGGACAATCGCCCGATAGACCCGCTGAAGTCCGACGGCCGGTCCGGTCGGGCCGGCGCCCTTCTTGCCGCCCGGTCCCGGCTCGTCGGGGCGCCCGGTGGCCGCGGAATGGCGACCGATCTGGCGCCCGGCCGAGGCGGACGAGGCGAACGACCCAGAAGATCGGTCGCCAGCTGACGGGCGGTGCCGCGTTGTGGGCTGGCCGAACCTCTTCGGGAATGTTCTCCGCCCCGCGCACTGTTACCCGGTCGTGACCGATGCGACTGCGCTGCCCGACGCCCCGCTCTCGATTCTCGACCTGGCTCAGGTGTTGCGCGGCGAATCCGTCACGGACGGGCTGGCCGCCACCGTGGCGCTGGCCCAGAACGCCGAACGCTGGGGCTATCGCCGGGTCTGGTACGCCGAGCACCACAACATGCCGACCATCGCCTCGTCGGCGACCGCGGTGCTGATCGCGCATGTCGCGGCGCATACATCGACGATCCGGCTGGGCGCGGGCGGGGTGATGCTGTCCAACCATGCGCCGCTGGTGATCGCCGAACAGTTCGGCACGCTCGCCGAACTGCATCCCGACCGCATCGATCTCGGCCTCGGCCGGGCTCCCGGCACCGACCAGACCACGGTGCGGGCGCTGCGCCGCACCCCCGGTGCCGCGGACATGTTCCCTTCCGACGTCCAGGAACTGCAGGGCTTCCTCAGCGAGTCGCTCGTGACCGGGGTTGCCGCCACGCCGGGCGCCGGCACGCGGGTGCCGCTGTTCATCCTGGGCTCGTCGCTGTTCGGCGCGCAGCTGGCGGCTGCCCTCGGGTTGCCGTACGCGTTCGCGTCCCATTTCGCCCCGGACGCCCTGGAGCCCGCGGTCGAGTTGTACCGACGCGACTTCCGGCCCTCGGCGCAGCTGGCGGAACCGTACGTGATCGCCGGAGCCGGGGTGATCGCCGCCGACGACGAGGACGAGGCCCGGCGGCTCTTCGAACGGACCCGGCGAGCACGGGTCAAGACCTTCCTGGCCCGCGGCCGGACACTCACCGACGATGATGTCGAGATGCTGTTGGACGGCCCCGGCGGCGCCCAGGTCGACCACATGTTGCGCTACACCGGCGTCGGCACCGGCCCGCAGGTGCGGGACTGGCTGCGTCGCTTCGCCGTCCACGCCGGTGCCGACGAACTGATCCTGGTGTCGTCCGCGGTCGATCGGCCGGCCGCCGTCCGCAGCCTGGAATTGGTCGCCCCGAACTCCTGACCTGACAGGGCCTCCTAGGCCACCCGGCAGCCGCGGACGTGGGTCAGAGCAGGTCGCGGATGGCGTCCCAGCGAGCCAGAAAGCCGGCCAAGGCCCGCTCGGTGCGTTCCGGTTCCCCCTGGGCAGCCAGGTTGATCATGCCCTGGTTGCCGCGGCGGACGGCCTCGCGGATGCCGTCGATGGCCAGCTGGACGCGGGGCCGGACGGCGTCCAGCACGGTGAACGGGTCGGTACCGTAGGCGTCCGCGAAGATCCGCAGCCGTCGGGCGGCCTCGGCCTCGGGGATCGGGCGGAACAGCGGAATCGCCGTCCAAGCCGTGTGGCCCAGATCGCAGGCCGGATGGGACGGCCCGGCCAGGTCCCAGTCGAACACCCCGGCCACCTGGTCGCCGTCGAAGGTCACGTTGTACGGGGCGACGTCGTTGTGGGTGATCAGCGTCGGCGCGTCCACCCCGAAGAACCGCCACGGACCGTCGTCGTCGAAGCCGGACGCCGCCGCGTGCAACGTCCGCAGCCAGCCGCCGAGGGAAGCCAACTGCGCCTCGGTCAGCATCTCGGCATTCACGTCGATCACCCGGCCGGGCAGGTAGTCGAGCACCTCGCGTCCCCGCGCGTCGATGCCATGGACACGGGGGACGGCCGGCAGTCCGGCCTCAGCGAGGTGGGCGAGCAGGGCATGGACGGCGGGCGTCCACGGCCCGGTCGGGCGCCGCACTGTCGACCCGATCCGGACGGCGCCGCCGACATTCCCGCCGGGCAGATCCTCCCCGTCCAGCAGGAATTCCCGTAGTTCGGGCAGGAATGGACGATCCGGCTCGAGCCAGTCGACGGCGTCCAGTTCTTCGGGGCCCAGCCAGCGCAGCGCGTCGTGCTCGATGCCGGACGGCTCGTCCGCGACCAGGGCACACACCGCCACCCGCAACTCGAACCCGCGTCCACGGTCACTGCCTGCGCTGGTGCCCGGCAGCCAGCGGACGACCTCGACCGTGCAGCCGAGCTCTTCGGTAATCTCCCTGGCCAGTGCGGACTCAGGTGCCTCGTCGGCGTCGACCTTCCCGCCCGGGAATTCCCAGCGGCCCGCCTCGGCGGCGGGGTAGCTGCGTCGAGCGGCCAGCACGCATCCATGCCGGACGATCGCCGCACCCACCACGCTGATCACCCGGCGACCCTATCCCTCCCAACCGACGAGTGGGCCGAGGGTCTGTGTCTGTCCCCGCCTACCACGGGACGGACCTGCTATGCCGCTTCGTCCTCGTCGTCCAGGCCACCGGCGAACTGCGACCGGTACAGCCGGTGGTAGGCACCGCGGTGTTCCAGCAGGGCGTCGTGCGAACCCTGCTCGACGATCGCGCCGTCCTCCATCACCAGGATGGTGTCCGCGTCGCGGATGGTGGAGAGCCGGTGCGCGATCACGAACGAGGTCCGGCCGCCGCGCAGCGCCTGCATGGCGTGCTGCACCAGCAGCTCGGTACGGGTGTCCACCGATGAGGTGGCCTCGTCCAGGATCAGGATCGCCGGATCGCACAGGAACGCCCGGGCGATGGTGATCAGCTGCTTCTCACCGGCCGACACGTTCGAGCCCTCGTCATCGATCACCGTGTCGTAGCCGTCGGGCAGAGAGTGCACGAACCGGTCCACGAAGGTGGCCTCGGCGGCGGCCCGGATCTCCGCATCGGTGGCGCCGGGGCGTCCGTAGGCGATGTTGTCGCGAATGGTGCCGCCGAACAGCCAGGCGTCCTGCAGCACCATGCCGATGTTCTCCCGCAGCTCGCGCCGCGGGACGTCGGCGATGTCGACACCGTCGATGGTGATCCGGCCGGCGTCGGTGTCGTAGAACCGCATCAGCAGGTTCACCAGGGTGGTCTTGCCGGCGCCGGTCGGCCCGACGATGGCCACCGTCGAACCCGGTTCGGCGACCAGCGACAGGTCGCTGATCAGGGGTTTCGCCGGATCGTAGGAGAACGCCACATGCTCGAACTCCACCCGTCCCTGCAACGGCTCGGGCAGCTGCGCGGTGGCGTCCACCGACTGCTCGGTGGCGTCCAGCACCTCGAACACCCGCTCGGCCGACGCCACCCCCGACTGCAGCAGGTTGGTCATCGAGGCCAGCTGCGTGATCGGCTGGGTGAACATCCGGGCGTACTGGATGAACGCCTGGACGGCGCCCAGGGTCATGGTTCCGGCCGCCACCCAGATGCCGCCGATCACCGCGATCGCCACGTAGCTGAGGTTCCCGATGAAGAACACCGCCGGCATGATGATGCCGCTGATGAACTGCGCCCGGAACGACGACTCGTACATCTCGGAGTTCTTGGCGGCGAAGCCGGCGGCCACCTCGCGCTGCCGTCCGAACACCTTGACCAGTGCGTGGCCGGTGAACGCCTCCTCCACGTGACCGTTCAGCTCGCCGGTGGAGCGCCACATATCGACGAACCGGCGCTGCGACCGCTTCATCACCTGCGCGGTGACCAGCGCGGTCAACGGCACCGAGATCAGCACCACCAGGGCCAACGGCGGCGACAGCCACAGCATCAGTGCCAGAACGCCGATCACGGTGAAGATGTTGGTCAGCATCTGGGCCAGGGTCTGCTGCAACGACTGGGCGATGTTGTCGATGTCGTTGGTCACCCGGCTGAGCAGCTCGCCGCGCGGCTGCCCGTCGAAATAGGTGATCGGCAGCCGGTGCAGCTTGGCCGCCACCTGGTCGCGCATCCGGTACACGGTGCGCTGCACCATGCCGTTGATCAGGAAGCTGGCCCACCACAGCACCAGCCCGGACACCACATACACCGCGAGCGCTTCGAGGATCACCTTGCCCAGTGCGGAGAAGTCGATGCCGCCACTCGTCGCCCCGGCGAAGATCAGGTCGGTCGCCTGCGCCAGGATCGCCGGACCGAACGCGTTGCCCAAAGTGGCCAGCGCGGAGATGGCGATCACCACGACGATCAGGGTGCGTTCCGGGCGCATCATGCCGAGCAGCCGCCTCGACGACGCGCCGAAGCTGACCGCCTTCTCCGACGAGCTCAGTCCCTGCATCGGGCCGTGGCCCATGCCGCGCCGCTGTTGCGCCGCGTGCGGCGAACGCGGATTCGCCCTGGCCGGGGCGTCCGGCGTTGGGGTCCTCGGTGCCTGCGGGCTCATGCTGCTGCCTCCTCGGCCTTGAACTGGGATGCGACGATCTCGGCGTAGGTGGGGCAGTCGGCGAGCAACTCGTCGTGGCTGCCCTCACCCACGATGCGTCCGTCGTCGAGCACGACGATGGTCTCGGCGTCGCGAATCGTGGAGACCCGCTGGGCGACGATCAGCACGCCGGCGTCGGCGGTCTCGGACGCCAACGCAGCCCGTAGCCGGGCGTCGGTGACCACGTCCAGCGCCGAGAACGAATCGTCGAAGATATAGATGTCGGGCTTCTTGACCAGGGCTCGGGCGATGGACAGCCGCTGCCGCTGGCCGCCGGAGACGTTGGTGCCGCCCTGGGCGATCGGGGCGTCCAGCTGCTCCGGCATGGCTCGGACGAAGTCGGCCGCCTGCGCAGTCTCCAGCGCCTCCCACAACTCGGCGTCGGTGGCGTCCGGCTTGCCGTAGCGCAGGTTGGACGCCACGGTGCCGCTGAACAGGTACGGCTTCTGCGGCACCAGCCCGATCCGCGACCAGAGCAGGTCGGGTTCCAGGTCGCGGACGTCCACGCCGTCGACCAGCGCCTGGCCGCCGGTGGCGTCGAAGAGCCGCGGGATCAGGCTGACCAGGGTGGTCTTGCCGGAACCGGTGGAGCCGATGATCGCGGTGGTCTCGCCGGGCTTCACCTGCAGGTCGATGCCGGTCAGCACCGGCTGCTCGGCGCCCGGATATTTGAACTCGACGTCGCGCAGCTCGACCCGGCCGTGCTCCTGCACGGTGCGGACCGGGTTGGCCGGCGGCACCACCGAGGAGTCGGTGTCCAGCACCTCGGCGATCCGGCGGGCGCTGACCACCGCGCGGGGCGCGATCATCAGCATCATCGTCGCCATCATCACGCTCATCAGAATGGTCATCAGGTACTGGATGAACGCCAGCAGCTGACCGGTCTGCAGGTAGCCCTCGGCGACCCGGAAGGCGCCGAACCAGGTCACCCCGATGGTCGACACGTTCATCACAAAGAAGACGGTCGGGAACAGGGTCATCATCCGGCGTCCGACCTTGGTGGCGGTGTCGGTGAGCTCGGCGTTGGCGACGGCGAAGCGGTCGGTCTCGCGCGGCTCGGCGGTGAAGGCCCGGATCACCCGCAGGCCGGAGATCTGCTCGCGCAGCACCCGGTTGATGGTGTCGATGCGCACCTGCTGAGTGGCGAACAGCGGCATCATCTGGCTGACGATCGCGCCGATCAGGACGCCCAGAATGACCACGGCGACCGCGATCGTCCAGGTCAGTCCGGGATCTTCGCGCAGCGCCATGATGATGCCGCCGACCATCATGATCGGGGCCGCCACGATCATGAACGCGGTCATCATCACCAGCTGCTGGATCTGCTGGACGTCGTTGGTGGTGCGGGTGATCAGGCTGGGCGCGCCGAACCTGGCGACCTCGCGGGCCGAGAAGTCGAGGGTGCGGGCGAAGATCGCGGCGCGCAGGTCGCGTCCGAACGCCATCGCGGAGCGGGCGCCGAACCAGACCGCGGCGACCTGGGCCGTCATCTGGACCACGGTGATGCCCAGCATCAGGGCGCCGAGGCCAAGGATCAGCCCGGTGTCGCCGGTGGCGATGCCGTCGTCGACGATCCGGGCGTTCAGGGTGGGCAGGTAGAGCGCGGCGGCGTTGGCCACCAGCTGCAGCAGCACGACGAAGCCGAGTTGCCCGTAGTAGGGCCGCAGATAGTCGCGAAGGATACGGATCAGCATGCGGTGTCCTCTGTTCCGATCGCGATGCCGTGCAGGATGAGCCGGGCGATCTGCCGGGGGTCGGCGGCGTCCGGGTGGTCGGCCAGCGGCATGACGGCGGCGAACGCCATCGCCGAGATGGCCCAGCAGGCGGTAGGGGTTCCGACGGTGAGTTGGTCGTCGAAACGCGCCAGGATACGGGACAGCGCCTCGTCGATGGCCTGGTGGAAGTCCCGGTGCGGCGGACGTAGGCGCTTGCCATGCGGTTGCCCCGGGCTGATCGCCGCCATCAGCGAGCGCACCTGGTGAATGCGGGCCTGCAGGATCTTTACCATCCAGGTCACAGAATCCTCCAGATCGAACTCCGCGGGGATCGCGTCGATCGCGGCGATCACCGGTGCCGGCGCGAAGCAGTCCTCCACCACGGCCTCGATCAGGCTCTGCTTGGTGCCGAAGGCGCGGAAGATGGTGCCCTCGGCGACGTCGGCGCATTCGGCGATCTGCCGGGTGGTGATGGTCAGCCCGTGCTCGAGCAGCAGTGGGCGGGTCGCCTCGATCAGGGCCCGCCGTCGCTCGTCCGGGGTCATCGGTTGTGCTCTGCTCACGACGGCGAGTGTATGAGTGAGTACTCACTCAGTCAAGTGGGACCGCCCGGACCGCGCTGGGTTGATTCATGGGCGTGCCTTCGGGCACCCTGGTTCCTGTGACGAACTGACACCTTCTCGCCCCGCTCCTACCAGCGATCGAAGGTTCGTCATGCCCGCATCCCTCTTCCTCTCCGGCGTCGCCGCATCGTTCGGCGCGCGGCCGTTGTTCGCCGGCCTCGACCTGCGGCTTACCCCCGGCGACGTGACCGCGCTGGTCGGCCCGAACGGGGCCGGCAAGACCACGCTGTTGCGGATCGTCGCCGGCCTGCATGCTCCGGACGCCGGCGCCGTCCGGTTCGCACCACCGGACGCCACCCTGGGCTACCTGCCCCAGGAGCCGCCCGCACCGGACGAGACGATCCTCGATTACGCCCGGCGCCGCACCGGGGTCGGACTGGCCCAGGACGCCTTCGAGGCCGCCGCCGCCGCGTTGGCCGGCGAGGCTGTGCCGGCTCCGGAAGCTGTCATGGAGCAACCGTCGCCCCGGCACGCCTCGTCATCCCCCAATCGCTCGGTATCCCCGCTCCCGTGGTCATCCCGAATGCCGGGGTCTGCGGACCCGGCCGACCGCTACGACCATGCCCTGGCGACCTGGCTGGCACTGGGCGGCACCGACCTGGACGCCCGGCTGGCCGAGGTGCTGGCCGGCCTCGACCTGGAAGTCGATCTCGACCGCCCGCTCGGCACCCTCTCCGGCGGCCAGGCGGCGCGGGCCGCGCTGGCGTCCATCCTGGTCAGCCGCTACGACCTGCTGCTGTTGGACGAGCCCACCAACAATCTGGACGCCCGCGGCCTCGATGCCTTGACCGAGTTCGTGCGGACGCTGCGCTCGCCGGTGCTGATCGCGTCCCACGACCGCGGCTTCCTGGACGCCGTCGCCACCTCGGTGCTGGAACTGGACGAGATCCAGCAGCAGGTCAACCACTACACCGGCGGGTGGAGCGACTATCGCGCGGCCAAGCGGCTGGCCCGCGAGCGGGCCGAAGCCGCCTACACCGCGTACGCCGATAAGCGCGACGCGCTGGCCGAACAGGCCCGCCGCAAGACCGAATGGGCGAGGACCGGACGGGCCAAGGCCGCCAAGCTCGGGCCGGGCATGAAGCTGGAGAAGAAGCACCGGGAGGACCGGGCCCGCCGGATGGATCAGCGTGCCGCCCGCGTCCGGGACGCCGTCGAACGCCTCGACGAGGTGGAGCAGCCGCGCAAGGAATGGCAGCTGCGCTACACGATCGCCGAGGCCGCGCCCTCGTCCGAGGTGGTGCTCACCCTCGACCGGGTGGTGGCTCGCAACGGCGACTTCGTCGTCGGACCGGTCAGCGCGCAGGTGGTTCGCGGCGAGCGGGTCGCCCTGCTCGGTGACAACGGCTCGGGCAAGACCACGCTGCTCGAGGCGATCCTCGGTCACGGCCGGGTCGTCGACGGACGGGTGAGCTGGGGTACACGGGTGGCGCTCGGCACGCTCGGCCAGGTCCGCGACGAGATCTCCGGTGCCGCTCCGCTGTTGGACGCCGTCGCCGCCACCCTCGGCGAGACGGACGCGAGCGCCGTCCGGACCCTGCTGGCCAAATTCGGGCTCGGCGCGGAACACGTCACCCGGCCCTGCGCCAGTCTGTCCCTGGGGGAGCGCACCCGCGCGTCGTTGGCGCTGTTGCAGGGTCGCGCAGTCAACGTCGTCGTCCTCGACGAGCCCACCAACCACCTGGACGCTGCTGCCATCGATCAGCTGCAGGACGCCCTGGCCGAGTACGCGGGAACCCTGTTGATCGTCACCCACGACCGCACCCTGCTGGACGCGCTCGGCCGGGTCGACCGGTGGCGGTTCACCCGAACGTCCGGCAATCGCGCAGAGGTCCAGGTGGAATCGGCGTCCGACTGAGGTCCCGCGCGTCCGCGTGCCCGAGTGAGCGCCGAGAGGGTTCACTGACACCATGACAACCGCGCCGCCGCCAGTGTTGGGCGGAGTTGAGCCCGCCGGAACCGACGAGGCGCTGGTGCTCGGACGACTCGGCGCGCTGCTGCTGGACGCCGGCACCTCGGTGACCGACGTACGCGACACCTTGGACGACATCCGCGCGGCCGAACTGCCGCAGGACATCAGCATCGGCGTGCTGCCCGACCTGGTGATCGTCACCCGGCGCACCACCGGCGCCGCGATGCTCATGCCGCGAGCCGAGAGCGAGTTGTCGTTCCGGCAATCCGGACGGGTCGGCCGGCTGGTCCGCGAGCTGCGCGACGGGCTCACGCCGTTGTCGCAGGCCGATGCCCGGATGGAGGAGATCCGCGCCGAGGTCGCCGGTCATCCGGTGGCCCGTTGGGCATTCGGCAGCGTGCTGTCCGCCGGTGGCCTGGCGGTGCTGTTCCGTTGCCCGTGGTGGGCGATCCTGGTCAGCCTGGTGATCGGTGGCCTGGTCGGGTTGCTGATCGTGCTGCTGCAACGGGTCCGCGGCGCCACCGCGCTGGCACCGTTCCTGGCCAGCCTGTTCTCCACGGCGCTGTTGGGGCTGGCGGCCACCCGGCTGGAACTGGGCTCAGTGCCACTGTTGGCCGTCTGCGCACCGATCGCCGTGCTGGTTCCGGGGGCGCTGATCACCAACGGGCTGCTCGAACTCACCGCGACCGACATCCTGACCGGTTCGGCAAGACTGGTCTACGGCGTTGTCGTGCTGGCTTTCATGGCGGCGGGCATCGCGGCGGGTGCGAATCTCACCGGGCTGCATCTGGACGCCGGCTCGGCCGCACTGGTCGGCGATGTCCCGGGGTTGGCCACGGACGCCACCGGCTGGGGTGCGTTGCCGCCGCTGTGGGTGTCCTGGGTGGGCATCGTGGTGCTGGGCATCGGCGTCGGGCTCGCCTTCGCCGCCGGAGGTGCGCTGACCGGGCTGATCGTGGGGGTGATGGCGCTTACCTACACCCTGCTCGTCCTGCTCACCCCGCCGCTGGGCGGCATCGTGGCGACCGGCGCGACGTCCTGCGTGGTGTTGCTGCTGGCCCGCATTCTGGAAAAGCGCGAGGCGGGCATCCCGACCATGGTGTCGTTCCTGCCCGCCTTTCTGCTGCTGGTGCCCGGCTCGGTCGCCCTGGTGGCGCTCACCGTCGCCGACGCGCGGGCGCTCACGACGGCCATGGCCACCTTCGCCAGCCTGTGCATCGGCACCAAGCTCGGCTCGGTGCTGGGCGATCTGCTGCGCTGACCGGTCGCCCGCGCTCGCTACAATCCTGCGGTGACCACGCCCGACGATGACGCTGCCCTGCCCGAACAGCTCCGCCTGCGCCGCGAGAAGCGCGCCCGGCTGATCGAGGCCGGCAACGACCCGTACGCGATCAGCGTGGACCGAACCCATTCCGCCCCCGAGGTGCACGCCCAGTGGGGCCATCTCGCCACCGGTGAGGAAACCTCCGACGTGGTCGGCGTCGGCGGCCGGGTGGTGTTCGTCCGCAACACCGGCAAGCTCTGTTTCGCCACCCTGCAGGACGGCTTCACCGCGTCCGATTCAGGCACCCGGCTGCAGGTGATGATCTCGCTCGCCGAGGTGGGCGAGCAGCGTCTGGCCGATTGGAAGGCGGACGTCGACCTCGGCGATTTCGTCTTCGTCAAGGGCCGGGTGATCTCGTCGCGGCGCGGCGAACTGTCGGTGCTGGCCACCGAGTGGCGGATGGCGTCCAAGGCGCTGCGTCCGCTGCCGACCCTGCACAAGGACCTCGGCGAGGAGACCCGGGTGCGGCAGCGCTACGTTGACCTGGTGGCCCGCCAGGAGGCCCGCGACATGGTGCGCACCCGCGCCGCGATCGTCGGCTCGATCCGGCAGACCCTGCGCGACCAGGGCTATCTGGAGGTGGAGACCCCGATCCTGCAGCTGGTGCACGGCGGCGCGGCGGCGCGTCCGTTCCACACCCGGCTGAACGCCTTCGACATCCCGATGACGCTCCGGATCGCGATCGAGCTCTACCTGAAGCGGGCCATCGTCGGCGGCGTCGACCGGGTCTACGAGATGGGCCGGATCTTCCGCAACGAGGGCGTGGACTCCTCGCACTCACCCGAGTTCACCATGCTCGAGGCGTACCAGTCCTGGGGCGACCAGTTCACCATCGCGGCGATGACTCGCGACCTGATCGTGAACGCCGCTGCCGAACTCGGCGTCGAATCGGTGCGGACGCCGGCCGGCGAGGTACAGCTGACCGGCGAATGGGCCTGGCTGAGCGTCTATCCGGGCTTGTCGGACGCCGTGGGCGAGGAGATCACCCCGGACACCACCCTGGAGCGGCTACGCAGCATCGCGGACGCCCGCGGCATCGAGTACGACCCGGCCTGGACCGACCAGAAGCTGGTGATGGAGCTGTTCGCCGAGATCGTCGAACCGACCCTGGTGCAGCCCACCTTCGTCCACGGCTACCCGGCGATCGCTCAGCCGCTGGCCCGGAACAACCCCGACGATCCCCGGCTGGTCGAGGCCTGGGACCTGATCATCGGCGGCGTCGAGCGCGGCACCGGCTTCTCCGAGCTTATCGACCCGGTGATCCAGCGGGACGTCCTGGTCGCCCAATCGCTGAAGGCCGCCGCGGGCGACCCCGAGGCCATGCAGCTGGACGAGGACTTCCTGCGTGCCCTGGAGTTCGGTGCCCCGCCGATGGGCGGCATGGGGCTCGGCATCGACCGCACGATCATGATGTTCACCGGTGCCGGCATCCGCGAGACGATCCTGTTCCCGCTGCTCAAGCCCCAGGGCTGAGCGCGGGCGCGGCGACGCGCTCGATCAGCCGCGCAGATCCCCATGCGTCGTGCCGTCCGTTCGGGTGTTGGTCGCCCGTTCCGCGTGGGCGATCTGGGACGGCGTCAACTGCACGGTCTTGGTCTGGGCATCCATCTTCTGCACCACGTAGCTGCGAATGGTGCTGTCGATTCGCTTGATGACCATGACCCTAGTATGGCTCGCCGCACCGACAGATGACGAGCGGATTCAGGCATCCGTTTCGATGCGGAGCAGGGCGACGTAGACCCGTGCCATCCGTTCGCTCGAGGCGGACATCGCGAAGAGCACATCGTCGGAATCGAAGTCGGGCGGCGGCGTGGTGGTCGAGTGGATGCTGAGCACGCCGATGCTGCGCCCCGCCGCGTTCATGATCGGGACGGCTGCCACGGCCGTGATCGGCATGCCTGCGGGTTCGCCGCTGACGAAGGCACCGGTCAGCCAGGCGGTCCCCACTGTGCCCTCGCCCGGTTTCCAGGATCGTCCGCGCTTTCCGACCGGACCGTCGATCCTGGACAGCAGGCCGTTCGAATCCTGCACGTAGGCGTGGGCCGCGTCCGCGCCTGGGATCCGACTCGTCAGTTCGTCGAGTTGGGATCGGACCACCCAATCGACCAGGTCGACGTAGGCCCGATCCACCTCTTCCTGCGGCAGGCTCGCGTCCGCGGGGTTCGGTTCGGGGAGTTGGCCGTCGGAAATGACGTGAGGCCGGGCAGACATCGGCACTGCGCCGGTGAGGTGGAACTGGGTGCCGAACTGTCCGGGGCCGACCGGGCCTCCGGCCTGGAGGATCTGCGTCTGCGACTGGCGGGCGGACGCATCGACCCGCAGCAATGTGGCTCGGGCCTCTTCGGTCACCCGCTTTGCCTCGGTCACCGCGCGCTTCAACGTGATCACCCCCGCGACACTGGCCTCCGAGAGGGTGCCCCACAGCACCAGCACCACCCCGAGAAGCCAGGCGAGGACGACCGGATCGGTGAGTTGGACCGCGCGACAGACCTCGACCGGGGTGTCCTTGGCGGCACCGCCGAGCTCCTGACCACAGATCCGCGGAACCCAGAGCAGCCAGATCAGGCCACCAAGGCTGAGAGCGAGGGCGATGAGGTAACGAAGGTTGGTCGCGACCCAGCCGCGGTCGTCGTCGGTCTCGTCGGACTGCTTGGACGACCGTGGCGGCATGGCGGGACTATAGCCGCCAGCCCTGGCGAGGAACCTACTTCCAGAGGGTGGCGATGCCGAACGCGGCCGCCATGCAGCCCATGCCGATCAGCACGTTCCAGCCGCCCAGATCGCTCATGAACGGGATCAGGTGGCCGCCGATGTAGTACACCACCAGCCACAGCACGCCCAGCAGGCCGACGGTGATGAAGGTCGGCGGCACCCAACGACGGCTGCCCGGAGCGGCCACCTTGCGTTGACGCCTCTTGCGCGTTTCGGACGCCGCTTCGGCGGACTCCTGCTTCTTCTTGTTCGCAGCCTGCTTGCGAATCCTGGACTCCGGCATGAGGGCTACCTTACCGGCCTCACTCGCGACCGGCCGAACCCGCCTGGTGACGAAGGTCCTACACTCGCGGATGTGAAGCGGCAATGGATGCGGGCCTGGGCACGGCTGCGCCGGGCGTCCAAACGTGCCGTCGAGATCCGGCTGGGCCAGCGGATCGCTAGCATCGCGGTCTGTGTGCTGGCCGGCTTCATGATCGCCACCAGCGCCATCAACGCCGGCGGCACCGATCTGCGGCCCAACCGGAACACCGATCTAGCCGGGTTGATCCAGTCCGAGTCGAAGCGCAACGCCGAACTGACCGAGCGGATCGCGAAGCTGCGCCGCGACGTGGACGCGCTCACCAAGACTGACGGCGGCGGGGTCAATGAGCAACAGCTGCGGGCGGCGTCCGAGGTGGCCGCCCAGACCTCGGTCAAGGGTCCCGCCGTGGTAGTGACGTTGGACGACGCCCGTTCCGACGTCCAGCCGCCGGGGGTGAGTCCCGAACTCCTCGTGGTGCACCAGCAGGACATTCAGGCGGTGGTGAACGCGCTGTGGTCGGGCGGGGCCGAAGCGATGACCGTCCAGGGCCAGCGGGTGACCTCGCGCACCGGCGTGAAATGCGTCGGCAACTCGGTGGTGCTGCATGGTGTCCCGTATGCCCCGCCGTACGAGATCGCCGCCATCGGCGACACCGACCGGCTCGACCGGGCGCTGTCCGGCTCGGCCGCGGTGCAGATCTACCGGCAGTACGTGACGGCGTACGGGCTCGGCTACGGCCAGCGCATCGAGGCGTCCGTGACGATGCCTGCCTACCGTGGCAGCCTCGACATTCAGGCGAAGCGGATCGGCTGAACTGCGTGGTGCGTCGTCAGGGGCTTGATCCCGGATCTTGTCGGGGTCAGTGCTGGTCTAAGATCCCGGCGTTCGCCGGGATGACGAGATGCCGGGGTCGGGGATCGGCGACAATAGTGCCTATGGCGCGCATCCTAGTGATCGACAACTACGATTCCTTCGTCTACAACCTGGTCCAGTACCTGGCCCAGCTGGGGGCCGAGGTGGACGTCTGGCGCAACGACGACCTGCGCTTCGACACCCCTGACTGGGCGGACGGCTACGACGGCGTGTTGATCTCGCCGGGGCCGGGGACGCCGGAGTCGGCGGGCGTCTGCATCGACGTGGTGCGCTCACATGCCGGCAGGCTGCCGATCTTCGGAGTCTGCCTGGGGCTGCAGTCGATGGCGGTCGCCTTCGGCGGCGTGGTCGGACGCGCCCCCGAGCTGCTGCACGGCAAAACGTCAGAGGTGCTGCACAACGGGACCGGCGTATTCGCCGGCCTGCCCAGCCCGCTGACCACCACCCGCTATCACTCGCTGGCGCTCGACCCGGCCACCGTGCCCGACGAGTTGGAAGTGACCGCGACCACGGCGTCCGGGGTGATCATGGCGGTGCGGCACCGCAGCCTGCCGGTCGAGTCGGTGCAGTTCCACCCCGAGTCGGTGCTCACTGAGGGCGGCTACCAGATGCTTGCGAACTGGCTCGCGGTCTGCGGGGACGCCGGCGCGCCGGCCCGTGCCAAGGGACTCACCCCGCTGATGGCGCTGCGCTGACCGTCGACTTCGCCGGTCGAGCCGGTCGAGTCCAGGACGCAGGCTTCGATGCACTCCACTCTCAAGCCTGGTGACTACGGGGTTTCCTCGTCGCTGCTGCCTTTGCTCTCGCCTGGGTTGGGCGACGGCGATTCCGACTCGGGCACCGGGGCCTTGGCCAGCACCAGCTGAATCTTCTGGCTGCGTTTGATCTCTTCACCGGACTGCGGGTTCTGCTTGAACACCTTGCCTTCTTCGGCCTGGTCGGTCTCTTCCTCGGTGAAGGTGACGGTGAAACCCTCGCGGTCGGCCTGGGCCTGCGCGGCGGCTTTGTTGAGACCGTTGAAGTTCGGGACGATGCCGGTGCCGGGGGAGAAGTACAGGGTGATCAAGGTGTCCAGGGTCACCGTCACGCCGCCACCGGGGTTCGTACTGGTCACGGTGTTCGCCTTCTTGTCGGTGCTGCTGGCGTCCGGCGTGCGCTTCACGTTGCTGAAGCCGAGACCGGTCAACTTCGTTTCGGCCTCCGAGACCGACATTCCGACCAGGTCGGTCGGAATGGTCGCCTTCTTCGGGCCGACATTGACCTCAATGGTGACCGATGTGCCGACGGGCACCTTCACTCCGGCCGGCGGATCCTGGCCGATAACCCGTCCGACCGTTTCGTCGTCCGCGCCGACGATGGGGGAGACGATCACCTGCAACTGGGCCTCGGTCAACTGCTGTTCGGCCCAGTCCTGGCTGCGCTGGCTGACGTTGGGCACCTCCACCTGCGCCACGCGGGCGTCCGGGTTGAAGTACAGATAGGTTCCGTAGCCCAAGCCGAGCACCAGCAGGAACGCCAGAACTCCCCAGATCCAGGCCTTGCGGCTCGGTCGCGGTTCCTCGATCGCCCGCTGCGGAATGGTGGCCGTGTCGGGGTGTTCGAGAGCGGCCGTCGATGCCGCCGGGCTCGGCGTCGCCGGTGGCCTGAGCATCTCGGTCGCCGCCAGCACACTCGTCGGGGCCGGTTCCGGCAGCGGCGCGACGGCGTGGACGGCCTGCCCGGCCAGCAGCCGGTTGATGTCGTCGCGCATCTCGGACGCCGTCTGGTAGCGCTGGCCGGAGTCCTTGGCGAGCGCCTTCAGCACGATGGCGTCCATCTCGGGGGTGACTTGCGAGTCGAGCTGGCTGGGCGCCACGGGGTGCTCGCGGACGTGCTGGTAGACCACCGACACCGGCGAGTCGCCCCGGAACGGCGGACGTCCGACCAGCAGCTCGTAGAGCAGGCAGCCGGCTGAGTAGATGTCGGAGCGGGCATCCACCGTCTCGCCGCGGGCCTGTTCGGGGGACAGGTATTGGGCGGTGCCGATCACCGCCGCCGTCTGGGTCATGGTGGCCGAGGTGTCGGCGACGGCGCGGGCGATGCCGAAGTCCATCACCTTGATCCGGCCGGCGCTGGTCAGCATCACATTGGCCGGTTTGATGTCGCGATGCACGATGCCGGCCCGATGCGAATAGGCCAGAGCGTCCATGACGCCGGCGGTGAACTCCAACGCCCGCTCGGGCAGGATCTTGTCGCCGTCGCGGAGCAGCTCGCGCAGGGTGTGGCCCTCGACGAGCTCCATCACGATGTACGGCACCGACACCCCGGAGGCCGGATCCTGTTCTTCGCCGGTGTCGTAGACGGCGACGATATTGGGATGGTTGAGCCCGGCCGAAGCCTGCGCCTCGCGCCGGAAGCGGGCCTGGAAGGTCGGGTCGCCGGCCAGGTCGGTGCGCAGCAGTTTGACCGCCACCTGTCGGCCGAGCCGGATGTCGCGAGCGCGGCGCACCTGTGCCATACCGCCTCGGCCCAGCAGCGGACCGAGTTCGTAGCGCCCGCCGAGCATCCTGGGTTCGTCACCCATTCCGTTGTCTCCTCGTCGTCGGATTGTTCATTCTCGCCGAGGACGCCGCCGGGGTCACCGGAGCGCCTCGATCACGGACTTCGCGATCGGCGCCGCGACTCGCCCGCCGGCCACATCGGTGGCCTCCATTTCGGCGTCCTGGACGAAGACACAGACGGCCACGTTCGGGTCCTCCGCCCAGGCGATGAACCAGGCGTATGGCGTCCGGACGTTGTCGGAGTTGGCGGTTCCGGTCTTGCCGCCGACCGTGACACCGGAGATCTTCGCCCGCCAGCCGGTGCCGTTGTTCACCACGTCGACCATCATCTGCCGCAGCTTGGCCGCATTGGACGAACTGGTCGCCAGTCGCAGCTGAGACGGCCGGGTCTGGCTGAGCAGTTGCAGATCGGCCGAACGGACCGATTCGACCAGGTAGGGCTGCATCACGACGCCGTCGTTGCGGACGGCGGCCGCCACCATCGCCATCTGCAGCGGGGTGGCCGCTACGTCGAATCCGCCGATCGAGGCCAGCCCAGTCTGCGGAGTGTCGATCTCGTCGGGGAACCGGCTGGCTGCCGAGCCGATGTCGGACAGCGGCTTGATGCCAAAGCCGAATTTCTCGGCCTGATCGCGCAGCGCGTCCGCGCCGAGCTTCACGCCGAGCCGGGCGAACGCCGAGTTGCACGACGAGACCAGCGCCTGGCGCAGCGTCGCCTGGTTGCCGCAGGTGGTGTCGATCGTCGTCTTGGTTCCCGGCAGCGTGTAGGACGAACTGTCGAGTTCGCTGTCGGGCTCGTAGCCGGCCTCCAGGGCGGCGGCGGAGACGATCACCTTGAACGTCGAGCCGGGCGGGAAGATCTCCCGTGTGGCCCGGTTCGACATCGGCTTGGCGCTGTCCTTGGTGAGCGAGTTCCAGGCCTTCTGCGAGTTGCCGAGATTGTGTGTGGCGAGCGTGTTGGGGTCGAAGGTCGGCGACGACACCATCGCCAGGATCGCCCCGGTCTTCGGGTTCAGCGCGACCACGGCGCCCTTCTTGTCGCCGAGCGCGTTGGCGGCAGCCCGCTGGGCCTTCGCGTTCAGAGTCGTCTGGATGCTGGCACCCTTCGGCTTCGCCCCGGTGGCCAGATCGATCAGCCGGTTGACGAACTGCGAGCTGTCGCTGCCGGAGAGCTGCGGACCGTAGGAGTTCTCCAGTTCGGATGCGCCGAACAGGTAGGAGAAGTAGCCGGTGATCGGCGCGTACAGCTCGCCCTGCGGGTAGCGCCGCTGGAATTTGAACTGGTCCTTCGAGGCGACGGTCTCGGCGACCGCGGTGTTGCCGACCATGATCGCGCCGCGATCCTGGGCGAAGGCGGCGTCGGTGACCCGGCGGTTCTGCGCCTGCGCGTTGAGCGAGTCCTGGCGGACCAGATAGCTGACGCACATGTTCACCAGCAAAGCGAGGGTCATCAGCATCGACACTAGGGCGACGCGGCGGATCGGACGGTTCATGGCAGCCTCCCGCCCGGCCGGACATCGTCATCGGACGCCGGGACGCCGCCCGTCGGGATCGCGGTGGTGGGTTCGTCGGGTCCAGTCGGTGCCGGGATCGCGGTGGTGGGTTCGTCGGCGCTCACCGGCGTCCGGACCGGCGCAGTGGGCGCGTCGACGCTCACCGGCGTGCCGGCCGGGCCCTGAACCGGGCTCGGGGCCGGCCGGGGGTCGACCGGACGGCTGGGCACGGCGATCATCTGGGTGGTGTCATGAGCCAGCGACTGCAACGGCTCCTCGGCCGGCGGCGCCGGACGCCGCACCCGGTGAGTGACCACCATGAGCAGGGCGATCATCGCGTAGTTGGCGATCAGCGACGAGCCGCCCTGGGAGACGAACGGGGTGGTCAGGCCGGTCAGCGGCAGCAGCCGGGTGACGCCGCCGATGATCGCGAACACCTGCAGTGCGAACACGAACGACAGACCGGCGGCGAGCAGCTTGCTGAACGGTTCGGACGCGGTCAGCGCGGCCCGCAGGCCACGCATCACGATCACCCCGTACAGGACGATGACCGCCATCAGTCCGGCCACGCCCAACTCTTCGCCGAGCGCCGCGGCGATGAAGTCGTTCTTGGCCAGCGGGGTCAGGTTCGGGCGTCCCAGACCGAGGCCGGTGCCGAACAGGCCGCCCCAGGCCATCCCGAACTGGCCCTGGATGATCTGGTAGTTCCGATCCCAGTCGGAGAGCGGGTCGAGCCAGGCCGCGACCCGGGTCTGGACGTGCGTATAGCTGAGCCAGCCGACGAAGGCACCCCCCCAGAACAGCAGTGTGCCCAGGATCGGCCAGCTGGGCCGTTCGGTGGCCACGTACAGCATCATCACGAACAAGCCGAAGAACAGCAGCGAGGTGCCCAGGTCCTTCTGGTAGACCAGCACCGCCAGGCTGGTCAGCCACATGATCGTGATCGGGCCGAGGTCGCGCGGACGGGGCAGGTCGATGCCGACGAAGCGGGCGCCGGCCAGCGCCAGGACGTCCTTCTTCTCGACCAGGTAGGACGCGAACGCGATGGTCAGCACGATCTTGGCCAACTCGGCGGGCTGAAAGCTGTAAGGGCCGACCTTGATCCAGATTCGGGCGCCGTGGTTCTCGAAGCCGATTACCGGCAGCAGCGGCATCAGCAGGATGATCAGGCCGGCCAGGAACGTCAGGTAGGGGAACCGCTGCAGCACCTGATGGTCGCGCAGCACGAACAGCACCACGGCGAACACCGCCAGTGAGATCGCCAGCCAGGTCAGCTGAAGTTCGGCCGAATGGGTCCGTTCGGTGCCGCCCAGGTCGAGCCGGTGGATCATCAGCAGACCCAGGCCGTTCAGCAGATACACCAGCGGAAACAACAGCGGGTCTGCGTAGGGGAGGCGCCAGCGGATCACCACGTGCGCGGCCAGGCCCAGCAGCAGGTACAGCGCCGGCGTCCGGTACCAGTTGTCCGGCAGCTCGCCGAGCGCGTTGAGGTCGACCAGCACGTAGCCGCCGACGGCGAGACCCATTCCCATGATGAGCATCACCAGTTCGACACCGCGCCGCTTGCGGAAGACGACGACTTCGCCCATGGTCAACAGTCCTCGGGGGCCTTGGGGGTGGGCTCGGCGCTGGGCGACGAGTTGGCGGACGGCGAGGCGCCGGGGCTTGGCGATGTGGTGGCCGAAACGGACGGGCTGACGGCCGGATTCGGTGGTTTGGGTGCTGTGGTGGTGCGGGCACGGTCCTCGCGTTGGGCGATGCAATGCTGGGCGATCACCCGCAGCTCTTCGGTGGCGGTGTTGGCGGCGTCCAGGTCGGGCACCACGATCGCTGCACGCACCTTCTCTTGGTAGAACAGCGGCAGGTCGCTGACGTGGGTGTTGTGCACCTGCAGAACGGTGCTCAGGTTGATGCCGAACACCCGGTCGGGGACGCCGCGGAAGACCGCCACCTGATCGTCGGAGTCGCCCACGAAGTACTTGGTCTGAGTGAAGGAGTACCAGCCGAAGACGCCGCCGCCCAGCACCAGCAGCGGCAGCACGATGCCGAGCACCACTTTCACCCAGGCGGACGCCCGCCCGCGGGTGGTCGGCTGGTAGCGGGCCTGTTCGGCTCGTTCTTCGGCCTGCGGATCGGCGGGCTCGGCGCCTTCGGTCGGCAATGGACGGGTGTCTTCGGCCTCGTCCGGGGCCATCTCGGTGTCGATCTCGGCTGCGGCGCCCAGAACCATGGTCGGGCCGGGGACGCCGTCCTCGACCACGTCGGCCAGGATGATGGTGATGTTGTCGAGTCCGCCCTCGTCGTAGGCGATCTTGATCAGCTGCTCCACCACCTGATCGGGATCGGTGCCGCCGACCAGCTTCTCGATGGCGGCGTCGGTGACCATGCCGCACAGCCCGTCGGAGCAGATCAGGTAGCGGTCGCCGGCCTTGACGTCGCTCATCTCCAGGTCGGGCTGGTGGTTCGGCTGGCCGTTGAGCACCTTCAGGATCAGCGAGCGGTGCGGGTGGAGCAGCGCCTCGGCCTCGGTGATCCGTCCGTCGTCGACCAGCGACTGCACCCAGGAATGGTCGCGGGTGATCCGTTCGAAGTGGCCGTCGCGCAGCCGGTAGGCGCGGGAGTCGCCGATGTTGGCGACGGCGAGCCGCTCGCCGTCGAACAGCAGGCCGCAGACGGTGGTGCCCATGCCGTCCAGAGACGGGTCGTGCGCGACCAGGTCGCGGATTCGCTCGTTGGCGTGCGCGATCGCCCCGGCGACGACCTCCAGCATGTCGGTGCCGCCGAGGTCGCCGTCCGATTCGCGCAGCTCGCCGATCGCCACGGCGGACGCCAGGTCGCCGGCAGCCGCGCCGCCCATGCCGTCGGCCACCATCAGCATGGTGGGGGAGACGTAGGCCGAATCCTGGTTGTTCTTGCGGACCAGGCCGATCTCGGACCGGGCCACGTAGGACAACGTGAGCGTCATGGCTACTTCTCCACCACCATCAGCGTGCGGCCGATGCGCAGGGTGTCGGCGGTGCCGAACGGGGTCGCGGTGGTGATCCGTTCGTTGTTGACGTAGGTGCCATTGGTCGAGCCGAGGTCCTCGACGACATAGCCGGTGTCGGTGCGGACGATCTGGGCGTGGCGGGTGGAGACATAGTCGTCGTCCAGGATCAGCTGGCAGTCGGCGGCCCGGCCGATCTTGACGGTCTCGCCGAGCGGCAGGGTCAGCCCCTCCTGCTTGCCGTGCGAGACGCGCAGCTGGCTCGGCAGCTTCTTGGCCGGACGGGAGGCGCGCCGCTTCTGCTTCTTCAGCTCACGCACCGGCTGCAGTTCGCCGGCCTCGTTGGTGGCCAGCTTGCGGCCGAACATGTCGGTGCGGATCACGTTGCCCACGAAGAGGACGAACAGCCACAGCAGCGCCAGGAAGAGCAGCTTCAGCGCGAGGACGACGAGGTCAGACATTGGAACTCGGTGAGGTGATCGACATGCGGGTGGATCCGATCTCGATCCGGCTGCCCGCGCCGAGGGGGGCGTGCCGGACGCGTTGGCCGTCGATCACGATGCCGTTGGTGGAGCCCAGGTCCTCGATGGCGATCAGCTGGCTGTCGCCGTCGCCCTGGACGACGATCCGGGCGTGCTTGCGGGAGATGCCGGGGTCGTTGATCCGCAGATCGGCCTCGGTGCCGCGTCCGATCACCAGGCCGGGCGGACTCAGCGGGTGCCGGACGCCGTTCACTTCGAGAACCAGTGCGGCCCGCCGGATCTGGGTCGCGGAGGCGTCCGAACCGTCGACGCCGGCGACCGCCGCGCTGCGGACGGTGAAGCGTCCGGTGGGCAGGCTGGCGTCCAGTTGGTAGTCGATGGTGACCGGGCCGTTGAAGATGTAGCCCTTGCTCGCCGCGTACTCGTTGAGCTGCGGAATCACCTCGGAGTTCAGCATCTTGGAGTAGGGCGCCAGCCGATCGTGGTCGTGCCGGGACAACTGGACGGTGAAATCATTGGGGACCAGTCGGCGCTCGCGGGTGAGCAGCTTGGCCTCCGCGTCCAACTCGCGCTGCAACCGGGCGGTGATCTCGACCGGCTGGACGTCGCCCTTGAACGCGCGCGCGAAGACGCCGTTCACGGCGCCCTCAAGTTTCTTCTCGACGCGATCGAAGACTCCCATGCGCACAGAGTAGTGGAACCCCCTGAGCGAGGCTTGCGGTGGCCGGGGTGGTCTGGAGTGCGAGTCGAGGCCGAGATCGGACGCCGGTGGTCAGGACGGTGCCTCGCGCTGTGCTACTCTCTTCCGGGTCGCTTCGAGCGGCACGCGCGAGTGGCGGAATGGCAGACGCGCACGGTTCAGGTCCGTGTGTCCGAAAGGACGTGGAGGTTCAACTCCTCTCTCGCGCACTTTGGTGTGTTCGGCAGTTGACAAGCCGAAACGCCTCCTGACAAGCATTTTCACACCTGGCCCGGCGGGGCCAGGTGTGGTCTATTGGGTCATCTAACATCCGAGGGGGCGATCGTTGCGGCTGCGGGGCTCAGTGGTCCCACAGGGTTGCGATCGGCAGTGCCCAGAGCCGGTCGCCGAACGGCAGCGAGCGCTCTCCGGTGTGCAGGACAATGCCGGCGATGAATCGCTCACCGAGCCGTTCACGGAGATACTGCAAACCCTTGAAGTCTCCTGCGCGGGGACTCGACGACGTCTTGACTTCGATCCCCACGATGTCGCGGCGCCGGTCTTCGAGGACGATGTCGACCTCTCGGCTGTGGTCGTCGCGATAGTGGAACATACGGGTCGACTTCGCCGACCATGCGCGCTGTTTCGCGAGTTCGCCGAGCACGAATCCCTCGACGAGTCCGCCGGTGAGCGGGGATGACACGGTCCTTTCGAGCCCATTGACGTCGACGCCAACGAGGTGCGCCGCGAGGCCGGTATCGGTGAGGGCGACCTTCGGCGTGGCCACCGCCCGGTTCGCGATGTTGTTCGACCAGCCGGGGATCACCCGGACGAGGAATACGCTGCGGAGCGCCTGCAGGTATGCCGGGATCGATCGCTCCGGGACGTTGATCTCGCGGCCGATGCGGGCGGCGACGAACTCCCCGGAGTTGCGCGCCGCGATGACCGTGAGCAGCGTCTCGAGCCGATCGGGATACAGGATCCCGGTGATGTCGGTGGAGTCCTTTGCCAGCAGGCGCTCGGTGTAGCCGAACAGCCATCGCTCCCGTGCGCGGTCTGTGCGGTCTCGTAGCTCGGGGAACGTGGGAGTGGTCGCGAGTTCGAGGTAGTCGCGGCGGGTGATCCCGTGGCGGTCATTCGGTGTGTCGATGGAGGGCAACGACCACACGAAGGAGGCGAAGTCGGCGGTGCGCCCCGCGAGTTCGTCGCGGCTGAAGCCCTCCAGCGGGATGGTCTGTGCCCGGCCGGCGAGCGATTCCTGCGCGCCACGAAGGGAGAGGAGGTCCGCGGATCCCGTGACGAGGAAGCGGCCCGGTCTCCGGTCGCGGTCGACGGACGCCTTCAGCGAGGTCAGCAGCTCCGGTACCCGCTGTACCTCGTCGATGGCGAGGAGGCCTTGCGGGTACTGGGAGGCGAACCCGTCTGGGTCGGCCTCGGCTGCGCTTCGGTCGCCGAGATCATCGAGGTTGAGCACTCGAGCATCGCGATCCTGGACGAGCTGGTGTAGGAGTGTGCTCTTGCCTACCTGTCGGGCCCCGCTGATCACGGCGATCGGGGAGTCGGCCAGCGTCTCCTCCGCCAGCGGGGTGGCGTTGCGGCGCAGGAGCTCATCAGCCATGGCCCAAGCCTACGCGGCGGTCGCGGATTTCCCCGGACCTCATCGCGGATTCCCCCGAACAGGTTTGCAGATTCCCACGACCTGGGTTGGGCGTGTCGGCCGTGTTACCTTGTTTAACTTGTCAAGCATATTCTTGGGTCATGTCGATCAAGACCCAATTCTCCGCGGGGCGCTCGAGGCGCGCCGCCGGCAGGCGCCATCGCCGGAGCGTCGTCACCGGGAAGCCCGCCAGGGCCGCCGACAAGCGGGCGAAGATGATTCCTGGCCGCGACCAGAAGGGTGCGTTGGCGCAGGGTGAGTCGGTCGAGTTCGCTGTTGTGCTCGAAGGCGTGCTGGCTACCGTCCCCGCGGAGGCGCGGAAGGGTTTCGTCCGGTCGATCGTCGATGAGTCGGGGGACGCCCTCGACCCCACCTTGTGGGGGCGCGCGCCGGATCGGGTGGAGCGTAAGGAGGCGGCGCTGGCCAATCTGCGCGCTCAATATGAGGCGAGGCGCCGGGTTCTCGAGGCATCCCTGACCCGCGGAGAGGCTGCCGAGCTGCTGGAGGTGTCCGAGCAGGCGATCCTGGACCGGCTTCGGACCGGCGATGTGATCGGTTTGAAGAAGGGCCGAGAGTGGCGGCTACCCGTGTGGCAGTTCAGCCCGGACGCCGAACGCGGTGTGCTTCCCGGCCTCGCCCGGCTGGGGGAAGCGTTCCCAGGCGGTGTCGTCTCGATGACCAACTGGGCCACGCGGCGCCATCCCGATCTGGGTGGAGCGACACCGGCGGATCGGCTTGCTGCCGGTCAGGTCGAGGACGTGATAAAGGCCGCGCGCATCGGGACAGCCGCCGCGTGGTAGCCCCGCTACCGACAGCGAGACGTCCCCTCACGGGTGGTCGTGGCTGGACCTGGCAATGGCGGACCCCGACAGGGCGTCGGCCATGGCGTTGGTGTCGGATCTACCACCGTTCAGACCACACCCCGGACGGCATCGCTCACCGCAGCTATGGGCCCTTGCACCGGCTTGATCATCACGTGCCGACCGTCGACGGCCAGTCGCAGCTGTCGTCCGAGGCCCGGTCGGTGCTGTATGTGGCCGCCAATCTGATCACCGCGTTCGGTGAGGTCTTCGGAGACTATCCGGAGGCCTGGGTCTGTCCGAGCTATCGGATTGCCCTGGTCCGACCGGTCGCGCCGTTGCGAGTGCTCGATCTCCGAGGGCAAGGCGCAGCCATGCGGATCGGCGCTCTGCCGTCTCTGGCCATCGGTGACTACCCAAGGGCCAGAACTCAGGAATGGGCCCGTGCGATCTACGAGGATCAGCCTGTGGCCGGCGAGAGGGTTCGTGGTGTCTACTGCAACGCAGCACACACCAACGGCCCGGCCCTTGCCCTTTGGGACACGGCCGGTGATATCGACAACGTCCGGGACCGCCGCGGTATACCTCAGGATCTCGCGCTCACCGACCCAAGGATCTGGCCACGGATAGTAGCCGCCGCAACCAGGTTGCGGATAAGCGCAGACCTCCAAGACAGATGCTCGTGCTCGTAGCGGTGAAGGGGCCTTCTGTCATGCTCTCTCCCAATGGGCGAAGGACCGTCCTCGTGGCGCGCATCGGCGCGACCTGCGTATTGCTTCTGTACTTGTCGTGGCATCGGGTCGGCGAGTGGGTTTTGCGTCGTGAGGTTACGCCACCGGATGGAGGGTGAGGCGTAGCCCGAGTGCGTTGGTGACCTTGAGCACCGTAGACCAGGTCGGGTTTCCTTCGGCGGAGAGGGCCTTGTAGAGGCCATCCCTGCTCATGCCGACGCGTCGGGCGAGTTCGCTCATGTTCCGCGAGCGTGCGATGACGCCGAGTGCGCGGGGCACCGCTGTCGGATCGTCCGCCGATTCTTCCAGGGCGATCTCCAGGTAGGCAGCGACGTCGTCGATGCCGTCGAGGTAGTCGGCCGGGTTGAACGACGTGTACTTCTCGGTCTTGCTAGTCATCATCCATCCTCCTCCGAGTGCCAATCAGCAGCGAGCTGGTGTGCCCTGTCAATGTCTGCCTGCTGTGTTGATTTGTCGCCGCCGCACAGCAGGAGAATGAGAGTGTCGCGTCGTGAGGACTTCCACCATGTGTCGACTATAGCTGACACTGGTGTCGCGTTGGAAGGATCTGTCGGCGTGGCCGGGCGCTCGTCGGATGGATACTGATCGCCGTGAGTTGGATCGCATGGTAGACGCACCGTCGGACGGCCAGCTGGCCCTGCTCTTGGCTGATCTGGGAAACTGCCATCTGGATCGGATTGCCAGACCAAAGGCCTTTGTCGTTCAGCCTCGGCGGTAGTCGTCCCCGAACATCAGATCAGCCGCTTCCCACAGCGATCGGGCGATGCCTTCATCGGCGGAAGCTTCGTCCTGGCAGAGGTGGATAGCGTGCAGGCCGGCGGCACGGGCGCCCAGTACGTCCTTGACGCGGTCGTCCCCGACCATGACGGTCTGCGACGGTGCTGTCGCCAGACCCCCGCAGGCCAGCTCGAAGGCTCGTGCCTCCGGCTTGGCGCAGCCCAGTGTGGACGAGGCGAATACCCGTAGATCAGGCCTCAGCAGCCCGATCGCCGCCAGCTTCTCGCGCTGTTGGCCCTCGTCGCCGTTCGTCAGGACGCCAACGCGGCAGCCGCTGGCGAAGGCTCGGCCGATCAGCTCGGCGGCGCCGGGGAGCGCCCGCCAGTTCTGCCGGTAGTGGGGCGGCGTAGTCGTCGAACAACGCGTCGGCTCGTGCGTCGTCGATTCCCGCCAGAGCGGATGAGAAGGCGCGAACCCGACGGCGGCGCTGCTCCTGGAATGAGCACTCGCCGCGCTCGAACTGCGGGTAGTGCTGCGATTCCGCCTGTCGCCAGCGTGCGACCGAGTCTCCGTCGTCCGCCAGGCCGAGTTGCCGTGCCCAGGCGATCGCAGCACGGTCGGCGGCGCCGCGGTGATCGAGCAGGGTGCCGTCCAAGTCCAGCAACACTCCGCGTAGGTCGGCGATCACGTCTGGGATCGTCGCACGAAACCGCCAAGGAAGCGCTGATCTTCGTCGGTCGAGCTTGACGGCGAGACCCGACCTGCCACGTCGATCTGCCACGTCGATCCGCGTGTTCGTTTCGTTCGTTTGAGGGTGGGTGGTTGGTGGGCTGGCGGCCAGAGGAGGTGGTCAACGTGGCCCGAAATCAGGCAGCCGCCGACGCCAGGACGTTCTTCCCTGAGGGTGCCGAGGCGGAGATCGTGGACTTCGTCCAGGCGCTGGCCGAGCGTGGGATTCTCGCGCCGACATCGAAAGCGGCGCTGGTGGCGCCGGACAACAGTCGGATCGAGTTGCCCGAACCTCTGCACGCGGCGCTGGTGCAGGTTGCGGAGGCGTTGATGCAGGGGATGGCGGTGAGCGTGATCCCGCAGAGTGCCCGGCTGACGACGCAGCAGGCGGCTGAATTCCTGGGTGTCTCGCGTCCCACGCTGGTGCGTTTGCTTGAGCGGGGTGAAATCCCGATGTCCAAGCCAGGCCGGCATCGCTACGTGCAGTTGCAGGATCTGGTCGCATATCAGAGGCTGATGCAGGCCCGGCGCCGGGAGATCTTGGACACGATGGCACGGGAGGCTGCTGAAGCCGGGCTGTATGTGGCGACTGACGGCCCGCGTCCTGTGATGCGCTGATGGTGTCGTTCCTGCCTTCTTGGATGCCAGCGGTGGTGTGCCTTATCGCACAGTCCAGGCGGCGAGGAGGTCGGCCGCGCTGTAGGTGACATCGGCGCTTGCGGGTGCCTTGCCCGACGGGCTGACGGCGGCGAGCAATGCACTCTCGGTGTGCGGCACGCGCCTCCGATCGGCGCGGAGCCGGGCCAGGTCGCGGTCGGTGACGTGATCGGGCTCAACGAGGGCCAGGACGACCTCTACGGCGGCTACCGGGTGTACGAGGCGACGACGCCGCCTACCCTCGACGTGGTCGCGGTCTGCGTGACCCCCGACCTGAAGGCCGAGGCGTCCTACTTCCATCCCTTCGGCTTCACCGCGCCGTCCTACGACGACCCGTGGTGGATCGGGATGCGCGCCGGCGAACGGTCTGGCGTCCTGGGCATCCACTACGGCGAGCCGGCGCCGCGCGATGCCGAAGGCGGTCTTCGGCCGGACGGCGATCTGTTCGGGCCGCCGTACGACGTCCGGATCGGCTTCGAGACCGATGAGGCCCTAGACGAGTTGGCCTCACGCCTGGAGGCGGCCGGTGTGGAGCCCACCCGGACCTCTGACGAGGCCGGTCCGAAGCTGGTCCTCACCGACCCGGACGGGGAGTGGATCGAGATCCATCCCACGGCCTGAGGCATCCAGAAGGGTTCGTGCGTCAGCGGCGGGCGAAGGCCGGTGCATGCTCGGGCCGGACGCCGACCCCGATCAGGTAGGCGGGGATGGAGGTGAGCCACGGCAGCGCGCGCAGTACGGACGCCGCGGCCGGCGGCACCTCCAGCGGGTTGCCGCCGGAGAATCCCGAAAATCGCGTAGTCGATGGCCGAGAGCCGGGCGACACGCCGGCGGAGGGCAATCGAGTAGCGGGTTTTCGGGATCGTGTTGATCCGACCGGAGGAATCCGGTCAGGCTGGCCGCCTTCGAGCAAGGCATCGATGCCGCGATGCACCACCTGCTGTCCGGCTTGGGTGGCCCGCGCGGCGAACTCGCGACGGTGTTGGACGGCTTCGAGGTCGGCGTCGGCGAGCCGTCCCGCCAGCAGCGCGGCGGCCAGCAGCCGCGCGGCGGCCACGCCGTCTTGCACCGCCAGGTTCACGCCGACGCCGCCGGCCGGCGACATGGCGTGCGCGGCGTCCCCGATGCACAGCAGCCCCGGCGCCCACCAGCGCCGCAGCCGGTCGACCCGGACGTCCAGCAACTTGACCTGGTCCCACTCCAATCCGGACGCGGCGTCGGCCAGTTCGGGTGCCGCCGCGGCGATCGCCTCCCGGAACGCGTCCATGCCGGCCGCTCGCAACTCGGCGTCGCTGCCCTTGGGGATCAGCCGGGCCGCCTGCACGTAACCGCGCCGCGGAATCATCACGAAGACCGCGCCCGGTGCGGCGCGCGGTACCAGGCTGGAGCCCGCGACCTCGGTGGGCAGCCGGAACCACCAGGCGTCGAAATGCACCGGCAGCTCGATCAGCGGCAGCAGGGCGTCCGCCCGCACGTCGGACCGGCGTCCGTCGCAGCCGATCACCAGGTCGCTGAGAAGGTCGTGTTCGCCGTCCTCGTCACGGCATCGGACGCCGACCACCCGGCCTTCGGAGCGGAGCAATCCGATGAACTCGGTGCCCATCCGCAGCTCGAACGTCGGCTCGGACCGGCCCGCTTCGGCGAGCACATGAAGCAAGTCCCATTGCGGTGTCATGGCGATGTAGGGCCGGTTCAGCCGCAATCGGGTCAGGTCCGAGACCACCACGTCGCCGCCGCCTCGGACCGGCACCCGGACCTGTTCCAGCTTGCTGTGCGGCAGTTGGTCGAAGGCCGGACCGAGGCCCAACTCGTCCAGCAGGGTCAGGGTGCTGGGGTGGACGGTGTCGCCCCGGAAGTAGTCGTTGTGCCTTTCCAGGACGGTCACCCTCAGCCCGGCGCGGGCCAGCAACAGCCCGCACACCATGCCGGCCGGCCCGCCGCCGACCACGATCACACTGCCGGGACCACTCATACCGCCACGCTAGTCGGGCCCGATCGCCGCTGGTCGAGGCTGTCGAACCAGTCGCCCAGGGAGAGCTCGGTCGGCGAGAACCTGTCGGTCCGAGATCCCGTGTCAAGCACGGGATGACGAGACGCCAGCGAACGGCCGCGAAAGGGGTCTCGACTAGCTCGACCAGCAGTGGCCCGGTGACCAAAGGAACCGTCCCCGGTGACCAAGAGAACCGTCCCCGGCGTACCGGGGACGGTTCTCAGATCAGAGGTCTTGGCAAGCCTCGACCAGTGGCTAGCTCACTTCGCTGCTTGCTCCGCCCACCAGGGCTTTTGGGTGTCGACCAGGGCCATGAAGCGCTCGAAGCGCTCCTGCATCAGCTTGGTGCCCTCGGCGGTGGGTTCGACGGTGTTGGTCGTGGTGCCCATCGCCTCGGACGCCTCGGTCAGGTTCGCGAACCGTCCGATGCCGACCGCGGCCACCATCGCGACGCCGAGGGCGCCGCCCTCGCCGCCGACCGGGATCTGGATCGGCTTGCCCATGGTGTCGGCGAACAGCTGGGGCCAGATGTCCGACTGGGTCACGCCGCCGACCACCCGGATGTCCTCGACCGAGAACGCCTCGACCAGCGGGTCGCAGTGGATCCGGTGGTTGAAGGCGATGCCCTCGTAGATGCCGCGCAGCAGGTGTCCCCGCTTGTGCCAGGCCCGCAGGCCGGACACCGAGGCGGAGGCGTCGATGCCCATCGGGTTGCCGTACAGGAACGGCAGGAAGGTGACGGGATCCTCCAGGCCCACCTCGCCGACCTCCCGGTCGATGAAGCCGTAGGGATTCAGCCCGGCGTGCCGCGCGGCGTCCATCTCGACGGCGCACAGGGTGGTGACGAACCATTCCAGGTTGGCCGAGCTGGCCGGCGAGATAGACATGTTCATCCAGGTGTTGTGCTCGACGAACGCCCGGCAGAACCAGGTGTCGCCGGTCACCGGACGATCCGAGATCACCTCGTTGATGCTCCAGGTGCCGGCCATCACGGCCAGCTGACCCGGCTTCACCGCACCTGCGCCGATCGCGCCGCCGTCCACATCGTGCATGCCGGCGATCACCGGCAGCCCCTCGGGCAGGCCGGTCGCCAGGTGCGCCAGCCGGGTCACGCCGCCGACGATGTCGCCGGGTGCCGCGATCGGCGGCGCCTTGGCCTCGAGCTCCTCCAGTCCATACAGGACGAATGCCTCGGGCGAGTACTGCTGGGTGTGCACGTCGGTGAAGGCGGTGCTGGCCTCGGTCAGGTCGGTGCCGAACGAGCCGGTCAGCATGCCGCGCAGGAAGTCCTTCGCCGAGACGAACCAGCGCGCCTTCTCCAGCGACTCCGGCTCGTTCTCCTTCAGCCAGGCCAGGACCACGCCGGGGGACGCCGGACCCACCCGCTGGCCGGTCACTCGCAGCAGGTCGTCGCCGACGGTGGCGTTGAGCCGGGCCGCAGTCTGGATGGCGCGCGAGTCCAGCGAGAGGATGCCGGGGCGCACCTGGTCGCCGTTGGAGTCGATCAGCCAGGCGCCGTCGCCGTGGCAGCCGATGCCGACCACCGCGATGGTCTCGCCGGCGGCCTCGACCTGCTCGACCAGGCCGCGCAGCATCTTGCTGAACAACTCCCAGAAGTCGCGGCCGTCACGCTCCACCCAGTACGGCTTCGGCATGTCCTGAATGGACGCCTCCCGCGACTGGAAGCGCGGCTTTCCTGTGTCATCGAAGGCAACGGCCTTCATTCCGGTGAGGCCGAGGTCAACCCCGACGATCAGGCCCTGTCCGCTCATGCTTTCTGCTCCTTCTGCGGGATGAATCGGGTGAGGTAGTGGTGGTAGGCGGCGATCTCGGCGTCCCGGCGGTCGTCGGACCACTCCAGGACGCGGGCGCAGATCGCGGCGACCGGTTCGATCGCCGGGCGGCCCAGGTTGTTCTCCAGCGTGATCATGGTGCGCCGGGCGAGCACGTCGGCGAGCCGGTAGGCCTCCTCGTGGGTGATCGCCCACTCGACCTCGCCGGCAGTCAGGCCGAACGCCTCGTCGATCACCTCGCGGCGCTCGTCCGAGCTGGTGACGAAGGTCGCGACGTCCGGGGCGGCGCTGCCGTACTGGCCGGCGAACCGGTCGATGGTGACCTCCGGCAGGCCCGAATCGGCGATCCGGGCACGGATCTTGCCGGCGTCCGGTTGGCCGCCGCCGGGCAGCGGCAGGTTGTGGGTGACGCTCTTGCGCTTCAGCCCGAACCGCTTCATCAGCAGGTTGCCGACGTCTTCGCCGACCTGGCGGAAAGTGGTCAGCTTGCCGCCGACCAACGTGTACAGGCCGTCCGAGCCGGGGAGCTGCCGGATGTCGTGCCGGCGGGTGATGTCGGCGACGTTGTTGGCGTCCACGTAGGGCAGCGGACGCACCCCGGTGTAGGAGTAGTGGATGTCATCGACGGTGAGGTTCGCGCCGGGCAGCACCTTGTTGGTCTCGTACAGGATGTAGTCGTATTCGTCGGGGGTGGCGGACGCCATGTCGAGGTCGTCCTCGAACCGGATGTCGGTGCTGCCCAGCAGGTAGCGGCCCATCCAGGGGATGACCATCATCGGCCGGGCGTCCTCGGACTCGTAGTAGAAGGCGTCCTTGGGTGCGCCGGGGAACGGGTCGACCACCAGGTGGGTGCCCTTGGTGCCCCCGTTCATCCGGGGCAGCTTCAGCTCCGCGGCATTGCTCCAGACGTCGTCGATCCACGGCCCGGCCGCGTTCACCACCGCAGCCGTCGGGACGGTGTGGTCGCCGCCGCCGATCTCGTCATGGAAGTCGACCGAGACGACCTTGCCGTTGCTGACGTTCAGCCGGGTGACCCGGCAGTGGGTGAGCACCTGGGCGCCGGCCCGGATCGCGGCCTCGGCGATCTCCCAACTGAGCCGCTCGGCGTAATTCACCTGGGCGTCGGAGTAGATCGCTCCACCGGTCAGGCCGTTGGGGTTCAGCCCCGGCTCGCGGCGCAGCAGCTGATCGCGGGTGCACATCGAGAACCGCTGTAGCGATTTGTCGAAGCTCAGCGCCTCGTAGGCGACCATGCCCAGCCCGAGGATGGCGGGCGAGTGCGCGTTCGCCTTGTAGAACGGAATGATGAAGCGCAGTTCCTTCACCAGGTGCGGCGCCGCCTGCAGCAGCCACTCCCGCTCGCGCAGCGACTCGCGGACCAGCGGGACGTCGTACTTCTCCAGGTATTTCAGGCCGCCGTGGATCATCTTGCTCGACCACGAGGACGTGCCCGAGCCGATGTCGCCCTTCTCCAGCAGCAGCACCCGGAGACCGCGCAGGGCGGCGTCCCAGGCGATGCCGGCCCCGTTGACCCCGCCGCCGACGACGACGAGATCGAAACCGGAGCGGGTCTGATCAATACGTTCCGCACGGCGTTGGGTGGGACTCTGACTCACAGCTGCCTCCTCGCAGGTGAGGGTGTTGCTCGGACCCTAGGCCTCGCGGAGAGCGGGTGGCAAGAATCGTCTCGGCGTGGGAGTGCGCGCGGCTGGAGGGATGCGGGGCGACAACACGAAATCTCTGCACTCGTCGAGGACCTCCCGCCGGGCGCCGCTGAACGGGTCCCGTTGAGTGCAGACATTTCGTGCTGTCATCCGAGTAGTGACGGCCCCCGGTCCCTCAGGATCGGTGCCGCCTGCGAGTCTTCTTGGCGCTCCGCGGGCGGTCAGGATCTCCTCGATGGTGTCGATCACCTTGCTGCCGTACAGGTGTCACAGATGTTCCACCCGGCCCAGGGCCAGTCGTCGGACAGCATGCCGCCGAGCGACAGCACCGACACATGCAGACCCAACGCCTGCCGGTACCAGGTGGCGCCGAGCGCGATCTGGGCGCCACCGCTCCAGCCCAGCAGCACAACCTCGTCCGGACTGCCGGGTCGATGACCGTGCGGCACCAGCGACTCGTGGATCTCGCGCGCGGTGCCTCATGTTGTGGGTCGGCCCGTACCGCCGGTCGGCGCAGACGGACAACTGCATCAGATTGCGCAGGTTGATCAGGCTGCCCAGCCAGACGCCATTCATCCAGACGTCATTCATTCCGTGCTGCTCCTCGCGCCGTGGTCGTTGGCTGCGGCCCCTGGCCTACCACAGGCGGAACGACAGTGCGCCCGGTTCAGCGGGTCACGTGATCGAGCCCGATGTCCAGCACCTGTGCGCTGTGGGTGAGCCAGCCGACGCTGATCAGATCGACCCCGGCCTCGGCGATCGGCACCGCGGTCTCCGGTGTGATCCGTCCGGACGCCTCGGTCACCATCCGGCCGCCGACCATGGCCACCGCCTGGCGCAGGCTGTCCGGGCCCATGTTGTCGAGCAGGACGACGTCCGCGCCGACCTCGAGCAACTCGGCCAGCGTCTGCAGTGAGTCGACCTCGACCTCGATCTTCTGCAGGTGGCCGACGTGCGCCCGTGCCGCCTCGACCGCCGCGCGAATGCCGCCGGCGACCGCGATGTGGTTGTCCTTGATCAGCACCGCGTCGTCCAGTCCGAACCGGTGATTCGAGCCGCCACCGCAGACCACCGCGTACTTCTGCAATGCGCGCAACCCTGGAATGGTCTTGCGGGTGTCGGCCACCTTCGCATGGGTGTGCGCGATCGCGTCGGCGATGGTGGCGGTGCCGGTGGCCACCCCGGAGAGATGTCCGAGGAAGTTCAGCGCCACCCGTTCACCGGTCAGCAGGCCGCGGGCCGGGCCGTGCACCGTGGCGATCACGCTGCCCGGCTCCAGCCGGGAGCCGTCGGGCAGGTGGACGTCGCACGCGATCCGGTCCTCGATCAGCTCCCAGGCCAACTGGGCCAGCGGCAGCCCGGCCAGCACGCCGCGGTCGCGGGCGACCAGTTGGACGGTGGCGACGGCGTCTGCGGCGATGATGCTGTCGGTGGTCAGGTCGCCGGCCCGGCCCAGGTCCTCGGCAAGCGCGGCCCGGACGATCGGTTCGATCAGCAGCCGGGGCAGGTTCCTCATGCGGCGATGCCTTCCACGTCATCGAGGGTGATCAGCGTGTGCCGGGGTTCGGCGGTCTGCGGGAAGTCGGTGCGGGTGTGCCCGCCGCGAGATTCGGCACGCTGCAGCGCGGCGTGCGCCACCAGATAGCCGACCAGCCCGCCGTCGTCGTCCAGGTGGGGCTGCAGCGCGCGCAGCGTACGGCGGAGCCCGGCGGCGTCCCGTAGCACCCCGGCGCCGGCGGTGACGAGGCCGCGGATCCGCTCGACCAGCGGCCCGGACGCCTGCCAGTCCCGCGCCCCCCATTCGGGCACCGGGACCGGGCATGTCCCGGTCTCGCCGCCGTACTCGGACACCAGGTGCTGGGCGACCCGGCGTCCGCAGACCACCGCTTCCAGCAGCGAATTGGACGCCAGCCGATTCGCCCCGTGCAGACCGGTGGAGGCCACCTCGCCGGCGGCGAACAGGCCCGGCACCGTGCTCTCGCCGTGGGCGTCTACTAGCACGCCACCCATGTGATAGTGCGCGGCGGGACGCACTGGCAGCAGATCGCGCGCTGGGTCGAGACCGGCGGCGACCGCGGTGGCGTGGATCGACGGGAACAGTTCGGCGAACCGCGCACCGGGGGAGGTGCGGGCGTCCAGGAAGACCCGGTGTCCGGCTTGCAGCTGCGCCCACTCGCCGCGCGACACCACATCGCGGGCCGACAGCGGATCGGCCAGCACCCATTCGCCGCGTTCGTTGACGATGATCGCGCCCTCGCCACGGACCGCCTCGCTGACCAGAGGCATCGGATCGATCGCGACGTCCAGGGCGGTGGGATGGAACTGCACCATCTCCAGATCGCGCAGCGCCGCACCGGCCCGGAAGGCCAGCGCCAACCCCTGCCCGCGCGAGCTCAGCGGGTTGGTGGTGTGGCTGAACAGCCCGCCGACGCCGCCGGTCGCCAGCACCACGGCAGGCGTCCGGAGCAGCACCGGACCGGCGGGGGTGTCGACCTCGACGCCGACGACCCGTCCGCCCTCGACCACGACCCGGCGAGCCGGCGCATGCTCCCACATCGCCACTGAATCCAGCCGGCGGGAGGCGTCGACCACGGTGCGCAGCAACTCCGCACCGGTCCCGTCGCCGTTCGCGTGGACGATGCGACGGCGTCCGTGCGCACCCTCCAGGCCCAGCCGCAGCAAGCCGTTCGGATTGCGATCCCAGCGGGTCCCTTGCCGAGCCAGCCACTCGATGGCGTCCGGCGCCGCCGCGGTGATCGAAGTCACCACCGTCTCGTCGCACAGGCCGGCTCCGGCGGCCAGCGTGTCGGCGGCATGGTCGTCGGGGGAGTCGTCCGGACCCACAGCGGCGGCCACGCCGCCTTGTGCCCAGCCGGTCGAGGTGCCGGTGCTGAGTGCGCCAGCCGACAGCACCAGGCAGCCGGCCGGGGCCAGTTCGATGGCGCAACTCAGCCCGGCCAGTCCGGCGCCGATGATCACCGGGCCGTCGATGACGACCTCGCGGGCGTTCACTTCGCTCCTACGGCCAGCATCCGCTCCACCGCCAGGCGTGCCCGGTCGGCGACGGAGGCGTCGATGGTCACCTCGTGGGTCATCGTCTCCAGGGCGTGCCGGATCGAGGCCATCGTGTTCCGCTTCATGTGCGGGCACATATTGCACGGCCGGACGAACTCGACGTCGGGGTACTCCTGTGCCACGTTGTCGCTCATCGAGCACTCGGTGATCAATGCGACCCGCTTCGGACGCCGGTCGGCCACGAAACCGATCATCTGCGCGGTCGAACCGGCGTAGTCTGCCTCGTCGACCACCTCGGGCGGGCATTCTGGGTGGGCCAGCACCGTCACATCGCCGGCGTAGTCGGCCCGGATCTGCCGGATGTCGGCGGGGGTGAACCGCTCGTGCACCTCGCAGGCGCCCGGATGGGTGATCACCTTCACCCCGGTCTGCCGGGCCACGTTCGCGGCCAGGAACTGATCGGGGATCATGATCACCTCGGGCACTCCCAGGCTCTCGATGACCCGCACCGCGTTGCCCGAGGTGCAGCAGATGTCGCTCTCGGCCTTCACCGCGGCCGAGGTGTTCACGTAGGTGACCACCGGGACGCCGGGGTGCTGCCGGCGCAGTTCGCGGACGTCTTCGGCGGTGATCGACTCGGCCAGGGAGCAGCCCGAGCGCAGATCGGGGATCAGCACGGTTTTGCTCGGATTGAGCAGCTTTGCCGTCTCGGCCATGAAGTGGACGCCGGCCAGCACGATCACGTCGGCCTCCACCTCGGTGGCCTCGCGGGCCAGTGCCAGCGAGTCGCCGACGATGTCGGAGACCCCGTGGAAGATCTCCGGACGCATGTAGTTGTGGGCCAGGATCACCGCGTTGAGTTCGGCCTTCAGTCGCAGGATGGCGTTCACGTCGTCGGCCATGGTGGCCCACTCGACGGCCGGGACGACCTGGTCGACACGGCGGAACAGGTCTTCGGCGCTGATCAGGGTGGTGCTCATCGGCTCCTCCTCGGTAAGAGACACCCTTATGCTACATGTGAGCAAAAGGGGGTGCAATTCAGGGGTGTGACCGGGTCTGGGCCGACAGTGGTGTGTGACTTGTCGCTCAGCGGGATCGCGGCGCGGGCAGCTTGGTGCCGGCCGCCTGACGCTCTTGCAGCACCTCGCGGCGGAACCGGTAGAGCCGGGCGGGACGTCCGCGGGTGCCGGCCAGGCCGCCGGTCTCTTCCACCAGCTGCTGCTGCTCGACCAGGCGCCGGAAGTTCTGGGTGTGCACCACCCGGCCGGCCAGGGCCTCCACGCAGCACTGCAGCTGGCCCAGGGTGAACTGCGGTGGCATCAGTTCGAACACAACCGGGCGGTACTGGATCTTGGCCCGCAGTCGGGCGACACCGGTCGCCAGCACTCGGCGGTGGTCGCCATCCAGACGCTCGCCGGGGATCAGCACCTCTCGGCGCCGCTCGGCCGGCGACTCGGGCACCAGCCCCGCCTCGTACAGTATCTCGTAGCGCTGCAGGGCAAGGTCGGGTTGCCAGGGCCGTCCGGCGAGCCCGAAGGTGATGGCGCAGCGCTGCCGCCGGGCGGCGCGTCCGCCCTCGCGCAGCCACGGACCCAGCGCAGGCGCCACGGTGCCGGTGACCATGTCGTCGCCGGTGCGCTGGTCCTCCCAGGGAAACAGCGCATACCAATGCCGCCACTGGCCGGCGCGGGCCCGCAGTTCGCGGACCAGGCCGAGGTAGGAGACCGAGATGGTCCGGGTGCCGCCGTCCTCGCGATCGCGGTCGGCGAACGTGTAGAGCTGTTCCAGGTAGCCGATCCTGAGCCCGGTCTGCTCCTCGACCCAGGCCCGGACGGCGGTCTGCAGCGAGCGATGGCCCGGCAGCACCGGACCGGCCGGCAGGCGGGGGGCGTCGGGCAGGGTGAGCACGCACGGTTCGCCGTCGACGAGCGCCACGATCACGGCGAGCACCTCGGCCGCGATCGGCTCGCTGGTCATCGGCACTCCTGGTCGGACGGGGTCCGAGAAGGATACAGGCCGGCCTCTCAGCCTTGTGCGGATATTCTCAGAAGGACTGGACCGGGCATTGCCGATGGCGCCGCAGCGCCGCATGAATGGCCCGTCGCGGTCACCGAAATCGGTTGCGGCCGGCCCGTGCGCCTCACCGCCGACAGCTGAAAAACGTATTTTGACTAGGTAAAACGCAGGAAAGTCACCCCTGCGGGTGACGGCGCCGACGGCCGATCTATGGCAGTCGCCGTGCCGATCCTGTGATTTCCCCAAGGTCTCCCAGATTCGCTTGGTTCCCACGGGCTGTCCGTCTACAGTCACATCCATTGAGCCCGGGGAAGTGACTTCCAAGAGCCGGCAGCAGGGTGGTAGGCCGGCCGCGTCCCCCTAGCGATGCACCCATCGTCCTTCCCGGGGCTCGCCAATGCCGGCGGCTCCGTCAGGCGATCCCCAGATACTCCTCGAGCGTCAGGTTGCTGTTCGCGCCGAACGCCTTGGCGGCCTTGGTGCCGATGTAGCGGTAGTGCCAGGGTTCGAAGGCGTATCCGGTGATCTTCTCCTTGCCGTTCGGGTAGCGCAGGATGAAGCCGTAGCGCCAGGCGTTCGCCCACAGCCACTTGCCCGCCTTGGTGGCACGGACGCCGACGCCCCAGGTCACCCCGTCCCACAGATCGACCGCCAACCCGGTCTGGTGCTCGCTGCGTCCCGGCGCGGCGTTGTAGCGGCGAGCGAGGGTCTCGCTGCCATACTCCCGGATCTTGCTGGACAGGATCTGGGCCTGCAGCGAGTAGCTGCGGTAGCCGCTGCGGACCAAGAGCCGGACGCCCTTGGCGCGCGCCGCGACGATCATCCGGGTCAGCGCCAGCTGGGTCTCCTGGGTCAGCCCGTACGGCGAGGTGACGCTGCTGCGCCGGTAAGAGGCGTTGATCGGATGCTTCTTCGACACCACCGGAATGCCCTTCACGGTGAACGGCCGGTTGCGCTGGGCGGCCGTTCGGCGGTCCGTGGGGGGTGCGGTCGACGTCTTGGTCGGAGACGGTTTCGAGGTCGCCGTGGCCGTCGGCGTCCGGCTCGACGTGGTCGACGGCTGAGCCAGGGTCACCGACGGCTGAGCCAGGGTCACCGATGGCTGCGCCGGGGTGGCGACCGGCGACTGGGTCTGCGCAACCGGCGCGGTGGCCGAGCAGCCGGCCAGGGCGAGGATCGCGCCCGCTGCGGCGGCCCACCGGATCGCGGACGGATGAGCGGGGGAGGAAGGCACCGGGTCACGATAACCGAACCGTGGCGTCCCGGTTCCGTGGGTCGCTGCCGGGCGCGGTGGGCGGCTCGCGTCCCAGCAGCCGATCGCGTTCCTCGGTCAGGTTGAGTTCGGCGGCGGCGCCCCAGAGTCGGCGTCCGGTCGCCGTCGCGAACAGTGGACGACGACTCAACAGACCCTGGACGACGGTCAGCCGACCCCGCTGGAACTGCTGGTCGTCGTAGCGCGAATATTCCTCGCGGACATCGCGCAGATAGACGTGGTAGCGGCCCCGCAGCTGGCCGAGGATCGACAGGTCGGCATCCACCAGCAGCGCGGCGTCGCGGTCGTCCGGCTCGGGGTCGTGGGCGATCGTCGCCCGGACCAGGCGGGCCGCCTCGGCCGCCTCCGCGGCGCCGACCAGTGGCCTCAGTCGCTCGTCGGCGAGCGCGGCGGACGCCTCTTCGTCGTCGTGCGGCTCGCCGTTGTAGACCGCGTCGTGGAACCAGGCGGCGAGCAGCACCGGACGCCCGATCGGCTCCTCGATCGCCAGCTGCTGCAGTGCGGCCAGGCATTGCGCGAGGTGCCGGACGTCGTGGTAGCGGCGGTGCGGCTCCGACCACCGCTGCAGCAGTTCCTCGCCGAGTTCGGGGGCCTGCGGCAGCAGACCTCGCCAGGATTCCTGTGCGGACGCCAGCGCCGCCGGACGCTTCGGCGTCCGGTCCCGTGGCCGGACGCGCAATCCGGCATCCACCAGCCGGCGCAGCAACTCGCCGGAGCTCACCTGGATGGCGCCGGCGTCGATCAGGTCCGGGTAGCGGGCGACGGGGACGTCGTAGTGGTCGTGGTCGAAGGCGCGACACGGGATGCCGGCCGCCTGCGCGAAGGCGTGCAACTCGTCCAGCGACGCGTCGGACACCAGGTGTCCGAAGTCGGTGCCGTGGGCCGGCCACCGTGGCGGGTCGAGCAGGATCGCCATCTCAGCCGGCGTTTCGCCCGTGGGTCAGCTCCAGCAATGCGGCGTGGGTGGCCTCGATGGTGTGGTCGGCCTGGGGATAGCCGGTGAACCGGCCGTCGGCGAGATGCGACTGGACCATCGGGATCGCGATGCCGACGCTGGACACGATCATGCCGAGGGTGACCAGCACCTCGGTGATCGCTGCGGCCGCACGGGTGCCGCCGCTGATGCCGCCGTAGCTGGCCACCGCGACCGGTTTGCCGCGCCATTCGGTGTTCAGATAGTCGAGGGCGTTCTTGAGTGGGGCGCTGAACGAGTGGTTGTACTCGGGCATCACGATCAGGTAGGCGTCGCCGCGGCTGATCGTCGCGCTCCAGGCCTTCGTGTGCTCATGTTCGTAGCGGCCCAGCCGTGGATGGTGCGGCTCGTCCAGCAGAGGCAGGCTGACCTCGGCGAGGTCGACCATCTCGATGTCGAAGCCGCCGTGGTCGGCGAGGCGTTCGCCGATGTAGTCGGCGACCATCCGGCCGACCCGGCGCGGACGGGTGCTGGCGACGATCACCTGAAGAGTCGGGTTGGACAATGGAAACCCTTCCTTGAAATCTCAATCACCGTAGCAGCGGCTTGCCGATTCGCCGCGCCCGACCACCCGCTGGTCGCGGCCGCGTCCGGTGGGCGGAGAGGCTCGCCCCGAAGGCCGGGCCGGAGGCTCAGCCGGCGACGTCGGCCAGGTGATGTTCCAGATCGTGCAGGAAGTAGGCGCCCAGGGTCGCGACCGTGAACTCGGAACCGTTGCTCCGGGTGCCGCGCCGCTGCCACTGATCGTCGCGCACGGCGTCGAAGCCCGCGGCGATCCGTCCGGCGGCCTCGGCATAGGCGTCGGAGACCGTCGCCGGATCCTCGGCGAAGTAGTGGCCGTCGCGGGCGGCGGCGTCCTGGTCCCAGTCGGCGAAGGTCGGCTCGTCCTCGGTCAGCAGCTGAGTGAGCCGTCCGTCGAAGACCCGGCAGACGTCACGGGCGTGGCAGCCGTACTCCAGTGCCGACCAGCGCTCCGGCCGGGTCCGCGCCGCGACGTCCGGACGCCGCAACACCGCGTGCCAGCGGGGCACGGTGGCCCGGACGCGGAGTGCGATCTCGGTCGACGGCGGCGGCGCCCAGCCGCATTCGGGGCAACCCTGCGCGATCACCCAGGTCCAGTCCTTGGTGTCCTCCGGGAGGGCCAGAGGCTCGGCCGTCATCTCAGCCCTCCACCGCGAAGGTCGCGGTGAACGAGGCGCTGTCGATGGCGTGCGCGAGCAGGGTGAACCGGCAGGCGGCGCTGGTCGCGTCGTCGGGCACCGGCAGGTGCTCGACGTCGACGGCGTGCACGGTGAACACGTAGCGGTGTGCCGGTCCGGGCGGCGGACAGGGGCCGCCATAGCCGGAATAGCCGTAGTCGTTCACCCATTCGCGGGCCGGCGGCTGGACGCCGGCGTCCAGTGCGGTGACCGCGGCGGGAATGTCGACGGCGATCCAATGCCACCATCCGCTGCCGGTCGGGGCGTCGGGGTCGAAGCAGGTGACGGCATAGCTCGCGGCGCCCTCGGGAGCGTCGGACCATCGCAGGTCCGGGCTGACGTTCCGGCCGCCGCAGGACGGCTCGGCGTAGGCGAGCTCGATGGTCGAGCCCGCGGGGATGGCGGCGCTGCTCAGTTCCATGGAGTCACACTAGGCCCTGATCCGCCTCTACCCTGACCCCATGGACTGGTTGGAGGTGTTGGCGGGCAGCCGGGTGATCGTCGAGTTGCCGCTCGGAGACCCCGACGATCTGGTGGCCGGTGGCGAGGTGCTGATCCAGGAGGGGCTCGCCGCCTGGACCGTCCCGTTCGCGCGGCGGGCCGAGTTGGCCCCGCTGCGCGAGGTGTTCGGACGCCGGGCGCGGCTGGGTGTCAGCGACCTGCGGACGCCGGAGCAGGTCGCCGAGGCCGCCGCGGACGGTCCCGACCTGCTGCTCTCGCCGTTCGCGTCCGCGGCCCTGCGGGAGGCCGCCGGCGACGTCCCGATGGTGCTCGGCGGACTCACTCCGGCAGAGGTGGCCGCCGCGTTGGCGCTGGCCCCATCGGCGGTCCAGGTGATCCCATGCGATGCGTTGGGCTCGCTGTACGCCCGCACGGTCACCGCGATGTTCCCCGGTGAGCCGCTGATCGCCACCGGGAAGCTGGAGCGCTTCCAATGCGAGATGTGGCTGGACGCCGGAGCGATCGCGGTCAGCCCGGCTCGTGCGATCGACGCCGACGTCGTCGCCGATCCCGATCTGGCCGAACTGCGGCATCGCTGCCAGGGCTACCGGTTCGACTGAGCGCCGCGTCCGGCAGGCATGGACACCGCTCTCGCCAAGCGCCGATCAATGCTCGCCGGACTCGTCCGGACGGCGCATCGGCGTCCGAGATCTCGGGATGATGAATTACGAGATTCGGTGGGCGGGGGAATGTCGGCCGGCCGCCGGCCAAGGCCGCAATTTTGACCGCCGGAATCCTTAGAGTAGCTTTAGGGACCGTTCGAGTGTTTCTCAGGAGGGTTTGTACCGTATGTACCAGCCGCGACGGGCCGGAGGTCCTGCTGGCACCGATTCGCAGCTGAGTGCAGGCGATCACGCCACCATCGATAAGCCTGCGACGGGCCGTCCCCGCCGGATGAAGGCCGCCGACCGTGTGGGTGCTGCGTTCCTGGGTCTCGCGATCACGGCGACCGCCGGTGCGCTGGCGATGTCCGGTACCTCCGTCGCGGTCTCGGTGGCCGCCCCGGCCACCACGCCTGACGTGTCGGTCCGTGACGCCTCGGTCTCTCGCGAGGTGACCCGCCCGCCGATCGCCGCCGAAGACGCGCTGGCCGTCGCCGCCGCCAGCAAGGCAGTGGTCAGCCCGACGCTGCGGCCCACCCGGACGATGTACGCCAAGGACAAGCTGTCCGTGCTCGCCGGCCCGGCCGCCGACGCCGAGAAGCTGGCCGCATTGGACGCTGCCGACAAGGTCACCGTCACCCCCGAGATCGACGGCAAGTACCGCAAGGTGCAGTTCAAGGGCCGCGACGCCTGGGTGCTGAAATCGGTGCTGGCGAACTCGAAGCCGACCCCCGAGAAGGTCGCGGACGCGAACGCGCCCGACGCCACCCGCAAGGTGCCCTCGGGCTCGGTGCTCGGCCTGAAGCCGGAGGCGATGGTCGTCTACCGCGCGGTGATGGCCCGCTGGGACGTGAAGAACGTCGGCGGCTGGCGGGCGCACAGCCTGTCGGTGCACCAGTTCGGCCGGGCGATCGACTTCATGACCTACTCCAACACGTCCCAGGGCTACGCGATCCGCGACTTCCTGGTGGCGCACGCCAAGGAGTTCGGCGTCGACCACATCATCTATCGCCAGCAGATCTGGACGCCCTACCGTCCGACCTGGCGGCACATGCCCGACCGCGGCAGCGCCACCGCCAACCACATGGACCACGTGCACGTGGCGGTCAAGGCCCGCTGAACGGGGGCAGTTCTCGGACTCCGATATGTGCTCGTAGTCAGCCAATATGTACGCATGGGAGTCAAGCGCACCACCATCGAACTTGACGAGGCCCTCGCCGCGCAGGCCGTCGACGCGACCGGCGGCACCTTGCGGTCCACGGTGGAGCAGGGTCTGCGACTGCTGATCGCCCAGGGCCGTCACGACGAGCAGCGTCGCCAGGACCTTCTGGACCGGCACCTCGCCAGCGCCGCAAAAGGGGTCGACCTCGATGTCCTGCTATCTGGCGAAGCATGGCGCTGAACCTCTGGATCGTCGACAAGAGCGCCCATGTTCGTCTCGCGATCCCCACTGCCGGCAGGGATCAGCCCCGCACGACTGGCGATCTGCGGGATGGGCATGCTGGAGTGGCTCTACTCAGCAATGTCGGCCCGCGACTACAACACCCAGAACGCCGAACTGCGCGAGGCGTTCCACGTCGTCCAAGCACCCGCCGACATCTTTGCCCGCGTGCTGCGACTGCAATCCGACCTCGCCAACCACGGCAGCATGTGGCACCGCCGAGCGATCGGTGACCTTTTCATCGCCGAGACCGCCCTGTCGCATCGCGCAGTCGTCCTCCATCTCGACAGCGACTTCGAGTTGATCCAGAAGGTTCGCCCCAGCCTCCTGCTCCACAGCCTGTGAACTGAGTCGAGGCCTCGGCATGGGCGTCCGGGCCGTCCGTCGAAATCCCTGAGCGGGAGATCCTTCGTTTCCGGATGACCGGCAGCGCGTGACCTGGTTAGGCTGCATGCCATGCAGACTCCCGTTGACCCCACCACGACCGCGGCCTGGACGCGGCTCCAGCAGCTACACGAAGGGCTGGTCCCCGATCTGCGCGGCGCCTTCGCCGCCGACCCCGACCGGGCCACCCGGTATTCCTTCACGGCGGCCGACCTCTATGTCGACCTGTCCAAGAACCTGATCGACGACGACGTGCTGGACGCCCTGGTGCAGCTCGCCGACGAGGTGGGCGTCGCCGCCCACCGCGACGCGATGTTCCGCGGCGAGCACATCAACGTGACCGAGGACCGTGCAGTGCTGCACACCGCCCTGCGGCGCCCCAAGGGCGAGGTCCTCGAGGTGGACAGCGCCAACGTCGTCGACCAGGTGCACGAGGTGCTCGACGCCATGTACGCCTTCGCCGAGCGGGTCCGCTCGGGCGAGTGGGTCGGCGTCACCGGCAAGAAGATCACCACCATCGTCAACATCGGCATCGGCGGCTCCGACCTCGGCCCGGTGATGGTCTACGAGGCGCTGAAGCCCTATGTGACGCCCGGCATCCAGGCCCGCTTCGTCTCCAACATCGACCCGACCGACGTCGCCGAGAAGACCAAGGACGTCGACCCCGAGACGGTGCTCTTCGTCGTTGCCTCCAAGACCTTCACCACGCTCGAGACCCTGACCAACGCCCGCTTGGCACGTGATTGGCTGCTCAACTCGCTGACTGCGTCCGGCGCCATCGACGGCTCCGACGAGCAGCGCGCCGACGCGGTCGCCAAGCACTTCGTCGCCGTCTCCACCGCGCTCGACCGGGTCGAGGCGTTCGGCATCGACCCGGCCAACGCGTTCGGCTTCTGGAACTGGGTCGGCGGCCGATACTCGGTGGACTCCGCGGTCGGCCTGCCGCTGATCCTCACCCTCGGCCCGGACAACTTCGCCGAACTGCTGAGCGGTTTCCGGGCCCTCGATCAGCATTTCGTCACCGCCGACCCCGAGCAGAACGTCCCGCTGCTGATGGGCCTGCTGAACGTCTGGTACGTGAACTTCTTCAAGGCGTCCTCGCACGCGATCCTGCCGTACGCGCAGTACCTGCACCGGTTCGCCGCCTACCTGCAGCAGCTGACCATGGAGTCCAACGGCAAGGGCGTCCGGCTGGACGGCTCGCCGGTGACCACCGAGACCGGCGAGGTCTTCTGGGGCGAGCCGGGCACCAACGGCCAGCACGCCTTCTACCAGCTGATCCACCAGGGCACCCAGCTGATCCCGGCCGATTTCATCGCGGTCGCCAACCCGACGCACGCGTTGAAGGACGGCGAGACCGACGTCCACGAACTGTTCCTGGCCAACTATTTCGCCCAGACCAAGGCGCTGGCCTTCGGCAAGACCGCCGACGAGGTCCGGGCGGAGGGGACGCCGGAGGCGATCGTCAGCGCCCGTGTGTTCCCCGGCAACCGGCCGACCAGTTCGATCATCGCGCCGGCGCTCACCCCGTCGGTGGTCGGCCAGTTGATCGCGCTCTACGAGCACATCACCTTCGTGCAGGGCGTGATCTGGGGCATCGACAGCTTCGACCAGTGGGGTGTCGAGCTGGGCAAGCAGCTGGCGCTGCAGATCGCGCCGGCGGTCGCCGGCGACGCCGCCGCGCTCGAGGCGCAGGATCCGTCCACCCAGAACCTGGTGGGCTACTACCTGAAGCACCGCTCGTAGAGCGCTTTCGGGACAATCAAGGCCCGAGGGGTCGCCTGCGGTGTGACCCCTCGGGCCTTTGCCGTCCAGGCTCACGCCAACCCGTTCACTCGCAATGAACAGGTCTGGCGAGCGGCTCGCACGTGTTCTGACGGGCCACCGCTAGACTGCGGGAGGCATCTCGGGGCAATCGGCCCCGCCCAGATCTGGAGGTGCGTCCGCACATGACCGTGGCCCAACTGGCAGCTGACCGCGGGCTGCACCGGGTGGGGGCCCGTCCCAAGCTGGGCTCTTATCTGAAGCAGACCTGGGACCGTCGCCAGTTCATCGTCAAAATGGCGCAGTTCCGGCTGCGTGCCGGGCTGGATGACAACCGGCTCGGCGTGGTCTGGCTATTGCTGCAGCCGGTGCTGAACGCATTCGTCTACGGCACCATCTTCTATTTCTTGCAGAGCGACCGGCGTCCCGCCGACTACGTGGCGCACGTGGTGATCGGCGTTTTTCTGTTCCAGTTCTTCTCCAAGAGCCTTTCCGACGGTGCCAAGTCGATCACCGGCAACCGGGCACTGGTGCAATCGCTCGCCTTCCCCCGGCTGACCTTGCCGGTGGCCGAGGTGATGGAGCAATTCCTGTCGCTGATGCCGTCCATCGTGCTGCTGCTGGTGGCGTTGCCGTTCTTGGGGCATCGGCCCAGTTGGGACTGGCTGCTGCTGATACCGCTGCTGGGGCTCTACACCCTGTTCAACGCCGGCGTCGCGATGATCGCCGCCCGGCTGACTGTGCACGTCCGCGACCTCACCCAGGTGCTGCCGTTCGTCTCGCGGATTCTCTTCTACACCTCCGGCGTGCTGTTCGACGTCAACCGGATCTTCGACTCCCATCCCTGGGTGATCGCGATCTACGATTTTCATCCGCTCTACCAGGTGCTCGAGATGGCCCGCGGCGTCCTCATGAACGACGTCCCCTACAACCCCAATTTCTGGCTGTATTTCTCCATCTATGCGGTGCTGACCTTCGTGGTCGGACTGGTCTTCTTCTGGGTCGCCGAGGAAAGGTACGGACGTGACTGAGGGCACGCTGGTGCTGGACCCCGACCGGCGTCCGGCGGTGATCGTCGACCAGCTGCATGTGACCTACCGCGCCTACGGCAGCGGAAAGGTGGCCCGCAACATCGGGGGCGGCCTGCTCTCCCGCACCCGGCGCGGTGTCCGCGAGGTGCACGCGCTGAAGGGCGTGTCGTTCGTCGCCTACGAGAACGAGTCGATCGGCGTGATCGGGTCGAACGGCTCGGGCAAGTCGACGCTGATGCGGGCGATCACCGGCCTCACGCCGCCGGAGTCGGGCGCCGTCTACGCCGCCGCCCGGCCGAACCTGCTCGGCGTCGGGGCGGCACTCATCCCGAACCTGTCGGGCGAACGCAACATCGTCCTGGGCGGGCTCGCGATGGGCTTCTCGGCGAAGGAGATCAGCGAGATGCGGGACGACATCGTCGCATTCGCCGAACTGGAGGATTTCATCGATCTGCCGATGAAGACCTATTCCTCAGGCATGCAGGCCCGGCTGAAATTCGCCATCGCGGCGGCCCGTCACCACGAGATCCTCATCGTGGACGAGGCGCTTGCTGTCGGCGACCGGCGCTTCCGGCAGCGCAGCGAGGCCCGGATCCGGGAGATCCGCGACGAGGCCGGCACGATCTTCCTGGTGTCGCATTCGATGAAGTCGATCCGCGACACCTGCGAGCGGGTGCTGTGGCTGAACAAGGGCGTGCTGACGATGGACGGCCCCTGCGAAGAGGTGGTCAGCGCCTACGAGGAAGCGAGGCGCTGACCCAGGGAACGGCTGCGGAAAGGGATTTCGACAAGCCCACCCACAGGGGGATCGACTGGAGCGAGCCCCACTTCCCGGTCAGTGGAAGACGGACGCGGTCGCCCGCGCGCGTTCGATGATCTCCGCGATGGCGATCGACTCGGCGGCGCGGAGCTTGAACGACTCGGGGGTGTGGTTGCGGATCATGAACGCGAACTCGGCGAGCTCATAGCGCAGCCCGTCGCCATCGAATTTGTAGTAGTACTTCTTGTTCTTCGACTGATCCTCGAAGCGCGTCTCGAAGTACTCGGTGAGCCACCACGGGGCCGGCACGTAGACGTAGCCGGCGCTGCCGGCGACGATGAGCTCGCCCTCGGCCTTCACGCCGATCCCGGTCCGGGCCGAAGCGATCCCGGACGGGAAGTCGATGTCGATCCGGCTGAACACCTCGACCTCGGAGCCGTCCGGCCGCAGTGAACGGGTGGCCACGTCGGTGAAGTCGGTGCCGAGCAGCTTGACCACCGCGAGCAGCGGATAGGTGGCCAGCTCAGAGATGCTGCCGCCGTCGTCCCCATGCAGTTCGCGACCGCTGGCAACGAGCTTGGTGAAGGTGGCGTCCACCGAACGGACCTGGCCGATCGAGCCGCTGCGCGCGACCGCGACCATCCGCTGGAATCCCGGCGCGAAGGCCGTCTTGACCGCTTCTAGCAGGACGACCTCGTGCTTCGCGGCCAACTCGAACAGTTCTTCGGTCTGAGCCTTCACCAGCGTCATCGGCTTCTCGCACAACACGTGGACGCCGGCCTCGATGGCCTGTTTGGCGTAGTCGTAGTGGGTGTCGTGCGGAGTCGCGACATAAATCGCATCGACATGCTTGAGCATGTCCGCGAAGGTCTCGTTGGCCCATTCGAGCTCGTGACGCTCAGCGAACGACTGCGCCGAACTCAGCCGCCGGCTGTACACCGCCTCGACCGACACGCCCGAGACATAGCGGGCCTCGGCCACGAACCGGGCGGCGATCCGTCCGGAGCCCACCACGCCCACCCGGATGACGCCACCGGTCTCGTTGCGCAGCTGGGTGCTCGAGACGCCCTTCGTCCGCTCCAGGTAGATCACTTTGCAGTAGTCGTTCAGGTAGTCGAATTTGCCGAGCCAGTCCGATCCGATCGCGAAGATGTCGACGCCGTGCCGCTGAATGTCCTGGACCTTCTGGCCCTCGTACTCCTCGATGATGATCTCGTCGGCGAGACCGCTGTCCTGCACGTTGCGAATGCGGTCCATCAGGCTCTGCCGCACGTTCAGCTTGCCGCGGGAATCGTCATAGTTGTCGGTGGTGACGCCGACGATCAGGTAGTCGCCCAAGGCCTTCGCGCGTTCCAGGAGCCGGCGGTGGCCCTCGTGGAACAGGTCGAACGTGCCGTAGGTGATAACCCTCATGCTTCCTCCGTCAGGATGACTGTGTGCCTCGGACGCCGGGCGTGCGGCCCGGCCTCGGCTGGATGTGCCTCGCCGGCGAGTCCGAGGTTCTCGCGGGAGATTCTTCCAGATCCGTGCCCGTCATGGCTTTCGGCGGCCCAGCCAGAGGAACGCCGAGACCCCGCAGAATACGGCCGCCACCAGCAGTCCGCCGACCAGCCATGCCCCGGACGAGTCGCCGTTCTCGACGCGCGGGGTGGCGCTGGGTTCGGCGGACGCCGACGGCGAGGGCGACGGCTCCTCGGACAAGGTCGGCGTCGGCTCGGTAGGGGCCGGCGAGGTCGGGCTCTCGCTCGGGGTGGCGCTGGGATCCTCGGAGCGTCGTGGCCGGTCGGGGTTCTCGCCCTTGTGGATGTCGGGTTCGGCGTCCTCGCCGACCCAGTAGGAGGTCTTCTTCGTCCAGTCGGCCGCGCCGTAGGCGAACTGGAAGGTGCCACCCCGGACATCGCCGTCGGAGAAGGCCACCTTGAACTCGACTGTGTAGGTCCCCTGCGGCAGCCCGGACCGCAACAGGACCGAGATCGTGGCTCCCTCGACGGCGACCGAGCCGATCGACACCTGCTCGCCGACGGCGTCCAGGACGTAGAGCCGCGGATCCTGGTTGAAGACCGCGTGGCTGAAGGCGACGGTCACCCGTCCGGGGGCGAGTTTGACCACCTGGCGGATCCCGGGCTCGGCGCCCACCACCCAACTTGCCGCCGCTGCCCGCGGCGTCGGGAGAGCGAGCGCGCCCGATACGGCTAGGCAGAATGCCAGCAGCACCCGCCAGCATGCCTTCATCGTTGCCTCCCATCGGTTCGCGGCACGGTGCGCCAAGAGTACTCGGTGTGCTCCTCGGCGCGGCCTCGCCAGCTGTGAATACCACGCCGCGCGGCCTGTAGTGGTCAGGCGCGCGCGGGACTTCACGTATGCTGACCTGGCCGGCGCGCCCGCCACCTGCTCCTGTGAGCAGCGTGGGCGCTCACGTTGAACGGGAAGATACAAAGAAACGGTGTTGCTTCATGCGTGAACCAGACACGTCGAGTCGCCCCACGGTGTGGAAGAGAGGGAGGTGGTTCGCTGGACTGGTCGCGTTGTTGGTGGTCTGCGGCACTCTTCCCGCAGTGGCATTCGACTTCACGACCGACGACGACGGCCTGCTCAAGGTGCCGACCGATACCGCCTGTCCCACATTGAAGAGCTCACCTCGTCCGTATGAGGTCTGGTTCAACATCAAGGACATGGATCAGCGCGGCTACGAGGACGCCGACAACCAGACCCCCTGGGAGACGCTGAAGCGTCTGGCTCAGGTCGTCTGCGGCGCGAAGTCGGGCTCCACCATCCAACTCGGCATGTTCTTCTTCCGGGCCATCGGAACGGCGATCCGTCCAGAATCGGACCCCGAGGTGGTCTGGGACGCGCTCGAATACGTCTACAAGAAGCGGAATGTGAAGATCCAGATCGTCTCCGACGGAGGATCGATCAGTTCGTCGTTCGCCAAGAAGCAGGTGATCACCCGTCTCGGCGGCATATCGACGCTCAAGTGGTGCAAGTACGGCTGCTTCGACTACGGCTCGTCGAAGGTGCGGCCGAACTCGATCAACCACGAGAAGTTCCTGACCATCAGTAACACCATCTGGGACAATGACGGCGGCACGCACCCGATCGTCTACTCCAGTTCGGCCAACATCTCGCGCGGCCAGGTGCGCACCTACTGGAACGAGGGGACGGTGCTGTACGACAACAAGACCGTGTACAACCTGTTCTCGGATCGGTTCAAGGGCATGATGGTCTGCGCCGACAACCCGACCTGTTCGACGAAGAGCGCGTTCCCGGCGTCCCTGCAGAACACGTTGTATTCGCAGCGGAGCGTGTGGGTCGACAGCATCTATCGGCATGACGGCGGCGACGGGACGGGTGTGTCGGTGTCGTTCAGCCCCCAGCCGCAGACCGCTCGCGACTTCTACAGTCAGCAGTTCGATGACGTCGACTGCAAGGTCGACAACACCATTCGCGTCGCGATGTTCCGGCTCAGCGAGAACCGCGCCCCGCAGTTGGTGGAGGCCGTCACCCGGCTGCAGAAGCGCGGCTGCAATACTCAGATCGTCATTTCCAACGGCGGCGGCGCCCCGACCCTCACCCCGGCGACCGCCAAGCTGCTCTACAAGGCCGACATCCCGGTGAAATGCTCGGCGGTACGGCTGCACACCAAGACGGTGCTGATCGGCTCCGACTCCAACAACTACGGCCGGGCCCTCTTCGGCACGACCAATATGTCGACCTCGGGCCTTCGATACAGCGACGAGCACGTGATCACCGTCGACACCAGGGCCGCCGATTCGACGCACGTGGCGGACGCCCGCCGGCTGTACGGCGAGTTCCTGGCCGGGTGGTACGAGATGAGTAAGGGGGCCACGAAGTGTCCGACCAGCTGAAGTCATCGTCTTCCCGGCTCGCTCCTGGGCCGCGCTGGATCATCGCGCTGATCGCCGCACTGATCGTGCTGGTCGGATCGGCGGTCGTGGTGCCGCTGGCCGTCGCCGCGGCCAAGAAGCCGACCGGTTTCGCGGCCACCTCTCAGGGCATGGACACGGTCGAACTGACCTGGACGTCGGTTGCCGGCGCCAAGGCCTATGACGTGCAGTACGCGGCCAGTTCGTCGTTCAAGAGCGCCACGACCGTCAAGACCACCACGACCGACTACTGGGTTCAGGGCCTGACTCGGAACAAGAAGTACTACTTCCGGGTCGCGGTGAACGACGGCACCTCGTCGCGGGTGTGGAGCGATGTGAAGAGCGCCACGCCGAAGTACCTGTATACGGCGCCGACCTCGCTCGCCACCACCAACGTGGGCGGCACCTTCGTCGATCTGGCCTGGCCCTATGTCCTCGGTGCGCCGGCCTACCGGCTGATCGCGACACCGACCAAGGGCGGCGCTTCGATCAGCTCCGACTCGGACAACTCCGACGGCAACGGCCGGGTCAGCGGGTTGAAGAAGAACACCAGGTACAAGATCAAGGTCGCGGTTCTGCTGGCGGCGACGAAAACCAGCCCCGCCGTGCGGATGAGCCCGTATTCGACCGCGTCGGTCACGGTGACCACCTCCAACTATCCGGTGGAGGCCCCGTTGAACGTGATCCTCAAGTCGCGGACGGCGGAGAGTCTGACCCTGAGCTGGAAGGCTCCGGGGAACTTCAAGACCGGCTACTTCTACCAGATCCAGTACGCGTTGAACCGGACGATGAGCCGGTCGGCGAAGTACGCGGCGACCACGACGTCGACGACGCAGACCCTGAAGGGCCTGACCGACAACACCGACTACTACGTGCGCGTCCGGGTGGTCGACGGGTCGAAGCGGCAGAAGTCCGACTACTCCGATTCGCAGCAGGCGAAGACACCCACGAAATTCGGCACCATCGTCGGCACGGTGTCCGGCCCGCCGTCCTCCGACGTGGTGGTGAACGCCTACGGCACCAGCGGGCGGCTGGTGGACACCGCCAATGTCAGTGGAGGCAAGTACACGCTGACCGTGAGGCCCGGCAGCTACCGAGTGCAGGCCACCTACCTCGGCAATGCCGGCTTCACCTCGCTGTGGGCGGCGAGCGGTTCGCAGGGCGGACGGATTCCGTCCGAGGCCACCCAGGTCAAGGTGAACTACGATCAGACCACCACTGCTCCGGCTGTCACGCTGACCAAGGGAGCCACGGTCACCGGCACGATCTACGACGCCGGTAACAAGCCGATCGCCAAGGCCGGAATGGTCGATGTCAGCCTCCGCAACGGCAACACCGGAAGCCGCGAGGTGATCGCGCAGGCTCGCAACGAGTCCGACGGCGGCTACGCGCTGCGCGGCATCCCGAACGGCACCTGGTGGCTGCGTTTCGTCTACAACCTGGGCGACGGTTTCGAGGCCCGGTCGATCAAGGTCACCGTGTCCGGCGGGACGGTGACCAGCTACCAGTACTCCGACTCGCAGAACGCCGTCAAGGCGTCCAAGGTCCCGGCCAATCTGGAGAACGCCAGCTTCCGGCAGAAGTTCGGCGTCACCATCACCGGCAAGAAGTCCAAGGGACACAAGCTCACCGCACACGCCAAGGCGTGGCTGGCTGGCGAGTACCCGACCACCTACGCCAAGATGAGCTACCAGTGGCGGCGCAACGGCGTGAACATCTCCGGTGCGACGAAATCCACCTATACGCTGACGAGCGCCGATCGCGGCAAATCGATCAGCGTCAAGGTATACGCCACGAAGTACGGCTACAGCACCGGCACTGCGACCTCCACGTCGTACCGGATCAGCTGACCACAGGTGTGCCGCCTCCGGCCCGCTCGTCGTCCAGCTGTCCGATCGGCGGGCGGGGGCGTGCGGTCTGAGCGGCGTGCGGGTGACGGGCGCGACAGACGAGACCTAGGGGAATCGGGCGAGTGACAGGCAATGACGAGACAAAGCCGAAGGTGAGCCGGCAGGGCGCCGCGCAGCGCATCTGGCTGGGCGGTTCCACCGAGTTCGCGGTTGCCGTGCTCGGCGCGGACGCGACGACCGGCCGGGTGGGCGAATGGCGGGCCCGGATCGGCGCGTTGTACCTGCCGATCATCGGTGGCGGCGTCGCGGTGATGGTGGTGGCCCTGCTGGCCGGCTGGAGTTGGCTTGGGCTGATCGCCTACCTGGCCATGACGGTCGCCGACTGGGTCGCCACCAGCGCGCTCGCCCGGCGCACCGTGCTGCTGCACCGGATGCGTGCCGACAGCGCCACCCGCAACCTGCTGTATGGGGCGGCCATGGCCGCGGTCGTCGCCCGCGACGGGCTGGAGGTGCCTGCATCGGTCCAGCTGGTGGTGCTGCTCTCCAGCTATTTCGCCGACCTGCTGCATCGGGTGGCGGCTCGTTCCTTGGCCCGCCGGCAGCCGCCGATGCTCTTCGTGCCCGGCGGTCGGCAGACGCCGGAGGCGATCCGCTATGCGCGGATCTACCTCAACGCGCACCGTGTCCCGATCCCGCTGCTGGTCATCCAATTGGTCGTCGCCGCCCTGGTGGTGGTGGCGCCGCGGATGGACGGCGGCTGGTGGGTCTGGGTGGCCGTCGCCGGCGTCGTCTTGGGCTTGGGCTGGGCGGTTGTGGAGTCCGTGGTGGTGCGGCGGCTCGGTGCTGAGCAGAACACCGAGCGGTCGGTCGCCGAGTTGATGGAGTTCCTCGACCGGTGGAACCCGACCCACATCGTCTACATGTCCGCCGGTCCGGGGCAGGCGAAGTACATCCTGAACCAATGGCTCGGCACCTTCGACCGGGTGCCTGCCAACGGCATCGTGGTGGTGCGGGAGTCCAGCCACCTCGGTCAGATCCAGCCCACCCGGCTGCCCGTGGTCTATGCGCCGAAGACCCGCCATGTGGAAGAGCTGACCCGTCCGACGGTGCGGATCGCCTATTACCTCGCCAACGCGGGACGCAACGTGCATCTGCTGCGCGAGGCGTCCGTCCGGCACGTCTTCCTCAACCACGGCGATTCCGACAAGTCGACGAGTGCCAACCCGGTGGCACGGGTGTACGACCGGCTCTGGGTGGCCGGCGCTGCCGCCATCGAACGGTACGAAGCGGCCGGCATCGACATTCCGCGCGACCGCTACGCGATCGTGGGGCGTCCGCAGGTGGACGCGCTGGCGGTCGGCCCGCGCACCGGCGGCGGCCGGTTCACCGTCCTCTATGCCCCGACCTTCGAGGGGTACTACGAGGAGTCGAACTACTCCTCGCTGGAGACGATGGGCCCGACGCTCATCCGCCGCATTCTGGCCGACTATCCCGATGTCCGGATCCTGTTCAAGCCGCACCCCAACTCCGGCGTCCAGCGGCCCGGGATGATCGCCGCACGGGTGGAGATCGCAGACATGCTCGCCGCGGCCGGCGGCGACCACGTGTTCGTCGATCCCGCATCGCCGATGACCCTCTACGACGCCTTCGACCAGGCCGATGCCCTGGTCTCGGACATCTCCAGCGTCGTCACCGACTTCCTGTACACCGAACGTCCGATCGTGATCACCAATCCGCGCCGGATGGCCCCCACCGATTTCGTCGAGACCTTCCCTACCCAGGCGACGAGCTATCTGCTGGACGCTGACTTCACCCAGTTCTCGACGATCATGGCTGACATTCTCGGTGCCGACTCCTTCCGGACGGCGCGCCTGGAGATGAAGCGCTACGTGCTCGGCGACCTTCCCGACGGGCCGCTGGCGGCCTTCATCGCGGAAGGGGAACGGTTGGCCATCGAGTCCGCACATCATGCGGCCGGCATCCGCAACCAGTTCCGGGTCAAGACCTCCAGAGACGACTCGTTGAACGAATCGGAGCTGAGTCAGGACGACTGACGCACTTCTCTCCCGGCAGCGCCGTTGGGAAGTCGACACTGTTGATTGAGCGTGTCGAAACCCTTGCCAGCGACACATGGCTCAGGTCTCGACAAGCGGTCCCTCGGGCATCCCCGGCTAGGGCAGGTATGCGGTGATTCGCACCATGTTGTGATCGGACGGCGGCGTCGCGACGAACCTGCCGGTGGAGTCGACATCGACCACCGTCTGCCACTCGCTTACTCGGACGCCTCGCGACACGAACACGTAGTCGATCACCGAACCGTTGATGTACGCCGACTTGGGGGCCGTCGATTCCAGGTTGTTCTTGGTGTTGTACTCGGTGCCGATCCGGCGTTCGACGGTCGCTGAACGGGCGGGAACCGTCGACTTGTAGGTATTGCCGAGCGGATCGACATAGCTGGCGCCGGTGATGATGTCGTAGGGCGCGTTGTTCGGCTCGGCGTATTTGTTCACCTTGAAGTCGCCCAAGATGATCACCGGCAGCCGGGAGATGTTCTGCTTCTTGATCGTCGCCACCAACTCGCGGGTCTGGGAGACACGCAGGTTGTAGTGCAACCTCGAGCCGGTCGCGTCGTCACGCGGGTCCAGATGGGTGTTGATCACGAAGAAGCGCTTGCCGGTGGAACGTTGGCGGAACTCCGCCCAGGCGAGGAAGCGCTTGGTGTCGCCGGCCGCCTGGGCCGCGAACTGGACCGAACCGGTGCGCAGGGCGACGACGCGTTGGGCGTTGTAGATGATCCGCACGTCGTTGGAGGCCCCGCGGTTGAGCACCGCGCAGTTGTTGGGACTGGTCGACTTCTGGCAGTTGTAGCGATGGGAATTGGTGATCGCATAGCGCGAGCCGAGCAGGTAGAGCAGATCGTCGAACTGTGCCTTCCGCTTGCCGTCGGCGCCCGTGGTCAGTCCCTGGGAGGCTTCCTGGACGCCGAGCACGTCCAGGTCCTGTGCCTTGATCGCATTCACCAGGCGATTGCGCCGGCTCGACCACGGGTACTTGGCCGAGCAGTTGGCGCACAGCACGTTGTAGGTGGCGGCCCGCAGCGGGGCGACGGTGGTGCTGGAGGTGGTGCGCGTCTTGAGCGATTTGCCGAAGGTGCTGATGATCGCGCCCTTGCTCGACTTCACCCGCACTTGCACCCAATAGGTGGTGTTCTTCTTGAGGCCGGTCAGCCGCAGCGTGGTGCCGTAGGCGCTGGTGGAGCGTGCCTGCGACATGCTCGACTTGGTGGCATACCGCACCTCGTAGCTGCCGGCGCCGGAGCGGGCCTTCCAGGCCAGCGTCAGCGAGGTGTTGTCACGGGCGGTCGCCTGCAGCCCACTGGGCGGCAGCACGGCGTACTGGCTGGTCGCGTCACGGGTGACGACGGACCCGGTCTTGCCATAGCCGCTCAGTGGATCGCCGGTGGTCTTGGCGACGGCGGCAGCGATGAAGTAGCGGGTGCCGGGCCGGAGCCCGGCCAACTCGGCCTCCGGGTTGGTGGTGGTCAGGAATGCCGCCGAACTGAAGGATGCGTCGGTGGAGTACTTCAGCCGGTAGCGGGGAGCGCCCCAGACCGGTGTCCAGGAGACCGCGACGGCGGTGGTCGACCGGGTGCTGGCGGAAGGTGCTCCCGGAGCCACCCACCGGCCCTCGGCAGCCGGCGCGGTGCCGAACAGGCCGGCGGCGGTCAGCGTCACCAGTGCCAGAGCGAGCCCCAGCAGGCGGCGGGTCGTCAGTGTGCGCACATCTCACCTCAGGATTTCCCTGGGGGTGGATGGAACGGTTGGACCCGACAGAACCTACCGGGACTAAGTAGCGGCGCGCCAGTCGAATCTCAACTCTGGGATGAGACTGAGAAGGTCTCGATCAGGAGGCGCCGGCTGGCGATCGGTGTGTGGGGGCGAGCCTGTCGACAACCCCGAGTCATGTGTCGTTGACAAGGGTTTCGACAAGCTCAAGGACGCCGATCAATCAGGGCAGCAGCACGGTGGCACGGATCAGGTTGTGATCCGAGGGAGGTGTGCCGCGCAGGGTGCCGTTGCCGTTCAGCGCGACAACCGTCTCGTAGTCGACGACCTGCATCGGGGTGACGAAGATGTAGTCGGGGTTGGATCCGTTGACGCCGTCGGTGCGGCGGCCGTCCCGCTGCAGGTTGTTATAGCTGGAGTATTCGGTGTTGATCCGCTTCTGCACGGTGGCGCCTGAGGTGCGGTTGATCGACTGGTAGGAGTTGCCCAGCGGGTCGACGAAGCCGGCTGCCCGCATCACGTCGTAGGGGGCGTTGGACGGCACGTCCCACTTGGTCGAGTTGTAGTCGCCCACCGCGATCGCCGGCAGCTTGCCGCGGTGGGCGGCGATGGTGCGGGCGACGTGCTGTGCCTGTGCCTTGCGGATCCGGTAGAACGTCCGCGAGCCGGGGGTGTCGTTGCGCGGCTCCAGGTGGGTGCTGGTGAAGAGGAACCGCTTGCCGTTGATCCGGTGCTCGAAGATCGCCCAGGCGACGTAGCGGTCGCGTCCGATGCCGGGCAGATCGGCCAGCTGCTGGGAGCCCTGGCTGATCAACCGCACGGTGGCCGGGTTGTAGGCGATCCGGACCGCACCGGAGGCGCCGCGGGAGACTGGCCGGCACTTCTTCTGGCTGTCCGCGTTGCGGCAGTTGAACCGGTTCAGGTTGGTGAGCCGGTAGCCCGAGGGCGCCAGCAGCCGGGCCAGGTCTTCGAACTGCGTCCGCTTGGTGCCCTTGACCAGGGCGTGGGAGGCCTCCTGGATGCCGATGACGTCGAGCTTGGCGTCGACGATGGTGGCGGCGACCTGTCGGCGGCGCGGCTGCCAGTCGCGGCAGTTGGCGCACTGGATGTTGTAGCTGCCGACCCGCAGCGGATCGCCGTCGGGCATGACCACCTTCTGGGACGCGCTCCAGTCGCTGAGCGGCGTCCGACTGTCTACCAGCCGCGCCCGCACCCGATAGGTGGTGCCCGGACGCAGATTGCGGGCGACCAGGCGGGTGCCGCTGGGCTGGCTCCGCTTCGGCTTGCGTTTCGGCGCGGTCCACTCCAGTTGCAGGTGTGCACCCTTGGCCGGCTTCGCCCATGACAGCTCGGCACGGACCGACGAAGGCGTCGTGGTCTGCAGCACCGGGGCGAGGAACGGGTAGGGCGTGCGGACCGCGACCTCAGCGGACGCCGTCCCGAGCGGGAGCCCGTCGGCGCCGACCGCGTAGACCTGCACCCAGTAGTCGGTGTGGGCCTTCAGCGCGCCGAAGGCGGCCGCGGTCCGGGTGGTGGTGAGTTCCTGCGTGGCGGCACCGCCGGCGCTGGTCTTCAGCTGAACCCGGTAGCCGACGGCATCGGCAACCGGCGTCCAGGAGGCTGCGATCAGAGTGGCCCGCGCGGTGGGCTCGCCGAGCACCGGCTGCAGCGCCGGCGCGGGCTCGGTCGGGCTCTGCGATGGTGCCGGGATCGAGGGCTGGGCCGTTTCCTGCTGCGCGCTGCTACCCAGAGTGGGGGACGGCGTGGTGACGGAGGTGCTGGGGGGAGCGAGGGGGTCGGCCGCTGCTGGAAGACAGGTCAGCGCCAATCCGAGCGTGACGAACAGCGCCGCCAACGGCGTGCTCCATGATCTTTCGCTCAACGCGGCCCCCCAGTCCACGAGTGCTGGCGTGACAGTATCAGGCCGCGATGAGCAGAGCCTGAGGTTATGTTGAGCGTATGCAAAATGACCGTGCCTTGGGGGTGGCCGAAATCTCCAGGGGTAACAGATGATCTCTGTTGAAGATTATCGTCACCGGGTGGTAAATCTCGCCGCCGGCCGCGTGTTGGGCACGCAGCAGATCGGATTGGCGGACGCCCTCGGTCGAATTCTGGCCCAGGACCTGACGGCACGATTCGCTGTCCCGCCGTTCGACAACTCCGCGATGGATGGTTTCGCCGTTCGGTCTGCCGATGTCTCGGACGTCCCTGCCGAGCTGATCGTGGTCGGCGAGAGTGCGGCGGCCGGCGGCGATATTCCGGCGGTGGCGCCGGGCACCGCAGTCCGGGTGATGACCGGGGCACGGGTGCCGCCGGGCGCCGACGCGGTGGTGCCGGTCGAACAGACCGATCAGCAGGCCGGCGCGGTACCGCTGCCGCTCCGGGTGCGCGTCCTGGAATCGGTCGGTCCCGGACGCCACGTCCGGCGGGCGGCCGACGATCTGGCGGCCGGCGACCCGGTGCTGCCGGCCGGCGCGGTGCTGACACCGGCGGCGATCGGCGCCGCGGCGAGCATCGGCTACGGGCTGCTGCCGGTGCGGCGGCGTCCGCGGGTGGCGGTGGTGGCGACCGGGGCCGAACTGGTCGCACCGGGTCGTGCGCTGGCAGCCGGGGAGATCCCGGACTCGAACTCGGTGATGGTGGCGGCGCTGGCCGCTGCCGCCGGTGCCGAGGTCGTCGCTGTGGAGCGCAGCGGGGACGATCCGGGCGCGCTGGCCGCATTGCTGGCGTCATTGCCCGCCTCCGATGTCGTTTTCACCACCGGGGGAGTGTCGGCCGGTGCCTACGAGCCGCTGCGCCAGCTCGGTGCCGCGCTGGAGTTCTGCTCGGTAGCCATGCAACCTGGCAAGCCGCAGGGCTGCGGAATGTTCGACGGCGTCCCGGTGCTGGCCTTCCCTGGCAATCCGGTGAGCTCGTTCGTGTCGTTCCAGGTGTTCGGGCGTCCGCTGTTGGACGCCTTCGCCGGCGTCCGGCGATCGGTGCCGCGCCGGCTGCTGCCGGCACTGGACGCCTGGCCGTCGCCGGCCGGACGCCGGCAGTATGTCCCGGTCGTCACCGCCGCATCCGGCGTCCGGCTCAGCCACCCGCTCGGTTCCGGCTCGCACCTGGTCGCGTCGCTGCACCTTGCGGACGCCCTGGCAATCGTGCCCGAGGAATGCGAGGCGGTCGGCGTCGGCGATCTGCTCGAAGTCATGGCAGTGTGAGCGGATGCGTTTCACCCACCTGGATGACTCCGGCGCCGCCCGGATGGTCGATGTCACCGGCAAGCGGCCCACCGTCCGCGAGGCGACGGCCACCGGCCTGGTCGCCTGCTCGGCCGGGGTGGTCGAGGCGCTGCGCAGCGGCACCGTGCCCAAGGGCGATGTGCTGGCCGTCGCACGGGTCGCCGGCATCGCGGCCAGCAAGAAGGTGCCCGATCTGCTCCCTCTCGCCCATGTCATCGGCGTGCACGGCGTGGTGCTCGACCTGGCGATCACCGACGTCGGGGTGGCGATCACCGCCACCGTCCGGACCGCCGACCGCACCGGGGTGGAGATGGAGGCCCTCACCGCGGTTACCGTCGCCGCGCTGGCGATCGTCGACATGGTGAAGGGCGTCGACCGCTCCGCGGTGATCGCCGACTGCCGGATCATCGCCAAATCGGGCGGACGCAGCGGTGACTGGACGCGCTAACCGCCTGAGATCCCGGGTCGGAGCCCGATGACGTGAATGATCAGCGCTTCCTCAGTCTCAGGCAATACAGATTCAGTGATCCCCGCCGTCCAGCTGGTCGATCAGGTGGCCGGCCAGCGGCCCGATCACGGCCACTGCGTCCCGGACGCCGCCGGTCGAGCCGGGGGCGTTCACCACGAATGCGGACGGCCGCTTGGTGGAGGTCACGATGCCGGCCTCGGCACGGGACAGCACTGCGGTCGCGACGTGCTCGGCGCCCCGGCGGCGGATCTCGTCCACCACACCGGGCAGTGCCAGGGTCAGCATCTCGGCGGTGACTTGCGGGGTGACGTCACGGGGCCCGATCCCGGTGCCCCCAGTGGTGAGGACGACGCGGGCGCCCTGCTTGATCGCGGCCCGGATGCCGCGGCGGATCTCGGCCGGATCGTCCGGCACCACCGTCAGACTCGCGTCGATGCCGTGTGCGGCGAGCAGGCTGACCGCGAGCGGGCCGGAGCGGTCGGCGTAGCCGCCGCTGCTGGCCCGATCGGAGACCGTGAGCACGGCGCCGGGGATGCGGGTCATGACTGCACGTTAGTGCCCCGGCGCAGTCGGTACAGGACGTAGTCGAAGCGGCGTCCCTCGCGCTGCACGGCGACCACCGATTCCTCCAGGTTGCCCAGCGTGGCCAGCGTCCAGGCCAGGGCCGGGACGGCGTCCTCGGACCAGATCACCAGCACCCCGGTGGGCGCCAGCCGGTCTAGCGCGGAACGGAGCCAGTCGGCGGCGTAGATCCGGGCGTTGCGGTCGTGGATCAGGAAGGCGGGTCCGTTGTCGACGTCGAGCAGGATCGCGTCGAAGGCGTCCGGGCGCCGCGGCAGCCACTCGGCGACATCGCCGTGATGCAGCTGGACGCGCGGGTCGTGGGCGACCCGTTCCAACTGGTCGGTTACCCCCTGCACCGCCCAGTCGATCAGCGGCCGGGCGAGCTCCACGACATCGATGTGGCGGACGCCGTTGTCCAACAGCCGGGCCGCGGTGTAGCCCAGGCCGAGACCGCCGACCAGCACCCGTCCGGGGGCCGGGCCGGCGGCGTCCGCGAGGGCGATCTCGCTGGCCACCTCGGCCGAGTCCATCGCGAAAACCCCGTTGACGATCAGCTCGACGACCGCGCCGCGCCGGCGCAGCGCGATCTCGCCTTGAGGGGTGGCCGCCCGTGCTATCTCGACCGCGGGCAGCTGGCTCACCGGTCGCCGCCGTCGGAGCTGAGCAGTTGCCGCGCGAGCATTCCGCAGGCGCAGCCGTTGACGTATCCGGCCAGGACGTCACTGGCATAGTGCTGGCCGTTGTACAGCCGGGAGCAGCCGAGCAGTCCCAGGTAGCCGACCAGGCCGACCCGGACGCTGACCGCTGCCGTCCGCGGCAGGATGTCGGCTGCTCGCCCCAATACCACGGCCAACGCGGTCATCGCGCCGACGTGCCCACTGGGGAAGCTGGACGTCGGCTGCCGGGTGCCGAGCCGCTCCAGGGCCGGCCGAGGGCGTCCGACCAGGGCGGAACTGGTCACGTGGGTGAGTGAGGCCAATGCCATCGCCAGCGCGGGGACGGCGGCCTCGGCGCGGCGTCCGCGGGCCAACAACAGCGCGGTGAGGCCCACCGCCATCCCGACGGCGGGCGCGGTGTCCGAGCTTTGCGAGGCGGCTGCGGCCAGCCGCCTCGCGGTGTCGCCGCCGCGGCGGCGAAGGTCATGATTCAGCCGATGCTCGACCGGCAGATCGCGCAGTGGACCGGTGATCAGGCGTCCGGTCAGGACGTTGGCGGTGACCAGACCGCCGACGACAGTGGCCGCGCGCAGGATCCGTGACATGTCGGTGAGCGTAGTGGTGGAGAATAGGCGGGTGGCAGCCCGTCGTCCGAGTCCCACCGTGCCCCAGATGGTGGTCGCCGTGGCCGCTCTGCTCATCCCGGTGGTGTTGATCTACCTCTGGTTCAGCCGCATCCCCGAGCCCGAGGTGCGCGCCGTCGACTGGCAGCCGGTGGTGGCCACGGCACGTGCCGAGGCGCCGTACCCGGTGGCGGCGCCGGAGAACCTTCCCGAGACCTGGACGGCCGTCCGGGCCCGCTGGACGCCGAAGGGCGAGGCCGGGCTCGACCGGCAGCCAGCGGTCGGCGACACCTTTCAACTCGGCTTCCTCACCCCCGACCAGATCTACATCGGGCTCGACCAGCGCGACGCCGACCCGCAAGGCCTGATCCGGACCGCCAGCCGCAACGGCCGGGCCGATGGCGAAAGCATCCTGGACGGCGTGCGCTGGCAACGATTCGTCAGCGACGACGACCGCACCCGCGCGCTGGTCCGCAGCGACGATCAGAGCACCGTGGTGATCAGCGGCGACCTGCCCTACGAGGCGCTGGAGGCGTTCGCCACCACCCTCCGGTAAGTGGTACGGAGGGACGGTTCTTTTCGTTCCACAAACAGCGCCTTGTGGAACGAAAAGAACCGTCCCCGCGTACCGCGCTCTGGATCACCGGGGACGGTTCTTCCGGTCACCGCTCGGGTGCGGGGGCGAGGGTGCCCTGGTGGTAGAGCGCTCGCCAGCCGTCCGGCGTCCGCTCCCACAGGGTGGCGCGCCGGGTGCGCCGATCGCCCTGGAAGAGCAGGTAGCTGGCCAGCCAGACGGCGTCCGCGACCGGGTGGGCCGCGAACTGCTCGACGCGCCAAGCGTCGTCGTCCGGATCGCTGCCGTCGGCGTACCGCTGGGTGACCACCTCGACCACCAGGTCGCGCCGGTAGACCGCGCCGGACGCCCCGACCTCCCAGTAGCCCGTGGCGAGCAGGGCTTCGACGGCGTCCTGGCCGGAACCGGGTGGCAGCCGGTGGGTGAGCGGCTCCACCGCCAGCAGTTCCTGTCGTACCCGGTCGGAATCGGCCTCGTCCATCGGTCCAGGGTAGGTTCCGCGGCCGGGCGTGTCCCCGGACGCCGACGGTGGCGTGGGGCGTCCGACATGGAACACCGTGGGGTGCGGTCCTTCCACGGAGTGCCCGGCGGGATTAGTCTCGCAACGTCAACCCGCTCCAACGGAGGAGAAGCCCGCAATGGCACAGCTCGAAGGCGACGTCGTCTACCCCGATCCCTCGATCGCGGCCGAATCCCACGTCCCCGACCCCGACAAGCTCCGGGCCGAGGCGCTCGCCGACCCCGCGGGGTTCTGGGCCGACCGGGCCCGCGAACTGGAGTGGTTCTCGCCGTGGGAGAACGTCATCGACGACTCGAACGCGCCCTTCTTCAAGTGGTTCACCGGCGCCGAGGTCAACATCGTGCACAACTGTCTCGACCGGCAGGTCGCCGGGCCGAACAAGAACAAGTTGGCGCTGATCTGGCAGAGCGAGGACGGCAAGGAGCATCGCACCTTCAGCTACTTCTCGCTCAATCGGCAGGTCAACCAGATGGCCAACGTGTTCAAGGCCATGGGTGTGGTCAAGGGCGACCGGGTCACCATCTACCTGCCGCGCATTCCCGAGGTGTTCTTCGCGATGCTGGCCTGCGCCAAGATCGGCGCCATTCATTCGGTGATCTTCGCCGGGTTCTCCTCCGACGCGCTGACTGACCGGATCGACGACTCCAAGTCGAAGCTGGTGATCACCGCCGACGGCTCCTGGGTCAACGGCAAGGTCTTCCCGCTGAAAGAGATCGTGGACAAGGCGGTGAAATTCTCGCCGACCGTCGAGAACGTCATCGTGGTGAAGCGGACCGGGTCGTCGGTGACCATGGATCCGCTGCGCGATCACTGGTACCACGACCTGCAGGCGCTGCCGATCGCCAAGGGGAATTGCCCGACCGAAAAGCTCGACTCCGAGCATCCGCTCTACATTCTGTACACGTCCGGCTCGACCGGTAAGCCGAAGGCGATCCTGCACACCCACGGCGGCTACATGGTCGGCATCTACACCACGTTGAAGTATTCCTTCGACATGCGTCCTGAAGATCGCTGGTGGTGCACCGCCGATCCCGGCTGGGTGACCGGGCATTCCTATCTGGTCTACGGGCCGCTGCTCACCGGTGCCACCACGTTCATGTTCGAGGGCGGGCCGACCTACCCGTACCCGAGCCGCTGGTGGCAGCTGGTCGAGTACTACGGGATCACCCAGTTCTACACTGCGCCCACCGCGATCCGGTCGCTGATGCGCTTCGGTGAGGCCTGGCCGAACCGGCACGATCTGTCGTCGCTGCGGCTGCTCGGTTCGGTCGGCGAGCCGATCAATCCCGAGGCCTGGCACTGGTTCCACCGCGTGATCGGCAAAGAGCGCTGCCCGGTGATCGACACCTGGTGGCAGACCGAGACCGGCATGTTCCAGATCACCCAGGTGCCCGGTGAGCCGCAGAAGCCCGGCTCGGGCGGCAAGCCGTTCTTCGGCCAGGACGCCGCCATCTTCAACGAGGCCGGCGAAGAGGTGTCGGACGGCGACGAGGGCTTCCTGGTGCTGAAGAATCCGTGGCCGGGCATGTGCCGGACGCTGTACGGCGACGACCAACGCTACATCGACACGTACTGGTCGAAGTACCCCGGCGTCTACCTGGCCGGGGACGCCGCCCGCCGCGACGCCGACGGCTACTTCTGGATCATCGGCCGCACCGACGACGTGATCAACGTCTCCGGTCACCGGCTCGGCACCGCCGAGGTGGAGTCGGCGCTGGTCTCGCACCCGGACGTCACCGAGGCCGCCGTGGTCGGACTGCCGCACGAGGTGAAAGGCCAAGCCATCCACGCCTTCGTCACCCTGCGGGTGGGTGTCGAGGGCAGTCAGGAGTTGGCCGAGCAGCTGCGGGCGCATGTGGCGTCCCATCTGTCGCCGATCGCCAAACCGGACGCCATCGACTTCCCCGACAAGCTGCCGAAGACCCGTTCGGGCAAGATCATGCGCCGCGTCCTGAAGGCGCGCGCGCTCGGCCAGGACGAGGGCGACCTGACCACACTGGAGGATTGAGTCGCGACATCGTCCCGAGCGACATGACATGAGAAGGGCCCCCGTCCGGATCGGACGGGGGCCCTCACGCCAGGTTCACCTGGTTCGTCGTGGGTCACTGCGAAAGCTGGGCCGCCAGCTCTTCGCGGAGCTCGCTCGCGAGGTTCGTGGCGCGCTTGTGAGCGCGCCCGTCGGGCAGGCTCGTCACCAGGCGCCAGTCGTAGGTGTACATCTGATTCATCTCTCTTCCGGTCCGGGCATGACATTTATTAGTCTAAATGACTAGAAATTAGAGTCAAGTCGGTCGGTCAGCGGCGTCCGAGAGGAGCCAGGACAACCACCGCGACTATCAGCGGAAGGGTGCACAGCGCCAGTCCGGCGAAGCCGAACCAGCCGAGCGCACCGCCGGCGGCGATCGCGCCGATGGCGCCCAGCAGGCTCATCGCCGCGTCGTTGCGGCCCTGCCGGCGGACTCGCAGGCTGGGCGCGGACGCCTCGGTGAGCAGTGCGGCACCGGAGACCGTGGCGGCGCTCCAGCCCAGACCGAGCAGGATCAGCGCGACCGTCACCCACCGCGGGTCGGACGCGCCCAGCGCGATCACCGCCGCGCTGGCGGCCAGCGTCGTGTAGCCGAGCGCGATCGTCCGGAGCCGTCCCCAACGGTCGGCGAGCAGGCCGAAGACCGGCGAGAGCGCGTACATGCCGGCGATGTGCAGGCTGATGGTCAGGCCCACGATGGTCAGCGTGGCCCCGTGGTGCAGCAGGTGAATCGGCGTCATCGCCATCACCGACACCATCACGGTGTGGGCACCGACCACCGCGAGCATCGCGTAGCGGGCCGCGACCGGACGATCGGCCCGCTCGACCGAGGTGCCCGTCACGGCGTCCCGGATCGCGATCCGCTGTGCGAGCAGCAGCGGATCGGGCCGCAGGCCGAACCAGTACAGCGCGGTGCCGGCGAGCTGACCGACGATGGTGAACAGGTAGGGACCGGTGAGGTCGGGCATGCCGACCAGCTGGCCGAGGGTCTCGCCGGGACCCACCAGGTTCGGGCCGAGGACGGCGCCGAGGGTGGTCGACCACACCACCAGCGACAGGTCGCGGCCGCGGGAGGCGTCCGTGGCCAGGTCGGTGGCGGCGAACCGGGCCTGCAGGTTGGCGGACTGGCCGGCGCCGACCAAGGCGAAGCCGATCAGCAGCATCGGGAACGATCTGACCGCCACGGCCCCGATCACCAGACCGACGCCGATCAGGGCGACCGCCATTCCGGACGCCAGCGCCGGCCCTCTGCCGCGGCGTCCGGCCATCGCGGCCAGCGGCATCGAGAAGGTCGCGGTGCCCAGGGTGATCGCCGCCGTTGCCAGCCCGGAGAGCGCGTCGTCGCCCGAAATGGTGGCGGCCAGGACGGCGCCCAGCGACACGGTGGCGCCGAAGCTGATCCCGCTCAGCACCTGTCCGGCCGACAACACCGCCAGCGTGCGGCGCCGGTGACCGGTCAGATCGGGGATCTCTTCGAGCAGTTCGGGCACCGCGACACCTTAACCGTTGGATATCTGGCTAATCGCCCGCTATCTGTGTTCAACTGCCGGATTCGCTCTTCCGATGCCGAGGTGACGCTGAAGCGGTGGTGAGGGAGGACCGCGGCAGGTAGGTGGGCGTCTGGAGGCACGCGTCAGCGGGCCGTAAGGGGGCGGCGCGGCACTCCCTCACCACCGCGGCGACCAAACGCGAGTGAGCGATTGCAGGCGCTCAGCCTTCCGAAGATGCCTCGGATCGGACGGGGGCCGCCGTTGCTTCGATGGTGGCGCGAGCGCCGTCCAACCATTCCTCGCAGCGACGGGCCAATGCCTCGCCTTCCTGCCAGAGCTCCATCGCCTTCGACAGCGGCACCGAGCCGGCCTCCAACGCCTGCACCACCTCGACCAGCCGTTGCCTGGCCTGCTCGTAGCTCTGCGGCTGTTCAGTCATCGGATTCCCTCCTGCTTTCCACTTCTGTGACCTCGGCCCGGAACAGGCCGTCGGCAAGCATCGTGACGACGGTGTCGCCCGTGGTGACGATGGTGGTGGAATCGACCGGTTCGCCGGCGTCCGTGCTGACGATCGCGTAGCCGCGCAGCAGCGTCGCCCTCGGCGAGAGGGCACGGACCCGGCCGAGCGCATGCTCCACCCAGGACGCCTCTTCGCGCAGCCGGCCGCGGATCGCCCGCTCGGCGCGGGCCCGTAGTTCGGCGACCTGTCCGGCCTGGACGGCGACCGGGCCGAGCGGGTCGGCCAGCACCGGGCGGGAGCGGACGGTGGCCAGGAACTGGGTCTCGCGGTCGAGCAGGCGCAGCATGGCCGCCCGGACCCGCTGACCGGCCTGTGTCACACGGGCCCGCTCGTCGGCGACGTCGGGCACGATCCGCTTGGCGGCGTCCGTCGGGGTGGCGGCGCGGATGTCGGCGACCAGGTCGAGGATCGGGGTGTCTGGTTCGTGGCCGATCGCGCTGACCACCGGCGTCCGGCTGGCGAAGACGGCACGGGCCAGGGATTCGTCCGAGAACGGCAGCAGCTCTTGCAGCGAGCCGCCGCCGCGGGCGATCACGATCACCTCGACGTCCGGGTCGCGGTCGAGAGCGGTCAGGGCGTCCCGGACCTGCTCGACGCACGAGGGTCCCTGCATCAACGCGTGTTTGACGACGAACCGGACGGCGGGCCAGCGGCCGCGGGCGACCTGCAGGACGTCTCGTTCGGCGGCGCTGCCTTCGCCGGTGATCAGGCCGATCGCCCGTGGGAGGAACGGCAGGGCCTGTTTGCGGGCTCGGTCGAACAGCCCTTCAGCTTGCAGCATGCGTTTGCGCCGTTCGATCTGGGCGAGCAGCCGTCCTTCGCCGGAGGCGCGCAGGTCGCCGCATTCGAAGGTCAGTGAGCCGTTGCGGCTCCACACGGTGGGCCGGACCAGAGCGACCACCTCCATGCCCTCGGCGATCGGGCCGGCGGCGTCCAGGACGCCGGTGGACGCGGTGAGGGTGACCGAGACCTCGGCCAAGGCGTCCCGCAGGGTGAGGAAGTGGGTAGCTGCGCCGGAGCGGCGTTTCAGTTCCAGCAGCTGCCCGGCGACCCAGACGCTGCCGAGCCGCTCGACCCAGCTCTTGGTCGCGGCCAGGATCGTCCGCAGCGGTTGCGGCTGTTCGGGGCTGCTGGTCAGGGCCATGGCCCTGACCATACTGGCCGGGGCTGACACCACTTGACCCCCACACTTCCGCGCTCCCCGAACTATTTGGCGCTCGCTGAACTCGCCCGGGAGCGCTCAGGTTCGGGGAGCGCGAGGATCGGGCGGTGGAGGAGAGAGCGCGACGCGATCGATAGACTTGCGGTCGTGTCCGACTCCAAACGTGTCATCGTCGCGGCCCCCCGCGGGTATTGCGCGGGGGTCGACCGCGCAGTGGTGACGGTCGAGCGGGCGCTCGATCTGTACGGGCCGCCGGTCTATGTGCGGAAGCAGATCGTGCACAACCGGCATGTGGTGGAAGACCTCGAAGCCCGCGGTGCGATCTTCGTCGACGAACTGGACGCGGTGCCGGAGGGCTCGACCGTGGTGTTCTCGGCGCATGGGGTGTCGCCGGCCGTCCATGCCCAGGCCGCCGAGCGGGGCCTGAAGACCATCGACGCCACCTGCCCGCTGGTCACCAAGGTGCACAACGAGGCCCGCCGGTTCGCCAATCAGGGTTTGCAGATTCTGTTGATCGGCCATGCCGGCCACGAAGAGGTCGAAGGCACCACCGGTGAGGCGCCCGAGAACATCACCTTGGTGGAGCATCCCGAGGACGTCGTCACGATCGAGGTCGCCGACCCGGCGCGGGTGGCCTGGCTGTCGCAGACCACGCTGAGCGTCGATGAGACTTGGGAGACCGTCGGCAAGCTCCGGGAGAAGTACCCCGACCTGATCGATCCGCCCAGCGACGACATCTGCTACGCGACGCAGAACCGGCAGTCGGCGGTGAAGCAGATCGCGGCGGATTCCGACCTGGTGATCGTGGTCGGCTCGCGGAACTCGTCCAACTCGGTTCGTCTGGTCGAGGTCGCGTTGGAGGCCGGTGCGAAGGCTGCCCATCGGGTCGACAATGCCGGCGAGATCGATGAGTCCTGGCTGGCCGGTGTCGGGAAGGTCGGTGTCACCTCCGGGGCGTCGGTCCCGGACGAGTTGGTGCAGGGCGTCCTGGCCTTCCTGGAAGAGCGTGGGTATCCCGCCGCTGTCGAGGAGCGGCTCACCGAGGAGAACCTGGTGTTCGCGCTGCCCCCCGAGCTGCGCAAGGACATGCGGCGCGCCCAGGCCTGAGCAGCCGTCGATCGAGCTTGTCGAGATCCTGGCTCGACGAACTCAATCGCCAGGAACTCTCAGACCAGGAATCGGTAGAACGGGCTGTCGGGCGCGATCCGGTCGACGATCAGGCGGCTACTCCGCATCCGATCCAGCAGGCTCTGGAGATCCGCGGGGTCGCCCAGTTCGACGCCGACCAAGGCGGGGCCGGTCTCCCGGTTCGATCGTTTCACGTACTCGAACAGGGTGATGTCGTCGTCCGGACCGAGCACCTCGTCGAGGAATCGGCGCAGGGCTCCCGGCTCTTGCGGGAAGTTGACCAGGAAGTAGTGCTTGCGACCTTCGTAGACGAGCGCCCGTTCGGCGATCTCGGCATAGCGGGACAGGTCGTTGTTGCCGCCCGAGACGATCGCGACCACCACCCGACCCGGTGTGGGCTTGTAGACGCCCAGTGCGGCGGACGCCAGGGCGCCGGCGGGTTCGGCGATGATGCCGTCCACCTGGTACAGCTCGAGCATCTCCGAACAGATCCGGCCCTCGGGCACCGAGAACATGTGCGGCTTCAGCCGGCGGGCGATGTCGAAGGTCAGTTCGCCGACGCGCCGGACGGCGGCGCCGTCGACGAAGGTGTCCAGCTTGACCAGGTCGCGGGGGCGTCCGGCCTCCAACGCGACCGCCATGGACGCCGCACCGGACGGTTCGGCACCGACCACCTTGGTGCCCGGATGCCGTTCGGCCAGCCAGGTCATGCAGCCGCCGATCATGCCGCCGCCGCCCACCGGGACGATCAGGGTTTCGGGAGCGCGTCCCAGCTGACGCACGATCTCGGCCGCCACCGTGCCCTGGCCGGCGATGGTCCGGATGTCGTCGAAGGCCGGCACCATGGTGCGGCCCTCGGTGGCGACGATCTCGTCGGCACGGGCGGCCGCCTCGTCATAGGTCTCACCATGGACGATCAGTTCGGTCCAGCCTTCGCCCAGTTGGCGCATCCGCTGCCGCTTCTGCCGCGGGGTAGTCGTCGGAACGACGATCTTGGCCTGGATGCCCAGCCGGGCGCAGGCGAAGGCGACACCCTGGCCGTGGTTGCCGGCGCTGGCACACACCACTCCCGCGGCGCGTTCGGCCGCGTCGAGTTGGCTGATCAGGTTGTAGGCGCCGCGCAGCTTGTACGAACGGACCGGTTGAAGGTCTTCCCGCTTGAGCCAGACCTGCGCGCCGGTGGCGTCCGACAGCCGCTTGTTGAACTGCAACGGGGTCTCGATCACCACCCCGGCCAATCGTTCGGCCGCCTCCTCGACGCTCTGCGCGGTGAGGCTGGTGGTGCTGCTGCCCTGCGCGGTGACGCTCATTGATCCATTCTTTCCCTTCGTCGCCGGGTCATCCCGCGGTGCGTCGCCGCCGAGACGGTGCCGGCGGTTCCAGCTCGCCGGCGATCAGTTCGTCCAGCGCCGGCTGCGGCCGAGTCAGCTCTTCGGGATCGTCGGGACGTCCGCCGATCAGCGGGGTGACCTGGACGGCGTCGTCGATCAGCTCGGGGGCGGTCAACGGCCGGACGGCGGCGTCGACTGCCTTCACCGGCGCCAACTCCTTGCCGGTGACATGTAGCTCGCGCAGCCGGCGGGCGGTCGGGAACACCCGTCCCTCGATCGAGCCGACCGCCTGGTTGTAGGCGGTCACCGAGGCGCCCAGCATGCGTCCGACCTTGTCGAAGTGGCCGCCCAGGGTGCCCAGCCGGTCGTACAGCTCGCGGGCCAACTCGAACACCTCGGCGGCCGATTCGGCCAGCGCGACCTGCTTCCAGCCATACGCGACGGCCCGCAGCAGCGCGATCAGTGTGGTCGGCGTGGCCAGGATGACGTTGCGCCGCGAGGCGTACTCGTGCAGGTCGGGCTGCCGGCTCAGCGCCTCAGCCGCCAACGCCTCGCTCGGCACGAACATCACCACGAACTCGGGGGTGCCCAGGTCGGACTTGAAATAGTCCTTGCCGGACAGCTGGTCGACATGGCTGCGCACGTTCTTCGAGAACTGCTTCAACGCGTGCTCGCGGGCCTGCTCGTCGTCGGTCTCGTTGGCGTCCAGGAAGGCGGCCAACGGCACCTTGGAGTCGACCCAGACGTAGCGGTCGCCTTCCAGCAGCACCTTCAAGTCGGGCCGGATCACCTGCTCGGCGCTGGTGCTGGTGGTCTGCTGGGTGACGAAGTCGCAATGCTCGACCATGCCGGCCAACTCGACCACTCGCTTCAACTGCTGCTCGCCCCAGTTGCCGCGGACGTGCGGCTTGCGCAGCGCGGTGGCCAGGGCGCGGGTCTCCAGCCGCAACTGCTCGCCGGTCGCCTGGACGTTGCGGACCTGATTCGCGAGTTCGTTGGCCAGCACCGCCCGCTGCTGCTCGACCTCGCCCAGCCGGGTGCGAAACGCCTCCAGGGTCTCGTGGACGGGTTTGAGCAGCAGTTCGGTGGCTCGCAGCCGCTTTTCGGCGGTGTCGTCGGCAGCCTTGCCCTGGCGTTCCAGGGTCTCGGCCGACAGCACCTTGAACTGGGCGACCAGCGACTCGCGGTCGGCTGCCAGTTCTTCGGCGCGTTGGGTGGCGGCATCGCGCTGGGCGACGGCGGCGGCCAGCTGTGCCGCGACCTCGGCGGCATCGGCCTGCGCGGCGGACGCCGCGGCGCGGGCGTCCGCGGCCTCAACGCGGGCACGTTCGACGTCGGTTCCTGCACGGGCCAGCTCGGCACGGGTGGCGGACGCCTCGGCGCGCGCGTCGGCGGCCTCGGCGCGTGCCTCGGACGCCTCGCGCCGGGCCTCG
>NZ_JASGEF010000067.1:0-23643 GCF_047606665.1 Micropruina sp. | reverse complement strand
GTGGTCGGATCACGTACTGCACCGGGAACCGGACGTCGGTGAGGTTGCGGTCCGAGGCCACGTGCAGGTGTTCCAGGTGGTAGAGCAGGGAGGGCCCGTCATACCACGGCGTCCGCTCGCTGCGGGTCACCACGTTGTCGCCGGCTAGCGCCGAGATCGGGATGAACTCCAGGTCACCCACCTTGAGCCGGCTGGCGAACGAACTGAACTCGTCGACGATCCTGTTGTAGGCCTCTTCGGAGTAGTCGACCAGGTCCATCTTGTTGATGCAGACGATCAGGTGCCGCACGCCCAGCAGGGTGGCGAGGAAGGAGTGCCGCCGGCTCTGCTCGGTCATCCCCTTGCGGGCGTCCACCAGGATCAGTGCCGCATCGGCGGTGGAGGCGCCGGTCACCATGTTGCGGGTGTACTGCGGATGCCCCGGTGTGTCGGCGATGACGAACTTGCGCTTGGGGGTGGCGAAGTACCGGTAGGCCACGTCGATCGTGATGCCCTGCTCCCGCTCGGCGCGCAGCCCGTCGGTGAGCAGCGCCAAGTCCACATAATCGTCGCCGCGCTGGTTGCTGACCCGCTCCACGGCGTCGTACTGGTCCTCGAAGATAGCCTTCGAGTCGTACAGCAGCCGGCCGATCAGGGTGCTCTTGCCGTCGTCCACGCTTCCGGCGGTGGCGAACCGGAGCAGGTCACCGCCGCCCAACATGTCAGCCGTCGATTCGCTCATCAGAAGTAGCCCTCCTTCTTCCGGTCCTCCATCGCCGCCTCGCTGACCCGGTCATCGCCGCGGGTCGCGCCGCGTTCGGTCAGTCGGGCGGCCGCGATCTCGGCCACGATCGCCTCCTTGGTGTCCGCCAGCGATTCGACCGCACCGGTGAGATTGGCATCGCCCATGGTGCGGTAGCGGACGCTCAGCCGCTGGGTCTTCTCGCCCTCGGTCGGCACCACGAACTCGTTCACCGCGTAGAGCATGCCCTGCCGGCGCACCACCTCCCGCTCGCGCGCGAAGTACAGGTTCGGCAGCGGCAGATCCTCTTCGGCGATGTAGGTCCAGGTGTCCAGCTCGGTCCAGTTCGACAACGGGAAGACCCGGATGCTCTCGCCCATGTTCACCCGGCCGTTGTACAGGTTCCACAGCTCGGGACGCTGATTCTTCGGATCCCATTGCCCGAAGTCGTCCCGGAACGAGAACACCCGTTCCTTGGCGCGTGCCTTCTCCTCGTCGCGGCGGGCACCACCGAACAGAGCATCGAAGCGGTGCTGTTCGATCGCGTCCAGCAGGACCGGGGTCTGCACCCGGTTGCGCGAACCATTCGGCTCGGGCTGCACCAATCCCCGCTCGATCGCCTCTGGGACGGACGCGACCACCAGCTGCACCTCCAGCTGTTCCACCCACCAGTCCCGGAAGGCGATCACCTCGTGGAAGTTGAGCCCGGTGTCCACATGCATGAACGGGAACGGAATCCTGGCCGGCGCGAACGCCTTCTGGGCGAGCACGCTCATCACCACCGAGTCCTTGCCGCCGGAGAACAGCAGGCAGGGCCGCTCCATCTCGGCGGCCACCTCGCGGATGATATGGATGCTTTCAGCTTCGAGCGCACGCAGGTGATTCAGCACGTAGCGGCTCATGATTCTCCTTCGAACTGTGCGATTTCGAACTGTGCGACGGGGTCAGATGTCATAGCTGGCCTGCTCGTGCCGCTCGGCGTCGACGCGCTCGGAGGTCCGGCGAGTCAGGTCGTCCCCGCGGCGGCGCGCACGCTCCCGCAATTCGGCGAGAATCAGAGCCACCGCGTCATCGACGCCGGTGGTGGTTGTGTCGATCACCAGATCGGCGTTCTCCGGCGCCTCGTACGGCGAGTCGATGCCGGTGAAGTTGGTCAGTTCGCCCGATCGGGCCCGCGCGTACAGGCCCTTGCGGTCGCGCCGCTCGCACTCCTCCAGCGGTGTCGAGACCCACACCTCCAGGAAGTCCGCGCCTTGCCGGGCCATCCGGGCCGCCTCGGCCCGGCCCTCGGCGAACGGGGCGATCAACGCGGTGATCGCGATACCACCGTGCCGGGCCAGCAGGGCGGCCACCCAGCCGGTGCGGCGGACGTTCGCCTCCCGTCCGGCTGTGTCGAAACCCAGGCCCGCGGACAGCATCCGGCGGACGTCGTCGCCGTCCAGCAGGGTCACCTCGCGGGTGGTGCGCGGTTCGAGGGCATTGCGCAGCGCCTTGGCGATGGTCGACTTGCCGGAACCGGAGAGGCCTGTGAGGAACACCACGGTGCCGCCACGGTGGGTGCGGGCGACGGCTTCCCCGAAACGCTCGCCGACCACGATGAAGTGTTTGGCCCGGTACGCCTGCGCCAGCCCCGACGGCGTCGGCATCCGCGGGCGCTCGAACAACCCGCGCGCCCCCGGATCCGGCCACGGCACCCGGACGATCCGATGGCTCCCCCGGCCGCAGGCCCGGATCGCCTCGGGCAGGTCGCCGAGCAGTTGCCGTCCGGTACGGGAGCGGCCGGCCAGGGCGAGCCAGAACACGGTGCTGCGCGGCGCGATCAGCGCGTCCAACCGCGCCAGATCGGACGAGGTCGGCACCCCTTGGGCGACCACCGCCAGATCGGCGGGGCCGTCCGCCTCACTCAGGCTCTCGATGTCGACCGGGGCCACGGTACGCAGCGTCTCCACCTCCAGCACCCCGGCCACGACGCGGCCGAGCAGCAGCGGGGTGGCTTCGGCGTCCTTGATCACCACCGAGGCGGCGTCACCGACGGCTTCCGCAGCCGCCTGGGTCAGCCTCAGTCGCGGGGCAACCAGCCTGCGTTGGACGAGTTCGACCAGCTCCAGGTCACCGGCCTCGACGATGAGCGCCGGCAGGTCGGCGAGCCCCGCCCAGTCGATCGTCGTGGTCACGGCTCATCACCGGCTTCCCCGTGAACCCGCTTCTGAAACCAGGCCCCGATGATCGGGCCGGCCGAGGCGAGCAGCAACGCCACCCCGAGCATGGCGAGCAGGATCTCTGCGAGGCCGGCCAGGCCACGCAGATGGTCGACCACCATCGCACCGACGAAGGCCGAAGTCGCCGAACCGATGCACAGCCACAGCACCAGCTGCAGGTTCGCGGTCTTGCGCATGATGTGCGCCACCACGCCGGCCGGCTTCATGAACAGCCTGCTCACCACATCGCTGGAGATCTCCGTCAACGCGTCGACCTTGAAGGGCAGCACCAGCACCGGTGTCATCAGGGCGCCGCCGCCCATGCCCGTGAGGCCGACTACCATCCCCACGAGTAGCCCGGCCACCGCGATCCCGATGTCCAGTTTGCTCACCTCTATCGTCCGTGACGGGTTCGGTCCAGGCTAAGGCCGACGCACTCCCTCGGAGGCACGAAGCCGCATCCTGGGCCAGGTCGTCGGTCATCGTATCCGTGGCCGGCGGCTACGACTTGACCCTACCGAAGCGCCGGCGGACCAGCCGTACGACTCGGCCGGCTCCGCGCCGGGACAGTTCGGCCGCGAGCTCTTTGACGGGCACCGAGGCCAGCGACATCGGCCGCTCCGGCGAACGGGCAAAGCCGGCGTCGCGGCCCAGCGCGACGGCGGCCACGCCGAGCATCGCCTCGACAGCCAGGTCGACTGGGACGCAGGTCACGCTGCGATGGTCCTCGCCGGGTTCGCGGCGTCGATGCGCGGGCAGCCGGAGATGGTCCAGATCGCCGATCACCCGGACGCCACTGGCCGCCACCGCGTCCGCATTGCGCAGCGCGGCGTCGTCGGCGAGATCGGCCGCCCAGTCGGGCATCGCCAGCCGCGGTTCGCCGGACGGCGGCTCGCGATAGCCGAGCACACGCGGGACCATGCCGCGGATCATCACCAGCTCGTGCTCGCGGGGCGTGGTGTCGTAGCCACGGAACCGCCGGTTGAACTGGCGGAACAACTCCACCTCAGGGGCGGTCAACGAACGATTGACTGCATGCTCCTCCCGTTCGGCCATCGCCAACAGCCCGACCGGCAGGCCGAGCAGCTGCTCGACGGTGTGCGGCAGGAAGTCGTGATCGCGAGGGTTGAGCACCACGACAGTGACGTTCTCTCGGCCGACGACATCAGCCCAGCGGCGCACCAGGGCACCCTGATCGTGCCGGGTCTGGACGATCACGTTCACCTTGGCGCCAGGGGTGAACGCGTGCCGCAGCCAGCGGTCGAAGGTGCCGCGATTGCCTGCGGCCTTGTTCGTCTCCTGCCAGATCGACGGCAGCATTCGCGCCACGCTGCGCAGGGTGATCAGAATGTGCAGGTCGTCGCCGAAGGTGTCGTGGACTTCGCGGATCACGCTCGTCGTGGCGCCGGCCGCGTACTCGTGTCCGAACCAGGCCCGCCGGTCGGGATATCTGTTCACCTCGGCGACCAGGTCGTTCCAGTAACGTCGCGGCGGCGGCTGGGTGGGGGTGCCGTCCGACGCAGCCTTCAAGCCGATCGTCTTTCCGACCAGGGAGGCTACCGCCAGGCGGTGATTCACCGCCCGCCCTGGGTAGAGGACGCCATGCGCCATCAGTTGCGGACGCTGGGCAGCAGCGGCCGTTTGGAGGGCGGTCGTTCCGGTCTTCTGCGGACCGATGTGGAACAGCCTCACGGTGGGCGGCAGTGCCTCCACGGCGGACATAATCCTCCTGTCGTCGACGTCGATGGGCAACCGCGGCGCTTCGCGGACCACTACTCAATCGCAGACGGTATCGCCGTGCCTGTCCGCCAGCTGTGGCAAAGCCATGAATTTCTCGGTTTGCTGTCCATGTGGGATACAAGCCGCCTGATCCCGCCGGAGGCATTGTCACCGATCTCGGCGAACTCGATCGACAGGGAACCGAAAAGCCATCCCCGATCGTCCAGAGGACGGTTCCTGCTCGGTTCACCGAGCGGCGGTCAGCCTTCGACAACCACCAGGCCGCTGCTGTCGGCGGCCACATCGAAGCGGACGGTGTCGCCGTCCACGATGTCGCCGGCCAGCATCCGGCGGGCCATCGCGTCCTCGATGGTGGTCTGCACCAGCCGCTTGAGCGGACGGGCACCGTAGACCGGGTCGAAGCCGGTCAGCGCCAGCCAGTCCTTGCCGGCCTGGGTGACCTCGACGTGGATCCGGCGGTCGGCCAGCCGGGAGTTCAGCCGGCGCAGCTGGATGTCGACGATCTTGCTCAGGTCCTCGGTGCCCAGCGGGGTGAACATCACTATCTCGTCCAACCGGTTCAGGAACTCGGGCTTGAACGCCTGCCGCACCACGCCCATCACCGCCTGCTCCTTCAGCTCCGGCTCCAGGCTGGGATCGGCCAGGTACTGCGAGCCCAGGTTGCTGGTCATGATCAGGATGACGTTGCGGAAGTCGACCGTGCGGCCCTGGCCGTCGGTGAGGCGTCCGTCGTCGAACACCTGCAGCAGGACGTTGAACACCTCGGGATGCGCCTTCTCGACCTCGTCGAGCAGGATCACCGAGTAGGGCCGCCGGCGCACCGCCTCGGTCAGCTGGCCGCCCTCTTCGTAGCCGACGTAGCCGGGAGGCGCCCCGACGAGCCGCGACACCGAGTGCTTCTCGCCGTACTCGCTCATGTCGATCCGCACCATCGAGTGCTCGTCGTCGAACAGGAACTCGGCCAGCGACTTGGCCAGCTCGGTCTTGCCGACGCCGGTCGGGCCGAGGAACAGGAACGAGCCGGTGGGCCGGTTCGGGTCGGAGATGCCCGCACGCGAGCGGCGCACCGCGTCCGAGACGGCGACGACGGCCTGGCGCTGGCCGATCAGCCGCTCGCCCAGCCGCTCCTCCATGGTGAGCAGCTTCTCGCTCTCGCCCTGCAGCAGCTTGCCGACCGGGATGCCCGTCCAGGACGCCACCACCTCGGCGATGTCGGTGGCCGACACCTCCTCGCTGACCATCGGGGTCAGGTCGGATTCGGCCTGCTGCGCGGCGTCCATCTCGGCTTGCAGGGCCGGGATCTCGCCGTAGAGGATCTGGGACGCCTTGGTCAGGTCGCCCTCGCGCTGGGCGCGGTCGGCGGTGATCCGCAGCTCGTCCACCTTGGCCTTCAACTCGCCGACCCGGTTCAACCCGGACTTCTCCGCCTCCCAGCGGCCCTCCAGTCCGCGCAGCTCCTCCTGGGCGTCGGCCAGTTCGGCCTGCAGCCGCTGGTAGCGCTCGACGGACGCGGGGTCGGTCTCCTTCTCCAGCGCGAAGCTCTGCATGGTCATCCGGTCGATGCTGCGGCGCAGCTGGTCGATCTCCTCCGGCGAAGAGTCGATCTCCATCCGCAGCCGGGACGCCGACTCGTCGATCAGGTCGATCGCCTTGTCGGGCAGCTGCCGGCTGGTGATGTACCGGCTCGACAACGACGCCGCCGCGACCAGCGCGCCGTCGGTGATCCGCACCTTGTGGTGCGCCTCGTAGCGTTCCCGCAGGCCACGCAGGATGGCGATGGTGTCCTCCACGGACGGCTCGCCGACGAACACCTGCTGGAAGCGGCGCTCCAGCGCCGGATCCTTCTCGATCCGCTCGCGGTACTCGTCGAGCGTGGTGGCGCCGATCATCCGCAGTTCGCCGCGGGCCAGCATCGGCTTGAGCATGTTGCCGGCGTCCATCGAGGAATCGCCGGACGCGCCGGCGCCGACCACGGTGTGCAGCTCGTCGATGAAGGTGATCACCTGGCCCTCGGCGTCCCGGATCTCGTTCAGCACGGCCTTCAGCCGCTCTTCGAACTCGCCGCGGTATTTCGCGCCGGCCACCATCGAGGCCAGGTCGAGGGAGACCACCCGGCGTCCCTTCAGCGAGTCGGGGACGTCGCCGGCCACCACCCGCTGCGCCAGGCCCTCGACGACGGCGGTCTTGCCAACGCCGGGCTCGCCGATCAGCACCGGGTTGTTCTTGGTGCGCCGGGCCAGCACCTGGACCACCCGGCGGATCTCGGCGTCACGTCCGATCACCGGATCGAGCTTGCCGTCGCGGGCCCGCGCGGTCAGGTCGACCGAGTACTTGTCGAGGGTGGATTCGCCACCCTCCTGTTCGGCCGAGGTGATCCGCTTGTCGCCACGGGCGTCGTTGAACGCCGTGGTCAGCTTCTTCGCGTCGGCGCCGAATTGCAGCAGGATCTTCTGCGCATCGCTGACGATCGCGGCCAAACCGATCATCAGATGCTCGGTGGCGACGAATTCGTCGCCCAGCTGCTCGGCCCGCGTCTCGGCGTCCGCCAGCACCCGCGCCAGGCTGCCGGACAGGCCAGGCTGGCTGACCGAGTTGCCGGACGCGCTGGGCAGCTTGGTGATCGCTCCCTGTGCGGCGGCGTCGACCACCTTGGGATCGGCGCCCACCGCGCTGAGCAGGGAGCCGACGGTGTTGTCGGGCACCATCAGCAGGGCGTGCAGCAGGTGCACCGGTTCGGCGCTCGGGTTGCCGTTGGTGAGGGCGTTGCGGAGCGCGGCCGAGACGCCATCCCGGCTCTTGGCGGTGAGCTTCGAAGTATCCATTGTCGTGCGTGTCTCCTGAAGGTAAAACCAAAGTTGAGTCCACTAGACTCAACCATAGTCCCGGGGCGCGTATTCCGCTCCCACTCCGGTGATCGGCAGCGTCAACCGTCCGCGGTGGGCTGACGACATCCACCGTCGGGTGCTCCGGGACGGTTCTCTCGGTCGAGATCCGAATCTTCCAATCGGTGGCCCTGAACCGAACCGGAACCGTCCCCTCGGTCCGTCGCCACGCACTGAGGCGCGATCCCAGGCATGGCCTGAGCCGACAGGCTCACCGGCCTTCATGCTGTAGGTGGTGGACCTGCCGCATCAGGGTCCAGACCCCGTGGCCAGCACGACGACGAGCACAGGGAGCGGTCCGCCTAGACGGCTCATATATGAATCTCAATCGACCGGGTCGAGCGCAGGTGACGCCGCGCCGCGTCCTCCAGTACCTGCGGCCAGTCCAGACCGCATGTCTCATGGAGGACGCGGGCATTGCCACCTTTGCCGCGCCGCGCACTGAGCCGCGATCCCAGCCGTTGCTGGAGCCGGTAGGCTCACCGGGACCCCGCCGCCGAAGGATCCTGAATGCGCCGCAGCGACTACCACTTGGTGACCACCAGCAATAGCGAGATCATGCTCCGAGTGCGGGCGCGTGGACGCCGCATCTTGCGCAACCCGGTGGCGAACCGGGGCACCGCATTCACCATGGAGCAGCGGGCCGAACTGGCACTGTCCGGTCTGCTTCCCGGCAAGGTGAGCACCATTGAGGAGCAGTTGCGCCGCACCTACGCGCAGTACAGCCGCTCGCCGTCCCCACTGTCGAAGTACATCTACCTCTCGCAACTGCGCGACCGCAACGAGGTGCTGTTCTACCGGCTGCTCAGCGAGAATCTCGAAGAGATGCTGCCGATCATCTACACCCCCACCATCGGCGAGGCGATCGAGCGGTTCAGCCACGAGTACGTCGGCCAGCGCGGCCTGTTCCTGTCCATCGATCGCCCCGAGCTGATGGAGCAGTCGCTAGCCAACTACGAGTTGGACGGCGACGACGTCGACCTGGTCGTGGTGACCGACTCCGAGGGCATCCTCGGCATCGGCGACCAGGGCATCGGCGGCATCCAGATCGCGCTGGGCAAGCTCAGCGTCTACACCGCGGCGGCCGGCATCCATCCCCGCCGGGCCGTTCCGATCGTGCTGGACGTCGGCACCGACAACCTCGGCCTGCTGCACAGCGACGTCTACCTCGGCGAGCACCATGCCCGGGTGCGCGGCGAGCGCTACGACGCGTTCATCGAGGCGTTCGTGGCGGCTGTCACCAAGCAGTTCCCTAACGCGATGCTCCACTGGGAGGACTTCGGCGCCGGCAACGCGCACCGCATTCTGGAGCGTTACAGCGACCGGATCTGCACCTTCAACGACGACATCCAGGGCACGGCGGCCGTAGTGCTGGCGGCCGTGCTGGCCGCTGTCCGGCTGACCGGGGTGCCGCTACGCCAGCACCGGGTGGTGGTGTTCGGCGCCGGTACCGCTGGGGTCGGCATCGCCGACATCATCCGCGAGGCGATGATCCGCGACGGGCTGGACGCCGACCGCGCCCACGACCAGTTCTATGCCTTCAACAGCCGCGGCCTGATCGTGGAGGACGGCACCGGCGTCCGCGACTTCCAGCAGCCCTACGCCCGTTCGCGCTCGGAGGTCGACGGCTGGGATGTCGCCGATCCGGTCCGGATCACGCTGGACGAGACGGTGCGGGCGGTGCAGCCGACCATCCTGATTGGGACGTCGGCGCAGACCGGCGCGTTCGCCCGTCCGGTGGTGACGGCGATGGCGCAGAGCTGTGAGCGGCCGATCATCATGCCGCTGTCGAACCCGACCTCGCGGTCGGAGGCCCACCCGGCCGACCTGCTGGACTGGACCGACGGACGGGCGCTGATCGCGACCGGCAGCCCGTACGGCACCATCCGGCACGGCGAGGTCTACCACACCATCGCGCAGGCCAATAACGCGCTGATCTTCCCCGGCCTCGGGTTGGGTGTGTCGGTGGTGCGGGCGACACGGGTGAGCGACCAGATGATCTACGCCTCCGCCGCGGCGCTGGCCGGACTGGTGAACGAATACCGTCCGGGCGCCTCACTGCTGCCGTCGATGAGCGATCTGCGGCTGGTCGCGGCAGCGGTGGCGCTGGCGGTGGCCAGGACCGCCGAGCAGCAGGGATTGGCCCGGACGCCGATGACGAACCCGATCAACGACATCTATCAGCGGATGTGGAAGCCGGAATATCCCCGGCTCGAGGTCTTGCCCGTCGAAGGCGAGTGAGGACACACCCACCGGTCGAGCTTGTCGACCCCGCATGATGAGCCTGTCGAACCTGAGCGTGTCGAACCAAGCCAGCCACCGCTGGTTGAGCTTGTCGAAACCAAGGAGGGTCTCGACCAGCGCCTCGACCAGCGGAGGCGGCACTTTCCTCGGCCGCTATCGTCTGCGCCGTGGACGAGGCGAAGCGACGGCTGCTGGTCCGGGTGGACGCGCACGGCGTCCCGCCTCGACACGATGAGGTCGAGGATTGGCTGCTCGCCGACGGCTGGACGCTCTGCGGCGAGGGCGACTGGGCGCGCGCATACCGCTCGCCTACCGGGGAGTTCGCCGCGCGGGTGAGTCCGTTCGATCCGGCCTGCCCGTTCACCGTGTGGCTGTATCGCGAGGGCGCCGGTAATCGCTATCTCCCTCGGCTCGACGCGCACCGTCGCCTCGACGGCGGCGGCCACCTGATCGTGATGGAGTTGCTTCAGGAAGTGCCGGTCGACGAGGCGAAACGCTGGCATGACCGGCTCCACGACGCGGCGGAGTTGCGGACCGATCCCGAACTCGGCAGGGCTGCGGCACTGATCGACCGGGTCCACAGGGACGCCGAATCCCAGCTGCGCTGGTGTGGGCCGCTGGACGACAACCCCGGCAACGTGATGCGAGATTCCGCCGGTCGGGCGAAGTTCGTCGACCTCTACTACGTCCAAGGTCTGGTGCTGTACGACAAGGCGCTGACCGCACCGGCCGAGGTGGTCGCCGCGATCCCGGCCGAACTGCGCCGTCACATGTTCGAGATACCCGCTTTGGCTCGGGAGGCCGCGCCCGCCGAGATTGCCCGAATGCGGGCGGCAGTGGCGTCGATCGAGGCGGATGGGGTGGCACCTGACGAACACGCTGGCGGTAGGGACGCAAGGCCGGGCGAGCCGGACCGGGCTTCTCGCAACAGGCCCTAATTCACTCGCGAGCCGACGGGTGGTCGCGCAGCCGCCAACCGTGCTCGGCGAGGGCGTCCTCGATGAGCTCTATCGTCCGGGGTCCGACGCCGTGGACGGCGAGCAGTTCGTCCCGCGACCAGTCCAGCAGGTGCTCCAGATAGCCGACCCCCACTGTCGTCAGCGCACGGGTGGCCGGCACGCCGATCCGCGGCAGCGGCGTCCCGGTGGTGGCGAGGAGCGCATCGAGCGCGTGCGTGTAGGCATGTTTCAACGCGACCTGGTCGGCTCGGCAGGCGGCGATCCGGCAACCAGTTCGGCTCGCGTTCACCGGGATGCCCTCCTCCGCCCAGTGTTGGCGGGCGCGTCCGATCAGTCCGGACGCCATGGCGCCGTCGTGCCCGGTCACCCGCCACCACGGGGCGTCGTTGCCGTACCGGCTGAGGACGCCGCCGACCTGCCGCGGCCCGGTGCCGACCACACGGGCGATATCGCCGTACGAGGTGACTCGTCCGGCCGGAATCTGCTCGACGGCGAGCAGCACCCGATCCACCAGAAAGTCGTCCACGGAGCCACGGTAGGCCACCGGCAGGTAACGGCAGTGACCGCGGGGGACGGCTCCCCCGGTCCCCGTGGGACGGTTCCCTTGGTCACCCGTGGCCGATTGGTGCGCAGGACGGCCCTTCGGCCCACGCGTCGGCGTCCGGCCAGTAGGTTGAACGCATGATCAAGCACATCGTGGCCTGGGAGTTCGCCGAGCATGCCGAGGGCGCCGACAAGGCGACCAATGTGGCGCTGGTCGCCGAGGCGTTGCGGGCGCTGCCGGGGCTCATCGACGGGATCGTCGAGTTCGAGGTGATCACCCGGCAGCCGGGGCTCGACAACACCTTCGACCTGGCCATCTATTCGGTGTTCACCGACCCGGCGGCGCTACAGGGCTACGCGGTGCATCCCGAGCATCAGAAGGTGGTCGCGCTGATCGGTGCCCGGCGCACCAGCCGGTCCTGCATCGACTACGACCCGTCCGCGCTCGGCACCTGACGCCTCTCACCCTCGGCCAACGCCCTGGTGGCCTCCGCCAAGGCCTGCTCGGCCTGCTGAGCCTCGATCCGGACGTCGTGCAGCCGGTCGGCGGCCTCGCTCGCCGCCCGTCGGGCGTCGCTCTCCGCGTCCTCGGCGCGTCGGAGTTCAGCACGAAGATCGGCAACCTCCTGGCTCGCCCGATCGAGAGACTGACGGGCGTCCGACTCGGCGGATTCGGCCTGCTGCACCGCATCCCTGGCCTGCAGCAATGCCTGAGTCGCTCGCTCGACGGCGACGCGCCGGCCGGCCTCCTGCGCATCGTGATCGGATGTCGCCTTCCGATCGTCCACGGTGGTCGCTTTGCTCTGGGCAACGATGTCGCACGTCGAGGTGGCGCCAGGCGAGGCTAGCGGGAATCCGAAACCTGAATACACCAGGGGTTTCACCGTACGCCCAGCCAGGACGTCGGTGAGGGCGTCCGCGTCGGCCACGGCGGCGGCGATCGTGCCGGCCACCTCCGCCCGGACAGCTTCGGTCGCCTGGTAGCCGCGCCGTGACCCCTCCTCGACCGCATTGGTGGTCAACGCGGTGACCAGCTGCTGTCGCTCAACACCCAGGCTGCGCAACGCGTCGACGTCCAGCCGCTGGTGTGCCGCCGTCATCCGCGCCGCCAGATCCGCCAACGACCCCAGCCGGTCGGACGCCCCGCGCGACAGCAGGTTCACCAGCCAGGCCGACCGGGTCGGCTTCTTCAGCGCCGCGACCGCCCTGACGAGCGGACGGTCCTTGGCGGCACGGGCCTGTGCTACCAGTCGCGTCCGGACCGCCATGAAGTCGTCCAGATCGGCGCCATACAGTTCGGCGGCCGCCTCGTCCAGATCCACTCCCCCAGCCTGCCCGGCCACGCGGCAGCTGTCATCACGGCTCCCTCGGTTCACGGGGGACGGTTCTTCCGCATTCGAAAATCGCACGCGGGGGGACGGTTCTCCGAACTTCGAAAATCGCACGCCGCAGAACCGTCCCCGATCGGTCGAAAATCGCACGCCGTAGAACCGTCCCCGATCGTTCGAAAATCGCACGCCGCAGAACCGTCCCCGATCGTTCGAAAATCGCACGCCGCAGAACCGTCCCCCAACATTGGTGACCGGCCTCGGTTCAGGTGCGGACGCGGTGGGTGTGGGTGTAGAGGTTGAGGGATGAGTCGCGGACGAAGCCGGCGAGGGTGAGGCCGAGATGCCGGGCGGTGTCGACGGCCAGCGAACTGGGGGCGGAAACCGCCGACACGATCGGGATGCCGGCGAGATACGCCTTCTGGACGAGCTCGAAGGACAACCGTCCGCTGAGTTGCAGCACCGTCGCGCGCAGCGGCAGGCGTCCGTTCAGCAGTGCCCAGCCGATCACCTTGTCGACGGCGTTGTGCCGGCCGACATCTTCGCGGACGACGAGCGCGCAGCCGTCCAGGTCGAACAGGCCGGCGGCATGGACGCCGCCGGTGGCTTCGAACGTGCGCTGCAACGGACGCAGCCGGTCGGGCAGTGAAAGCAGCAACTCGGCCGGCACGGACGAGTCATCGGCACCGAGATCCCACCGGCCCCGCCGGCAGAGGGTCTCGATCGAGTCGGCGCCGCAGACGCCGCAGGCGCTGGAGGTGAACGTGCCGCGCACCGGCGGCGGCACAATGCCGGCGGCCAGCACCAGGTCGAGCACGTTGTAGGTGTTCACCCCGGTGCCGGTCTCCTCGTCGATGACCGACCCGGCGCAGTACTGGGCGCGCACCACGTCGGCGGAATCGGCGATCACACCCTCGGCATGCAGCCAGCCGTGGGCCAGCTCGATGTCGTGACCGGGGGTGCGCATGGTGACGGCGTGCGGACGTCCGCCCAACCTCAGTTCGAGCGGCTCCTCGACGGCCAGCCGGTCCTCGCGGGTCCGGACGGCGTCCCGCTCGACCCGGACGACCCGCGTCCGCTGGGTGACTCGACCCATCAACGCCACCCGACCGGGTCGTCACCGGCCGGCTCCAGCCGGATCACGATCGACTTCGAGGTGGGCGTCCCGGACTCGTCGGCGACCGAATCGAGCGGCACCAGCACGTTCGTCTCCGGGAAGTATGCCGCGACACAGCCGCGCGCTGTCGCATAGTCGACCAGCCGGAAGCCGTGCGCCCGGCGCTCCTCGGTGCCCGCATCGCCCGGCCAGATCGAGACCAGATCCACCAGGTCCCCGTCGGCGAAACCCAGTTCTTTCTGGTCGTCGGGGTGGATGAACAGCACCCGCCGCCCCGCTTTCACGCCGCGGTAGACGTCGTCCATGCCATAGATGGTGGTGTTGAACTGGTCGTGGCTACGCACCGTCTGCAGCAGCAGATGCCCCGGCGGCACTTCGACGATGACCAGTTCGTTGGCGGTGAACCGGGCCTTGCCGGTCGAGGTCCGGAAGGTGCGCGAATCCCGCGGGCCGTTCGGCAGCGCGAAGCCGAGCGGGGTGTTCACCCGTTCCTCGTAGCGTTCGAACCCCGTGATGCAGGCTTCGATGTGGCCGCGGATGGTGGCGTAGTCGGCGCGCATCGCCGCCCAGTCGATGAGGTCCGAGCCGACGGTCCGCTCGGCGATCGAGCAGACGATGTCCACCTCGGAGCGCAGCTGGTCGGTGGCCGGCGCCAGCCGTCCGCGGGAGGCGTGCACCATGCCCATCGAGTCCTCGACGGTGACGAACTGTTCCCGTCCGCCGGTGCGGTCGTGTTCGGTGCGACCCAGGGTGGGCAGGATCAGCGCCTGCCGTCCGGTCACCGCGTGCGACCCGTTCAGCTTGGTGGAGACGTGCACCGTCAGCCCGACGTTGCGCATTGCCGCCTCGGTGACCTTCGAATCGGGAGTCGCCCGGACGAAGTTGCCGCCGACGGCCAGGAACACCCCGCACTGTCCGTCGCGCATCGCCCGGATCGCGGCGACCACGTCGTGGCCGTGCTCGCGCGGCGAGGCGATTCCGAAGTGTCGGTCGAGGGCATCCAGCAGCGCCGCGGGCGGGCGTTCATTGATGCCGACGGTCCGGTCGCCTTGCACGTTGGAGTGGCCGCGCACCGGGCAGGCGCCGGCACCCGGACGTCCGACGTTGCCACGCAGCAGCAGGAAGTTGACGATCTCGCGGATCGTCGGCACCGAATTCTTGTGCTGGGTGAGGCCCATCGCCCAGCAGACGATGATCGACTCGGCCGCCTGCACCTGCGCGGCGACCTTCTCCAGGTCGGCCCGGCTCATCCCGGTGGCGCGTTCGATGTCGGCCCAGTCGACGGTGGCGAGGTGAGCGCGGAAATCGTCGAAACCGCTGGTGTGTTCGGCGATGAACGCGTGATCAAGCGCGTCGGCCTCGAGCAGCAGCTTGTTCAGGCCCTGGAAGAACGCCAGGTCGCCGTTGAGCCTGATCTGGCAGTACTGGTCGGCCAGTTCGACGCCGCCGCGCAGCACGCCTCTGACGGTCTGTGGATTCCGGAACGCCTTCAACCCGGCTTCGATCAGGGGATTCACCGCGATGATCCGGCCGCCGTTAGCCTTCGTCCGCTCCAGCGCCGACAGCATCCGCGGATGGTTGGTGCCCGGATTCTGCCCGGCGATGATCACCAGTTCGGTGGTGTGGATGTCCTCCAGTGTGACGGTGCCCTTGCCGATACCGAGGGTCTGGCCGAGCGCCGATCCGCTGGACTCGTGGCACATGTTCGAGCAGTCAGGCAGGTTGTTGGTGCCGAAGGCCCGAACGAACAGCTGATAGGCGAACGCCGCCTCATTGGAGGTCCGCCCCGAGGTGTAGAAGATCGCCTCGTCCGGGCTATTCAGCGCCCGCAACTCGCCGGCGATCAGGTCGAACGCCTCGTCCCAGTCGATCGGTTGGTAGTGAGTGCCACCCTCGCGCAACAGCATCGGTTCGGTGAGCCGTCCCTGCTGGCCGAGCCAGTGATCGGAGCGCGTCGCTAGGTCGGCGACCGGGTGGGTGGCGAAGAAGTCGCGGGTCACCCGGCGCACCGTCGCCTCTTCGGCAACCGCCTTCGCGCCGTTCTCGCAGAACTCTGCGACATGCCGGTGGTCGGGGTCGGGCCAGGCGCAGCCGGGGCAGTCGAAGCCCTCCTTCTGGTTGATCGCGGTCAGCGTCAGCACCGAACGGACGACGCCCATTTGCGCACCCGCGTGCTCCAGCGCCCTGACCACGCCGGGCACACCCGCGCCATACGATTTGGGCTTGCCCAGGCGCATCCGGGCATCGCCGGCGTCCTCGATCGGCGCCTTCGTGGCCATCGCCCCTCCTGTCTTTCCGCAACGTTCGACCCAGTATCTGCCCGTGGACGCCTCGCGGCCACCCCGCCCGCTATCGACCCAGCAACGTCCGGCGGAACAGCGTGCGTTGCGGTGTGGTCAGGTCGTCCTCGGCCAGCGTCACATCGACCGCGAGCGCCTCGCAGGCAACCCGGTAGCAGAAGCCGTCGCGGACCGGATGTCCGCGGGCGATGTCGACCAGAGCATTCGAGGTGAGCAGCGAGTTCCATTTCTCGGCGTCGGGAGGCGGAAGCGCGTCCAAAGAGGTGCGTCGTTCTCGGACGACCCCGGTCACGCCGCCGGTGCGGCGCAACAGCAGGTCGGCGTCCGACAGGGAAGGAGCACCGCGATCGCTCACCGGGCCATTCGTCGCAGCGACTCCCACCTGGCGCCAGCCGTCGGCGATCGCGGCATGTTCGCGGCCGCCGTCGCCGAACCTGGTCTGGGCCGCCTGAATGGTCAGCGCGGCGAAGGTCGCGAAGTCGGCGTGCTGACCGAGCGCACCGCCGGTGAGGACGTCGTACCAGACCTGTCCGGCGGCGACCCAGGCCGGACCGCCGATCGCCCGTGCCGCCAACGCGAACGCCCGGTTGGGGATGCCCGAGTTGATGTGGACGCAGCCGCTGTCGTCGGTGGTGTGGACGAGCCGGTCCATGTGGTCGGGCTGCGGATCTTTGCCGAGCCGTGGGTCGTCATATGCGGTGCCGGGCGCGATCATGCTGCGTAGCGCCACCCCGTCGACGCCGGGCAGCAACAGGTCGGCACCGATCAGCCAGTCGGCGGTCGCGGCGTCCTGGCCGAGGCGATGCTGCTTGACCAGGCTGCCGAACACGTCGGAGATGTGCTCGTTCAGGGCTCCGGGCTGGTCGGAGTAGACCAGGCCGGCGGTGCGCTCGGTCACGCCATGGGTGAGCTCGTGGCCGATCACCTCGAGGCTGGCCGTGAAGCGTCCGAAGATGTCGTCGTCACCGTCGCCGAAGACCATCCGGGTGCCGTCCCAGAAGGCGTTGTCGTAACCCTCGCCGTAGTGCACCGTGCCGGGCAGCAGCATGCCGGCGCCGTCGATCGAGTCGCGTCCGTAGACGTCGTGGAAGAGTTCCCAGGTCGCACCGAACCCGTCGTAGGCCTCGTCGGCCGCCGGGTCTCCGGTCGGGGCGTCGCCCTCGCGGCGCACCACGGTTCCCGGCAGCTGCTCGGTGTTCTTCGCCGTGCTGATCTCGCGTCGCGGGGACGCCTCACCCGGCATCACAGAGCGCCGATAGATCGGCGCAAACGTCGCCCGACCGCGGCCGGCCCACAGCGATTGATTGGCCATCAGCGTCCGCTGGGCCACGTCCGCGATCCCCGGCTCGGGGCTTTCGGCCAGCCTCCGCAACAGGTAGGGCGGGACGATGGAGTGCCTGATCTGTGCCATACCTCAAGGATGCCGCCGCCCACTGACAGTTTCCGGGGACGGTGGGCCGGCCTCCCGCGTCCGGGCCAAGACGGTTCTCCGACTGCTGCCGGCCGCCGGTATCACTCGGCCAGCACCGTGCCTCTTCTCGCTATCAGGTCGCCACGGACGGGGTGCTGGCGGTAGGGGTGGTCGTGGAGAGGCACATCGCCCTCAACCTGCCGGCCCGGTCCGCGATAGCCATCACCGTGGTCAGATGGCGACCGATTTGCGAGCCGTCCAGGCGGCCGAGGCGAGACGCCGGTCGAATCGGTCGCCAGTTGACCAACTCGTTCCCGCGAACGATGGGTCCGATTGAGCCCTCTCGCCCGTGCCCGGACCAGCGGCACCGCGCATCCGTGAGACGATCGTTCTCCGACGAGAGGACGAGGTCCGTGATTACGAAGCTCACCATGGCCATCGGTGGCCTGCTCGCCCTGACCGGAGTGGTCACCTACTTAGCCACCGGTGCGGCCAGCCTGACCGCACTGATCCCCAGCGCGGTCGGGGTGTTGCTGCTGATCGCCGGCTGGCTCGCCCGGAACCCACGGCTGCATCGGCACGCGATCCACGGTGCGCTCGCCGTCGCGCTGCTCGGCGTCCTCGGCTCGCTGATGAACGTCGTGAAGATCGGCCAGGTGTTCAACGGCACCGCGGAGCGTCCGGCAGCGATCCTGGAGAGCGTGGTGATGTTCGTCGCGCTGGTGATCTACCTCGCCGTCGGCGTCCGGTCATTCATCAAGGCCCGGCGCGCTCGGACGGCCTGAAGCCTCGGCGTCCGGACTCATGAGTCCGGACGCCAATACGTTTCTGCCGACCACGGACCCGCGATCTCGGTGGACCGTTGAGGACGGCGCGGTGACCGAAAGAACCGTCCCCGCGTTCCGAACCGGAACGGAACCATCCCCTGAACCCGGCGAGGGTCAGGCGTCCGACAAGGGCGGACGCCCCGGAAGTGCCAGGGTCGGACGGCGGGTCGCGCGGCGTCCGAGATGGACGTCGCCGGCGGACGCCGCGGTGAAGACGCGCGACGCGCGCGGCTCGGCCTGCAACTCGGCGACCAGTTCGGCCACCCTGGCCAGCTGGCTGCGCAGAGCGTCCAGTTCGTCCTCCAAGGCCAGGATGCGCCGGATGCCTTCGAGGTTGATGCCCTCGCGCTGCGAGAGATGTTGGATGTGCCGCAGCTTGGCGATGTCGCGCAACGAGTAGCGGCGACCGCGACCGCGGGCGCGCCGCGGCACCACCAGCCCGACCCTGTCGTAGCCGCGCAGCGTCTGCGGATGCATCTCGGCCAGCTGCGCGGCCACCGAGATCACGAAGATCGGCGCGTCGGAGTCGATCCGCTGCGGCAGGAACCCGGACGAACTGGTCATCTCAGCCTCCGTACAACGAGGCCCGCGGATCGGCGTCGTCGCCCATCGCCGCGGCGAAGCTGGCCAGCGCCTCCTTGGCGGTGTCGTTCAGCGCGTTCGGCACCTGCACCTCGACGGTGACCAGCAGGTCGCCGGTGCTGCCGTCGGCCTTGTGCACTCCCTTGCCGCGGACGCGGAAGGTGCGGCCGTTGGGGGTCCCCGGACCGATCTTCAACGTCACTCGCTGACCGGACAGCGTCGGCACCGAGATGTCGGCGCCGAGCGCCGCCTCGGTGAAGGTCACCGGCACGGTCAGGGTGAGGTTGTCGCCCTTGCGGCCGAACAGCTTGTGCGGACGGACGTGCACCAGCACGTACAGATCGCCCGGAGCGCCCCCGTTCTCGCCGGAACCGCCCTTGCCCTTGATCCGGATCTTCTGACCGTCGATCACGCCGGCCGGGATGCGCACCTGCATCGACTTGGTCGAGCGGCCGCGGCCCGAGCCGGCACACACCGGGCACGGCTCCTCGACGATCAGGCCCCGGCCACGGCAGTCGTGACACGGCTCGCTGACCGCGAACACGCCGCCCGAGGTCGAGGTCTGCATGCCGCTGCCCTGACAGGTCTGGCAGACCTTCGGCAGGGTCCCCGACTTCGCGCCGGTGCCCGAGCAGGCCGCGCAGGCCTCGTCCGACACCGTCTGCATGGTGACGGTGACACCGGCGACGGCATCGGTGAAGTCGATGGTCGCCTCACCCTCGATGTCCTGCCCGCGTCGCGGGCCGCGGCTGGTCGTGGTCCGTCGGGTCGAGGTGCCGCCGAACAGGTTCCCGAACAGGTCGGAGATGTTGTTGCCACCAGGCGTGGCACCGCCCGCGTTGCGGAACAGATCCTCCATCGACGGCCCCTGACCGCCACCGGGGAACCGGAAACCGCCACCGCTGAACAGGCTGCGGGCGTCGTCGTACTCCTTGCGCTTCTTCGGATCGGACAGCACCGAGTTGGCCTCGGAGATGTCCTTGAAGCGCTGCTCGGCGGCCGGATTGTTGTGGTTCTGGTCAGGATGGTTCTCTCGCGCCAGCTTGCGGAAGGCCTTCTTGATCTCGTCCGGCTTGGCGCTGGAGGAGACACCGAGGACCTTGTAGTAGTCCTTCTCGAGCCAGTCCTTGGTGCTCATGTCCTGACGCCTCCTTTCCTCTCTCCATCGTGTGCGGTCTCGACAAGCTCGACCAACCGTTCCGTGGTCTCGACAAGCTCGACCGACGGTTGTTGCGACACGCCCAACCAGCGGAATGTCATTCGGGTTCCGCGACACCGACCCGTGCCGGCCGCAGCACCCGGTCGTTCAGCCGGACGCCCTTCTGCATGATCGCAGAGACGGTGGTGACCTCGACGCCCTCCATCGGCAGGTGCATCAGCGCCTCGTGGACGTTCGGGTCGAACGGCTCGCCGACTTCGCCGTAGACGGTCAGGCCGTACTTGGCGGTCAGCCGCTCCAACTCCTCGGCGACCAGCTTGAAGCCGCCGGTGAGCTCGTCGTGCTCGCGGGCCGCCTCGATGCTGTCCAGCACCGGGAGCAGATCCAGCACGACCGCCTCGATGCCGCCCTGCCGGGACAACGCGCGGTCGCGATCGACCCGCTTCTTGTAGTTCGCGTATTCGGCCTGCAGCCGCTGCAGGTCGTGGGTGCGCTCGGCGACCAGTTCGTCCAGTTCGGCGATCTTGGCCGCCGCCACCGGCTCGTCCACGGACGCCGCGGCGGCTGCGTCGGACGCCTGATCGGCGCCGGTCGACGCGGCTGTCTCGTCGGCCGCGGCCGGTTCGGTCGCCTCGGTGGTGTCCTCGGGCGACGCCGGGGTCGGATCGGCTGCGGGCTGCTGCTCGTGCTTGCTCACGGATTCTCCTTTGCGCGGCCGGTCCGCGGGTGAAGCACCCACGGACCGGCCGACGGCGTCACTTCTTGTCGTTGTCCTCGTCGTCGACGATCTCGGCGTCCACGACATCGTCATCGGCAGCGGACGGGGCGTCCTGGCTCTCCGAACCAGAGGCCTGCGCGTCGCTGGCCTGCTTGGCCTGGGCGGCGGCGTACATCGCCTGGCCCATCGCGGACGCCTTGGTGTTCAGATCGTCCATGGCGGCCTTGACCGCGTCGTTGTCGTCGCCGGCCAGCGCTTCCTTCAGCTTGGCCAGGGACTCCTCGACGGGGGCCTTCACGTCGTCGCCGATCGACTCGGCGTTGTCGGCGATCAGCTTCTCGGTGCGGAACGCCAGGGCGTCCGCCTCGTTGCGCATCTCGACGGCCTCGCGACGCCTGCGGTCCTCCTCCGCGTGCGACTCGGCGTCCTTCACCATCCGGTCGATGTCGTCCTTGCCCAGCGCCGAACCGCCGGTCACCGTCATGGACTGCTCCTTGCCGGTGGCCAGGTCCTTGGCGTGCACATGCACGATGCCGTTGGCATCGATGTCGAAGGTGACCTCGATCTGCGGCACGTTGCGCGGCGCCGGCATCAGCCCGGTGAGCTCGAAGTTGCCCAGCGACTTGTTGTCGCGGGCGAAGTCGCGCTCGCCCTGGTAGACCTGGATCATCACCGATGGCTGGTTGTCCTCGGCGGTGGTGAACACCTCGGACCGCTTGGTCGGGATGGTGGTGTTGCGCTCGATGATCTTGGTCATCACGCCACCCTTGGTCTCGATGCCGAGGCTCAGCGGGGTGACGTCGAGCAGCAGGACGTCCTTCACCTCACCCTTCAGCACGCCGGCCTGCAGCGCGGCACCCAGCGCGACAACCTCGTCCGGGTTGACGCTCTTGTTGGGCTCCTTGCCGCCGGTCAGCTCCTTGACCAGATCGGCCACGGCCGGCATCCGGGTGGAGCCGCCGACCAGGATGACGTGGTCGATCTTGCCGACCGAGGTGCTGGCGTCCGAGATCACCGCGTTGAACGGTGAGCGGCAGCGGTCCAGCAGGTCCTGGGTCATCCGCTGGAACTCGGCCCGGGTGAGCTTCTCGTCCAGGTGCAGCGGACCCTCGGCGCCGGCGGTGATGTAGGGCAGGTTGATCGAGGTCTCCTGGGTGGAGGACAGCTCGATCTTGGCGCGCTCGGCGGCCTCCTGGAGCCGCTGGCGAGCCATCTTGTCCTTGCTCAGGTCGATGCCGTTGGCGTTCTTGAACTGCTTCACCAGCCAGTCGACGATGCGCTGATCCCAGTCGTCACCGCCCAGCCGGTTGTCGCCCTTGGTGGCCTTCACCTCGAAGACGCCGTCGGCGATCTCCAGCAGCGACACGTCGAAGGTGCCGCCGCCGAGGTCGAAGACCAGCACGGTCTGCTCGGTGTGCCCCTTGTCCAGCCCGTAGGCCAGGGCGGCCGCGGTCGGCTCGTTGATGATCCGGTCGACGGTCAGGCCGGCGATCTCACCGGCCTCCTTGGTGGCCTGCCGCTCCGCGTCGGAGAAGTAGGCCGGGACGGTGATCACCGCGTTGGTGACCGGCTCACCGAGGTAGGCCTCGGCGTCCCGCTTCAGCTTCTGCAGCACGCGGGCGCTGATCTCCTGCGCGGTGTACTTCTTTCCGTCGATGTCCACCGACCAGGTGGTGCCCATGTGCCGCTTGACCGAGCGGATGGTGCGGTCGACATTGGTGACGGCCTGACGCTTGGCGACCTCGCCGACCAGCACCTCGCCGTTCTTGGTGAAAGCCACCACCGACGGCGTCGTGCGGGCGCCCTCGGCGTTGGGGATGACGGTGGGCTCGCCGCCCTCCAGGACGGCGATGACCGAGTTGGTGGTGCCGAGGTCGATGCCTACTGCACGAGCCATTGCGGGTTCCTCCAGTGTGTGATGTGCTACTGCCGACTCCAGCCGGCCACGTTGTTGAGCCTAACACGCTCAATCGCAAGGTTGAGCGCACCTGACTCAACTATGGGCGTGGCCACCGTATTCCCGTGTTCACCAAACGAGACAACATCGGTCTGGACGTCCACCCCAGGCCACTCGACGACCGCCTGCGGTGACCCATGGAGGTCCGGACTGGCGGCGGAGAGAACGAGCCAGGCATCCTGGCACGCAGCGACGCTCCCCGTCTCATGTCGCATTGCGGACGCCGATGGTTGCACCACGATCACGATCGCCGTCCAACAGGAGACCACAGGGACGTGACGGTCTAGCCTGGGGGTCACCCCCACGCAGACCCGGCCAGTGGGCGGAGCCCGAAAGCCCACCAGGTCGGCGGTGTCGCACCGCCCACCACGGGCCCGCGCTAGCTGGTCGCCGGCAGGATTCGAGACGAAGGGAGAGACGCAGGGTGCCTACCGATCGTCCCGACGACCCCGCGGCGGGCACCGGCTCAGCCACCGCGGCCTCACCGGCGCCCTCGGCCACCCGCACGCCGCGGTCCTCGTCACCGCGGCGCGCCCTGCCATCCACGTCCCCGTCGCAGGAGTCGTCACTGGACGACGGAGTCACGCCCGTGCCGAGTTCGACGGCCGCCGGCATTGGCGACCTGCCTCGGCGTCCCGACGGCAACGGCTCTGTCGCACGAGCGATCGCGATCGGCACGATGGTCGGCCTGATCGTGCTGTTCGTTGGCTGGTTCTTCCTGATCCACGGCGCCGCCAACGACAACCGGGCCTTGCCCGCGCCGGGCCGTGCTGCGGTGACCACCATCTTTCCGACGCCCACCGACACGCCGTTCACGTCGTCGCCCACACCGACCTCGGCCGGCCCGCTGCCGAAGCGCACCCCTAAGAAGTCGCCGACCCCGACGCCGACCCCCACCCCGACGCCGACCCCCACCCCCACCCCCACCCCCACCCCGACGCCGACCCCGACGCCGAC
>NZ_JASGEF010000066.1:0-4118 GCF_047606665.1 Micropruina sp. | reverse complement strand
GTGCACGGCTGGAAAGCCGCACTCGGCGCCCTCGCTCTGGCCTACCCCGACCGACTCACCCGCTACCTATGACCGAGCCCCACAACCACTAAACCGGAACTACTTACACAGAAGACTTGACAAGCTCTCTGGACCCGCTCGCCGGCCAGACGCTCGGCCAGTTCCAACACCGCGTTCGTCGTTGCGGACACCTCCCACACCAGGCTGCTACGCCTGTCCGGTCGGGACGGATCAGGTCTTCGTAGACACACCATCCCCGCCGCCTTGGACACATCGACCGCGGCCACCCGCTCCCAGATCCGCTCGTGCTCGACATCACGGATCTCCTGCGGCTCGCTCTTCACCTCGATCACCGCCCTTCCCACTCCACCAGCCAACACAGGCGGGGGCCCGGGGCCTCGGTCAGGAAGAACCGAACTCTAACCGGCGTGCTCGTAGCAACAATGCGCGACCCGAAAGGTCAAGGCCCCCGCCAGACTAGTCCACGGGCTCTGGTCCCAACGAGAAACCGGCGTCACGGACACCCACCCCATTTTCCACGCCTGCGTGACGTCCGCGACAGCCGACATGGTGACTAGTCCGGAAAGGGGCTTAAGCGACACCACGGGCAGCCTGCTGCAGAGCATGCCTCCGGGACGTCAGCCCCGGCCCAGCGCGCATCTCGCATCTTCGATCGAGCCTTCAGGCTCAAATTCCATGCCCCCAAAGTGCCCCCGAAGTTCGGATGCAGGCCTAGGAACAGCTATGCAGACCTAGCGCAACGGGCGAGAGAAACACCTAGTCGAGCGCCACTATGCGCTCCTGGCTAGAGAATTCCAGCCGGGCCTGCCACGACTTCGAATCTCGTATCCTCCGCCAGAACCGATCTATTCCAACTCGCGCGGGTAGTGCCCTCCTGAGATCGGAAGAGGTCAACCACCCGCGGTGGCGCCCCAGGCGCCGGCGTATCCGCATCCCCTTGATGGCCGTGTTCGCTCCCTGGGCTCGGCGAACCTCGTCAGCTTCCAGTAGTTCACTGAGGGGTGGCTGCCACCCCGCGATCCCTCGTAAGTAGCACTCAATCCGTTGGAGGGGTTCCGTGGTTGCTGCTGTATCGACGTGAGTCCGGATCAGTACCGAATCGCGAACATCCGGTTGACGTCGCGCTCGACGAGCCTGGCCAGCTCGATCAGGACCAGTACACGCAGACGATCCGGATCCCCCACCGGCTGCGGTTCCGGATCGATCGGGCCGGCATAGAGCACCGGTCGTAGCTGGATGCCGGAACGGCGAAGCTGCGAGCACAGCTTCGCCTGGTCGTTGGAACACCGCCCCAGCACCCCTGCTCGGCGCCGATTCCGCTCTGGCTACCCTGTCGACACCCGTACCGATGCAACCGGATCACTTTGGCCCGTTCCGCGGCATCTGCTCATAGGCAGAGCGCGGCGTCAACGTTCTACCTTGTGCTCACTCATAGCGACGTTGGTTCGGTCCTGGAGCGTTTGGACGGCGTGGGTAACGGCGTCGAAGTCGAGGGGCTCGTCGATCATCTGTGCTTGGAGCATCTGCTCGTAGTCACGGCGCAGTACCTGAAGCCCGGTGCTATCGGGTAGTAGGGCGGCGTTGCCGGTGAGGCACAGCTCGTACTCGGCGTAGGCAGTGCGGAAGTAGAGATTCTTGATCTTCACGACATCTTCAAGCAGAGCGCGGTCGGCCAGTGCATGTTCGGCGATGTCTTGGTCGGCAAGTCTGGCGAGGTCATACCAGTGGCGTGACAGCCGTTCGCTGGTCTTGAACTCGGCTCGGCGACTCTCGGCGTGGGCGAGGGTGAATTTCTCCCAGAAGGTGCGCTCGGGGGAGAGGACGTCGACGTCGGCGGTGGGCAGCGTAAGTTCGGGGAAAGTGTGGGCCAGGTAAGGACGGATCGTACGCCGGCTGCTCGGATCGATCGCGTTGCGTCCGCCGAACTCGATCTTGACGCCTTCGGAGCGCAGGTAGTCCGACACGGGTGAGGCAACGGTCGGGTACCTCACCCAGACGATGTCGCCGTCGGTGACGTCGCTGATGGTGACGTCAACGGGCAGGTCGGCCGCGCGGGCCCGTAGGTGAGGCACGACGATGTCGGTGAGGACGGCGGCGAGGCGTTCGCGCAGCAAAGACTCCATGCGGCGGCGGGCTTTCGAGGACATCTGGTCGGGATAGACGTCTTGGTCGGGTGCCAGTTCGACGGCGTTCAGGGTGACGTCGATGTCCTCGGAGAACCGCTGGATCGCGTTGAACACCTTCGACAATGACGTGCCGCCCTTGAACGCCATGTGGGGGACGCCAGGCGTGGCGAACAGCGCGTCGAGCGCCCAGACCACCCACAGGTCCTTCTCGACCAAGTCGTCACGCCGGCCCTGTTCATCGGCGGCGATCCGGTACGCCTCACGCTGCTCTTCAGCGGCCAGACTGAAGAACTCGGGTGTGGACGCGGTCATGCCGCCTCCTGTGTGCGCTGCATCAGCTCTGAGAGCCAACCGGGCATGAGCGCGACGCTCCTGCGCAGCACGGCAGTCTCTGCCGGGCCGATTCGCCGCTCGACCTGCCGGATGGTGTCTGTGGTGACCTCGCGTGCGCCGAGGTAGCGCAAGGCTGCCAGCGCGTCGCCCGCCGGGCGACCGGCGAGCGCGAGACTTCGCGGCGCGGCGTGACGAAGGATGACCTCGCGGTTTCCGACCCGTACCCGGCGGCTGCGTCCACTGGTCGCGTACACGGTCGTCATCGGCACCTGAGTGGACAGTCCGAGCCGGCGAGCGGCCTCGGCGCCGTGCGGGGCAAGAACCTCGCCAGAGGACTGCGCGATGGCTGCCACCACCTCCTCCGGGGACGGTGGCACCGGGCGGCCGAGCGCAGCGCTCAGACGCGGACGCACGTAAACCCCCCGCGCGGGCCGCTCCAACTCTCCAGACTTCACCAGCCGGGTCAGCGCCTGGTCGACCGCCGCGCGCGGGCCGAGCCCGACCAGCTCACGAACCGTGAACGGCTTCCCCGGAGGCTGGCTGCCAGCGAATGCGCGCACCCGCTCGGGGACGCTGGCAGTACTTTGCACTGCCAGCGTCGCGTGGGCCCGTGATTCGATCACGTCAGAAAGTGTAGCGATCTTTCTGACGGCTGCCGGTGGAATGGTGGGGGCCGTGATCGGCATCCAGATAGCGAGGGCCTGTCACCTCAGCCCACCTGCTCCACCCCTTCACGGTCACGCCGGCGTCTTCGAACAGGTCTGCCGCGAGGGCCCTGCCGTCACGCCCATGCATCGCGAGATGCGCCACCAGCCTGTCGAGAGCAACCAGCCTGTCCGCCCGGACGGCGTCGCGCACCACGCCGGCGACCAAGGACCGATCTATTCGCAGATCCACGAGGTCCGCGATCATGCGCTCGACGGTCAGTGCCGGCATACCCCCCACCGGGACGACCTCGTCCGCCGTCAGGCGTCGCACCCTCAGTCGCACCCCAGGCAGCCGGGTGCCCCTGCGGGTGGGAACCATGAAGTCGAAACCGTCCAGGAAGAAGTCGCCGAGCCCGTGGACCACGGCCGCCGTGACGCTAGCAGCGACTACCGGGCGACACCTGACTCCGTACGCGGGTTGGTTGCGCCGCCCAGCGCCAGCCAGGTTGCGTAGATGGCCTCGTTGTCTTGTGGCGGCGCTCCGGCCATCCGGTACACACCTTGCGCGACCCGCTCAAGAGCGCCGGCCGATGCCATCCGCGATAGCTGCTTGCGAGAGACGCCGACCATCTCGGCTTGGGTGGTCGTGGCCAGACCCCAGCGCCGTTCAGCGACAGCACCGAGCTTCACCAGAGTCGCATCCGCCATGGCAACTATCGTGTCCGTTACCGGGTACAAATGTTGCGATGATAGCCGGATTCGACCTAGTGTCCTGTCAGGTTGTTCCGGTGGTTATTTGTTGATGGCGGTGCAGTAGCCGGCGAGGCGTTGGAGGATCTGGTCTGCGGTCTTGCGCCAGATGAAGGGTTTGGGGTTGGTGGTCCAGTTGTCGACCCAGGCCTGGATGTCGGCGGTGAGGGCTTGGACGTCGCGGTGGGCGGAGCGTTGGAGCTTCTTGGTGGTGAGGGCGGAGAACCAGCGTTCGACGAGG
>NZ_JASGEF010000065.1:0-7246 GCF_047606665.1 Micropruina sp. | reverse complement strand
GGGTCTACCCGGTCAGCGAGACCGTGCAGACCAACGGCATCTGCACCCACACCTTCACCCCGGCGCCCGACCTGAGCACCGAACAGCGGGACGCGATCGAGGCGATGGCGCTGCGGATCGCCGCCGAACTGGATGTCACCGGCATTCTCGCCGTCGAGCTGATGCAGCGCGCGGACGGCTCGGTGGTGGTCAACGAACTGGCGATGCGGCCGCACAACACCGGCCACTGGAGCATCGACGGGGCGCACACCTCGCAATTCGAGAACCACCTGCGCGCCGTCGCAGACCTGCCGCTCGGACCGACCGAGGTCCGGCAGCCGCATGCCGCGATGGTGAACGTGCTGGGCGGTGCCCGCGACGATCTGCTGGAAGCCCAGGCGGAGGTGCTGGCGTCCGAGCCTGGCGCCCGCGTCCAGCTCTACGGCAAGACCGTGGTGCCGGGCCGCAAGGTGGGCCACGTCACCGTCGTCGGCGACGACGCGGACGACGTCCGGACCAGGGCGCAGGCGGCCGCCGATCACCTGATGGGAGTCCAGCGATGAGTGGAAACCCCGTTGTCGGGATCGTGATGGGGTCCGATTCGGACTGGCCGGTGATGAAGGCCGCCGCGGACGCCTGCGCCGAGTTCGGCGTCGGCTGCGAGGCCGACGTGGTCAGCGCGCACCGGATGCCCGAGGACATGGTGGCCTGGGGCCGCGCCGCGCACACCCGTGGCCTGAAGGTGATCATCGCCGGCGCCGGGGGAGCGGCCCACCTGCCCGGCATGCTGGCCGCGCTCACCCCGCTGCCGGTGATCGGCGTCCCGGTGCCCCTGAAGTACCTGGACGGCATGGACTCGCTGCTCTCCATCGTCCAGATGCCCGCCGGCGTCCCGGTCGCCACCGTCGCGGTCGGCAACGCCCGCAACGCCGGCCTGCTCGCCGTCCGGATCCTGGCCGCGTCCGACGAGGCACTGCAGCACAAGATGCTGCAGTTCCAGGAAGACCTCCGGGACGCCGCCCGCGCCAAGGGCGCCGTCGTCCGCGGCCACTGAACCACGGGGGAGGGTTCCTTTTCGGTTCACCACGGCGTCACGGGACGGACGCCCTCCGCCGGCCAGCCATACTGGTCCGGTGACCGCCGTCGAGACTTCCCCGCTCCCGGACGCCCAGATTCGCAGCCAGGGCATCGCCCTGCGCCGCGGCCTGACCCTGCTCGGCATGACCCTGATCGTGCCCGGCTCGGCGCAGCTGGCCGGCGGCAACGAACGACTGGGACGGTTCGCCGCGCGCGTCTGGGTGACGCTGGTCGTGCTGGCCCTGCTGTTCGGAGCGCTGTTCCTGACCTTCCGGGCGTTCGCCATCGGGCTGTATGTCAACCCGGTCACCCTGCAGGTGCTGCGCTGGGCGTCCCTGGTGCTCGGCCTCGGCTGGGCGCTGCTGTTCGTCAACGCCTGGCGGATCGCGAACCCGCCGGCGCTCTCTCAGCGCGGCAAGGTGATCCTGCCCTCGGTCGCGTTCGTGCTGGCGCTCGCCGTCGCCTTCGGCTCGTGGACGCTGGCCGCCGCATTCGACGCCCAGAGCCGGCTGTTCGGCACCGTCTTCACCGGCGGTGGCAAGGCCGAGACCAGCAGCGGACGCTACAACGTCCTGCTGCTCGGCGGGGACGCCGGCGCAGACCGAGACGGACTGCGTCCGGACACCATGATGGTCGCCAGCATTGACGCCAACACCGGCCGCACCGTGCTGTTCAGCCTGCCCCGCAACCTGCAGTGGGCGCCGTTCCCCGATTCGTCGCCGCTGAAGAAGCTCTACCCCAACGGCTACTGGTGCAAGGATCAGTCCTGCCTGCTCAACGCCGTCTACACCCTCGCCACCAACCACAAGAGCCTGTATCCGGGGGTGAAGAATCCGGGCGTCCAGGCCACCAAAGAGGTGATCGAGAACATCCTCGGCCTGCAGATCAACTACTGGGCGCTGATCGACCTCAAGGGCTTCAAGCAGCTGATCGACGCGGTCGGCGGGATCGACCTGGACGTCGCCCGCAAGGTCCCGATCGGCGGCGGAACCGACCTGACCACCGGCAAGAAGAACCCGATCAAGGGCTACATCGGCCCCGGCAAGAACCTCCATCTTGACGGCTATCACGCCTTGTGGTTCGCCCGTTCGCGGGAGGGCTCGACCGACTACGAGCGGATGGCCCGGCAGAAGTGCGTGCTGAACGCGATGGCCAAGCAGCTCAATCCGCTCACCGTGCTGACCAAATTCCAGGAGATCGCCAAGGCCGGCGAAGAGATCGTCGCCACCGATCTGCCCACCTCGCAGATCGGCACCATGCTCGATCTGGCGCAGCGGGGCCGCTCGTTGCCGCTCAGCAGTGTCAGCTTCGCACCGCCGCTGATTCTGCCGGTGAAGCCCGATTTCGCGAAGATCCGCCAGATCGTGGCCCAGAAGATAGCCGCCTCCGAGGCGGCCGCCTCCAAACCGCCGAAGGCGTCCACATCGGCCACGCCGTCGTCGAGCGGCTCATCGTCGACCGTGCCGTCCCCTGGGAGCACCGAGGCGAAGACCCAGACCGACGATCTGGACGACGTCTGCACCGTCAGCTGAATCAAGCGCCGATGGTTGAGCTTGTCGAAACCGGGGAAGGTGTCGACAAGCTCGACCAACGATGATTCAGTGCAGCTCGCCGGACCCCAGAATGCGGAACACCCAGTCGCCGATCGCGTTGCAGTAGGCCTTGCCCAGGTCGAAGGTGGCGACGCGGGTCATCATGGTGAGCAGGTAGTCGCGGCCGTCGCCGGAGACGTGGCCGATCGAATTCACCGCCCACAGCTTGTCGGTGGATTGGAATTGCACCCAGCCGTTCTTCATCTGCACCTGCACGCTGGCGCTGTGCGGCGCGCCGACACCCCAGGTCTGGTCGTCCTGCACCTGGCCCATCAGGCCTAGCAGATAGGTCCTTTCCGAATCGGTGAGGGCCTTGATGCCACCCTTGACCAGCTGATGCAGGAACGAGCGCTGGTCGTTCGGCGTCGTCCAGGTCCAGCTCCAGAAGTCGCGCTCGGGGGCGCTGTGGGTGTCCTTCAGCCCCAGATCGGACGCCAGCGCGTCGTAGGCGGGACGCTTCCCGGTCCACTCCCAGAGCGCCTCGGCGGAGTCGTTGTCGGAGTTCCGGATCGCCTTCTCGGCCTGCGCCGCCTGCTCCGGCGGCAGCGGCTGCTGCAACTTGTCGGCGCGGGCCTTGCGCATCGCCATCGAGACCAGCATCGGCTTGGCCATGGACGCGCTCTGGCTGGCCCAGTCGCCGCGGAAATCCCACTGGGCACCGCTGCGCAGATCCTCGACGGCGACCCCCAGCTTGTCGTTGCCGGCCGCGATCGCCTCCAGCGTGGCCTGCAGCTGCTCGCGGATCGTCCCGGTCGGCGACGCCGTCGGCGTCGGCACAGTGGGGGAGTTGCTGCAGCCGGCCAGCACCGCGGGCGCCAGCGTCGCGGCGCCCAACGCCAGCAGCCCGGTGCGGCGGGCGAATCGCAGCGTGGTCAGGGGGTTGTCGGTCACCTCGACATCATTCCACGCACCGTTCGGACGCCCGGATCTTCGCCAGCAGCGCGTCGTCCGGGCTGCCCTCGACGACGACCGCGGAACCGCCGCCCAGCAGCGGCCCGAGGACGGCTTCCCGCAGCGTTCCGAGCGGCCCGGACGGCACCACCAGCACCCGCCCGGCCACCGGTGGCGTCCCGGCCAGGTCGGCGTGACTGAACACCTCGGCGCCCTCGGTTCCGGCGGGGTCGATCCAGGCCGGCGCATTCGCCGCGCTGGGCAGGGTGCCGGCCCGGTCGGGTTGGGTGAGCGCCTCGGTGGTGAAGTCGAGGACGCCGTCCGGCAGATCGCGCAGCCCGAGGCCGAGCGGATGCAGCGAGCAGGCCAGAGTCGCGCTGGGCAGCATCGGCCGCGGGTCGACGGGGCCGACGACCACCAGATCGGCGCCCGCGGCGTCCAGGGTGATCGCGCATTCCCGCTGCCAGGCGGCCAGCGGCCAGAGCAGCGTCATCCAGTGGCCCGGACGGCTCAGTGCCAGCGGCAACGCCACCAGCCCCGAGTCGGCGCCCAGGTCCTCGATCAGGTTGGCGGTCTTGGCCACCCAGTTGGCGAAGGTGGCGACGCTCAGCTCGGTGCGGCCGCCGGCGTCCAGGTCGTAGTGGGTGAGCAGCGGCTCGGCGCCCGCCGTCCGGGCCCGTCGCTGCAAGGCCGTCACCATCGCCGGAATGTCCATCGCGCCATCGTAGAAGTCCGGACGATATCGTCAGGGCCATGCGCTTCGCGGTGATCATGGCAGGCGGCTCCGGGACGCGGCTGTGGCCGCTGTCCCGGAAAGGCACCCCCAAACAACTCCTGCGGCTGATCGAGGGCACCTCACTGCTCCGGATCGCCTACGAACGGCTCGGCGACCTGGTGCCGCCGGAGCGCGTCCTGGTCTGCACCGGCGCCGCCTACGCCGACCAGGTGGCGGCCGAGCTGCCCGAACTGCCGGCCGAGAACATCCTCGGCGAACCCGAGGGACGCGACTCGCTGAACGCGGTCGCCTGGCCGGCCGCGGTGATCGCCGCCCGCGACCCGGACGCCGTGATCGCGCAGGTCACCGCCGACCAGCTGATCGAGCCGGTGGCGGTGTTCACCGCGACGCTGGCCGAGGCGTTCGAGGTGGCCGAGAACGATCGGCACGCCCTGGTCACCCTCGGTGTGGTGCCGAGCAGCGCCCACACCGGCTACGGCTACCTGCATCGCGGCGAGGCCGTGCTCGGATTCGAGCACGCCCATCGGGTGCTGGAGTTCCGCGAGAAGCCCGATCTGGTGACCGCCAGCGAATATCTCGCCTCCGGCGAATACTGGTGGAACGCCGGCATGTTCGTCTGGCGGGCCAGCACCTTCCTGGAACAGCTGGCCGCCCTGCATCCGGGCAGCCACGCCGCCGTCCTCGAGCTCGCCGCGCATCCCGAGCGGCTCGACGCGATCTTCCCGACCCTGCACAAGACGTCCGTCGACTACGGGATCATGGAGCCGGTCTCGGCCGGTGCCGGGACGGCGCATGTGGTCGCGGTGGCGCTGCCCGTGCAGTGGCGTGACGTCGGCGGCTACGCCTCGCTCGCCGAGACTCTCGCCCACGACGCGGCGGGCAACGCCCTGATCGGGACATCGGTGCGGCTGGACGCCGCTGAGAACGTGATCATCAACACCGCCGGCGACGACCACCTGGTCGGGGTGCTGGGCTGCACCGGCATGGTGGTGGTGACGACGCCGACGATCACCATGGTGGCCCCGGTGGACGCCGCGGAACGCGTCCGGGAACTAGTGGCGCTGGTCCGGGCCGAAGCGGGTGAGGGGTATGTCTGAGCGGGGCGACGCCCAGGCTCCGAAGGGCCGCGTCGTCCTGGAGAACTTGAAGCGCATCCGGCAGCCGGTCACCTGGGCGGTGCTGGCGATCCTCTGCGCCGGGCAGCTGCTCGGCGTCGTCCGGGTGGTGCTGCTGGTGTTCCCCGGCCAGACGCCGGTCTTCGAGGCGTTCCAGGAGATCTCTGACTCGATCATGAGCCTCTCGCTGGTGATCGTCCTGGCGGGCCTGGTCTGCGCCTGCCTGTTCGTGCCGCCGGCCGCCGGCAATGCGATCCGGCTGGCGAAGCTGTCGGCCTGGGCGATCGCGGTCGGCGCCCTGCTGCAACTGGTCTGCCTGCTGATGGGTGTGGCCGCGTCGGCCAACGTGTTCGGCGTGATCATGGAGATCCTCGGCGGCCTGCTCGACGTGGTGCTCAAAGCGGTGGCCGCCGGGGTGGTCGGGGTGCTGGTCCGCGGGGTTCGGTCCGGACGCCTCGATCTGGCCCCCGCCGTGCCTGAGGTGGCCGCTCCCGAGAAGCCCCGGACGCCGCCGGTGTGGCAGCCCGAGCAGGCCAGCGGCACCGCCTGGCGCAGCGCGCGGGACGCCGCCAGTGGCGCCCGGCCCGACATCGGGGCCACCCCGACCGGCGACGCGACCGACCAACCCGAACTCACCTCGGCCCCCGAGCCGACGCCCGAGACACGCTGGCGTCCCCGCGCCACCCCCGGCGACCAAGGCCAGTAGTCGCAGCCGATCCGGGCCGGTGGTCGCAGCCGACCGGGGAGCGGTAGTCGCACTAGAAAGACACTGCCTAGTCCCACTAGTAGATCCGTGGCGGCTCCTTTACCACAAGATCCGGGTTGACTTACCTGAACGACAGGCATGTAATTTCCTCTATGTAGTTCAGCCGGGCTGCACCGGGTCGAGGAGGAATGCCATGCATGAGCTGGTGGCACTGGAGTTTGACGACAGCGACGAGGGAGCGCTCGGTTGGCAGGAGCGCGCGCTGTGTGCTCAGACCGACCCAGAGGCGTTCTTCCCTGAGAAGGGCGGTTCCACGCGTGAGGCGAAGCGGGTGTGCCTCAGCTGCGAGGTGCGCAGCGAGTGTCTGGAGTATGCGCTCAGCAACGACGAACGCTTCGGCATCTGGGGCGGGCTGTCCGAGCGTGAGCGACGCAAGCTGAAGAAGCGCGCGGTCTGAGCGGGCCGAGCCGACCACTACCCTGGGTCAGCGTGACTGATCCGTGGGCGTGGCTGAACGCTGACGACGAGGACGCGACGAGCGGTCTCGATGCGTATGCGGTGAGCGTCATCATGCTCGCCGACACCGCCGAAGAACTGCGTCCGATGGTGGCCGAGCAGAGCGTCCGGCCCACCGAGGTGGTGATCAGTGACACCGTCGCCGAAGGCGTCGAGCAGGCCACCGGCGACTGGCTGTGGCTGCTGCCGCGCGCCGTCCGTCCGACCTCCGACGCGCTGGAACATCTGTTGCGCACCGGGGCCGAGTCGGACGAGGTCGCGCTGGTCGGGCCGTTGATGGTCCGCTCCCAACGCCGCGCCCGGGTCGATCTGATCGAATCCTGCGGCCTGACCGTCACTCCGGCCGGACGCGTCGTGCCGGCCGTCGAGGGCGGCGAACCCGACCAGGGCCAGCTGTCCACGATGTCGGTGCTGGGCGTCGACCTGTCCGGTGCGTTGGTCCGCCGCGAGGCGTGGCGACAGGTGGACGGCGTGGTCGCCGGTCTGCCGGACGCCCTGGCCGGCGTCGAACTCGGCCGCCGGCTCAACGCCGCCGGCCTGCGGGTGGTCGCCGAGCCGGAGGCCCGGATCTTCCGCGCCGCCGCCGACGAACCGGACGCCGCCGCCTGGCGCGCCTGGGAGCTGCGGCTGGCCG
>NZ_JASGEF010000064.1:0-54154 GCF_047606665.1 Micropruina sp. | reverse complement strand
GGCGGGATGAGCTGCGGCCCCCAGATCTTGTGGGCGTACTGGACGTACGGCGCAAGATTTGGGGGCCGCAGATCGCCCGTCCGGGTGCGCCGCAGCCGGGACATGATTGATCAGCGGTTCCTTAGGCCATCAATGGACGCTCGGTGGGCAGGATCGGCTTCGGCAACCGGGACCTGCCCTGCAGGTAGGCATCCACGCCATTGGCGCAGGAACGGCCCTCGGCGATCGCCCAGACGATCAGCGACTGGCCGCGTCCGGCGTCCCCGGCGACGAAGACGCCCGGGACCGAGGTGGCGTAGTTCGCGTCCCGAGCGATGTTCCCGCGCGGATCGAGATCGACCCCCAGCTGTTCCACCAGACCGGTCTTCTCCGGACCGACGAAGCCCATCGCCAGCAGCACCAGCTCGGCGGGCATCTCGCGCTCGGTGCCCGGCACCGGCTCGAAGCGACCGTTGCTGAACGCCACCTCGGACAGCCGCAGCTTTGCCACGTTGCCGCTGTCGTCGCCGATGAACTCGCTGGTCGAAACCGCGTAGACCCGCTCCCCCGCCTCTTCGTGAGCCGACGAGACCCGGAAGATCATCGGGTAGGTCGGCCACGGCTGGTTCGCCGGACGCTGCTCGGGCGGCATCGGCAGGATCTCCAGCTGAGTCACCGACTTCGCGCCCTGGCGAATGGACGTGCCGAGGCAGTCCGCGCCGGTGTCGCCGCCGCCGATGATCACCACGTGCTTGCCGGTGGCGGTGATCTGGTCGGGCACCTCCTGGCCGAGCGCGGCCCGGTTGGCCTGCGGCAGGAATTCCATCGCTTGATGAATGCCGTTCAGCTCGCGGCCCGGCACCGGCAGGTCACGGGCCACGGTCGAACCGATCGCCAGCACCACGGCGTCGAACCGGTCCAGCAGCTGCTCGCCGGTCAACTCGCCTTCGCCACCGATCCGGCGTCCGGTCTTGAACACGGTGCCTTCCAGCCGCATCTGGCGCAGCCGGCGGTCCAGGACGGCCTTCTCCATCTTGAACTCGGGAATGCCGTAGCGCAGCAGGCCGCCGATGGCGTCCGCCCGCTCGTAGACCACCACGGTGTGCCCCGCACGGGTCAGTTGCTGGGCGGTGGCCAGCCCGGACGGCCCGGAGCCGACCACGGCCACCGTCTTGCCGGTGTGCCACTCGGGAGTCTCCGCGGTCACCCGGCGGTCGCTCCAGGCCCGGTCGATGATGGCCACCTCGACGTTCTTGATGGTCACCGGGTCGCGGTTGATGCCGACCACGCACGCCGTCTCACACGGAGCCGGGCAGAGCCGTCCGGTGAACTCGGGGAAGTTGTTGGTGGCATGCAGCCGCTCGGTCGCGCCGCGCCAGTCGTCGCGCCAGACCAGGTCGTTCCATTCCGGGATCAGGTTGCCCAACGGGCAGCCGGAGTGGCAGAACGGAATGCCGCAGTCCATGCAGCGTCCGGCCTGCTTGGTGATGATCGGCAGCACCGCCTTGCCGGGCGACTCCGGGTACACCTCTTTCCAGTCGTGCACCCGCTCTGCCACCGGACGCCGCTCCGCGACCTCGCGCGGTGTGGTCATGAAACCCCTGGGGTCAGCCATGCGCGGCCTCCATCATCATCGCGGTTGTTGCCACCTCGTCCAGTCCGGCCCGTTCTGCCTCGGCCCGCGCCGCCAGCACACGGGCGTAGTCACGCGGCAGCACGGTGGTGAATCTCGTCGCCAGGTCGTCGAGGGCCAGCAGCCGCTCGGCGACGGCGGACCCGGTCTCTTCGGCATGTTTCGTCAACAGCTGCCGAATGCGGGCCAGGTCGGCCTCGGTCGGCTCCAGCGGATCGACCATCTCGGTGTTCAGCCGGTCGCGGTTCAGGTCGAGCACGTACGCGACGCCACCGGACATGCCGGCCGCGAAGTTGCGTCCGGTGCCGCCGAGAATCAGCACCTCGCCGCCGGTCATGTACTCGCAGCCGTGGTCGCCGACACCTTCGACGACGGCGGTCGCACCCGAGTTCCGGACGCAGAACCGCTCGCCGACCTTGCCGCGGATGAACAGTTCGCCCGAGGTGGCGCCGTAGCCGATCACGTTGCCGGCGATGATGTGTTCCTCGGCGACGAAGGCCGCATCCTCGGCCGGACGGACGATCAGACGTCCGCCGGAGAGCCCCTTGCCGAAGTAGTCGTTGGAGTCGCCGACCAGCCGCAGGGTGATGCCGGCCGGCAGGAAGGCACCGAAGCTCTGCCCGGCGGTGCCGCGCAGGGTCAGGTCGATGGTGTTCTCGGGCAGCCCCTTGCCGCGGGTCGCCTTGGTCACCTCGTGGCCCAGGATGGTGCCGACCGTGCGGTCCACGTTGCGCACCGACAGGTCGGCGCGCACCAGCTCGCCGCGGGTCAGCGCCGGCTGGGCGAGTTCGATCAGCTTCATGTCGAGCTTGGCGTCCAGGCCGTGGTCCTGCACCGTGATGCGGTGCAGCGGACCGTCGGTGTCGACCCAGTGCAGGATCGGCTCCAGGTCGAGCCCCTTCGCCTTCCAGTGGTCGATGGCCTTGCGGGCCTGCAGCACCTCGACGTGACCGACCGCCTCTTCGATCGAGCGGAAGCCGAGCGAGGCCAGGATCTCGCGCACCTCCTCGGCGATGAACTCGAAGAAGTTGACCACGAACTCGGGCTTGCCGTTGAACTTCGCCCGCAACTCCGGGTTCTGCGTGGCCACGCCGACCGGGCAGGTGTCCAAGTGGCAGACCCGCATCATCACGCAGCCGGAGACCACCAGCGGCGCCGTGGCGAAACCGAACTCCTCGGCACCCAGCAGGGCGCCGATCACCACGTCGCGGCCGGTCTTCAGCTGGCCGTCGACCTGCACCACGATCCGGTCGCGCAGCCCGTTCAGCAGCAGAGTCTGCTGGGTCTCGGCCAGGCCGAGCTCCCACGGACCGCCGGCATGCTTCAGCGAGGTGAGCGGGGCCGCGCCGGTGCCGCCGTCGTGACCGGAGATCAGCACGACGTCCGCCTTCGCCTTGGAGACCCCGGCGGCGACCGTGCCGACGCCGACCTCGGCGACCAGCTTGACGTGCACCCGCGCGGACGGGTTGGCGCACTTCAGGTCGTGGATCAGCTGCTTGAGATCCTCGATCGAATAGATGTCGTGGTGCGGCGGCGGGCTGATCAGACCCACGCCCGGCGTCGAGTGCCGGGTCTTCGCCACCCACGGGTAGACCTTCTGGCCGGGCAGCTGACCGCCCTCGCCGGGCTTGGCGCCCTGGGCCATCTTGATCTGCAGGTCGGTGGCGTTGGTCAGGTAGTCCGAGGTGACCCCGAAGCGTCCGGACGCCACCTGCTTGATCGCCGAGCGCCGCTCGGGATCATAGAGTCGGTCGACGTCCTCGCCGCCCTCCCCGGTGTTCGACTTGGCGCCCAGCCGGTTCATCGCGATGGCCAGGTTCTCGTGCGCCTCGCGCGAGATCGAGCCGTAGGACATGGCACCGGTGGAGAACCGCTTCACGATCTCGCTGACCGGCTCGACCTGATCGATCGGCACCGGCTTGCGGTCGGACGCGAATTCGAGCAGGCCGCGCAGCGTCATCAGCCGCTCCGCCTGGTCGTTCACCCGTTCGGTGTAGGCCTTGAAGATGTCATAGCGCTTCGACCGGGTGGCGTGCTGCAGCCGGAATACCGTCTCGGGATCGAACAGGTGCGGTTCGCCCTCGCGACGCCACTGGTACTCGCCGCCCACGTTCAGGGTGCGGTGCGGCAGGGTGATCCGGTCCGGCGGGTACGCCTGGGCGTGCCGTGCGGCGATGCTCTGGGCGATCTCGTCCAGCCCGATCCCCTCGACCCGGCTGGTGGTGCCGGTGAAATAGGTGTCGACGAATTCCGAGTTCAGCCCCAGCGCCTCGAAGATCTGCGCGCCTGTGTACGAGGCGATGGTGGAGACACCCATCTTCGACATCACCTTCAGCACGCCCTTGCCCAGCGCCTTGCGGACATTGGCCACCGCCTTCTCCGGATCGACCTTGACCAGCCACTCGCGGCGGGCCAGGTCTTCGGCCGACTCGAAGGCCAGGTATGGGTTGACCGCGGCCGCGCCGTAGCCGATCAGCAGCGCCAGATGGTGCACCTCGCGGACGTCGCCGGCTTCGACGATCAGGCCGACGTGGCTCCGCTTCTTCTCGCGGACCAGATGGTGATGGACGGCCGCGGTGAGCAGCAGCGACGGGATCGGTGCCAGGTCGGCGTTGGAATGCCGGTCGGACAGGATGATCGTCCGGCAGCCCCGCTCGATGGAGTTGGTGACTTCCTCGCAGAGCGCGTCCAGCGTGGCCTTGAGGCCGGCAGCACCATCTTCCACAGGGTAGAGGCCACGCACCACATGGGTGTCGTAGGCGGGCATCGAGCCGTCCCGGTTGATCCGGACCAGCTTGGCCAGCTGGTCGGAGTCGAGCACCGGGTAGCCGATCACGATGTGCTTGCAGGAATCCGGGCCGGGCTGCAGCAGGTTCCCCTCGGGCCCGAAGGTGGAGCTCAGCGAGGTGACCAGCTCTTCGCGAATGGCGTCCAGCGGCGGGTTGGTCACCTGGGCGAACAGCTGCGCGAAGTAGTCGAAGAGCAGCCGAGGACGCTCACTGAGCACCGCCAGCGGGGTGTCGGTGCCCATTGAGCCGATCGGCTCGGCGCCACTGTTGGCCATCGGCGCCAGGATCAGCTTCAGCTCCTCATGGGTGTAGCCGAACATCTGCTGGCGGCGCAGCACCGAGGCGGCGCTGTGCACCACATGCTGCCGTTCGGGAAGGTCGTCCAGATTTACCCGGCCCTGCCGGACCCACTCGTCGTAGGGGTGCTCGGCGGCGAGCGACGATTTGATCTCGTCGTCGTCGATCAGCCGGTGCTCGGCCAGATCGACCAGCAGCATCCGGCCCGGCTGCAGCCGTCCCTTGGCGATCACCGAGCTCTGCGGCAGGTCGAGAACGCCCGACTCGGACGCGAAGACCACCAGGCCGGCGTCGGTCACCCAGTAACGGCCCGGACGCAGGCCGTTGCGGTCGAGCGTCGCGCCGATCAGGGTGCCGTCGGTGAAGCAGACCGCGGCGGGGCCGTCCCAGGGCTCCATCAGCGAGGAATGGAACGAGTAGAAGGCCCGGCGGGCCGGGTCCATCTCGGTGTTGTTCTCCCAGGGCTCCGGGATCATCATCATCACCGCGTGCGGCAGCGAGCGTCCGCCGAGATGCAGCAGTTCGAGCACCTCGTCGAAGGACGCCGAGTCCGATCCTCCGGGGGTGCAGATCGGGAAGATCCGCTCCAGGTCCCCGTGGATCTTCTCGCTGGCCAGCAGCGCCTCGCGGGCCCGCATCCAGTTCCGGTTGCCCTTCACGGTGTTGATCTCGCCGTTGTGCGCGATCAGCCGGTACGGGTGGCTCAGCTCCCAGGCCGGGAAGGTGTTGGTGGAGAACCGCGAGTGCACCAGCGCCAGCGCGGACGCGATGCGCTCGTCGGTCAGGTCGGGGAACACCTCAGCCAGCTGCTGGGTGGTCAGCATGCCCTTGTACACGGTGGTGCGGGCGGACAGCGAGGCGAAGTACACGCCGGCCTCGTTGCGGGCCCGCTGACGCAGCGGATAGGCCAGCCGGTCGAGATCGATGCCGGTCTCGCCGTTCGGCGACGACAGGAAGAGCTGCTCGAAGACCGGCATCGCCTCCCGCGAGATCGGGCTCAGCGTGGAGTCGTCGGTCGGCACCGGCCGCCAGCCGAGGACGTCCAGACCCTCCTCGACGGCGATGTACTCGATGGTGCGCTTGGCACCGGCCCGCTTCACCGGCGAGACCGGGAGGAACGCCATGCCCATCGCATAGCTGCCCGACTCGGGCAGATCGAAGTCGGCGACGGCACGCAGGAAGGCGTCCGGCACCTGCAGCAGCATGCCGGCACCATCGCCGGCGGCGGCGTCCGCACCGGTGGCGCCACGGTGGTCCAGGTTCTCCAGGGCGGTCAGGCCCTTGGCCACGATGTCATGGCTGGCCTCCCCGCTGAGCTGGGCGACGAACGCCACACCGCAGGCGTCGTGCTCGAAGGAGGGGTCGTACAGGCCCTCTCGGGGCCTTGCGGGCATGAACGTTTCAGCCATAGAGCGATCTCCTCATCTTCCGGGTGCGCAGGGTCGCAGCCGGGGTGCGGAAACGCGTCCGCCGCCCGGCGTCGACGCTGCACGCGTGCGCAGCATACAGACGCCAACGCTTCAGCAAGGTTACGACTGCTTGCATCCTGGACGAGCAGGGGGCAGACTTCCTCCGGCGGGCTTGCCGGAAAGTTTGGCGCATCAGCCCTCGAGACACCTACCTGCGCAACAGATCTTCATGCCTGTGTAACGTGACGGCGGGCTGGGGGCCGCGGACGGCTGCAGTCGGCGCACTCAGGGCAGCCCGAGTCGCTCGGTCTATCGGTCCACCCGCTCGCCGAGCGATTCCGCTGTGGTCGGTGGGCTCTCTCCCCCATCCGGCCCGGCCTGGTCCGTTGCTTCGGTGACAGGTCGCTCGTCCGAGAGTGCGGCTTCCTCGCCGGTACTGTCGGACACCGGCACCTCCGGCGTGACGAGAGCGACGCTTGGCTCCCGTCCGGGACGTTTCTTGACCAGCCAGACCAGCAGGGCGATGCCGGCCAGGCAGATCAGCGCGGCGACCGCCTGGTTGAACCGGAGCGGTCCGAAGGTGTCATAGGAGAAGTCGAGCCGGATGCCCTCGGTGAAGAAGCGACCGAAGCCGTACAGCGCGATGTACAGGGCGAACGCCTTGCCGCGGCCGAGCCGGAAGCGCCGGTCGGCCCAGATCAGGGCGAAGGCGACCAGCAGGTTCCACAGCGACTCATAGGCGAAGGTCGGGTGGAAGGTGGCGTACTGCTGGTAGCCGGCGACCCGATGCGCGAGGTCGATCTCCAGACCCCAGGGCAGGTCGGTGGGCAGCCCGTACAGCTCCTGGTTGAACCAGTTGCCGAACCGACCCAGCGCCTGCCCGACGGCAATGCCGGGAGCCAGCGAGTCGGCCAGCGACGCGAACCGGACGCCGTGGCGGCGGCACATCAGCCAGGCGGCCAGGGCGCCAGCACCGATCGCGCCGTAGATGGCGATGCCGCCCTCCCAGATCCGCAGCGCGCTCCACGGGTCGATGCCCGGCGCGAAGTAGTCGCCCAGGTGGGTCAGCACGTGGTAGATCCGGGCGCCGACGATGCCGACCGGGATCGTCACCAGCACGATCGTCTCGAACTGCTCGGAGGCACCGCCACGGGCCTGCCAGCGCCGGTTGCCGATCATCCAGGCCGCCACCATGCCCGCGATCAGGCACAGCGCGTAGATGTGCAGGAAGAACGGACCGATCTGCCAGCCGCTGATCGGCGGGGAGGGAATCGACAAGACCACCCGCCCATCCTGCCCCATCGCCGAAGCAGACTTTGCGCAGGCCGGGACGGCCTCGTCTGTCCGAGTGCGCGGGTGCCGCGGGTCAGCTGGTGCGTTCCAGCAGCACCAGGGTGACCAGGTAGCCCTGTTCGACGGTCAGCGTGAGCGTGGGACGGAAGCCGAGCTCGGCGAACGCCGCCTCGGTTTCCGGGAGCCGCCACATCCCTTGTCGGCGAAGATCCAGACGCGATCCAGCGAGGTCAACCGGTCGGCGATCTTCCGGACCGGCCGCGACGGCCGCTTGAGCTCCTCGCCACGCCAGGCGTCGCCGGTGTCGGCACCGACGTTGGTGAGCCCTGCACCGTGCCGGGGAACGACCAGGACAGCCAGTCGACCTGCCCCCAAGAACGCTTCCGCCACCACCTGCGGAAAGCCGTAGTAGTAGGTCTCCAGCCAGGACACCTGAGCGGAGTGAGTGCTGACCCGCACCGCCAGCGGCACCGAGATTCCGGCCGCGACCATCGTCGACACCGACGCGAAGAGCCGTGCTCGCGGCGGCAACCAGATCAGCGCCACCGCCAGCGGCACGTAGGCCAGCGCCGAGTGGAGCAAGACATAGATGCTGGCCGCGGCCAACAGCGCGTAGCAGATCCACCAGTAGCCCCGGCGGCGCACCGCCCACCAGAACGCCAGCATGGCCCCGGTGACCAGGGCGACCGCCATCGCATACGAGCGGGCCTCCGCCGCGGCCGAGGTGAGCGGCGGCAGCAGCGCGTAGCCGAGCCCGGCCCACATGCTGCCAGAGCCGGACGACCAGGTAGTACGCGTCATGGACCGCATCGATGTGGTCCAGCATCGACCACAGTTCCGGCAGGGTGCGCTCGTTTGCCATATGCGTCGCGGCCTCGTCGCGCCGAGACCGGGTAGGGCTGGCCAGCCGACTTCGTCTGCCTGCGGAATCGCTCAGCCCTGGGCAGCGACGAAGCGCTCGAAGTCGTCCTTGTAGGTGCCGATCGAGGTGCCCTGGGTCCAGACCAGGCGTCCCTTACGGGCCGCGTCGAAGCCGATCACCTGGGTCGAATGGGTGACCTCGTAGCCGCCGTCGGCGGTCTTGGTGGTGCCCTCGATCACCACGCCCATGCTGCCCGCGACCTTCTTTATCTCGTCCAGGGACGCCGTCAGCCCGATGAAGGTGGGGTCGAACCTGGCCAGGTAGGCCTTCAGCACCTCGGGGGTGTCGCGGTCCGGATCGGTGGTGATCAGCAGCACCTGGATCTTGCCGCGCGCCTCCGGGCTGACCCGGTTCAGCGCGCTGGCCAGGTCGGACAGTGTGGTCTTGCAGATGTCCGGACAGTTCGTATAGCCGAAGAAGATCACCACGACCGGCTTGTCGCTGCCGGTGCGCAGCGCGAACGGCTGCCCCGCCGAGTCGGTGAGCCGGACGTCGGGCATGGTGTACGGCTCGGTCAACTCGGCGCCCCCGTAGGTCTTCGCAGAGGGGCTGCCGACCGGGCGGATGTCCGCCGCGGGCGCGCCGCAGGCCGCCAACACGACCGCGGCGAGCCCGGCCACGACCCGCAGCGCCAGCCGCTTCATCGCCGGACGCCGGCCGCCAGGTCGGAGAGCAGTGTGGTCAGGCCGCTGAGATCGCCGGGGGTGCCGGCATCGTCGGCGGCCAGCATCAGCTTCACGAACGCCGAACCGACGATCGCCGCGTCGGCGAAGGCGGCGACGTCCGCGGCCTGATCGCCGTTGGAGATGCCGAGACCGACGCCGACCAGGGTGTCCGGCGCGAGCGCCCGGACACGGGCCACGAGTCCCGGTGCGAGCGAGGACGTCTGGGTGCGGGTGCCGGTGACGCCCATCACCGCGGTGGCGTACATCCAGCCCCGGCAGGCGTTCGCGGTGGCAACGATGCGCTCGTCGGTGGACGACGGCGAGACCAGGAAGATCCGGTCCAGACCGTGCGCGTCGGACGCCTCGAACCAGTCGGACGCCTCGTCCGGCACCAGGTCGGGGGTGATCAGCCCCGCTCCCCCGGCGGCCGCCAGATCGCGAGCGAAGGCGTCCACCCCGTAGTGATCGACCAGGTTCCAGTAGGTCATCACCACCGCGGTGGTGCCGGTGTTCGCGACCGTCTCGACGGCGGCGAAGACATCTTTGGTGCGGACGCCACGCGCCAGCGCACGGGTGCCGGCGCGTTGGATCACCACGCCGTCCATCACCGGATCGGAATACGGCAGGCCGATCTCGATCAGGTCGGCGCCAGGCTGGTCGCCCTCCCCGCACAGGGCGCGCAGGACGTCCAGCGAACCGGGGACGTCGGGGTAGCCGACCGGGTAGTAGCCGACCAGCGCCTTGCGGCCCTCGTCGATGGCGCGCTGAAACGCCTTTCCGGAGATGCCCGCGTTCACTGTTCCCCTCCCACGGTGGCGTTGGCGGAGCCGTCCAGGCCGAACCACTTGATCGCCGTATCCACGTCCTTGTCGCCACGTCCCGACACGCAGACGACGATGATCGGCTGGGCATCGGGGTACTTGGCGGCCACCCGCTTGCCGAGCCGCATGGCGCCGGCCAGGGCGTGCGCGGACTCGATGGCCGGCATGATGCCCTCGGTCTGGGTGAGCAGCGTGAAAGCCTCCATGGCTTCGGTGTCGGTGACCGGCTCGTAGCGGGCACGTCCGGTCTTCGCCAGCCAGGAGTGCTCGGGGCCGACGCCCGGGTAGTCCAGGCCGGCCGAGATGGAGTGCGACTCCAGGGTCTGGCCGTCGGAGTCCTGCAAGATGTAGGTGCGCATGCCGTGCAGCACGCCCACCGAGCCTCCGTAGATCGCGGACGCGTGCCGTCCGGTCTCCACCCCGTCGCCGCCGGCCTCGAATCCGTACAGGGCGACGGTCGGATCGTCGATGAAGTCGGCGAAGATGCCCATCGCGTTCGACCCGCCGCCGACGCAGGCGGTCACGGCGTCGGGCAGGCGTCCGTACCGCTCCAGGACCTGGGCCTTGGCCTCGGTGGAGATCACCCGCTGCAGTTCCCGGACCATCTTCGGGAACGGGTGCGGGCCGGCCACGGTGCCGATCAGGTAATGGGTGTCGTCGACCCGTGCGACCCACTCGCGCATCGCGTCGTTCATTGCGTCTTTCAGTGTCTGACTACCGGATTCGACGGCGACTACCTCGGCGCCGAGCAGCTGCATCCGGGCCACGTTGAGGGCCTGCCGGTCGGTGTCGACCTTGCCCATGTAGACCCGGCACTTCAGGCCGAGCAGAGCCGCGGCGGTCGCGGTGGCGACACCGTGCTGACCGGCACCGGTCTCGGCGATCACCCGGGTCTTGCCCATCCGCTTGGTGAGCAGGGCCTGCCCGAGCACGTTGTTGATCTTGTGCGAGCCGGTGTGGTTCAGGTCCTCGCGCTTGAGCAGCACGGTCGCGTTGCCGCAATGCTCCGCGAACCGCTTGGCCTCGGTCAGCGGGGTGGGGCGTCCGGAGTAGTTGCGGCGCAGGTCGTCCAGCTCGCGCCAGAAGGTCGGATCGCCCATCGCCTTGTCGAACTCGGCCTCCAGCTGGGCGAGTGCGGCGTACAGGGCCTCGGGGACGTACTTGCCCCCGAAGATGTCGTAATGCCCCGCGGCATCGGGTAGCGACACGATCGATCCTCGGTTCTCGGTTTGGGTGCGGACGCCCCACTCTACGACCTGCCGTCCGATCGGCCCCGGTCTCTCGACCGGCGACCGACATCAAGGGGCCGAGTCTTTCGAGCGCTTGCTGCCCGCACTCGAAAGACCCGACCCCTTGATCGGCTGAACTGCCGCGGGGGATCAGCTGGTCAGGTAGGTGAAGCCGCCCGTCTTGGTGACGGTGCCCCGCATCGCCGGGATCCCGTGTCCAACGACGGCGAGCGAGCCGCTGACGTGATAGACGATGCCGCAGCCGGCCTGCCAGGTGGTGTCTGCGGTGATCAAGCCGCTGACGTTGATCACGGTCCTGGCACAGCCCGGTGCGTGGGTGTACCGGGCGGGATGCGGCCGGCTTGCTGGTGCCATCGCGACCGGTGACCCGCACGTCGACCACGCCGTCCCTCCCCTTGGGCGCGGTGACGGTGAGCTTGCTCCGCGAATGCACCTTCAGCTGCGTGCCCGGAACGCCGCCGAACGTGACCCTGGTGAGGTGGGTGAAACCGCTGCCGCTGACAGTCACCTTGGTGCCACCCGCCACCGCGCCGGACGTCGGCGACAGCCCGGTGACCGTCGGAGCGGATGCCCGCATGGACTGCTGCGCTGCGCCGACGCTCGGTGCCTGCGCCGGACTCGCTGCCTGCGTCGCGGCCGGCGGTGATGCGGCTGGGGTCGGCTCGGCCGATGCCACCGGGCGGCGGCAAAAGATGTCGATGACATCAGAAGCGCCGCGACATCCCAGGCGCAGACAGATGATTTGAGTTGCTCGCATTTGAGTCCTCCTGACCTGACATATGGTCAGGCCTCGGGAACTCCGGGGTCTTGACGCCCGCGTCGCAGCGGGCTCCTCTCACAACGTAGTCCCGCTACCCGAACATCCCAACCTTTGACTTAACAGCGCTCACGCTGGATATTCCAGTTCACTCTTTCGGCGAGGTGCGAGCCGGTGACGGTGGCACCTCCGCTGGCAGGTCCTGATACGGGGGCGATGCTGGTGATCGTGAGCGTTGCGGCTGAGATGACCGATCAGGCGTAGCGGATGTCGAGGAAGGTGGCCTCGAGCGTTCCGGTCTCGCGGATGGCGAGGCCGTCCCAGTCGCCTGCGGCGGGTTTGGTGGCGTCTCCGTCACCATTGGTGTCGCCACCGACGGTGTCGTCGTGGATGCTGGTGAAAACAACCGGCTTGGCAGCGGTGCCCTTCACGACCAGCGTCCCGTCGCCCGATATGCCGATGGGCGCAGGGCGCGTCAGCGGCTCGGGGTAGACGACGGTGACCCGCTGGAACTTCAGGACGGCCCCGGCTGGAACGGTGAGCGTGACACCTTTGTCGACGTTGAGACCGTCGGCGTCCCCTGGCGCCCCGATCAAACGCCAAGGAGCTCCTACGATGTAGGGCAGCCCTGTGGTGGAAAGAGTCCAGTTCTCGACGAGCGTCCCATGGATGCGAAAGGCGTTGACCTTGTTGTCTCGACCTGTATTGCCCGTGAGGAGAGACGGCTGGAGCCGAGAGCTTACCACGGAGAAGGCTGGCTCTGAACTGTCCGACCCAATGACGGTATTGTCCGTGACCTGAATGGGAACGGAATTCTCCGCTGCCGCCTGGCCGGCGACACTGATAGTGCCTGACGACGTGAGGGTGTTACCAACGATCAGGACAGGGTCGTACGGCACAAATTCGAAAAAGATCTTGGCGAGGATGCTGCCGCTCTGGAACAGGGTGGAATTCGTCACTCGCACCGTTGACGGACTTTGCCCGATCATGCCGCCACCATAGCCTCCGGTTATATCGCCACCGTACCGCATATCGAGCGAATTAATTCGGATGACGCCGGCATTAGCCTGGGCGACGACACCACCCCAACTGCGTGCCTTTGGCTTCGTACGGTCGCCGTTGTTGTTGGTGTCACCGCTGGCGGTGTCATCGTCGATGCTGGTAAAGATCACGGGGTTTTCGGAGGTTCCCTCGACAACCACCCATCCGGGCGCCGCCACCAGTGACGCGCCGTCATCGAATTTGACGATCGTGCCGGCCTGTATGGTCAGCTTGGCCGGGTCGAGCAGGCGAGGCGGCCCGGATCCTTCTACGAGGACCGCACCGGTGATGTGGTAGACGATTCCACAGCCTGCCTTCCATGTGGTGTCTTCCGTGATCTCCCCACTGACCTCGATGACGGTGCGAGCGCAGGCCGGCGTGTAGGTGTATCGGGTGGCCGTCGTGGGCTGGCTGGTGCCGTAGCGTCCGGTGACGAGCACATCGACCACGCCGTCCTTCCTCGGGGGCGTGGTGACGGTGAGCTTTCGGCTGGAGATGACGTTCAGGTTGGTTCCCGGAACACCACCGAAGGTGACCTGGGTCAGTTCGGTGAAACCGCTGCCGGTGATCGTGACCGTGGTACCGCCGGCCTCAGGCCCGGACGTGGGCGAGATCTCCCTCACCGTGGGTCCGGCAGCGAAGGAAAATTTTCCGTGAGTCGTCTTGGGTGATGTTCCGTGTGCGGTGGCGACCCGGACGTAGACCGTGCCCGCCGCGTGGGCCGGTGTGCTGACGACGAGCTTCTTCTCTGAGATGACCCGGATATCGGTGCCGGGCGCGTTGCCGAAGCGAACCCCGGTGACGTCGACGAAATTCTTTCCCGTAATGGTCACCGACGTCTTGCCGTCGGCGCTGCCAGATTTGGGCGAAACTTTCGCCACCGTGGGCGCGGACACGTAGCGATAGATGGCCTTCCCGGACTTCGGCGAGGTCGCACCAGCCTTCGTCGTGACCCGGACCGGCACGGTCCCCTTCCCGGCAGGAGCCGCGACCTGCAGCTTCGTGTCGGAGATGATGGTCAGGCGCGAGCCGATGTTCGTGCCGAACGCTACCCGCTTGGCGCCGCTGAATCCTTGGCCGGTGAGCGTCACGACCGTCTTGCCGGCCGTTCGGCCACGTGCGGGTGAGACTCCGGTCACAGAGGGCACTGACGCGGCCGAAATGCTCGCTGACGCTGAAGTCGCGGGAGGCGACGGCGACGGGATCGGCTCTGCCGATGCGACCGGGGCACCCGACATCGATACCGATGACATCAGGACTGCAACGGCACCCCAAACCCAGATAGGCGCTTTCGTTGCTGGCACTCGAGTTCTCCTGCTAGAAGCCGGGCCACCAGGAACTCTTGAGGCCCAGGCGCCCGCATAGGATTTGGAGGCGCCTTCCCACAACCTAGCGGAACTACCTCCAACATTCCAGCTTCGAGTCGAACTCGGCGCCGATGATCGTGATGGCGAGGCCATCCCGATCTCCGTTGGCGGGTTCGTGACGTTGCCGTTGCCGTTAGTGTCACCACGTCAGATTGTTGTCACGGACTTCCAGCCTGCCGAGATTTGCAGATGGGGCCTAGATGGCGTCGGCCGAGTCAAGCGTATTGCCGGAAACTACAATCTCGCCCGTCCCCACTGCCATTCCAAGCTCAGCATCGGCCCGAACCTTTCGTCCGGATCGCCGTGCAGGTGTGCCCGCGCTGACCTCGGTCAGGAGCCGGCAGCGATGAAGTCCGCGACCGCGCTCCGCGGGTCGCCGTGTCGGACCAGGGCCTCGCCGACCAGGATGACGTCGGCGCCGGCGTCCGCAACCCGACGGACGTCAGCGGTGGACAAAATGCCGGATTCGGCAACCTTCACCACGTCGTCCGGGATCAGCCCGGCCAGCCGCTCGAACTGGGCCAGGTCGACGTCCAGGGTCTGCAGATTGCGGTTGTTGACCCCGATCAGGGACGCGCCGGCGGCGACCGCCCGGCGTGCCTCGTCCGCGGTATGCACCTCCACCAGTGCGGTGAGCCCGAGCATCCTCGCCGTCTCCGACAGCGCCGACAACTCGTCGTCGGTCAGGGCTGCCACGATCAGCAGGGCAAGGTCGGCGCCCGCGGCACGGGCCTCCCAGAGCTGGTAGTGGGTGACGATGAAATCCTTGCGCAGCACCGGGACGTCCACAGCCGCCCGGACAGCGACCAGGTCGGCCAGTGTGCCGTTGAACCGGCGCTTCTCGGTCAGTACCGAGATCGCGGACGCCCCGCCTGCCGCATACTCCGCGGCCAACGCGGCCGGATCGGGGATGTCGGCCAGTGCGCCCTTGCTCGGGCTGGAACGCTTCACTTCGGCGATCACCGCGAGCGGCTCGGCGCGGAAGGCCGGCATCGGGTCGCGGGTCGCGTCCATCAGGGCGACGACTGCCGCCAGTTCATCGAGGCTTCGGCGCGCGCGTCGTTCATCGAGATCTTCGCGGACGCCGGCGACGATCTCGTCCAGCACACCCATCGTCAGGCCTGGCCCATGCCCATCTTGCTCATGATGCCGCCGACCACCGCGCCGCCCAGGATGATCGCGATCGAGATCCAGACCAGCACCCAGTTCGGCCCGATCAGGAAGGCGACCGTGCCGAGCAGGAAGCCCACACCGGACACCATGCTGCCGGTCCACGCCGCCGGCGTGCGGCCGTGATGGTAGTGCTTGCCGTTGCCGCTCATAGAGACCTCCTGCTGTCGATGCGCTGGTGCCGTCCTATTCTGACCGGCCCGGCCCTCCTCCGCCACCCGCGGCACGCGGATACAGGGTGCTCAGGTGGGATCTTCGCCGGCGTCCAGGGCCTTCCAGGCGTCCATTCCCGGATTGGGAGCGGACGCGGTCCGCGCCGGCGGCGGCCCGGCGAACTGCACCAGCACCGCGCCGACGGCGACCAGGACGGCACCGGCGAGGTAGACCCACCGCCACGGCGTCGCGACCAAGGCCAGGGCGTCCCCCAGGGTGCTGCCCGGCAACGTGGGCACGGTGGCGGTGATCGCCACCACGATGCTGCCCACGGCGAGCACCGCAACCAGGCCGAGGACGATGCGGCGTCCTATCGATCTCAGCCAGCTGCCCAGGAAAGCTCCCGCGGCGGCCGCCAGCATCAGGGCGACCGCGGCACCCGAGGTCGCCTGTCCCCCGCTTGCCGCGGTGCGCTCCCCCGCCGACCACCAGGGCTGGGTGGCGCCGAGCAATGCCGCCGCGCACCCGAGCCAGAGCAGGACGGTCGCCAGTCTGCGCATGTCAGCTCCGGTCGAGGCGGCGCAACCGGTGCGCACTCTCGATGGCCTGGATAACGGCCGCCGCCTTGTTGCGCACCTCGATCTCTTCGTTGTGCGGAATCGAGTCCGCGACGATGCCTGCCCCGGCCTGCACATGGGCGACGCCGCCGGTCAGCACCGCCGTCCGGATCGCGATCGCCACATCGGAATTGCCGGCGAAGTCGAAGTAGCCGACCCCGCCGCCGTACAGGCCGCGTCGGGACGCTTCCAGTTCGTCGATGATCTCCATCGCCCGCACCTTCGGCGCCCCCGACAAAGTGCCGGCCGGGAAGCAGGACAGGGTGACGTCGAGCGCCGTCCGGTCCGCCGACAGTTCGCCGATCACCGCGGCCTCTAAATGCATGATGTGGCTGTAGCGCCGCACCTTCATGAACTCGACCACCTCGACCGACCCCGGACGGCACACCCGGCCCAGGTCATTGCGGCCGAGATCGACCAGCATCAGGTGCTCGGCCCGCTCCTTCGGGTCGGCCAACAGCTCGGCCTCCATCGCAGCGTCCTCGGCCACCGAACTGCCCCGTGGCCGGGAGCCGGCGATCGGATGGGTCTCGGCGCGTCCGTTGCTGACCGTGACCAGTGCCTCGGGACTCGAACCGACGACGGCCAGTCCCGGCAGCCGCAGCAGGTACAGGTAGGGGCTCGGATTGGTGCGCCGCAGAATCCGGTACACGTCGAGCGGGTCGGCGTCGGTGTCGATGTCGAAACGCTGGCTGGGCACGATCTGGAATGCCTCACCCGCCTTGATCTCCTCCACCGCGGCCAGCACCGCGGTCTCATACTCCTCGGGCGTCCGCTGCCGCCGGATCTGAGGCGCGCTGGTCTGCGGGTCGACGACGGCGATCGCCGGGGCCAGCGGCTCGGTCAGCTGCGTGGCCATCGCCAGCACCCGGTCGCGGGCGTCCGCCCAGGCAAGGTCGGCCCGCTCGGCCGAATCGTCGAAGTTGAAGGCGTTGGCCAGCAGCCACACCTCACCGGTGTGGTGATCGAGAATGGCCATGTCGCTGACCATCATCATCACCAGCTCGGGCAATTCGAGGTCGTCGGGGTTGCCGTCCGGCAGCACCTCGAGGCGCCGGACGACGTCGTACGCCAGGTAGCCGACCATGCCGGACGTCAACGGCGGCAGGTTCTCGTCGGCGGGGGTGTGCAGAATCCGCAGGGTTTCGGCCAGCACCTGCAACGGATCGCCCCCGGTCGGCAGGCCAGCGAGCGGGCGTCCGCTCCACTGCGCCTCGCCGCCCGACTCGGTCAGCGTCGCGACCGCGTGGACGCCGACGAACGACCAGCGCGACCACATGCCGTTGTCGGCCGACTCCAGCAGGAAGGTGTGGTCGCGGTCGCCGCAGAGCCGGTGGTACAGCCCGACCGCGGTCAGATCGTCGGCGAGCAGCCGGGTATACACCGAGATCACCCGGCGTTCGCGGGCGAGCTCGAGGAATTCGTCCAGGTTGGGGGTGACCGGCAGGGTGGTCATCGGCTCTCCTCGGTCTGTGTGGTGGCGCCAGGTTCGACCGACGATGGCTCGGTGAGCAGTGCGCGGTCGGTGAAGCAGCTTGTGGTGCCGGTGTGGCAGGCCGGCCCGGTCTGGTCGACCAGCACCAGCAATGTGTCGCCGTCGCAGTCCAGTGACACCTGCCGGACATGCTGGGTGTGCCCCGAGGTTTCGCCCTTTACCCAGTACTCGCGGCGGCTGCGCGACCAGTAGGTGCCACGCCGGCTGGACAGGGTGCGGGCCAGTGCCTCGTCGTCCATCCAGGCCAGCATCAGCACCTCCCGCGAGGTGGCGTCCTGGACGATCGCGGGCACCAGTTGGTCCGGATTGCGCTTGAGCCGCGCGGCGACGGCAGGGTCGAGACTCACCCGGTCATTGTGTCAGGGCCTCCCACTAGGCTGAGCCAATGCCGCATGCCGTGAACGACCGCGCCAGGGCCGAACGTGCCTACACCTGCGACGCCCTGCTGGAGGTCGGACCCACCGCGACCACCTTGTGCGAGGGCTGGACGGCCCACGATCTGCTGGTCCACCTCTACATTCGCGACGGGGAGCCGTCCAACGCCATCGGTGCCGTCGTCCCGGCCTTTGCCGGACGCTACGAGGCACGAGTGGCAGAACTGAAGCGCGGCAACTACGCCGAACTCGTGGCGAAGCTGCGCCAGGGCCCGCCGCGTAGGTCGCTGTTCTCGATTCCGGCCGTGGACGCCGCGGCGAACGCCACCGAGTTCCTGATCCACGGCATGGACGTGCGGCGTCCGAACGAGATTCCGGAACCGGCGCGCGACGAGGAATTCCAGGCCTGGGCCTGGTCGCAGTTGGCCGGGATGGGGAAGCTGATGCTGCGTGGTACCGCGGTGCCGCTGGCCCTAGAATGGGCCGGACGCCCCGCGCAGGTCGTCCGGGTCGGCAAGGGCGAGCGGCTGGTCACCGTGATCGGCGAACCGACCGAGTTACTGCTCTACGCGTTCGGACGCCGGGCCGCCGCCGGCGTCCGGTTCGTCGGACTCGACGAGGCTGTCGCCGAGGCACGCGGACGCTGAAGCCACCACCACGCCGCAACCGACACCAGCACACCGGTGATGTCGGCGAGGACGTCCATCGGGTCGCCGTCGCGACCGGGCAGCAGCATGCCCTGGGCGATCTCGCTGACCACCGCATGGGCGGCGAACACCGCGATCGGCAACCAGCGCAGGGTCAACAGAACCGCCAGCGTAGAGGGAATGCCGAAGCCGAGGAAGTGCAGCACCTTGTCCGAGTTCGGGAACCACTGTGAGGCGTCCGGTTCGGCCGGTAGATACAGGCCGCAGAAGTGTGCGATCAGCGCCAGAGCGAACGCCACACCCAGCCCGATCCGCACCCAGCGTGGCCAACTCCGCACGGCCTCACCGGGCGCCTGATCGCCAGCCGGGGCGGCGGGCCGGGTGGCAGCCGGGACATGATTGATCAGCGGTTCCCTAGGCATCGCCCCATTCTGCCAGCCGGTCCGAATGAGCTTGTGTCGGCTGCCGCGACTGACCGAAAACGCCGTCCCGGCACCGGCCCCGGCACGGCACTGAAAGAATCGGGACATGCGCGTCTACAACTTCTCCGCCGGCCCCGCCATGCTCCCCGAGCCCGTCCTGCAGCACGCGAAGGACGAGTTGCTCGACTGGGACGGCTCCGGGATGTCGGTGATGGAGGTGTCGCATCGCAGCAAGGAGTTCATCGCCTGCGCCGAACGGGTCGAGGCCACCCTGCGCGCCGTGATGGGCATTCCGGAGAACTACCGGGTGCTGTTCCTGCAGGGCGGCGCCTTCGGGCAGTTCGCCGCCGTCCCGTTCAACCTGGCCGCCGACGGCGCCCCGGCCGACTTCGTGAGCACCGGCGACTGGTCGGCCAAGGCGATCGCCGAGGCGAAGAAGTACGTCACGCCGCGGGTGATCGCCGACGAGAAGCCCGACAACTACGTCCGGGTGCCCGCCGAAGGCTCGTTCCAGGTCGGCGCGGACGCCGCGTACCTGCACTACACGCCCAACGAGACCATCCGCGGTGTCGAGTTCGGCTACGTCCCGGACGCCGGCGATATCCCGCTGGTCGCCGACATGAGCTCGACGATCCTGTCCCGTCCGGTCGACGTGTCGAAATTCGGCGTCATCTACGCCGGCGCCCAGAAGAACATGGGGCCGTCCGGCATGTGCGTGGTGATCGTCCGCGACGACCTGCTGGAGCGGGCCCGGCCGACCACCCCGGCAGTGTGGAGCTACGCCAAGATGGCGGCCAACGGCTCGATGCTGAACACCCCGCCGACCTTCGGCTGGTACCTGCTCGGCCTGGTCTACGAATGGGTGCAGGCCCAGGGCGGGCTGCCGGCGATGGCCGAGCGCAACAAGGCCAAGGCCGACGCGCTGTACGGCTTCATCGACGGCTCTGACTTCTACGCCAACCCGGTGCAGGCCGACAGCCGGTCGTGGATGAACGTCCCGTTCCTGATCGCCAAGCCCGAGCTGGAGAAGACCTTCGTGGCGCAGGCCGCGGACGCCGGTCTCACCAACCTGGCCGGCCACCGCAGTGTCGGCGGCATGCGGGCTAGCATCTACAACGCCATGCCCCTGGAGGGCGTCCTGGCTCTCATCGACTTCATGAAGGAGTTCGAGCGCAGCAACGGCTGACGCTCACTATCACCATGCCTTTTCGCATTCGCACCCTGAACGCAATCAGCCAGGCAGGGCTGTCCCGGCTGCCCGCCGACCGCTACCTGGTCGGCCACGACGTCACCCAGCCGGACGCCCTGCTGCTGCGGTCCGCCAGCCTGCACAACCAGCCGATCGAGGCGTCGGTTCTGGCCGTGGCGCGGGCCGGGGCCGGCACCAACAACATTCCGGTCGCCGAATACTCCAAGCACGGCATTCCGGTGTTCAACACCCCCGGCGCCAACGCCAACGCGGTGAAAGAGCTTGTGGTGGCCGGACTATTCCTGGCCGCCCGGAACATTGTGGACGCCGCCGCCTTCGCCCACCGGCTCGAAGGCGACCACGCCACGATGGACAAGCTGGTCGAGGCTGGCAAGAAGAACTACGTCGGCTTCGAGCTGCCCGGACGCGTGCTCGGCGTGATCGGGCTGGGCGCCGTCGGTGTCGAGGTGGCCAACGTGGCGATCTCGCTCGGCATGCATGTGCTGGGCTACGACCCCGGCATCACCGTGCAGCACGCCTGGGCGCTGTCGTCCCAGGTCGAGCACGTCACCTCGCTCGACGACCTGTTGCGCCGCTCCGACATCGTCACCCTGCACGTGCCGCTGGTGGCCGGCACCAAGGGGCTGATCGGTGCCCCGCAGTTCGCGGCGATGAAGTCGTCCGCGGTGCTGCTGAACTTCGCCCGCGGCCCGATCGTGGACGAGCCCAGCCTGCTGGCCGCGCTGGACGCCAACCAGATTCGTGGCTACGTGTGTGACTTCCCCACTCCGACGCTGAACAAGCGGCCGCGGGTGGTCACCCTGCCGCACCTCGGGGCGTCCACCAACGAGGCCGAGGAGAACTGCGCCCGGATGGCCGCCGACCAGCTGCGCTGGTACCTGGAGGAAGGCACCATTCAGAACTCGGTGAACTTCCCGGACGCCCGGCTGCCCCGCGGCGCCGGTACCCGGCGAGTGGCGATCGCGAACAGCAATGTGCCGAACATGGTCGGTCAGATCTCCACCATGCTGGCCGGGGCCGGACTGAACATCTCGGACCTGCTGAACAAATCGCGCGGCGACCTGGCCTACACCCTGGTGGACGTCGAGGGTGCGGTCCCCGACGACGTGCTGACCCGGATCCAAGGTATCGACGGGGTGTTGTCCGCGCGGCTGCTGTGAGTTGGGAGTCGAGTGCGTCGATCTCACCATCGGGAGCCGATGGCCGGTTTCGTGACCGATTTCATGAAATAGCACGAAAGCTGTCGGCGAACGTGACAGCGGGCACCGATGGTGAGATCGGCGCACCCTGGCGTCCACCGGATCCTGAGTCCCGGATGGCGGATGGCACCACCAAGGCTTGCCAGCGAGCAGATCGCGCGTAGCGTGGACGGCATGAACGCGACCGAATCCACCTTCATGGGCCTGCTCCAGGCGCAGGTCCGCAATGAGTTCTCCGCCAGCCAGCAGTACATCGCGGTGGCGGTGTGGTTCGACGCCAAGGATCTGCCTCAGCTGGCCGCGCACTTCTACCGTCAGTCGGTCGAGGAGCGCAATCACGCGATGATGCTCGTCCAGTACCTGCTCGACCGGGACGTCAATCCGGTGATCAGGGGCCTGGACGACCCGCAGACCGACTTCGATTCGGTGACCGCACCGATCGCGCTGGCACTGCGCCAGGAGAAGGAGGTCACCGGCCAGATCGAGGCCCTGTTCCGCGCCGCCAGGGCCGAGGACGACGCCCTCGGCGAGCAGTTCATGCTGTGGTTCCTCAAGGAGCAGGTCGAAGAGGTCTCCTCGATGTCCACCCTGCTGGCGGTCGCCGAACGCGCCGGTGACAACTGGTTCCACCTGGAAGAGTTCCTGGCCCGCGAAGCGGTCGGAGATTCCGGCCACGACACCTCGGCCCCCGAGGCAGCCGGCGGGGCGCTGTAGTCCGCGGTCACTGGGGACGGTTCTCTTGGTCACTGGGGACGGTTCTCTTGGTCACTGGGGACGGTGCTCTTGGTCACTGGGGGCGGTTCTCTTGGTCACCGGCTCGGACAGAGTCGGCCGGAGTCGGGAGACTGACAACACCTGGGCTCGTCCGGGCAACACTCCAGACAACACCGGCTGAGCAGGATGGCGACGTCCTGTCCTGAAAGGTGCCGCCATGGAGTCCTTGATCGCCCTGCCCACTCATCACGAGGCCACCAAGAAGCCGAACCGTCACGGTCAGCCGTGGGTGATGTCCGACTACGAGCTGATGGTTCAAGGGGTGCGCGACGGGCTGGAGTTGCGGTCGCTCGCGTCCCGGATCGGCCGGGCAGAGAACGTCCTGCTGCCACGACTGCGCCGGCTGCTTCCGGTGGCACAGCGCGAGTGCTACCCGGAGTTGGTGCTGGACGCCTTGCGCACGGCGCTGGCCGACGAGACCTACGACTGGCGCCACGAGATGCTGTTGTCGCCGCCGATCATCCGCAATGAGATCGTCCGCTCCGGCCTGGACGGCCTCAGCGACGACCAGGTGGTCACCGTCGCCTACGCGCTGCTGGTCAGCGGCGGCGCCGAGGAATCCGCGCTGTTCGACCAGCTCTCCGAACGTCTCGCCTCCGACCGCTTGACGGACCGCCTGATCGAGATGCGGGCATGGCGAGCGGCCCGGTCGTCCCCGTTCTCGATCGACGAGGACGCTGCCTGGGCGCACGCCAACTATTGGGTGCGCGGTCGCAGCGGACACCGCAACTGGCACCACCGGCACATGATCGAGCCCAACTGGTAGCTGCCGGCTGGTCTCTCGGAGCGAGACTTCTCAATCACGGACGCGGCACCCCGCCCAAACGCGCCATCAAATCACACCTTGCCTAAATTATGTGTTGCATTATTATGGAGGCGACATCGAAATGATCGAGGCGCGAGTGACCCGTTCGGCTCGCAAGCATCGGTTGTCGTCGCGTCGCATCAGGGAGGCCCTGGTTACGGCGAGCTTCGTGCGGATGGACGGCCACGGACTTGGCGATCTATGGGCACGGATGCCACGGGACTTCCGATCGAGTGGGTGTCGTTCGCGACGACCGGGGCGGCGGTTTCGCGGTGGTGCATGCGATGCCCGCACATTGGAGGAGGCGGATATGACCCGGAATCCGAAACCACCGAGCGGCTTTCCAGAGAGCTTCGGCGCCGACGTGCGCGTCCGGAACGTCGATCTGGATGACGAGTACCTCATGGTCGGTGGTGAGCGGCTCACCGAGGAACGGGCGGAGCAGTTGGCCGAGCGCGCGGCCAGAGGTGTGGGAAGGCCGTCGTTGACAGCGCCCGGCGAGCGGTCGCCCGCGCTGAACCTGCGGATTCCATCGTCGACCCGGTTGAGGCTGAACGCGGTCGCCGCGGCGCAAGGACGGAGCGCATCGGAGGTGGTTCGAGAGGCCCTGGACGACTACCTGGCGCGGCACTGATCATCAAGCGGAGTCTGGTCGATCGTCGGGGCGCGGTCGACGCCGCCGACGTGCAGCGGTTGCGCGATCACGGCTGGAACGACCGTGAGATCGTCGAGACCATCGCTCAGGTCGCCCTGAACCTGTTCACCAACTACCATCAACATCGCGCTGGACGTCCCGGTCGACTTCCCCGCCGTCCCGCTCTCATCGGACGCCTGACCGGCCGGCCCTCCGTTGCTGGTTGCGCTCACTGGGGACGGTTCTCGAGAGTTCGATTTTCGAACGTTGGGGGACGGTTCCACGCCGCGAACCGTCCCCAAACGCGAGTTCGGATCGGCCAGAACCGTTCCTGGGTCGAGGACCGGCCGAGTGGCGGAAGTGCCCGCCTATGCGCGCCGCGAAAGTCGCGGTGAGCGAACGCTATGGTGTCCGGGACGATCAGGTGGCGAAGGGAAATCTGTGCCCACGATTCCGACCGACGACATCATTCCGGCGCTCGCCGCGATCGCCGACGAGGTGATCCTGCCTCGCTTCCGGGCACTCCGCGACGGCGAGGTGGAAGAGAAGTCGCCCGGCGAACTGGTGACGATCGCCGATCGCGAGGCAGAGGTCCGGGTCGCGGACGTCCTGCGCGGCCTGCGTCCGGACGCGACGGTGATCGGCGAGGAAGCCGCAGCGGCCGACCCCGGCCTGCTCAATGCCTTGAAGACGGACGGCGCCTGCTGGCTGATCGACCCGCTGGACGGCACGCAGAATTTCGTGAGCGGCCGTCCGGAATTCGCCGTCATGGTCGCCTTGGTCGAGGCCGGCCACACCGTCGCGTCCTGGATGTGGTGCCCGCTCGACCGGGTCGGATATGTGGCGGAGCGACGCGCCGGCGCGTTCCGCAACGGCGTCCGGCAATACATCCCACCCGCCCCGAACACGGTCAGCGAACTTCGTGGCGCGGTCCTCGGCAAGTTCTTGACTCCGCGGCAGCGGACGTCGATCGCGGAGGTGGCGACCCGGTTCGGGAAGATCGGACCCGGACAATACTGCGCCGGCGTCGAATATCCACTGATCGTGGCAGGGTCGCAGGAGTTCGTCCGGTTCCATCGGCTGCTGCCCTGGGACCACGCGCCGGGAACGCTCTATATCGAAGAGGCGGGTGGCTGCGTCCGGCGCTGGGACGGCACGCCGTACTCGCCGGGCAGGGACGGAGCCAGCCTGCTGGCGGCAGCGAACGCAACGGTCTGGCGCCTGGTGCGCGAGGAGCTTGGCCCAGCACTGGATTGAGTTCCCCGTCTCCGATGACCAGGAGAACCGTCCCCGGTGACCAAGACAGCCGTCCCCGGAGCACTCCGGTCGGCGGAGATCCCGGCGTTCGCCGGGATGACGGCGTCCGGATAGCTCAGCCGGCGAGGCGTTCGAGGATGAGCTCGCGGACCCGGGCGGCGTCCGCTTGTCCCCGCATCGCCTTCATCACGGCACCGATCAGGGCGCCGGCGGCCTGGACCTTGCCGTCGCGGATCCGCTGGGCGACGTCCGGGTTGGCGGCGATCGCGGCGTCCACGGCCGCGGTGAGCGCGCCGTCGTCGGAGACCACGGCCAGGCCGCGGGCTTCGACCACCTCGGCGGGCGAGCCTTCGCCGGCCAGCACCCCGTCGATCACCTGGCGGGCCAGCTTGTCGTTGATCGTGCCGGCGTCGATCAGCACCTGTAGTTCGGCCACCTGACCAGGGGTGATGCCGACGTCTTCGAGCTCGACGCCGGCGGCGTTCGCCCGCCGGGCCAACTCGCCCGACCACCACTTGCGAGCCGCGCCCGGCGCAGCCCCGGCGGTCACCGTCTCCACGATCAGGTCGAGCGAACCGGTGCCCGAGACGTCCCGCATCTCCAACTCGGTGAAGCCCCACTCGGCCACCAGCCGACGACGGCGCTGCGCGGGCGGTTCGGGCAGGGTGAGCCGCAGGTCCGCCACCCATTCCGGCGCCGGCGCAACCGGCACCAGGTCGGGCTCGGGGAAGTAGCGGTAGTCCTCGGCCTGCTCCTTGGAACGTCCCGGCGAGGTGTAGCCACCGTCCTCGTGCCAGTGCCGAGTCTCCTGATGCACCCGGCCACCGGACGCCAACACCTCGCCCTGGCGCTGGATCTCGTAGGTCAGCGCCCGCTCCACCGAACGCAGCGAGTTCACGTTCTTGGTCTCGGTGCGGGTGCCCAGGACATCCGAACCGGACGGTGCCAGCGACACGTTCGCGTCACAGCGCAGCGACCCCTGCTCCATCCGGACGTCGGAGACACCGAGCGCACGCAGCAACTCGCGCAGCTGCGCCATATACGCACGGGCCACCTTGGGTGCGGCCGCCCCGGTGCCCAGCACCGGTTTGGTGACGATCTCCATCAGTGGGACGCCGGCCCGGTTGTAGTCGAGCAGCGAGTGGTCGGCGCCCTGGATGCGGCCGGTCGAACCGCCGACATGGGTGAGCTTGCCGGCGTCCTCCTCCATGTGCACCCGCTCGATCTCAACCCGGTAGGTGACCCCGTCTACCTCGACCTCGGTCCAGCCGTCGAAGCAGATCGGCTCGTCGTACTGCGAGGTCTGGAAGTTCTTCGGCATGTCCGGATAGAAGTAGTTCTTCCGCGCGAACCGGCACCACGGCGCGATCGAGCAGTTCAACGCCAGCCCGATCCGGATCACCGATTCGATCGCCTGCGCGTTCACCACCGGCAGCGCGCCGGGCAGCCCGAGACAGACCGGGCAGGTCTGGGTGTTCGGCGCCGCACCGAACGCGGTCGAGCAGCCGCAGAACATCTTGGACGCCGTGTTCAGCTCGACGTGCACCTCCAACCCCAGCGCGGGATCGTAGGCGGCCAGGACGTCTTCGTAGGCCATCAAAGTCACAGCGTTCCCCCACTCTCTCGGGCACCGATCTCTCGGGCACTGCTCTCCCGCGTCCACAACTGGTCGGTCAAGACCCCACCCCAACGACTCGCCAGTGCACCCTCCAGCGCCGCACCCACCCGGTACACCCGGTCGTCGGCGAGCACCGGCGCCATCACCTGGAAGCCGACCGGCAAGCCGTCCTCGGGTGCCAGCCCGCACGGGAACGAACCCGAAGCATTGCCGGCCATATTGGACGGAATGGTGCACAGGTCGGCGGCATACATCGCCAGCGGGTCGTCGGTGCGTTCCCCGATCCGGAACGCCGTGGTCGGCGTGGACGGAGACACCAGCACGTCGACCGACGCGAACGCGGCCTCGAAGTCGCGGGCGATAAGCGTCCGGGCCTTCTGCGCCGAGCCGTAGTAGGCGTCGTAATAGCCGGAGCTCAGCGCGTAGGTGCCGATGATGATCCGGCGCTTCACCTCGGCGCCGAAACCGGCACCGCGGGTCCGGGCCATCACCTCTTCAGCACTCGACGACCCGTCGTCGCCGATCCGCAGGCCGTAGCGCATGGCGTCGAAGCGGGCCAGGTTCGAGGACACCTCACTGGGCATGATCAGGTAGTAGGCGCCCAGCGCGTAGCGGAAGTTCGGGCAGGACACCTCGACGATCTCGGCACCCAGCTGTTCCAGGGCGTCCAGGGCCTCACGGAAACGCAGCTCGACGCCAGGCGCGTAACCCTCGCCGCCGAGTTCTTTCACTACGCCGATCCGCATCCCGGCCACATCGGCCCGCCGGGCTGCCGCGACGACGTCCGGGACGGGGGCATCGATCGAGGTCGAGTCCATCGGATCCCAGCCGGCGATCGCCTGGTGCAGCAGCGCGGTGTCCAGCACGGTGCGTCCGCACGGGCCGGGCTGGTCGAGGCTGGACGCCATCGCGATCACCCCGTAGCGCGACGTGCCGCCGTAGGTCGGTTTCACCCCGACCGTGCCGGTGACGGACGCCGGCTGCCGGATCGAGCCGCCGGTGTCGGTGCCGAGCGCCAGCGGGGCCTCGAAGGCGGCCAGCGCGGCCGCCGATCCGCCGCCGGAACCGCCCGGGATGCGTTCGAGATCCCACGGGTTGTGGGTGGGGCCGTAGCCGGAGTTCTCCGTCGACGAGCCCATCGCGAACTCGTCCAGGTTGGTCTTGCCGAGCACCACCAGGCCGGCATCGAGCACCCGTCGGGTGACGGTCGCGTTGTACGGGGGGTGCCAGCCTTCGAGGATCCGGGAGCCGGCGGTGGTCGGGGCACCGGTCATGCAGAAGATGTCCTTCACCGCGAGCGGGACGCCGGCCAGCGGGCCGAGCTCGTCGCCGGCAGCACGTCGGGCGTCCACCGCGTCGGCGGCGGCCAATGCCCGCTCGGCGTCCACGTGCAGGAACGCCTTCACCTCGCCGTCGACGGCCGCGATCCGGTCCAGATGCGCCTGGGCAACCTCGCGGGCGGACGCCTCGCCGGCGGCGATCAGCCCGGCCAGGTCGGCGGCCGTGCGGCGCAACAGGTCGCTCATTGCTCCTCCCCCAGGATCCGCGGCACCCGGAACCGGTCGTCCTCGACGGACGGCGCACCCGCCAGCACCGCCTCGACCGGCAGCGACGGACGCACCTCGTCGGCCCGGAACACGTTGGTCAGCGGCAGGGCATGCGACATCGGCGGGACGTCTTCGCCGGCCACCTCGCGGACCTGCGCCACGGCGTCCAGGATGACGTCCAACTGAGGCGCCAGCGTGGCCAACTCGTCGTCCGACAACTCCACTCGGGCCAGCGCCGCCAGGCGGGCCACCTCGGCTGTGGTCAGGGCCACCGTGTGCTCCTCGCTCTCGTCCGACCGCCCATCCTAGGGCCGAGGCACTCGTGCTGCCTGACAGATCTCTTTCCGGGCTCGATGGGCGCGGGATACCGCCGGCTGTAACAAATGTGCGAAACACTGAGGCTGTGTTTCTGTTGCGGATAGGTCTGCCTGACCGGCCCGGTTCACTGGGCGCCGTCGCCACGGCGCTCGGCACAGTCGGCGCCGACATCCAGGCTGTCGAGATCGTGGAGAAGCATGCGGGTTTCGCGGTCGACGACTTCATGGTCGAAGTGCCGCTGGGCACCCTTCCCGACGCGCTGATCACCGCCTGCACGAGCCTCCCCGACGTCTCGGTGCTGTGGTTCTCGCACTATCCCGAGGGTTGGGGGCTGCAGGCCGATGTGGCCGTCCTCGACGAGATGACCGAGAACCCGGCAGAGGCGGCGTCGATCCTCACCCATGCCGCGCCGACGGTGTTCCGGGTCAACTGGGCGGCGCAGGTCGACCGCGGCGACGGACGCGTGATCACCCGGACGTCCATGGCCCCCGATGTCGAGCGGCTGCCGCTGGACTCGTTGGGCAGCCTTGACGCCTCCGGCTACGTCGAGGTCGCGGAAGGCTGGCTGCCGGGGTGGCCGGAGATGCTGCTCGCCGCGGCACCGTTCAAGAACCGTTCGGCGCTCGTGCTGGCCCGCACCGGTGGTCCGGCATTCATCAAATCCGAACTGGCCCGGTTGCGCCATCTTGCGGCGCTCACCAGTTGATGAAATTCCCGTGTCAATCTGGCCAGGTCGGAATCGATTAACGCACCTCCTTGGGCGGATCTGTCCAGATCCTGGACGATGCGCGCTGGCAAGGGGTTTTGACGAATCCGACCGGCGGCAGAGGCGCTGCCCGGCAGCCATTTCACGAAACTGTCGCACGAGAACATAGGGAGGCAATACTAACTCTGCTAATGTTTGTGGTGGTTTCGGCAACTGGCAGGCGCCCCGCGCTGCAGATCGTGACTGGCAGAGGTGACGTCGTCGCTCATGCGTGACAATCACCGGCAGGCCACGGTTGGTTGCCCAGCTACCGCGGATGGGGGCCGAGGTGGCGGTTGTGTCGATTGACGGCAACGGCGTCGGCACAACCGCCGGCCACCTCGTCAGCCGGCACCGTTCATCATCGTGAAGATGTACCAGCCGTACGCGAACAGCACGGCTGCCGCGCCCACGAATCCGAGCGACACCCACCAACGCAACCGCTTCTTCTGCCCGGTCGACGGCACCTCCGCCGGGCCCCACTCGCCCAGCTTGGGCCAGACCCGCGGCGGCGCGCCGGCGTTCAGGTTCAGATTGCTGTTCAGGCCCTCCACGGCGGTCAGTCTAGTTCCGGTCGCTGAGGCCTCCGTCGAGCGCGCTTGCAGTCACCAGGATGTCGGCCGAACCGGTGCTGGATCGACATTCTGCGACAATCTCCCTCAGGAATCGCGGCTATCGCTGCTGAAGCCTGTCGACGACCGACGTCCGGCCGAGTCAACTCAGTCCTACCTCTATTGCTCGGATCGTGGCTTGGGTGCGGTCACGAACCCCGAGTTTCACGAGAATCGCCGATACGTAGTTTCGGACGGTCTTCAGCGTCAGATGCAGTTCGGCCGCGGTCTCGCTGTTGTTCAGCCCGCGGGCGAGCAGCGTCAGCACCTCCCGCTCACGCCCAGTGAGTTAGGGGAACGGCGGCGCCGATCTCTGGACGCCGATGGCGGCCCCCATCACCCGCGAGGCTGATTCGGGGCTGAAGATGGCTTGTCCCTCATAGACGGCGAATAGCGCTCTGACGAGTGCATCGATGCTGGCATCCGTGAGCAGGTAGCCCCGGGCGCCCGCGCGGACGGCGGCCAGCACAGTCTCGTCATCGGCCATCGTCAGCATCAGAATCGGTACGGTGGGTCGCTCGGCGAGAATACGGCGGATCGCCTCCAGCCCGCTCATACCGGGGAGCCGGATGTCCATCACGACTGCGTCAGGCACCAGGCCGCGAGTCAGTTCGACGGCATTCTCGCCGGAGGCCGCCTCACCGACCACGCGGACAGCCGCTCCGGTGGCCGCCAGCATCGCCTTCACGCCCTCCCGACAGAAGGAGTGGTCATCCACCAGCAGGATACGAAGCTCAGTCATATCGTGACCCCTATTGGCAGGACGGCGCTCAGCACCGTTCCGTGCGGGTCGCAGCCGCGAATCTCGAGACTCCCACCGAGGTCTTCCGCGCGCTGCCGCAATGAGCTCAGTCCGGTGCCGGGAGGCACGCCGGACTACTGATCAGGATCGCGGCGGCGGGCCCGGCCGTGGGGTTGGGTTGGTTGGCGACAGCGTGGTCGCTGGACGTGGTGGATCGGACAGTCATCGGAGCCTCCTGGCTGGAACGGACTCCTTCAGCGTCGGTTCCACTCCGTCCCGGTCACCAGTGGCTTCAGACCCTCATGCTCGGGAAGCAGATCGGGAATCCCCGGGGCGAGTCCAGGCACACCAGTTCGAGCTGAGTCTCCGGTCTCGTCGTCAGGATTCCTTCGCGACCGCGCGGGCGGCGTCCGGCCCCTCGGTGAGCAGCACCTCGAAACCGGCGGCGTCCAGGATCGGACGCTTCAGCGCCACCGCCTTGTCGTATTTCGAGCCGGCGTTCTCGCCGACCACGACAAAGTCGGTCTTGCCCGACACCGAACTCGCCGAGCGTCCGCCTCGGGACGTGATCGCCTCGGCCGCGCTGTCACGGGTGTAGCCGGGAATCGAGCCAGTGACCACCACCGACAGCCCGGCCAGGAGTTGCGGCTGCTCCTGCGTGCGTTCGGCCTGCTCATCGAACAGTTCGCAGCCGGCGTCCTGCCATTTGCGGACGATCTCGGCATGCCAGTCGACCTCGAACCAGTCCCGGATCGCCGCCACCAGGGTGGGGCCGATCCCCTCCACCGCCGCCAGCTCGTCCTCGGACGCCGCCCGCAGCGCCTCGATGCTCGGAAACGCGGCCGCCACGTCGGGCGCCACCCCCTTGCCGATGTGCCGGATCGACAGCGCCACCAGGAACTTCGCGAACGGGCGGTGCTTGGCTTCTTCCAGGTTGGCCAGCAGCCGTTGCCCGTTCGCGGAGAGTTGCCGTCCCTCTTCGCCCTTGCGGGGCAGCCGGCTGAACATCGGCACGGTGGCCAGGTTCTCGGCGGTCAGCGAGAACAGGTCACCCTCGTCGGTGAGCAGTCCGGCACCGAGCAAGGCATCGGCTGCCTGCCAACCCAGCGCCTCGATGTCGAGGGCGTACCGGGACGCCACATGGAACAGCCGTTCGCGCAGCTGCGCCGGACACGAGCGGGTGTTCGGGCAGCGCAGATCGGCGTCCCCCTCCTTCTCCGGGGCCAGCGGCGACCCGCAGGCCGGACATTGCGTCGGCATCGTCCACTCGACCTCGCTGCCGTCTCGCAGGTCGACGACCGGACCGACCACCTCGGGAATCACGTCGCCGGCTTTGCGCAGCACCACCGTGTCGCCGATCAGCACCCCCTTGCGCTTAACCTCGGACGCGTTGTGCAGGGTTGCCATCTCGACGGTCGAGCCGGAGACGAACACCGGCTCCATCACCGCGTACGGAGTCACCCGACCGGTGCGTCCGGTGTTCACCCGAATGTCCAACAGCTTGGTGGTGACCTCTTCGGGCGGGTATTTGTAGGCGATCGCCCAGCGCGGCGCCCGCGACGTATTGCCTAGCCGCAGCTGGGTCTCCCGGTCATCGACCTTGACCACGGTGCCGTCGATCTCATGCTCGGCCGCATGCCGGTGCTCGCCGAAGTGCTCGACGTAGCTCCAGGCCTCCTCGGGAGTCGGCACCACCCGGTAATGCGTCGACGTCGGCAACCCCCAGGCCTTGAGCAACGCGTAGCCGGCGGACTGGCTGGCGATCGCGACGCCGTCCACCTCGCCCAGCCCGTGACAGAGAAACCGCAGATTCCGAGACGCCGTCACCTTCGGATCCTTCTGCCGCAACGACCCGGCGGCCGAGTTCCGCGGGTTGGCGAACGGCGCTTTGCCGGAGGCCACCAGCCGCTCGTTCAGCGCCTCGAAGTCCTCCGGCCGAAGGAAGACCTCGCCGCGCACCTCGACGACGCCCGGCACGTCGCCTTCGAGCCGGTGCGGAATCGCCTCAATGGTGCGGACGTTGGTGGTGACGTCCTCGCCTACCCGGCCGTCGCCGCGGGTGGCGGCGCTGGCCAGCCGTCCGTTCTCGTAGACCAGGTCGAGGGCCAGACCGTCGATCTTCAGCTCGCAGAGCCAGGCGTCGATCGGCCCGTCCTTGGTCACCCGCGCCACCCAGTGATCGAAGTCCTCGCGGCTGAAGGCGTTGTCCAGGCTCATCAGCGGCACCCGATGGACGACCGGCGCGAAGGTCGCCGACGGCGCGCCGCCCACCTTCTGGGTCGGCGAGTCCGGGGTGCGCAACTCCGGATGCGCGTCCTCCAACCGCTCCAACTCGCGCATCAGCGCGTCGAACTCGCCGTCGCTGATCGTGGGCGCGTCGCGGATGTAGTAGCGGAACCGGTGCTCCTCGATCTGCTCGGAGAGCTCTGCGTGCCGGGCGCGGGGTTCGTCTGCGATCACGACCGGCAATCTACCGTCGCCGGCGGACACTCTCGGAGGACGCCGACTGCCCGACTGCCCGCCCGACGCGGCCGCCACAACCGATTCAGCCTGTCGGCTTCCCTCATGGACGGTTGTCGCCATTGCGTTGGTATCATGATGGCGCCGATCCCAACGACGCCCAGACCCTCTACAACCGGATGTTCCACCGCGACGACAGGCATCTGCGCATCCTGCTGGCCCGCGGCCTCGGGCACGGCGACGGCGGGGTCTGGCAGCGCCGACTCGGGACGCCCTGGAAACCCCTGCGGAGATGATCGGCCGGCAGGTGGACTGGGCCACCGAACCACGGCTTCGCCGCCCGGCTGCGGCTGCTGGCCGAGTATGGCTTCACCGAGGGCGCGGCCGGAGGGTCACCGTTGGGGCGCCGGCATCCACCGGGTCCGCTCGACCGGATCGGGACGCCGTCCGCGGTGGCCGAAGCCGCCGCACGCGGAATCGATCTGAACGCGCTGGTCGACGGACGCACCCTGTTGCATCAGGCGGCATGGATCGGCGATGTCGAGATGGTGCGTGCCCTGCTGGACGCCGGCGCGGACCCGGATTTCACCGACCTCGAGCACGGAACGACGCCGCTGGCCTGGGCGGGGACGCACGCCGACGCCACCGCGGCGCTGCTGCGCAGCTAGGGACGTGCTGATTTCGTTGGTCGAGCCTGTCGAGCCCCGCGGTCACGTCAGCGAAAGAAGCGACTCGCTGGATTACGTCCGATCAGTGACCTGTCCGAGGCGGACGAGGCCGAGTGCCTCTCAAATCCGACGTAATCTGACGAGACCGCGGGCTAGCGGAAGATGCCGACGATCATCACCACGATGCCCATGCCGCCCATCAGGAAGCCCAGGTACTGCATCGGGACGAAGAACAGGGTGTGCCGGTTGGTCAGCGCCGACCGCACCTTCGCGCTCTCCTGGTTGAGCACGTGCTCGCCCACCGCCCACGGGTCGGCGAACTGGCCGGGACGTTGCGGGTCGGGCACGTTGTTGTAGGCGCCGCCCCGTACCTGGGCGGCGATCTCTTCGCGACGCCTGCCGAACCAGCCGTCGAACTCGGCGACCGGGCGCTTGGTGTTGAGCCAGTCGCCCAGGAACCAGGTGCCGACCCCGCCGCCGATCAGCGCTATTCCGATGAAGACCGGTGTCAACGCCGGGTTCACCATCGAGATCGTCGTGCCCAGTCCGATGCAGGCGCCGGCGATCAGGATGGCCAGGATGCCCCAGCCTCGCCAGATGATCATGCCGTGACTATATGCAGTCCGCTGGTGGCACTCCATTTCGCGCCCGCGTCGCGGTGTGCGTTACGGTCGCCAGATGAGTTCGCGCATCCGCAATATCGCCGTCGGCTTGGTGGTCCGGGACGGCTGGGTACTGGCCTGCGAACATGCCGTGATCCCCGGTCATCACCGCTTCGTCCGCGCGATCGGCGGCGGAATCGAGTTCGGCGAGCGTGCCGAGGACGCGCTGCGCCGCGAGTTCCAGGAAGAGTTGGGCGTCGACCTGACCACGACGGAGCTGCTCGCCGTCACCGAGAACCTGTACCAGATCGCCGGCAATCCCGGACACGAGATCGTGCACGTATTCGCCGTCCGTTGCCCCGAGCTGGAACAGTTCCCGCTCGACGCGACTCGCCCGGTGCTCGACAACGACTCCGTCGCTGCCTGGTACCCGCTCTCTGACCTGGCGGACGGCAACCCGCCGCTGTACCCGAACGGAGTGACCGAGCTAGCGCTCGGGCTGGTCGCAGGCTGAGTTCATCGAAACCCCTTCTCCTGCGGTACGCCACGCTGTCGCCGATCCAGGAATCACCGGCTCACAACAACGATCCGGATCAGGCTGGTCTGTCCCAGCCCGATCCGGATCGTTGTTCAACGGGTAATGGCGACTGTCCCCGCGCTACTGGCGCAGGGCGTCGTCCACCAGACCGGACGCCCGGCGCAGCGCCGTCAGCGCCGCCGACGCCCGCCGCGGGGAGAACCCGGCCAGCCCGCAGGCCGGGGTGAGCACCAGCCGGTCGGCCAATGCCGGCCCCAGTTCAAGAGGTCGCAGCAGCCCCAGCACTCGCCGGACCAGGTCGTCCGGACGCCACTCCCGCGCCGTCCGAGATGTGGGCAGGCAACCCAAGTACAGCTGGAGCCCGTCGTCCACCGCCTGCGCCAGGGCGTCGATCTCGGCGATCAGCTCCTGGTCGACAGAGATCGCCGCGAAGCCCGATGCCCGGACCAGGTCCACAGACAGCCCCGGCGCGCAGCAGTGCAACACGCTGGACGCCGTCGCCTCGGCGAGCGGCCGCAACGCCTCGGCGACCTCCGGGGGGTGCACCGCGCGGTGCCGGAAATAGCCACCCTCGGTCGGCACCGCGCCGGCCAGCACCGCCGGCAGCGACGGCTCATCGACCTGCAGCAGGACGGTGGCGGACGGCAGCCGTCGACGGGCCTGCGCGAGCAACTCGACAACGCCGTCGGCCAGCGACTGGGCCAGGTCGCGGCGGGCGGCCCGGTCGCCGAGCACTCGTCCGCCCAATGGCAGAAAGAACGAGGCGGCCAGCGTCCAGGGCCCGGTGACTTGGAGTTTCACCGTGCCGGCGTAGTCGTGGGCATCCTCTTCGAGCCGATCCAGGTCGTCGCGCAGGGTGGCCTGGGCGCGCCGCTGATCGACGCCTGGATGGTCGCTCAGCCGCCACTCCCCTGCCACCAGCTCGGCCGGCAACTCGGTCAGCACGGCGGTGCCGCGTCCGATCATGGACGCCCACGGCCCGCGCTCCGGCAACTCGGGAAGGTGAGGAATGCCGCCGTCGGTGCCGAGGATGTCCATCACCAGCCGGACGGCGGCCGGATAGTCCGTGCCGGGCAACGAGCCGGCCCCGGTGAAGCCGACCACGCTCAGCGTCCGGTCGAGGCGATGGTGGCCGAACCGACGACACGGTCGCCGTCGTAGCAAACTACTGCCTGGCCAGGGGCGATGCCGTGCGCCGGGGCGTCCAGGGCGACCGTGATGCCGTCCGGGCGTCCGTCGATAGTGGCCGGCAGCGGCTCGCCGTGTGCCCGCACCTGCACCAGTCCGCGCCACGGTCCGAGCACCGGCTGCTCCGCCCAGGTCGGGCGGACGCCGTCGATACAGCTGATCGCCAACGCCTCGTGCGGACCCACCACCACCCGGTTGCCGGCCGGCTCGATGCCGAGCACATAGCGGGGGCGTCCGTCGGCCGCCGGGACGCCCAAATGCAGCCCGCGACGCTGTCCGACGGTGAACTGGTGGCTGCCGCTGTGCGCGCCGACCACCTGGCCGGCGGTGTCGACGAACTCACCCTCGGAGATGCCCAGGTGCCGGTTCAGGAACCCGGCGGTGTCTCCGGACGGGATGAAGCAGATGTCGTGACTGTCCGGCTTCGTGGCCAGATACAGCCCGCGCGCGGACGCCTCCGCCCGGACGTCGGCCTTCGCCGTGTCGTGGCCGAGTGGGAACAGGCAACGGCTCAGCTGCCGCTGATCGAGCACGCCGAGCACATAGCTCTGGTCCTTCGCCGCCTCGGCCGAGCGCCACAGCTGGGTGCGACCGTCCGCCTCGCGCAGCACCGCGTAGTGACCGGTGGCGATGGCGTCGAAACCGAGCGCGATGCCCCGCTCCAGCACGGCGGCGAATTTGATCTTCTCGTTGCAGCGCAGGCATGGGTTCGGGGTCCGCCCCGCCGCGTACTCGGCCAGGAAGTCGTCCACCACGTCGGCGGCGAAGCGATCGGAGAAGTCCCAGACGTAGAAGGGGATGCCGAGCACGTCGGCAGCCCGCCGGGCGTCGTGAGAGTCCTCCAGCGAGCAGCAGCCGCGAGCCCCGGACCGATAGGTCTGCGGGTTCTTCGACAAGGCCAGATGGACGCCGGTGACGTCGTGCCCGGCGTCGACCATTCGCGCGGCTGCTACCGCGGAGTCGACACCGCCGGACATGGCTGCCAGAACACGCACCGGAGCAGTCTACAAAGCTCAGTCGGCGGACCCGTCCTTGAGCAGGACGGCGGGCGGCTCCCGGATGCATGGTGGTCGACCATCGCGACTACCACTGAGTGGAGGTGAACACGCGTCACACGGCAGAAGGCGAGCCCATGGAACATCGACTTCCTGGGCAATCTGCGACTGCTCGAGGACGCCGAACGTCACCAGGTGGCGTCCTTTCTCTACGTGAACGTGCTGCATTCCGATTACGGCACGTCACTCACGATGCGGGCCAAACACGCGTTCTCCCAGGTTCTGGAAGAACTCGCCTTCCGGGTCGCCGGGCGTCCGCAACGCCTGCTCCGGATCGGACCCGGCCTCGCCCGTTCGCTGACCTGGACGGCCGATCGAGCCTCGCCACGAGTCGGCAACCTGGCTCGCTTCTTCCTCGAATGGCTCGCCGTGGACGGCGTCGGCACCCCGGTCGGCACCCGCCGGCTCGAGCCCTACCTCCGGTCCGTGCCAGCAGCTCGCTCGTTCTAGCGATTCCCGCGTCCGGTCCCCGCCGGACGCAGTCCAGCAGGTAACGATTTCATCACGATATGAATTATTCGCCACGGGGTCGCCGCCGAGCTATCCGAAGGCCGCCCGCGCCCGGTTCACGGCGTCCGGAAGGATCGCGAGCACCTTCTCGATCACCGCGGAATCCGTGGCCCGACCGAGCGAGAATCGCAGCGACGCGGACGCCTCGTCGACGCTGCGGCCCATCGCGAGCAACACCTCGCTGGGTTGATGGACGCCGGCGGTGCAGGCCGATCCGGTCGAGCAGTCGATGCCCGCGGCGTCCAGCATCAACAGCAGATCGTCGGCACGACACCCGCGGAACGTGACGTTCAGGATCGCCGGACTCGTCGGCGCCTCGCCGTTCACCCGGACGTCTCCAACGCCCGACACAACACCCCGCACCAGCAGCTCGCGCAGCTCGCCGAGCCGAGCAGCCTCAGTTTCCAGATCGCCCACAGCGACCCGAGCGGCAGCGGCGAAACCCGTAGCCAACGCGGTCATGGCGGTGCCGGAGCGAATCCGGCGTTCCTGACCGCCGCCGAAGCCTGGCGCAGCCAGGGTCAGCTCCCGCCGAATCACCAACGCCCCGATGCCGACCGGGCCGCCCAGCTTGTGCGCCGTCACGGTCATCGCGTCCACGCCCAGCGCGGCGAAGTTCAGCGGCAGATGCCCGAAGGCCTGGACTGCATCGCTGTGCACCCATGCCCCGACCTCGCCAGCACGAGCGAGCACGGCGTCCAGGTCGGCCACCACACCGGTCTCGTTGTTCACCACCATCACCGACGCCAGCGCCGTCTCGGCCCCGATCGTGGCCTCCGCCCCGTCCACCAGGCGTCCGAACGCCGCCAGCGGCATCACGTCCACTCGACCAGGCAGCCGCGCTACCACCCCGGCCACCGACGGGTGCTCACCTCCGCCGATCGCCAGCCGGGGCCGTCCCGGTCGGGCACCGGCGGCACCCAGCAACATCAGGTTGTTGGCCTCGGTGCCCCCGGAGGTGAAGACCACCTCCGTCGGCGACGCACCTAGACATTCCGCCAATGACTCACGGCTCTCCTCCAGCAGCCGGCGGGCCGTCCGGCCAGCGGTGTGCAGCGACGAGGGATTTCCGGGCAGGCCCCAGACCGCGTCCATCGCATTCCGCGCCGCGGGAAGCAGCGGCGCCCCGGCTGCGTGATCGAGGTACACCCGCTCGGTCATCGCGCCTCCTGTCGAGGGTCTGTGAGTTGACTGTGACCTGTCTGAGGGCTGCTCAGCCCGTGGCGGTCAGTGCTTGCTTCGTCAGCTACTTGCGGCACTATATGAAGCCGATACTCCGCGATGGCGGCCGTCCAGCCGCGCCGCGGTGCGTCTCGTCCACCGATCGAAGGCAGCCTATGACCGAGCCCGTGCTCAACGCACCGGCCACCACCGTCCCGTTGGGGGCGCATCTGCGCCACGGCGGCGCGGAATTCGCATTGTGGGCCCCGCGAGCCCGCCGGGTCGAGTTGGCGTTGGTCGACGCCGACGAGCACCAGACCAACGTCGACCTCTCGTTGAATGCCGACGAGGGCATCTGGAGCGGATTCGTTCCGGGCATCGGCGCCGGTCAGCGCTACGGCTACCGGGTGCACGGCGAATGGAATCCCGACGAAGGCTGCCGGTTCAACCCGGCCAAATTGCTGCTCGATCCTTATGCCCGGGCGATCACCGGCTATGTCGATTACCGCGGACCGATCAGCGACCACACCACCGAATCGAATTTCGAGAGCGACACCACCGATTCTTTCGGGGCAGTTCCGCTCAGCGTGGTGGTCGCCGACACACCGCCGCCCGCGCCGCTGAAAACGCCGATTCCGATCGATGAGATGATCATCTACGAGACCCACCTGAAGGGCTACACGCAGCGGCATCCCGAAGTTCCCGAAGGCCTGCGCGGCACCTACGCCGGTTTCGCCGACGACGCGGTGATCCAGCATCTGGTCGACACCGGAATCAACGCCATCGAATTCCTGCCATTGCAGCATTTCGTCTCCGAGCCGTTCCACATCGGACGCGGCCTGCTGAACTACTGGGGCTACAACACGCTGGGCTTCTTCGCCCCGCACGCCCCCTACGCGAGCGCCACCGCCGGCACCCTGGGCGGCCAGGTGACCGAGTTCAAGCACATGGTCGGCAAGCTGCACGAGGCCGGCATCGCGGTCATCCTGGACGTCGTCTACAACCACACCGGCGAGGGCGGGCACGACGGTCCGACGCTGTCGTTCCGCGGCATCGATCACGGCGGCTACTACCGGCTGACCAGCGACAACCGCAACGACTACGACGTCACCGGCTGCGGCAACGCGGTGGACACCTCGAACCCGCGGGTGCTCCAGCTGGTGCTCGACTCGCTGCGCTACTGGGCCACCGACATGGGCGTGGACGGCTTCCGCTTCGACCTGTGCACCACCCTGATCCGGGACACCCACCATCACGTCAACCAGGACCATCCGTTCAAGCAGCTGATCGCCGCCGATGAGGTGCTGGCCGAGAAGATCATGATCGCCGAGCCCTGGGATCTGGGCCCCTACGGCTACCAGGTCGGACGCTGGGGCCGGGGCTGGTCGGAATGGAACGACCACTTCCGCGGCTTCACCCGCGACTTCTGGCGGGGGGCGACCCACGGCGTCCAAGAGTTGGCCACCCGGCTGTCGGGGTCGTCCGACACCTTCGACCATGCCGGACGCCCCGCCACCAGCTCGATCAACTTCGTCACCGCCCACGACGGGTTCACACTGCGCGACGTGGTCACCTACGACCTCAAGCACAACGAGGCCAACGCCGAACGCAACCGGGACGGCGCCGACGACAACCGGTCCTGGAACCACGGCTACGAAGGGGAGACTGACGACCCGGAGATCAACGCGTCGCGGCAGCGAGACGCCCGCAACATGATGGCCATGCTGCTGCTCTCCGCGGGCGTGCCGATGATCACCGCCGGCGACGAGATGGGCCGCACCCAGCAGGGCAACAACAACGCCTACTGCCAGGATTCCCCCGTCTCGTGGGTCGACTGGCACACTGCCGACGAGTGGAGCGGGCAGGCCGAACTCACTCGCACCCTGCTGCGACTACGGGCCGAGCATCCGGTGCTGCGCAACCCGCAGTTCCGCACCCATCGCGAGATGCGGGACAGCGACGGCGTCGGGCTGGGCCGCGCCGAGGTGGCCTGGTTCTCCGAGCACGGCACCGAGATGACCATCGACGACTGGCACGACCACGGCCGCCGAACCCTCGGCCAGTACGTCTGCGACGTCGACGAGGCCTTCCTGATCTTCGTGCACGGCGGGGACGCCCCGATCGAGGTGACGCTGCCGGGACCGCCCTGGTCGGTGGGCTGGCGGATCGCGGCCCACACCGGGCTGGGCAGCGAGCTGCCGCACCGTCCGTTGGGTGTCGGTGCCACCATCAGCGTCCCGGCCCGGACGGTGGTGCTGCTGCACGGGCAGGTGCTCAACCATCCGCAGCCGGTGGCCGCATCGCCGGTCAGCCCGGAGTCGCCGACCGCGTCCGCGACCCTGCCCGGTTCGTCCGCAGCGCCGGCGTCCGCCCCGACCGGGCCGGACGATACGCCGGTCGAGACACGATGACCGGCGATCCCGGAGTGCGAGTCTTTCCGGTCCGGGATACTCCACGACCGGGGCGGCAGCCGGTAGGTTGACCAGTGTGACCGAATCGACGAACGCGGGCGACGCCGCCCCCCTTGAGGTTGACCTTTCCCCCCGGATGACCGGCCCATTCGGTTTCCGACGCATCCCCGTGGCCAAGGTCTGGCCCGTCATCGAAGGCGGCGCCTATGCCGTCAAGGCCGCCGTCGGCGAGCTGATCCCGATCCGCGCCAAGGTGTTCCGCGAAGGCCACGACGCGGTGAACGCCTCCGTCATCCTGACCAGTCCGTCGGGCGTCGAGACCCGTGTCGACATGACCCCCACCGAGCCGACCGGCCTGGACGGCTGGGAGGCCTGGGTGCGTCCGGACGCCGAGGGCTCCTGGACCTTCCGGGTCGAGGGCTGGTCCGACCCGTGGGGCACCTGGCACCACAACGCCGAGGCCAAGCTGGCCGCCGGCATCGACCTCGAACTGGTCTGCCTGGAGGGTAAGGACCTGCTGGAGCGCACCGCCGTCATCGCCGACGAGGCCGGCGACCCGGTCGAGGCGTCCATTCTGCGGGCCACCGCGCAGCTGCTGATTCCGCAGCGCAAGGCGTCCGACCTGCTCGAAGTGGCCAACGGCACCGGGCTGGCCGAGGCGATGAAGGCCTACGGCCCGCGCGAACTGGTCTCCCCCACCGCCGACTTCCCGCTCTGGGTCGACCGCAAGCGGGCGCTGTTCTCGTCCTGGTACGAGTTCTTCCCGCGCTCCCAGGGCGCCAGCTACGACGCGAACACCGACACCTGGACGTCCGGCACCTTCGACTCCTCCCACGAGCGGCTCGAGGCGGCCGCCGCGATGGGCTTCGACGTCATCTACCTGCCACCCATCCACCCGATCGGCAACGCGTTCAAGAAGGGCAAGAACAACACCCTGGACGCCACCGACAAGGACCCGGGCTCGCCGTGGGCGATCGGCAGCGCGGACGGCGGCCACGACGCCATCCACCCCGACCTGGGCGACTGGGAGTCGTTCGACCGGTTCGTCGCCAAGGCCAAGGAGTTGGGCGTCGAGGTCGCGCTCGACTTCGCCCTGCAGGCCAGCCCCGACCATCCCTGGGTGACCGAGCATCCCGAGTGGTTCACCACCCGGATCGACGGCACCATCGCCTACGCCGAGAACCCGCCGAAGAAGTACCAGGACATCTACCCGATCAACTTCGACAACGACCCGGTCGGCATCTACAACGAGGTGTTGCGGCTGTTCAAACTGTGGATGAGCCACGGCGTGCGGATCTTCCGGATCGACAACCCGCACACCAAGCCGGTCGAGTTCTGGGGCTGGATCCTCGACCGGCTGCGGGAGACCGACCCGGACGTGATCTTCCTGGCCGAGGCGTTCACCAAGCCCGAGATGGTGCACGCCCTGGGCAAGGTCGGCTACCACCAGTCGTACACCTACTTCACCTGGCGGACGACCAAGTGGGAGATCGAGGAGTACCTGCGCGAGCTGTCCGGCGAGATGTCGCCGTTCTACCGGCCGAACTTCTTCGTCAACACCCCCGACATCAACCCGTTCCACCTGCAGTCGGGCAACCCGGCGATCTTCGCGATCCGGGCGATCCTGGCCGCGACGCTGTCGCCGACCTGGGGGGTCTACTCGGGCTTCGAGCTGTTCGAGCACGAGGCGCTGGCGCCGGGGCGCGAGGAGTACCTGAACTCCGAGAAGTACGAGTTCCGGCCCCGCGACTACAACGCGCAGCCGAACCTCAACCTGCTGATGGGCACGCTGAACTCGATCCGGAAGGCGCATCCGGCGCTGCAGCAGCTGCGGCAGATCCACTTCCACCACGCCCCGCACGACGCCGTGATCGCCTACTCCAAGCGCGACGGCGACGACGTGATGATCGTGATCTGCAGCCTCGACCCGGACAACGTTGTGGAGTCGGACCTCTACCTCGACATGGCCGCGCTCGGTCTGCCGGGCAGCGAACTGGTCACGCTGCGGGACGAGTTGACCGGCGCGACGTTCACCTGGGGAGAACGCAACTACGTGAAGCTCAGCCCCGGCAGCCCGGCCCACATCCTGCACGTTCAGAACTCGTTCTGAGCACGGGAAGCACCGTGCGAAGCTGTTGCCGGGAAGGCTTTCCTGACAGGATGGCCAGGTGAGCGAACAGCCGCTGGCCGCGTGGTGGGGGGTGATTTCGGACGCCCGCTGGTTCGCCGGCAAGGGTCTTTCCGGGGCGCTTGTCGAACTGACGGCACTGCCCTGGCTGACCCCGCCGGGGAGCCTTCCGGCGGTCCGGACCGAGATCGCCACCGTCCGCTACCCGGGCCGCGCCGACGAGCACTACCAACTGCTGGTCGGCTACACCACGAACCCCGCGGCGCCGGTGGTGGCCAGTGTCACCGACCCCGGCCTCGGCGTGCTGCAGGTCGTCGAGGCGCCGGGGGACGCCGGCTGCATGCGGGCCCTGCTGGCTGCGCTGACGGCGTCCGATCACCCGGCGATGGAATGGGCGGACGCCGCCGCGATCGATCCGGACGCCGCGACGCGGGTCTGGGCCGGCGAGCAGAGCAACACCACGATCTGCCTCGGCGACGACCGGATGTTCAAGCTGTTCCGGCGGCTGGAGGCCGGCCGCAACCTGGACGTCGAGGTGCTGGCCGCGCTGAACGGTTCGGGCATCACCCCCGCGCTGTACGGCACCCTGACCGGCGCGTTGCCCGACGGGCAGGGGGCCGATCTGGGCATGTTCGTGGAGCGGGTGCAAGGCGTCCGAGACGGCTGGGAGTGGGCCTGCGAGGCGTGTGCGGAAGGCCGCGAGATCGCCACCGAAGCCACCCAGCTGGGGCGGGCGCTGCGCGGTGTGCACGCTCGGCTGGCGCAGGCCTTCGGCACCTCGACGAGTTCCGGCGCCGGTGTGGCCGAAACGATGGCGACACGACTGGACGCCGCAGCGGGCGAGGTCGGCGCGCTGGCGTCCGTACAGGAGACGGCGCATGGCGTCCTACGGGAGCTGGCGGCGTCCAAGCTGGTCACCCAACGGGTGCACGGCGACTTCCATCTCGGCCAGACGCTGCGCTCGTCCGACGGCTGGACGATCATCGACTTCGAGGGCGAACCGCTCAAGTCGCTGGCCGAGCGCCGGCAGCCCGACAGCGTGTGGCGCGACGTCGCCGGCATGCTGCGCTCCTTCGACTATGTTCGGGGAGCACACCACGATCCCACCTCGAGCCAGGCGCGCGCCTGGTGCCGCTCGGCGTGCGGAGGCTTCCTGGACGGGTACTGCGACGGTGCCCTGCCGGAGGCTTCGGTGCTCGACGCCTACGTGCTTGACAAGGCGATTTACGAGGTGGTGTACGAAACACGCAATAGACCCAATTGGGTTCACATCCCGCTCGGTGCGGTCCATGATGTCGCAGGACGGACGGCGCTGTCCGCTACGCACAACCAGGAGGAGAACTGATGGCACACGATCCAAACGGTGGCTTGGCCGGCTGGGATCTCGAAGGGTTCCACAGCGGTGGCGACACCGAGGTCTGGCGCCGGCTCGGGGCTCACCCAGTCACTCTGCACGACGACGAACGGGGCGAGATCCACGGCACCCGCTTCGCGGTATGGGCGCCGAACGCCCAGGCCGTCCGGCTGAACGCCGATTTCAACTGGTGGACCGGCGACGCGATGCAGCTGGTGCCCGGCTCCGGCGTCTGGGCGATCTTCGTCGAGGGCGTCGGCGACGGCGTCCTGTACAAGTACAACATCCTCGGCGCCGACGGCGTCTGGCGCGAGAAGGTCGACCCGATGGCGTTCTTCGCCGAACAGGCACCGGCCAACTCGTCGATCGTCTACACCAGCCAGTACGACTGGGGCGACGAGGCCTGGATGACCCAGCGGGCCGCGACCCGTCCGCACGAGGCGCCGATGTCGATCTACGAGGTGCACCTCGGCTCGTGGCGCAAGGGCAAGACCTACCTCGAGCTCGCCGACGAACTGGTCGAGTACGTCACCTGGCAGGGCTTCACCCATGTCGAGTTCCTGCCAGTCACCGAGCATCCGTTCGAGCCGTCCTGGGGCTACCAGGTGACCAACTACTTCGCGCCGCAGTCGCGACTGGGAAGTCCGGACGAGTTCCGGCACCTGGTCGACCGGCTGCACCAGGCCGGCATCGGCGTGATCCTGGACTGGGTGCCGGGCCACTTTCCCAAGGACGAATGGGCGCTGGGCCGCTTCGACGGCACCGCGCTGTACGAGCACGCCGATCCCCGCCAGGGCGAGCACATGGACTGGGGCACCTACATCTTCAACTACGGCCGCAACGAGGTGAAGAGCTTCCTGGTCTCCAACGCCCTGTACTGGGTGACCGAGTACCACATCGACGCGCTGCGGGTGGACGCCGTGGCGTCCATGCTCTACCTCGACTACTCGCGCAAAGACGGCGAATGGGTGCCGAACCAGTTCGGCGGCAACGAGAACCTGGAGGCGATCGACTTTCTGCGCTACGTCAACAAACACCTCTACGAGCGGGTGCCGGGCGTGTGCATGATCGCCGAGGAGTCCACCTCGTTCGGCGGCGTCACCAAGCCGGTCGACCAGGGCGGTCTGGGCTTCGGCTTCAAGTGGAACATGGGCTGGATGAACGACTCGCTGCGCTACCTGGCGCTCGAGCCGGTGTACCGGCAGTACCACCACCACGAGATGACCTTCGCGATGGTCTACCAGTACTCGGAGAACTTCGTGCTGCCGATCAGCCACGACGAGGTCGTGCACGGCAAGGGATCGATGATCAACAAGATCCCGCAGGATTCCTGGCGGCAGTTCGCCACGCTGCGAGCGTTCTACTCGTTCATGTGGGCGTTCCCCGGCAAGCAGTTGCTGTTCATGGGCTGCGAGTTCGGGCAGCGCACCGAGTTCAACGAGGCGACCTCGCTGGAGTGGTGGGTCTCCGACCTGTGGGGCCACCACGGCCTGCAGCGGCTGATCAAGGACCTCAACGCCCTGTACGCCAAGCATCCGGCGTTGTGGAAGCTGGATTGCGACCCGGCCGGCTTCCGCTGGATCAACGCCGACGACGCCAGCGGCAACACCTTCAGCTGGGTGCGCTCCGACGGTGACGGCGAACAGATCGCGGTGGTGGTGAACTTCTCCTCCGAGCCGTGGCACAACTACAAGGTCGGGCTGCCCGCGGCCGGGGTCTGGAAAGAGATCCTGAACTCCGACGCCGGTATCTACGACGGTTCCGATTCGCACGGCAACCTCGGCCAGGTCGAGGCCCACGAGGAGGAGTTCAACGGCTTCGAGGCGGCCGCCACGATCACCGTGCCGCCGCTCGGCGCGGTCTTCTTCCGGCACGAGGCGTGAGCACGGCTCCCGACGAGTTCGAGGTCCAGCTCCAGGCCGCCGACGGTGTCGGCGTCCTGGAGTGGTCCGGGCGGGCCTCTCAGGAGACGGTGGACCGGGCGGTCAGCCTTGCCGCGGACGACGGGCTGATCGTCCGTGGGCTGCGCCGGATCGAGGTGTCGCTGCCGGCGTCCGATGTGGTCGGACGCCGGGCGTTGCAGCGGGCCGGTTTCCGGCTGGAAGGCACCCGGCGGGAAGCGCTGGCGTTGCCGGACGGCAGCTTCGGCGATGTCGTGATGTACGCCCGGCTGGCCAGCGACCTGGTCTATGGTCCGGGCGGTTTCACCGGCGTGATGAACTCGGTGCTGCCCCGGAAGCGGCTGATCGCGCACGCCCTGATCACCGATCCGTGGGACCGGGTCTGTCTCATGGAGACCACCTTCAAACCCGACTGGGAACTGCCCGGCGGCATCGTGAACCCGCGGGAATCGCCGTGGGCCGGCGCCGTCCGGGAGATCGCCGAGGAGATGTCCCTGGACGTCGGTGTCGGCCGTGTCCTGGTGGTCGACTGGCTGGCCCCCTACCTGGGCTGGGAGGACGCCGTCGAGCTGATCTTCGACGGCGGCGTCCTGACACAGGAGCAGATCGAGGCGATCGTGCCCGACCCCGGCGAGATCCGCGCCGTCCACTGGCTGACGCCGGAGAAGGCCGCCGACAAGATGGCCCCCTTCGCCCGCGGCCGGATGCTGGCCGCAGTCTCCTGCCGGCTCGGTGGCGGCACCCAATACCTCGAGCGCGGACTCCCCCGTCGCGACTGACAGCGCCACCCCCGCTGGTCGAGCTTGTCGAGACCCCGCTCCGGGCCTGATCCACTTCGCCCTGGTTCGGCGTCCTTCACCTGGTTTGAACCACGGAAAGGACACCGAACCAGGGTGATGTGTCCTACCCGATGGTGCAGATGGTCGGCAATGAATATGGTGACCGGATGAAGGTGCAGAAGGTTCCGAACCTCGGTTCAGACACGATCGAGGCCTCCGATGCCGAGGACGCACCCACGGCGATCGTCCCTGGAAGCCCGCGGAGCGCCAACCTCGCCGCGTTGGTCAGCGAACTCGAGGCGCACTACGGCCCGGCTGATCCCGCTCTAGTCGCGGAGTTCGAAGAAGTGCTGCGGTAATGACGCTGATGCCGGACCGGCGGCCCGGCTCTGAACGCCATTCGCGGCTTCCGAGATTTCGACTTCGCTCCGCTTCGGCGTCCTTCACCTCGTTTGAACCACGGAAACGACACCGAACCGGGGCAACGTCGTATCCGATGGCGTGGACGGTTGGCGCTGAATATGGCGGTCGGATGAAGGCGCGGAGGACGCGGAGCCTCAACTCGGACGCGATCGTAAGCAACGGGGATGTCCTCGTCGACCCCTGTCCGCTGTTACACGCCGAGCAGTTGGACGACCAACATGATCAGCAGAATCACACCGTGCGTAAGCATCGTCACCACCCCTCCCGATGTGCACCCATGCCTCATTCGCGGGCCTTCGGACTAGGCGTCATGCTAACAGTTTGCGGACATCCCTCCGCAGGGGGTTTCCACGGGAGCATCTCCGCCCCATGAACGTTGCATCTTCCCTTGTCAACGCCCTGCGACCCGGTCGGCTTTCCGCGCGCTAATACCTTCAGAACACCGCCCCATTGGGAATTCCTTGCCCGCTTTGGTCGGCAGTACCCGGTCTTGCCGTTGAGCGTGGTTCCCCCGCGTCGCGACGAGTGCACCCGACCGGAACAGGTGCACCACGACCTGATCGACTATCGCGGGTCGGGCGGAACTCCTCCATTAGGTCGAGAGCCAGGCCTGGCTGATTGCGCTTGTCAGCGCCAGCACGCCGGTCGAGCCGGGCAGAAACCAACGCCGACATGCACTCGCCTTGTACGGCGTCGCCATACGACAGCGCCGCATTGACCACATCCCGTCGAGGCCGTCGGTTGCGTCCGGTGAGGCTGAGTTCGGCAGAGAGCAGTGCCCCGAGTGCATCGACGTGGCCGCGAGCCCCGGCTCCCTCGACCCTCATCAGTTCCTCCGCGTTCATCGCGGTAGACGGCAAGAGAGACCACCGCCCCGATCATGCTGATGCACGGCGACCGCCGAGATCAGAACAGGGCACTCATCAGGTCTCGGCGGGCCTTCAGCACGGCCGGGTCGGAGGGCCCGACGATCTCGAAAAGTTCCAGCAGCCGCACTCGGACGGTGTCGCGGTCGGAGCCTGTCGTCTCGCGGATCAGGGCGATCAGACGTCCGAACGCCTGATCGGGACGGCCGGCGAGGATCTCGAGGTCGGCGGCGGCCAGCTGGGCGTCCACCGACGTGGGTTCGGACGCCGCACGCGCCAGCACTGCTGCCGGGTCGCTGCCGCCGGCGCGGGCCAGCAGTGCGACCTGGGCGCGTCCGGCCTTCGCCTCGGGATCGTTCGGGGTCTGCGCCAGGATCTTGTCGTACTCGACGACGGCGCCGGCGAAGTCGCCGCGGTCCAGTGCTGCGTCCGCGGCCGCGAACCGGGGATCGGGCTCGTCGCTCTCCCCCGCGCCGCCGGCGACCGGGTCGGCGCGTCCGACCAGGCCGTTCGAGGCGGCGACCTGCAGCAGCTGAGCGATGACCGCCTCGGCCTCGGCCTTCGACCGGGTGCCCTGGAACAGCGGCGCCAGCTGGCCGGCGACCACGCCGATCACGGTCGGCACGGCCTGAATGCCGAGGGCCTGCGCGATCGTCGCGGACACGTCGACGTTCACCCGGGCCAACAGGTAGGCGCCGGCGGCGGCATTGGCCAGCGCGATCAGGTCGTCGGACAGGGCCTGGGCGTTGGCGCGCGGCGAATACAGCTCGACCACGACCGGGTGCCGGCCGGACAGCTGCATCACCGCTTCGAAGTTGCTCTCGTCGACCTCGATGACGAACGAGGCGCCGGGCGGTACCGGCGGCGCCTTCGCGGCGGCGGCGATACCGGACAGGTCCATGGCGCGGGAGGTGAACTTCGGCAAGGTCATGGCCTCATTGTGTCAAAGTTGGCGGGTGAGACCGGCACCGCTCATCGCGATCATCCAGCATCAGGACGAGTGCCCGCCGGGCCGGCTGGCCCAGTGGCTGACCGAGGCCGGCGCCCAGCTGGCGATCGTCCGCGCCGACCTGGGCGTGCCGCTGCCCGATCCCACCGAGTTCGCCGGACTGATCGTGCTCGGCGGGGTGATGGGGGCGACCGACGACGGGGTGGCGCCCTGGCTGCCCGCGGTGCGGGCTCTGATCGCCGCGGCAGCGGACGTCGGCGTCCCGACCCTCGGCATCTGCCTGGGCCACCAGCTCGCCGCTGTCGCGTTGGGCGGACGGGTCACCCGCAACCCCAACGGCAAACAGCGCGGACTGACCCCGATCGGCTTCACCCCGACCGCCGGCGACGACCCGCTGTTCGGTCCGGACCCGAACCTGTTGCGCGGCGTCCACAGCAACAACGACATCGTGGCCGCCCTTCCGGACGCCGCCACCGTTCTCGCTCTGGCACCGGGCGGTGAGATCCAGGCCGCCCGGTTCGCGGCGACCAGTTGGGGCGTCCAATGGCATCCCGAGGTGGACGAGGAGATCTTCGCCACCTGGTGTGCGCTCGATCCGCCCGCGGACGAGACCCACGCGCAGCAGGCCATCGCCGAGGTCGCGGCCGCCCGCGACGAACTGGACGCCGCCTGGCGTCCGCTGGCCGAACGATTCGTCGAGCTCTGCGCCACCACCTCGAACCTCTGATACCCCCTCCTGTGGTACGGAGGGACGGTTCTTTTCGGTCCACCTCCGGTACGAAAAGAATCGTCCCCGCGTACCGGGATTCACCCGACCTGCGGACGAACCGTGTGGGGGCTCGCCGTGCCGGTCCCACGTTGGCATGATGGCACCTATGGTTCACGAACGCGCCGGGCAGGTCGCACTGCCTGAAGACCTCGTCGATGTCGACGCAATGATCGCCGCCTATTACGACCTGGTACCGGATCCGAACAACATCGATCAGAGGGTCGTCTTCGGCACCTCGGGGCATCGCGGCTCCAGCCTGAAGACCTCCTTCAACGACCTGCACATCGCCGCCACCACACAGGCCATCGTGGAATACCGCGCCTCTCAGGGCGTGGACGGCCCGCTGTTCATCGGCAAGGACACCCACGGACTGTCCCTGCCGGCGTGGAAGACCGCATTGGAGGTGCTGGTCGCCAACGGCGTCGACGTCCGGGCCGAGAACGACGACGACTACACCCCGACCCCCGCGGTGTCCCGGGCGATCATCGTCTACAACCGCGATCACGAAGGCCCACGGGCCGACGGCATCGTGGTCACCCCCTCCCACAACCCGCCCACCGACGGCGGCTTCAAGTACAACCCGCCGCACGGCGGACCGGCCGACACCGACGCCACCTCGGTCATCGCGGCCCGCGCCAACGAGTTGATGGCGGCACCGGACGGCATCAAGCGCGATCGTCCCTACGACGCGATCGCCGACGGCGTCGTCCGGCACGACTACCGGACCGCCTACTGCGAGGACCTGAAGAACGCCATCGACCTGGACGCCATCCGGGCCGCCGGCCTCAAGATCGGCGCCCATCCGCTGGGCGGCGCCGCCGTCCAGTACTGGCAGTACATCGCCGACAACCTCAACATCGGCCTCGAAGTGATCGACGCCACCGTCGACCCGGCCTGGCCGTTCATGACGCTGGACTGGGACGGCAAGATCCGGATGGACTGCTCCAGCCCGTACGCGATGGCGTCGCTGATCGCCAACAAGGACAACTACGACATCTCGACCGGCAACGACGCGGACTCGGACCGGCACGGCATCGTCACCCCCGACCACGGGCTGATGAACCCGAACCACTTCCTGGCCGTGGCGATCTGGTACCTGTACACGCATCGTCCCGGATGGAAGCCGGACGCCGGTGTCGGCAAGACCCTGGTCAGCTCGTCCTTCATCGACAAGGTGGCCGCCGATCTGGGCCGCACCCTGGTCGAGGTGCCGGTCGGCTTCAAGTGGTTCGTGCCCGGCCTGATGACCGGCGACATCGGCTTCGGCGGCGAAGAGTCGGCGGGGGCGTCCTTCCTGACCCTGGACGGCCAGACCTGGACCACCGACAAGGACGGCATCCTGCTCTGCCTGCTGGCGTCCGAGATCCGCGCGGTGACCGGCAAGTCGCCGTCCCAGATCTACGCCGAGATGGAAGAGAAGTACGGGAAGAGCGCCTACGCGCGGGTGGACGCCCCGGCCAACCGCGAGCAGAAGGCCAAGCTGGGCAAGCTGTCGCCGGACGACGTCACCGCCACCGAGCTGGCCGGGGAGCCGATCGTGGCGAAGCTGACCAAGGCGCCCGGCAACGATGCGCCGATCGGCGGCCTCAAGGTGGCCACCGAGCACGCCTGGTTCGCCGCCCGTCCGTCTGGCACCGAGGACGTCTACAAGATCTACGCCGAGTCGCTGAAGGGTCCCGAGCATCTCGCTCAGGTCCAGGCCGAGGCCCGCGAGGTCGTCAACGCCGCCCTCGGCTGAGATTCCCCGCTGTTCGAATAGGACGCGCCCTCGAGCATGGCTCGGGGGCGCGTCCTTTTCACAGGGTCAGGACGCCGGACCGGCCGCGATCTCGTTGAGTTCGCGGCGTTGCCGTTCCAGTTCCAGCAGCGTGGCGAACATCCGGTTGTAGCGCGGCTGGTCGTCCACCGGATTGGTCCGTTGCAGCTTCGACTTCAGCTCCGCGATGGTGCGCGCGACGCTCAGCAGCCGGAGCTTCGCCACATATTCGGCGGCGTAGCCGGGGCTGGCCGGACGCAGCAGTGGCTCGGTGGTCAACGCCGCCACCACCGCCGACACGGTCGGATCGGCCTCGGTCGCGACCACGGGCTGCGGCCAGTCGCCGCCGGGTACGCCGGCGTCCGCGATGGCGGTGAAGATCGCCCGATAGGTCGGATGGGTGAAGTCGTCGGCGCCGACCTCGTTCCAGCCGGATGCGAACACCTCCGGGGCCCGCAGCATCAGCCGCAAGGTGCCGCGTTCCACCTCCAGCCCGCGGTCGCGCGGGTTGGGCATCGGCAGCCCGAGCAGGCTCGGCTCGTCCGGGTGCGCCGGCTCGGGCGCGGGCGGTTGATGCCGTTCCTGGTGCGCGGCCGGCAGCCGGCGGCGTCCGGCCCGGGCCACTTCGCGGCGTACCTCGTCCACCTCGGCACCGAGCATCTTGGCGAGTTCATGGATGTAGCCGTTGACCAGTGAGCTGTCCCGCACGCTGCTGACCAGCGGTGCCGCGGCGCGCAAGGCGCCCAGCCGTCCGTCGACCCGGTCGAGGTCGAAGCCGGCGATGGTGCTGGCCATCACGTACCGGTAGAGCGGCTCGCGGCGTCCGACCAGTTCGCGGACGGCGGCGTCCCCGTGCTGGATGCGCAGATCGCAGGGGTCGAGCCCGGTCGGTTCGATCGCCACATAGGTCTGCGAGATGAAGTGCTGGTCGCCGGAGAACACCTTGAGCGCGGCGGCCTGCCCGGCCGCGTCGCCGTCGAAGGTGAAGATCACCTCGCCGTTGAGGGCGTCCGTCGATCCGATCAGCCGGGACAGCAGCCGGGCATGATCGTCGCCGAACGCGGTGCCACAGGAGGCCACCGCGGTGTCCACGCCGGCCACATGCGCGGCCATCACGTCGGTGTAGCCCTCGACGATCACCGCCTGGTTCTTCTTGGCGATGTTCTGCCGGGCCAGGTCGAGCCCGTAGAGCACATGCGACTTCTTGTACACGGGCGTCTCGCGGGTGTTGATGTATTTGGCCGGCATCCGGTCGTCGTCGAACAGCCGCCGGGCGCCGAAGCCCAGCACCGAGCGGCCGGCGTCCCGGATCGGCCAGATCAGCCGGGCCTGGAAGTAGTCCCAGCCGCCGTCGCGGATCAGGCTGGCCTTGACCAACTCGTCGTCGGTGAATTTGTGGGCCCGCAGATGCTTGGCGAGTTCGCGTCCGCCCATCGGCGCGAAGCCCACCCCGAAGTGTTCGGCGGCGTCCCGATCGAAGCCGCGCTCGGAAAGGAACTGGCGGCCGGCGACCGCGTCCGGGCTGGTCAGCTGGTCGGCGAAGAACTCCGCGGCCAGCCGGTTGGCCTCCAAGATCCGGGAGCGCAGCCCCGGTTCGACCCGGACGCCGCCGCCACCGTCGGTGTAGCGCAGCTGGACGCCGACCCGGTCGGCGAGGAATTCGACCGCCTCGACGAAGTTGCAGTTGTTGATCGCCTGCACGAAGCCGATCACGTCGCCGCCGACGTTGCAGCCGAAGCAGTAGTAGAAGCCGCGGGCGGGCGTCACCCGGAACGACGGGGTCTTCTCGTCGTGGAACGGGCACAGCCCGACCAGCGCTCCCCCGCCGCCGGGACGCAGGGTGACATAGGAACCGACGACGTCCTCGATCCGGCTGCGCTCACGGACGGTCGCCAGATCCTCCTCGTTGATCAAGCCCGGCACACCCGGCAGTGTACGCAGCGGCACAGACATTTAGATTGAGTGTGTGCCCCGCGGGTGGGCCGAGGCCACCGACTGGAACGCCTGGCGATTCCTGAAGAGTGAGCGGCTGTCCGCGGGGCCGGCCCGAGGTTCGGCCGGTGTCTCTGTTCGGG
>NZ_JASGEF010000063.1:0-187911 GCF_047606665.1 Micropruina sp. | reverse complement strand
TCCGGCCCGCGGGCCGCGTCGCGACGACCGGGGCGGCCGTCCCGAGCGCGGCGGACGCCGTCGCGCCGAGGCTGCCGTGGCCCCCGCGGCCGAGGCTGTCACCGAGAATGCAGGAGCCTGAGCATGTTGATTCCCCGTAGGGTCAAGCACCGCAAGCAGCACCACCCGCGTCGCGACGGCGCTGCCAAGGGCGGTACCAAACTGGCGTTCGGCGATTACGGCATCCAGGCCCTGGAGTCCTCGTACCTGACCAACCGGCAGATCGAGAGCGCTCGTATCGCGATGACGCGCCACATCAAGCGTGGCGGCAAGGTGTGGATCAACGTCTACCCCGACCGTCCGCTGACCAAGAAGCCGGCCGAGACCCGGATGGGTTCCGGCAAGGGTTCCCCGGAATGGTGGGTGGCCAACATCAAGCCCGGCCGAGTGCTCTTCGAGTTGTCCGGCGTGGCCGAGGAAACCGCGCGCGAGGCGATGCGCCTGGCGATCCACAAGCTGCCGTTCAAGGCACGGTTCATCAAGCGGGAAGCAGGTGAGATCTGATGGCGAAGACCAGCACCGCTGCCGAGCTGCGCGGCCTCAGCCGCGACGAGCTCAACGCCAAGGTGAAGGAGTTCAAGGAGGAGTTGTTCAACCTCCGGTTCGCCGCCGCCACCGGTCAGCTCGAGTCGCACGGACGGCTCCGCGAGGTCCGCAAGGACATCGCGCGGGTCTACACCGTGCTGCAGGAGCGCAACCTCGGCATCGTCCCCGATCCTGATCAGGACAAGTGAGAGCAATGAACCAGAGCAAACGCGAAGGCGCCCGCAAGGTCCGCGAGGGCGTCGTGGTGTCCGACAAGATGGACAAGACCGTCGTGGTCGCCGTCGAACAGCGGGTCAAGCATCCGCTGTACGGCAAGGTGATGACCAAGACCGAACGGCTGAAGGCCCACGACGAGGCGAACGATGCCGGCGTCGGGGACCGCGTGAAGGTGATGGAGACTCGTCCGACCTCAGCGACCAAGCGCTGGCGTCTGGTCGAGATCCTCGAGAAGGCCAAGTGAGGCATAGATGATCCAGCAGGAGACGCGGCTGAAGGTCGCGGACAACACCGGTGCGAAGGAACTCCTCTGCATCCGGGTGCTCGGTGGCTCCAAGCGTCGCTACGCGGGCCTGGGCGACAAGATCGTCGCCACGGTCAAGGACGCCATTCCGGGCGGAAACGTGAAGAAGGGCGAGGTGGTCAAGGCCGTCATCGTCCGCACGGTGAAGGAGACCCGTCGCGCCGACGGTTCCTACATCAAATTCGATGAGAATGCCGCCGTGATCCTGAAGGGCGACGGGGAGCCCCGTGGCACCCGCATCTTCGGGCCGGTCGGCCGTGAGTTGCGCGAGAAGCGCTACATGCGCATCATCTCGCTGGCGCCGGAGGTGCTGTGACATGGCGAACTCGTTGCATGTGAAGAAGGGTGACCGGGTCAAGGTCATCGCCGGCAAGGACAAGGGCCTGGTCGGCGACATCATCGAGGTGCTGCCCGAGCAGGGCCGGGTGATCGTCGAGGGTGTGAACGTGGTCAAGAAGCACACCCCGGATCGCTCCCAGCAAGGCGGCAAGAACAAGGGCGGGATCATCACCACCGAGGCCCCCATCGACGCCTCCAACGTGCAGTTGGTCGTGAAGGTGGACGGCAACGAGGTCGTGACCCGCGTCGGTTACGAGCGTCGCGAGGTGACCAAGCGGCGTCCGGACGGCACCGAATACTCCGCTCACCGGAGCGTCCGGATCGCCCGCAAGACCGGGAAGGAAATCTGATGACCGCCAGCACCGCAGAGAAGACTCTGCCGCGGCTCAAGCAGAAGTACCGCGAGGAGATCGCGCCGGCTCTGCACTCCGAGTTCGAGTACGCCAACGTGATGCAGATCCCCGGGCTGACCAAGATCGTGGTCAACATGGGTGTCGGCGACGCGGCCCGCGACTCCAAGGTGATCGACGGCGCCGTGCGCGACCTCACCCAGATCACCGGGCAGAAGCCGTCGGTGACCAAGGCCCGCAAGTCGATCGCGCAGTTCAAGCTGCGCGAGGGCATGCCGATCGGCTGCCACGTGACCCTGCGCGGCGACCGGATGTGGGAGTTCGCCGACCGGCTGCTCAGCCTGGCGCTGCCCCGGATCCGCGACTTCCGCGGGCTGTCCGCCCGGCAGTTCGACGGCAAGGGCAACTACACCTTCGGCCTGACCGAGCAGGTCATGTTCCACGAGATCGACCAGGACCGGATCGATCGCGTGCGCGGCATGGACATCACCTTCGTCACCACCGCGACCACCGACGACGAGGGCCGGGCGCTGCTGAAGCACCTGGGCTTCCCGTTCAAGGCCCCGGAGAACGATCCGAAGAAGGCCGTCGCCAAGAAGCGGCGTCCCCAGGGTGCTTCGAAGAGCGCCCAGAAGAAGTCCCTGAAGAGGAAGTGACGAAGCGATGGCGAAGACAGCGCTGAAGGTCAAGCAGGCCCGCAAGCCGAAGTTCGGCGTCCGCGCCTACACCCGGTGCAGCAAATGCGGCCGGCCCAAGGCCGTCTACCGCAAGTTCGGCCTGTGCCGGGTCTGCCTGCGCGACCTGGCGCACGCCGGCCAGCTGCCCGGTGTGACCAAGTCCAGCTGGTGACAATCGCTGGTCGAGACTTCGAGCTTGTCAAGACCACCGAGTCCGTCCGGACCCACTGACCATTAATCCGAACAGGTCAGGCGCCTGGGATACGGCGTCCTGAAACCGTCCGAGAAAGAAGAAATCAAGTCATGACCATGACTGACCCGATCGCAGACATGCTGACGCGTCTGCGCAATGCCAATCAGGCGTACCACGACTCCACGTCGATGCCGCACAGCAAGATCAAGGTGGGCATCGCAGAGATCCTCAAGGCCCAGGGCTACATCAGCGGCTACGAGGTCAAGGAGCCGGCCGAGGGCGAGGTCGGCAAGACGCTGACCATCACCCTCAAGTACGGCTCCAACCGGGAGCGTTCGATCGCCGGCGTCCGGCGGATCAGCAAGCCCGGTCTGCGGGTGTACGCCAAGTCCACCGGCCTGCCGAAGGTGCTGGGCGGCCTGGGAATCGCGATCATCTCGACCTCCCAGGGCCTGCTCACCGACTCTGAGGCGAACGCCAAGTCCGTCGGTGGCGAAGTCCTCGCCTACGTCTGGTGAGAGAGGAGTACTGACATGTCGCGAATTGGCAGGCTCCCGATCGCCGTCCCGGCGGGCGTGGAGGTGAAGCTCAGCGGTCAGCTGGTCGAGGTGAAGGGCCCCAAGGGCGCCCTGAGCCACACCGTCGCTGAGCCGATCAAGGTGGCCCGGAACGAGGCCGGCGAGATCGAGGTGACCCGTCCGGACGACGAGCGGGTGAGCCGCTCGCTGCACGGCCTGACCCGGACCCTGGTCTCCAACATGGTGGTCGGGGTGACCGCCGGCTACGAGAAGAAGCTCGAGATCGTCGGCGTCGGCTACCGCGTGATCGCGAAGGGCCCGACCCAGCTCGAGTTCAATCTCGGCTTCAGCCATCCGGTCGTGGTGAACGCCCCCGAGGGCATCACCTTCTCGGTGGAGAAGCCGACGGCGTTCACCGTGTACGGCATCGACAAGCAGGCCGTCGGCGAGGTTGCGGCGAACATCCGCAAGATCCGCAAGCCGGAGCCCTACAAGGGCAAGGGTGTGCGTTACGCCGGCGAGCGGGTTCGCCGCAAGGTTGGAAAGGCTGGTAAGTGATGGCTATCTCGCTGTCGAACAACAAGGGCACGGCCGATCGAGTCGCGGCGCGGCTGCGTCGTCAGGTCCGGGGCCGCAAGAAGATCGCCGGCAGCCCGGAGCGTCCGCGTCTGGTCGTCACCCGGTCGGCTCGGCACCTGTTCGTCCAGGTGATCGACGACACCCAGGGCCGCACCCTGGCCTCGGCGTCCAGCATGGAGTCGGCCGTTCGCGCCGCCACCGGCGACAAGACGGCGGTGGCCAAGCAGGTCGGCACGCTGATCGCCGACCGGGCCAAGGCCGCCGGTGTCAGCACCGTCGTCTTCGACCGCGCCGGCAACAAGTACCACGGACGGATCGCGGCGCTGGCCGACAGCGCTCGTGAAGCCGGCCTGGGATTCTGACGGAACTCGAAAGGAAACAACGATGAATGGAAACCAGCGCCGCGGAGGCGGTGCCGCTGGTGGCGAGCGTCGTGGCCGCGAGGACCGTCGGGGCAACAACGCCGATAAGGACAAGAGCAACTACCTCGAGCGGGTAGTGGCGATCAACCGGGTGGCGAAGGTCGTCCAGGGTGGCCGCCGGTTCAGCTTCACCGCGCTGGTCGTGGTGGGCGACGGCGACGGCACCGTAGGTGTCGGCTACGGCAAGGCCCGCGAGGTGCCGGCCGCGATCGCCAAGGGCGTGGAGGAGGCCAAGAAGGCGTTCTTCCGGGTGCCGCGCATCCAGGGCACCATCCCGCACCCGGTGCAGGGCGAGAAGGCCGCCGGTGTGGTCATGCTGCGTCCAGCCTCGCCGGGTACCGGTGTCATCGCCGGTGGTTCGGCTCGCGCCGTGCTGGAGTGCGCCGGCGTCCATGACGTGCTCGCCAAGTCGCTGGGCTCGGACAACGCGATCAACGTGGTGCACGCTACCGTTGCCGCGCTGAAGAGCCTGGAGGAGCCCGAGCAGGTCGCCAAGCGTCGTGGCCTGCCGGTCGCGGACGTGGCCCCGGCCGCGCTGCTGCGCGCTCGTGAGGAGGCGAATCACTGATGGCGAAGATCAAGGTGACCCAGGTCAAGTCCGGCGTGGGCCGCAAGCAGAACCAGCGCGAGACCCTGCGTTCGCTCGGTCTGAAGCGGATCGGTGACTCGGTGGTGATCGAGGCCCGTCCTGAGCTGGTGGGCATGGCCAAGTCGATCCCCCATCTGGTCACCGTCGAGGAGGTCGACTGACATGCCGCTGAAATTGCATCATCTGCGCCCGGCGCCGGGTGCCAAGACCGAACGCACCCGCGTCGGCCGTGGCGAGGGCTCCAAGGGCAAGACCGCCGGCCGGGGCACCAAGGGAACCGGCGCGCGGAAGAACACGCCGCAGAACTTCGAGGGCGGGCAGATGCCGCTGCACATGCGGCTGCCCAAGCTGCGCGGCTTCAAGAACCCGTTCCGGGTCGAGTACCAGGTGGTGAACGTCGCCAGGCTCGGCGAGCTGTTCCCCAGTGGCGGTGAGGTCGGCGTGGCCGATCTGGTGGCCGCCGGTGCGGTTCGCGACGGCAACCTGGTCAAGGTGCTGGGCAACGGGGAGCTCTCCGTGGCCCTGCAGGTGAGCGCGCACGCGTTCTCCGCCTCGGCCAAGAGCAAGATCGAGGCAGCCGGGGGCACCGCCACCCAGCTGTGAGCAGGCGCGAGGGCGAGACGGCTTCGGTCGTCTCGCCCTCGTGTTGTGTCCGGGCGATCCCGAAAACTCACGGGTCGATTGCTCTCCGCCGGCGTGTCGCCGGTCTCCGGGCCATCGACTTGGGGGTTTTCGGGTTGGTCCAGCGGCGACAGCGGCGACGACACCGGCCGCTATCCTGACCAGGACCGAAAAGGACACCCCAAATGGCGACTGTGCACCTCCACCATGCTGCCCTCGACGCGATCGGGCAGGAGATCGTGGACGGCGTTCGCCCGGTCGGCTCGGTGCTCACCCTGGCTGATCTCGAGCAGCGGTTCACGGTGTCTCGGACGGTGGCCCGCGAGATCATGCGCATCCTGGAATCACTGGGCATGGTGCGTTCTCGGCGCCGGGTCGGCATCACCATCCGGCCGCGGTCGAACTGGAACGTGCTCGACCCGCTGGTGGTCGGTTGGCGGCTGCGGGGCGAGGAACACGATCGGGTGCTGCTCGACGTCACCGAGCTGCGCGCCGCGCTGCAGCCGATGGCGGCGGAACTGGCGGCCCGCAACGCCACCCCCGAGCAGCGGGAACGGCTGGTCGAGCTGGCCGACGAGATCGTCCGGCACAGCCGGCGTCCGGAGAACACCGCGGCGCTCGCCGAGGCCGAGTTGGGCTTTCACATGCTGCTGCTGCGAGCCACCGCCAACGAGCTGTTCGCCGGCTTCTCCGGCGTCGTCCGCCTCGTCGAACGGCTGGACGGCCCGCAGTCGCCGGAGCCGGGCCTGGTCTGGGCCGAACGGTACCGGCGGATCGCCGCCGCGGTGGCGGCCGGCGACGGTGAGACGGCGCGCATCGCGGCCAGGGCGCAGGTGGCGCAGGGACTGGCCGGAATGACCGCGCGAGTAGGGGAGCGACCCTCGATCGCGGAGCAGCCGAGCTCCGATCACTGGTCGGTCTAGTGGCCGCCGATCGCGCTGGGGTCGGGCCAGCACGCGGAACTTGGTAGAGTCTGTCAGGTTGCGCGCGGTTCTCGCGCGCTCTGATCAAGGGTAGAGGAGTACTGGTCGGATGCTGTCGGCCTTCGTCAACGCGCTGAAGACGCCAGATCTGCGCCGCAAGATCCTGTTCACTCTCGGCATCTTGGCGGTCTTCCGGCTGGGCTCGGTGATCCCTTCCCCGAACGTCAACCTGGTCAACGTGAACGCCTGCCGCGTCGAGGCGGCGTCTGGCGCCAACGCCGGGCTCTACTCGATGATCAACCTGTTCTCGGGTGGCGCGCTGCTGCAGCTGGCGATCTTCGCGCTGGGCATCATGCCCTATATCACCGCCAGCATCATTCTGCAGCTGCTCACCGTGGTCATTCCGCGGTTGGAGGCGCTGAAGAAGGAGGGTGCCTCCGGCACCGCCAAGATCACCCAGTACACCCGCTACCTGACTCTGGTGCTGGCGGTGCTGAACGCCACCGCGTTCGTCACCCTCGCCGTGAACGGCCAGCTGTTCCAGGGCTGCACCCTCGACCTGGTCTACGACAAGGGTGTCTTCGCGATCGTGGTGATGGTGCTGACCATGACGGCGGGCACTGGCCTGATCATGTGGATGGGCGAGCTGATCACCGAGCGCGGCGTCGGCAACGGCATGTCGGTGATGATCTTCACTCAGATCGCCGCACAGTTCCCGGCATCGCTGTGGGCGATCAAAGAGAGCCGCGAGGGCGCCGCCGGTTGGCTGGCGTTCTCGGTGGTGATGGCGATCGGCCTGCTGGTGATGCTCGGCGTCATCTACATGGAGCAGGCGCAACGCCGCATTCCTGTCCAGTACGCCAAGCGGATGGTCGGCCGACGGCTCTTCGGCGGGACCACCACCTACATTCCGATGAAGGTCAACCAGGCCGGCGTGATCCCGGTGATCTTCGCCTCGTCGATGCTCTACCTACCGGTGCTGTACTCGCAGTTCCAGCCCGACAACGAGGTGTCGACGTGGATCCAGACCCACCTGGTCCGCGGCGACGGCGTCTGGTACAACACGATCTACTTCGTGCTGATCATCGCGTTCACCTACTTCTACGTGGCGATCACCTTCGACCCGGTCGAGGTCGCCGACAACATGAAGAAGTACGGCGGGTTCATCCCCGGCATCCGGGCCGGCAGGCCCACCGAGGAATACCTGGCCTTCGTGCTCTCCCGGTTGACCGCTCCGGGCTCGCTCTACCTGGGCCTGATCTCGCTGATTCCGGCGGTGGCGTTCATATTCTTCAATGCACAGAACAACTTTCCCTTCGGGGGCACTAGCATTCTGATCGTTGTCGGCGTTGGGCTGGACACGGTCAAGCAGATCGAGAGTCAGCTCCAGCAACGCAACTACGAAGGATTCCTCAGGTAACTCGACGGCGAGGCAGGACACGATGCGACTTTTGATCATGGGCCCACCCGGAGCGGGCAAGGGCACTCAGGCCGCCATCATCGGCGAGCACTACGGGGTCCCGGCGATCTCCACCGGTAACATCTTCCGGACCGCGATCACGAATCGCACCGAGCTCGGCGAGCGGATCAAGCGGATCATCTCCGAAGGCGGTTACGTGCCCGACAGCCTCACCCTGAAGGTGCTCATCGAGCGCCTCCAAGAAGAGGACGCCAAGGACGGCTGGCTGCTGGACGGCTTCCCCCGCACGCTGCGCCAGGTCAAGGCGCTGGATGGCGAACTCAAGGTGCACAACCTCCATCTGGACGCGGTTGTGTCGCTGACGGCCGACGAAGAGGCGATCGTCCAGCGCATGCTGAAGCGGGCCGAGATCGAGAACCGGCCGGACGACAACGAAGAGACCATCCGCAACCGGATGGAGGTCTACCACGAGCAGACCGATCCGCTGCTGGACGTCTACCGCGAGCGTGGCCTGTTGATCGAGGTCGACGGCATGGGTGACGTCGGCGAGGTCTCACAACGGGTGCTGGCGGCGCTTGCCGAGAGGCTCGGACGCTGATCCGTGGCGGGCGGCATCGAGGTTAAGACCCCCGAGCAGGTGCGCGTCATGCGACGCGCCGGCTTGGTGGTGGGACGCACCTTGGCGGCGCTGCGCGTGGCGGCCGTGGCCGGTGTGACCACCGGCGAACTCGACGCGCTGGCCCGTGAGCACCTGGCCAGGGCCGGCGCGACGTCCTCGTTCCTGAACTACGGCGGTGGCTGGGGCATCCCGCCCTTCCCGGCGGTGACCTGCATCTCGGTCAACGACGAGGTCGTGCATGGCATCCCCGGATCCCGGGTGCTCGCCGACGGCGACCTGGTGTCGGTGGACTTCGGCGCGATCGTGGACGGCTGGCACGGCGATTCGGCGATCAGCTTCAGCGTCGGCGAGCCTCGTCCGGACGACCAGCGGCTCAGCGACGTGACACGGGAGTCGATGTGGCGCGGCATCGCCGCCGCGCACCTCGGCGGGCGGGTCGGCGACATCTCCGCCGCCGTACAGGGTTACGTGCGGAGTCGGCGCGAGCGGTACGGCATCGTCCGGGAGTTCACCGGGCACGGCATCGGCTCACAGATGCATCAGGCCCCTGACGTCCCCAATTTCGGACGCCGCGGCCGCGGTCCGCTGCTGGTGCAGGGCATCTGCCTGGCGGTCGAGCCGATGCTCACTCTGGGCGGCGAGGCGACGGCGACCCTGGACGACGGCTGGACGGTGGTGACCAGGGATCGCTCCCGTGCCTGCCACTGGGAGCACACCATGACGATCACCAAGCACGGCCTGTGGGTGCTCACCGCCGAGGATGGCGGCGAGGTCGAACTCACCGCGCTGGGTGCCAAGTTCGGCCCGCTGGCCGACTGATCCGTCCCCGGTGACCGAAAGAACCGTCCCCGGTGACCAAGGGACGGTTCCTTTTCGGTTCACCGGGCGGGGCAGTTGACCGCGACGGCGAGTGCGGAGCAGACCGCGCGCATGCGTTCGCCGGAGAGCCGTCCCAGCCGTTGGACGAGCAGACCGACCGGCACCTGCTCGACAGAGTCGAGGTTGACCACGCACGGCTGCGGCACCGGGTCGTCGTCGGGTTCTAGCCGGACTTCGCTGGCCAGGCCACGGATCGTGGTCGTGCAGGGTGCGATCATGGCCAGCCGGCGGGCCCGGACGGCTGCGCTGCGGGAGACCACCACGACCGGACGGCGTCCGATCTTGGGATGCTCGCACCACCAGAGCTCGCCCCACTCGGGCGTCATGCCGACCGCACGGCCGCGCCGAAGCGGGCCAGGTCGCCCCACTCGTCGGGGGTGTCCAACGGCTGAGCGGTGTAGCTCGCCGCGTAGTCGCGGTCGATCTCGGCCGCTCGATGCGCGGCCAGCAGCGCCTGCAAGGCGCGCTCGACCAGGCGTGCATCTGTGCCCTCGGGGTCGAGTGCGCGGGCCCGTCCGAGCAAGTCGGCATCGACGGTGGTGCTGATCCGCTGGCGCGTCATGCCACGAGTATGCCACTGCCGTGGCGTCCGAGTGTCAGCGCGGAGTCAGGTGCACCCCGGCGATCATGCAGCGCACCGAGCCGCCCGCGCGCTCGATGGTCGGAATCGGCAGCGGCAGCAGGGTAGCCGACTCCTCGATCGTCGCCCGCTGGGCGTCGGTGAGGGACGCGGCGGCGCGCGACGACAGTGCCAGGACCCGGCCGCCGGAACCGGTCAGCTCGATGGTGTTGCCGGCGAAGTCGGCGACCTGCTCGAAGCTGAGCTGCAGCACCGCGCGTCCGCTGCCGGCCAGCCGGGCGGCCACCTCGTTGCGCCGCTGGGGGTCGCTGATCGCGTCCAGGCAGACCAGCACGTACTCCGACGCGATGCCCATCATCACATTGGTGTGGTAGACCGGACGCCCGTCCGGCCCCATGGTCGGGAACGCCATCGGCTCGTAGCCGAACGCCGTGCAGAACCGCTCCAGGATCACCGGATCGGCCCGATGCGAGTTCGCCACGTAGGCCAGTCGCTCGGCATGGTCGAGCACCATCGCGCCGGTGCCCTCCAGGAACAGGTTGTCGTATTCGAGGCCGGAGTAGTCGATCACCTCCTGCACCCGGTAGGTGCTCTTCAACAGCTCGATCACGTCGGAGCGGCGCTCCCGCCGCCGGTTGGGCGCGTACATCGGGTAGATGGCGATCCGGCCGCCGTGATGGGTCGAAAACCAGTTGTTCGGGAACACCGAGTCGGGGGTGTCCAGCTGGCCGAAGTCGTCGAAGACGTGCACGGTGACGCCGGCCGCGCAGAGCTGCTCGGCGGCCGCGTCGAACTCGGCGCGAGCCGCTGCCGCGATCGCATCGGACGCCGCCGGCTCGCCGGTCGGCAGCGCCTGGAACGCGTTGTCGGTCAGGGTCTGTGGATTCACCCGGAAGCGGTGCGGGCGCACCATGACGACGGCGGTCGGGGCCTGCACGTTGCGGTAGTTCATCGAATCCCTTTCCGGCCGGACGGCCCGGCCATCGTGCTGGAGGTGCCGATCGACTCGCGATCGACGATCCGATTGGGCAGGGTGTGCTGCCGGACGGCGGGGCCGTCGCCGGCCAGCCGGGCCAGCAGCACCTCGGTGGCGCGCACCCCCATGGCGTACGACGGACGCTGCACCGCGGAGATCGTGGGCGAGCTGACCGTCATCCACTCGGCGTCGTCCAGGCTGACCAGGGACAGCTGGCCGGGCACCGACAGTCCGCGCTGCCGCAGCTCCTGGAAGGCGGTCAGTGCGATCTCGCTGTACGACGCCAGCAGTGCGGTCGGCGGGTCGGGCAGGTCGAGCGCGGCCCGGACGACCTGGCGGGTCCGGTCGCGCGACATCGCCCCGGTGTGCAGCCGATAGCGCACGCCGCACGCGGCGGCGGCGTCCCGGAGCGCCTGAATGCGCTTCGCGATCGGCGAGATCGGCTGACTGATGCCCTGTTCGATCTCGATCGCCGACCGCGAGGTCGCGGCCACCAGGTCGATCCGGCGGTGCCCTTCGCCGGCCAGCCGCTCGATCACCGCATAGGTCGAGGTGTAGTCGTCGGCGCCCACCCAGTCGCAGTCGAGTCCGGGCAGGAACCGGTCGATCAGCACCAGCGGCCGGGGCATCTGCAGGATCTCGTCCAGATGGGTGGAGACCATGCCGGACGACGGGGTGACGATGAAGCCGTCCACCCGCTTGTCCAGGAAGACCTTGACCGCGGACCGCTCGGCTTCCAGCTTCTCGTCGGTGTTGGCCAGGATGACGTCGAAGCCGCGGGCACCGGCGGCGTCGATGATCCCGCGGACGGCGCGGGCGAAGTGCGGATCCTCGATGTCGGAGATCACCACTCCTACCGTGGACGACCGTCCCGAACTGACGCTGCTGGCCAGCGCGTTGCGCCGATAGCCCAGCTCGCGGGCGGCCTCCAGCACGCGTTCGCGCAGGACAGGGTCGACGGTGCCGTAGTTGCCGAGGCTGCGGGCAGCGGTCGAGCGGGAGACGCCGGCGGCGGCCGCGACCTGCTGCAGGGTCGGGGCGCGTCGGGAGCCGGGTCTCGCCGGCTCCGGCGCCAGGTCCGCCATGGGTCGCCCTTCGTTTCGAGCTGATTTCAGCATTGCGTGGATGCGTCTATGTCTAGCTTGAGATACCGGTGTCCTGTTAGCGTGACGGCGAACGCCGGATCGGCCGAGAGATGAGAGTATCGCCCCGCAGTTGTGCACGTCAGCGAGGCTCGGCAGGCCGAACACCGCGATATTCAGTGGCGACGAAGGGGACAACTCATGAGTACAGGCCCGTCCGGTAAGGCCCCACCTCCGTCGGCGGCGATCGCCGCCGACGCGCTCACGGTGGTACCGCGGAAACATGTGTCGCGGTGGATTGGCGCCGCGCTCGTTCTGGCGTTTCTGATCTGGCTCGGCGTCGCGATGGCGAACGCTGCCATCGATTGGTCGATCGTCGCGGAGTACATGACCTTGCCGGTGCTGATGCAGGGCATCGTCACCGCCCTGTGGCTGACCGTGGTCTCGATGGCGCTCGGCCTGCTCCTCGGCATCGTCACGGCGGTGATGCGGATGTCGAAGAATCCGGTGACCTCGACCGTCGCCTATCTCTACATCTGGGTCTTCCGCGGGACGCCGGTCTATCTGCAGCTGCTGATGTGGTTCAACATCGCGCTGATCTTCCCGCAGCTCTTCATCCCCGGCATGGGCGTGGTGGACACCACCAAGGTGGTGACGGCCGATCTGGCGGCGATCATCGCGCTCGGCCTGAACCAGGGCGCCTACACCTCCGAGGTGATCCGCTCGGGCATCCTGTCGGTGGACGAGGGCCAGAGCGAGGCGGCCAGCGCCATCGGTATGACCCGGTTGCATCTGATGCGCCGCATCGTGCTGCCGCAGGCGATGCGCGTGGTGATTCCGCCGATCGGCAACGAGGTCATCTCGATGGTGAAGACGACCTCGCTGGCCTCGGCGATCGGCGTGACCGAGATTCTGACCCAGGCGCAGCACATCTATTACGTCAACAGCAAGATCATGGAGCTGCTGATCGTCTGTGCGGTCTGGTACCTGGCCGCCACCACCGTGATGTCGATCGGGCAGTTCTACCTGGAACGCGCCTTCGCCAAGGGCGCCACCAGCCGAGCGCTGCCACCGACGCCGCTGCAGAAGCTGCGGGCCGCACTTACCGGCAAGAGGAGTTGAGATGACCGGACAGGCTCTGGACGCCTCGGGCGTCGCGCCCGGCGAACCGCTGGTTCGCATCGAGGGAGTGCACAAGAACTTCGGTCCGCTGCACGTGCTCAGGGGCGTCGATCTGGTGGTCAACAAGGGTGAGGTGGTGGTGCTGCTGGGCGCGTCCGGTTCGGGCAAGAGCACCCTGCTGCGCTGCGTCAACCACCTGGAGACCGTCTCGGCCGGGCGGATCTGGGTCGGCGACGAGGTGATCGGCTACCGGCAGGCGGGCACCAAGCTGCACGAGATGTCCGACAAAGAGGCCGCGCGGCAGCGTCGCTCGATAGGCATGGTGTTTCAGCGGTGGAATCTCTTCCCGCACATGACCGCCATCGAGAACATCATCGAGGGCCCGGTCCAGGTGCAGAAGCGCAAGCCGGCGGAGGCCAAGCAGGCCGCCCAGGAGCTGCTCGAGAAGGTGGGGCTGGGCGATCGCGGCAACCAGTACCCGCGGCAGATGTCGGGTGGCCAGCAGCAGCGGGTGGCCATCGCCCGCGCGTTGGCGATGAATCCGCAGCTGATGCTGTTCGACGAGCCGACCTCGGCGCTCGACCCCGAGCTGGTCGGCGAGGTGCTGCAGGTGATGCGCGATCTGGGCGATTCCGGGATGACGATGATCGTGGTGACCCACGAGATCGGCTTCGCCAAGGACGTCGCCGACCGGGTCGCCTTCATGGCCGACGGCGAGATCGCCGAACTCGGCCCGCCCGGGGAGGTCCTGGTGACTCCGCAGCATCCCCGGACGCAGGCGTTCCTTTCTCGCATACTCTGACCACCACGTTTCACCCGAGGAGCACAATGTTCACATTCAAGGGCCGCGTCGCCGCGGCCGGCGCGGCACTGACCGTGATCGTCCTGTCCGGCTGCGTGCCGGCGAAGACCACGCCGAGCGCCGATCCGTCGGCGGACCCGAGCGGGTTGCCGGCGGCCATCGCGCAGAGCGGCACCCTCAAGGTCGGGACGTCGCCGGCCTACGCGCCGATGGCGTTCAAGAACCCGGACAACACCACCGAGACCATCGGCGCCGACATCGATCTGGCGAACGCGGTGGCCAAGAACCTCGGGGTCAAGGTCGAACTGGTCGAGACGCCCTTCGACCAGTTGATCAACTCGGTGGCGACCGGCCGGGTAGACACCGTGATGTCGGGCATCTCGGACACTGTCGAGCGGCAGAAGAGCGCCACCTTCGTCGACTATCTCAACTCGCAGGGCCGCTTCTACGCCCTCACCGACAAGGCCGGCGTCTACACCTCGCAGGACGCGATCTGCGGCAAGAAGGTGGCGGTCAGCTCGAAGACCGACTACTACGACCAGGTGGCCGACGTCAGCAAGAAGGTCTGTGAGGACGCCGGTAAGCCGGCCGTGGAACGGCTCGGCACCGATTCGGGTGCGGCGGCGCGGCTGCAGATTCAGCAGGGCCGGGCCGACCTGGCCGTGCAGGGCGGCGAGGGTATCGCCTACCTCGACCAATTCACCGAGAAGGGCAAGTACAAGGTCGTCCTCGACGCGCTGCCCGGCACTCCGTTCGGTGCGATCGTGAAGAAGGACGCCACCCAGCTCGCCAACGCGCTGTTGAAGGCGTTCGAGGCCATTCAGGCCGACGGCACCTATGACGCGATCCTGAAGAAGTGGGGCCTGGAGGAGTACAAGCTGAAGCCGGCGATCAACGGCACCAAGTGATCTCACCACCCACTGGCGACAACACACCGCGCTGGCCCGATGATCGGGCCAGCGCGGTCGCTCTTGCCTTCGATCTGGACGGCCCGACCGGCGATGCCATGCTGGGCGGATCGCTGTGGAGCCGGCCGTCCTATTTCAGTCAAGGGGCGTATGGACCGTGGCGGGCCGTCGACCGGCTGCTGCGCCTTCTCGACACGTTGCCGGCCACCTTCTTCGTGCCGGCCTGGGTGGTCGAGAATTGGCCGCGGCAGTGTCGTCGGCTGATCGACGCCGGCCATGAGGTGGCCCACCACGGCTACCGGCACGAACGATTCGCCGACTACGACCTGGCCGGCCAGCGCGCCCTCATCGAAAGAAGCCAGCGCATCTTCGCCGCAGAACTCGGAACCGTCGCGACCGGGTTCCGCACCCCGTCGGGGGATTGGACGCCCGGCACCCCAGCCCTGCTCGCGGAACTCGGGTTCAGCTACTCCAGTTCGATGCGCGACGACGACCGTCCGTACCGGTACCCGGACGCCGACCTGATCGAGATTCCGGCCCGCTCCGAACTGGACGACTACACCAGCCTGGCCTACACCCGTGACCCGGACTGGCCCTCGGGCGGGGCACGCATCGCGTCCTACCCGGCCACCCTGGACGCCTGGCGGCGGGAAGCCGACGGCTACCACGCCGCCGGCGGTTGCCTGGTCACCATCTTCCACCCCAAATTCATCGGCCGGCCCGGACCGGCCGCGCTGCTGGCGCAGTGGATCGCCCACCTGCGCGGCAACCGGCCCTGGTTCGCCACGCTGGCCGACATCGCCGGCCACACCCGTGCCATCCAGGGCGTCCAGTGAGCGCCGGATGGCCGGACGGAGCCCGCGCCGGCTGCCTGATCACCGTCTCGTTCGACGCCGAACTGGCCGTTCTGGCCCTCGACTCGAGCGCCGCCACCCGGCAGAAGTCCTTGTCGGTGGGCCGTTACGGGGCTACCCGCGGGGTGCAGCGGCTGCTCGGCGTGCTGGCCGACCGGGGACTGCCCAGCAGCTGGTTCGTGCCGGCGCAGAACGCCCTGTGCCACGCGTCGCTGGTCGCCGAGGTGATCGCCGAAGGCCACGAGCTGGCCACCAGCGGCGTCGCGTTGGAGAACTTCGGTGCCCTCGGGCTGCGCGAGCAGCACCAGCTGGTGACCCGTGCCCGCGAGGTGGTCGAGCAGCGCCACGGCGTCCGGACGGTCGGGTTCCGGCCGGGTCGCGGCGACGCCGACCCCAGGCTGGCCGGTCTGCTGCGCCCCGATGGCTACACCTGGTCGTCCCAGTCGCGCGGCGACGACCTGCCGGTCACGCTGCCGTCCGGACTGGTCGATCTGCCGCATCATCACGAGTTGGACGATGCCGCCTACTTCGCCTTCAACCTCGACCCGCCGATCCCGCTCGGCAGCCCGCGGATCGCGCCGATCGGCGACGTGCTGGCCAACTGGACGATCGAGTTCGACGCCCACCGCGACGAGGGCCTGCTGTTCGTCCTCGATCTGCACCCGGAACTGATCGGGACGCCGGCACGGGCGGCCATGCTGGGCGAACTGCTCGACCGCGTCGTCGAGGTCGGCGATGTCTGGGTGGCGACCGGCGCCGTGATCGCCCAGTGGTGGATCGGACGCGTCCCGGCCGCGGAACTGCCCGCCGACCATCCGGTGACCGTCTTCGACCGGCACGCGCAGCCGGCGGCCGGACGATGAACCGCCTCGGCCCGGTTCGCCCGGTTCGCCGCCGGGCTGCGGATCGACCGCGTGCCGTCCGCACCGTGGCGCGTACCCGGCTGCATCTGCTCGACACGCTCGGCGCGGCGCTCGCCGGCTCGGCCCGCCGAGCGTCCGGACCCTTATCGACGGCCTCCGCGGCGGTGAGCACCCCGAGGTCCGTGACCTGATCGGACTGTTGACGACCGCGGACGTCCCGGAACTGGTGTGATGAGGATCGGCCCGGTGATACCACGATGAAACAATTCGGCAATACTCTGACCGACGTGAGCGCACTGTTCTCGGACTATCAGGCGACGGGGCCGGCTTTCGACGAGATGATCTCCGGCGAGGGAGTCCGGACGGCCTACTCGTCGGCACTGCGGCAGCTGGGCAAGCTGGAGGCGGACGAGGTCCGGTCGCGGGCCGATTATCTGAAGAGCACCTACCTCGACCAGGGCGTCACCTTCGACATCGGCGGTGAGGAGCGGCCGTTCCCGCTCGATATCGTGCCGCGCATCCTGCTGGCCGACGAATGGGCCACCATCGAGGCCGGCGTGACCCAGCGGGTGAAGGCGCTGGAGGCGTTCCTGGCCGATGTCTACGGCGACGGCAAGGTGTTCGACGACGGGGTGATTCCGCGCCGGGTGGTGACCAGTTCACCGCACTTCCACCGGGTGATGCACGGCGTGGTGCCGGCCAACGGCGTCCGGGTGCACGTCTCGGGCATCGACCTGATCCGCGACAACGAGGGCACCTTCCGGGTTCTCGAGGACAACGTCCGGGTGCCGTCCGGAGTCTCCTACGTGATGACGAACCGGCGGGCGATGTTCTCGGCGCTGCCTGAGGTGACCAGTCGGCACCGGATCCGTCCGGTCGAGCAGTACCCGCTGCAACTGCTGGCCGCCCTGCGTGCCGCGGCTCCCAACGGCATCTCCGACCCGAACGTGGTAGTGCTCACGCCCGGCGTCTACAACTCCGCCTACTTCGAGCACGCCCTGTTGGCCCGGATGATGGGCGTCGAGTTGGTCGAGGGACGCGACCTGGTCTGCCAGGCCGGCCGGGTCCGGGTGCGCACCACACAGGGGCTGCGTCCGGTGCACGTCATCTACCGCCGCCTGGACGACGAATTCCTCGACCCGGCCACCTTCCGGGCCGACTCGATGCTGGGTTGCGCGGGGCTGATCAACGCCGTCCGGGCCGGCAACGTGACGCTGGCCAACTGCGTCGGCAACGGGGTGGCCGACGACAAGCTGGTCTACACCTATGTGCCCGACCTGATCCGCTACTACCTGAACGAGGAGCCGGTGATTCCCGGCGTCGACACCTGGCGGATGGAAGATCCGGACTCCCGCGAAGAGGTGCTCGACCGGTTGGACGAGTTGGTGCTGAAGCCGGTGGACGGCTCGGGTGGCAAGGGCATCGTGATCGGCCCGGTGGCCAGCCAGCGCAAGCTCGACAAGCTGCGCTCCGACGTGCTGGCCAACCCGCGCGGCTGGATCGCCCAGCCGGTGGTGCAGTTGTCCACCGTGCCGACGATGATCGAAGGCAGCATGCGGCCGCGGCACGTCGACCTGCGACCGTTCGCGGTGAACAACGGCAACAGCATCTATGTGCTGCCCGGCGGGCTGACCCGAGTCGCGCTGCCCGAGGGTGAGCTGATCGTGAACTCCTCCCAGGGCGGCGGCTCGAAGGACACCTGGGTGCTGGCCCGCGACGGCGTCCGGGGGCAGCGGAAACGGACCCGGCCCAGGGCGACGCCGATGGTGGTCCCGCTGGCCGACATCGCCGACGAGAGCATTCAGCAGCAACAGGAACAGCAACAGCAGAGCCAGTGGATGGGGGCGTCATGCTGAGCCGGATCGCCGAATCGCTGTTCTGGATCGGGCGCTACCTGGAGCGGGCCGAGGACACCTGCCGGATCGTCGAGGTGCACCTGCAGCTGCTGCTGGACGACCCGAGCGTCGATCAGGACGCTGCCGGCCAGTCGCTGCTAGAGGTGATGGGGTTCCCGCCGCCGGAGGGCAAGACTGCCGACGCCCAGTACGTGCTGACCGCGCTGTGCTACGACTCGGACTCGCCGGCGTCCGTGGCTGCGGCGCTGGGCGGGGCACGGGAATCGGCGCGCCGGGCGCGCGAGACGGTCTCCACCGAGATGTGGGAGGCGATCAACACCACCTGGAACTCGGTGCGGGGCGGACGCCTGCAGCGGATGCGTCCGGCTACCGCGTTCAAGCACATCCGGGAACGCTGCGCGGTCATCTCCGGCACCGCCGACTCCACCATGAGCCACGACGAGGGCTGGCAGTTCCTGATCCTGGGCCGTTCTATCGAGCGGGCCGATATGACCGCCCGGCTGATTCAGTCGGCATCGATCACCTCGGGTTCGCAGAGTGCCTGGAACAACGTGCTGCGCGGCTGCGGCGCCCACCACGCCTTCCTGCGCACCTACGGCGGTGTCACCACCGACCGGGACGCCGCCGAGTTCCTGCTGCTCGACCGGCTGTTCCCGCGGTCGCTGGTGTTCACCCTCACCGCCGCCGAGGACGCGCTGGCCGACCTGGGCCAGACCGAGCGGCGGGCCGGCATCGAGGATGCCGCCCAGCGGCTGCTCGGCACGGCGCGGGCGGAGCTGGAGTATCGTCCTCCGGGAGAGGTGCTGCTCGACCTGCCCAGCCGGATGGCGGACCTGCAATGGGTGTGCAACCAGGCCAGCGCGGCGATCAGCCAGCGGTACTTCGAGGGCGCCACCGCGGCCGTGTGGCGGGGAGGCGAACAGTGACCAGGCAGATCCGGATCGTCCATCACACCGGGTACGCCTATCGCGATCCGGTCCTGGGCTCGTACAACGAGGTGCGGATGACCCCGCGCACCACCCGCGAGCAGTGGGTGGTGTCGTCCCGCATCGACATTCAGCCGGCGCCGTGGGTGCTGAGCTACCGCGACTACTGGGGCACCAAGGTCACCGCCTTCGAGATTCGCGAGCGGCATTCGCGGCTCGGTGTGACGTCCACCGCGACCGTCGAAGTGACCCGCGGCGGCGACTCCGCACCCGGTGTCAGCTGGGAGGAGTTGGCCGATCCTGGCTTCGAGGACCGGATGGTCGAGATGCTGACCGTCGGCGACTACGTCGATCCCGGCACAGACCTGTCGGGATTCGCGGCCGGGGTGGCCCGCGAGGCGTCCCCGGCCGAGACCGTGGCCGCGGTGGTGGCGAAGGTTAGGCAACGGGTCCAGTACGTGCCCGGCGTTACCCATGTGCGCACCCGTGCACAGGACGTCTGGAAGGCCCGCGCCGGCGTCTGTCAGGACATGGTGCACGTCACCATCGGTGGCCTGCGCAAGGTCGGGATCCCGGCCCGTTACGTGTCCGGTTATCTGATGCCATCGGCGAACCCGGTGCCGGGGGAGGCCCGCAAGGCCGAATCGCACGCCTGGCTGCAGTATTGGGACGGCGCCTGGGTCGGGCTCGACCCGACCAACGACGCCGCACCCGGTGATTTCCACGTCGAGGTGGGCATCGGCCGCGACTATTCCGACGTGCCACCGCTGCGCGGCATCTACTCCGGCGCGGCTGAGTCGGAGATGTACGTCGAGGTGGAGATGACCGTTGTCGAATGAGCGCCATGCCTACACGGCGCCCCCACTACCCTGGGTGAGTGGACAACCTGCCGATCTCATCGAAGTACCGCTCGCGGCCCCTGGAGCCGCTGGGCGACGGTGAGCGCGAGGAACTGGCCGGACGGCTGAACGAGGAGTTTGCCCGTGGCGCCATCGACACCGACGACTACCGGGCGATGCTCGACCGGGTGTTCGCCGCCCGCACCCTGGGCGACGTGGCCGAGGTGGTCGCCGCGCTGCCCGCCAAGGACACCTTCGTCGTGCCCGCGGTGATTGAGACCGGGACGCTGGCGCCCGGCGAACTGGTGCCGGCGAAGCAGCCGGGCAACAACGGCGCCCTGCTGCTGGCCGCCGGGCTCGGCAGCGGGATCGCGGCCATCGTCCTGCTGCTGGTGCTGATCCTGCTGTAGCGACCGCTCCGCCCGTCAGGACAGGAGGAGAGCCAGATCGCGCCGGATGTACCGCAGGTGGGCCCACTCCTCCTCGAGGATCACCCGGATGCAGTCGCCGACGGTCGGACGCCAGTCGTCGCCGCCCCACGGGTTGGTGCGTTCCTCGGCGAGCAGTTGCGGGGTGGCCGTGGCCAGGAAGTCGGTGACCAGCTGCTGTCGTTCGGCGCGCACCGCGAGGATCTCCTCGTAGGTCGGCGCCTGGGCGCGGAAGATCGACATGTCGAAGCCCATCTCGGCGGCGCCGGTGAAGATCTGGCCGATCTCGTGGAACGGCTGCTCGACACGCAGGATGCCGCCGCGGAGCCAGGTGTCCGTGGCCAGGATCAGGTGTCGCAGGGTCTCGGCAAGCGACCACTCGTCCTCGACGTGGGCGTCCACCAGCTCGCGCGGCGTGCCCGCCACCGTCTCCTGCCAGGCGGCCTGCACCGCGACCCAAGCCTCGCGCAGCCCCTCGGGCGTCTGTGCCTTCTGCAGCTCGCGTCCCGGGAACCGCCGGTTGAGCTCCGCGTCGACCAGCGGCACCACGTCGACCCCGTTGACGAAGAACAGGTCGTGGCTGTCGATGTCGAGCCCGTCCACATCGACGCTGCGCATGGTCACTCCGCTGACGTCGGAGAACCGCAGGGTGGCGCCCTTGAAGCTCGCCCTGACGAAGGTCGCCCCTTCGAACTCTTTCGTGCTGGAATAGCTCGTCATCGCACCATTGTCGCCCTACCTGCGGCGATTCTCACCGCACCCGGACCGCCTTGTTGGTCGGACGGATGTCCGCGCCGGTGAGGTTCTCGTGGGTGACGTAGGTGGCCAGCGCCGCCGACAGCAGCTGCGCCCAGGGGTCGTTGCCGCCTCGGCTGGACGCGCTTGCCAGGGTCACCGTCGCGGTCTGGGGGCGCAGTGGCGGCTGTCGCAGCCAGGTGCGCGGCGACGTCCACCGGGTGCCGAACGCCGGGTCGGGGGAGCCGGCGGTGAAGTCGTGGACGATCAGCAGCGGACCGTCGGTTGCGGGCAGCCGGTACTCGACCCGAACGCCGGTCGGGCCGTGGTGGACGTCTTCGGTGACGGCTGCCGTCGCCGGGTCTTGTTCGGCGGTCCGTTCCGGCACGGGGGCCACCATGATGTGCGGCGCCACCGCGGGGCGGGTCCAGGCGGTGCGGCGGCGCAGCATGGGCTCGCCGCCGGTCAGCCGCAGGTACTCCCAGGGGTTCACGGTGACGACGATCGCGTCCACCGCGAGGGCTCCGGCCGTGGTGACCACCCGGCCGGGCTCGATCGCGGTGACCGGTTCACCGAGTCGCACCTCCACCCGGCGCAACGCCAGCCGGGCAACCAACAGCTCGATCAGGTCGGACGCCGGCACCGGCACACCGTCGCGGGTCAGCTGCCAGCGGCCGAAGGTGCGTTCGATCGCCAGCCGGACGGCGACGAACTCGGGCGTCCGCTCCGGGCGGGAGCCGATCCGCCAGGCGGTCGAGCGAAGCAGCGCCGCCGCCTGCGGATGGCCGAAGCGGCGGGCCAGCCGGGCCACACTGTGGTTCAGGCCGAGGGCCTGGCGGCGCCGCGGGGTGAGCGCGGCGTCGGTGAACTCGTCCTCCAGGCCGAGCCGGCGCAGCACCTGCCAGCGTTCGTCGAGCTCGTCCAGCAGATCGCGCCAGCGGGTCGCCGCTGCCGTTCCCCAGGCCTCGCCAAGCGCCGCCCACTGGTCGCCGCGGTCGGCCGGGAGCGCCAGCGAGCTCTCGTCGGCGAAGTGGTGGACGGCTCCCGGGGCCGGCATCAGGGCATGTCCGGCGCGGGCGAGTTCGGCGTCGAACGGACGCCCCGACTTGCGGAACAGGTCCCGCCAGGGCGCCGGCAGGGTGAACGCCGGCGGCAGCGCGCCCGGTTCGGCCCAGCGTCCGCCGAGCCGGTCGCGGGCCTCGAACAGCAGCACCCGGTGGCCGGCCTTGGCCAGCCGGGCGGATGCCGCCAAACCCGCCAGCGAACCGCCGACCACGGCGATGTCGCTCATCGGCAGCACCCGGCGGGCATCAGAGCGCCAGCTCGATCAGCTTGCGGACGGTGTTGAGGTTCCGGGCCGTCCCGGCGACCCCCAACGCTCGCCCGAGCGCCGCCTCCTTCAGCTGCGGACGCCCCGCGCCGTTGGCGTAGCGCAGGTGCAGTTCGCGCCCGATCACCTCCCAGCGGTCCTCGCCGGTCTGCAGGCCACGCGCCTTCGCGATCGCCTCGGACGCCGGCACGGCGGTCAGGAAGCTGAGGTAGGAGTATTTCGGCTCGATCACCTCGAACGGGTGGGCCTCCAGCGCCGCGACCACCTCCTCGCGGGAGCGGCTGATCACCTCGCGGAAGAAGCCGAACGTCTGCTCGACCGCGCGCTCCATGGCCCGGTCGAAGGCCTCGGTGTCCGCGGGCGGCGTGCACACCATGTTGCCGGAGGCGATGTAGGTGGACACGTCGCGGGCGCCCAGCGACTCGGCCAGTTCACGCCACTGCGCCATCGCCAGCCGGCCGGTTCCGCCGAGGTTGACCGCCCGGATCAGCACGATCCGCCGGCTCACCGCGACGCGCCCACCGGACAACTCATGGCTGCCACCCTACGGCCGTCGTGGCCCGGACGCCCACCGCGCCGGATTCTGTCAGTGCCGGCTGCCAGGCTTGACGTCGTCCGGCAGCGGGGGGTTATGCTGGACGAGCATCGAACAGATGTTCGATAATAGAGCCGGGGAAGGGCTCACAGCTCCCCGGTGTGGATGGATCTCGACCCCCGTCCGCACCGGGGCTGTCCGTTCCCGCGCGATCCGATCAACCGCGGAGGTCGACGATGAGGTGCAGCCGGAAGGGAAGCCCGAGGTGAAGCGATGACAGCGGTCCCAGCGTTGGCCTCCGCGGTGGCGGCACTGACCCAGGCCGAACTCGCCGAGCGTCCGGCGGAACGGTTCCTGCTCGCGCATCTGGCCGCGTTGCGGGTGGCCGCGGTCGTGCTGGCCTGCCGGGCGTCCGGACGGGCGGTCGCCGTCGGGCCGCGCGACGTCTGGCAGGTGCTCGCCGAGGCCGCTCCCGAGTACGCCGAGTGGGCCGGCTTCTTCGCCGCGTCGGTGCCGAAGCGCGAGGCCGTCCGGGCCGGCGCGGTCGCCATGGTCAGCGCCCGCGAGGCCGACGACCTGGTCCGCGACGTGGGCATCTTCTACGACCGGGTGGCGCGCCGGCTGGTCCGCAGGGTGCCGCGACAGGAGGTCTCATGAGGCTTCCTGGCAGCCCGCCCTGGACGACCCCGACTGGGGCTGGCGCGAAGCGGAACAGGCGATGGACGCGGTGCCGGAAGTTCGGGCCGTGCTGTCTGGAGCGCGCTGTGCTGACCAGGAACGAGCACCGGCTCGAGTAGCCCTGAGGTTCTCTCACCGGGGTCTCGAGCCGGGCTTGTGTCGCAAGTTGGGCCCCCTTGGGGTGAACCCTTCCGTTCCTTGTTCCGTTTGTCCTGCCACCCGCCTAGACTTGGTCCGAGGGCCTACCTGTGTGCCCGAAACGAACCGAAGGGAGGTTGGCATGGCTCTTTCCGAGGAGGAACAGCGACTCCTTACTCAGCTGGAAGAGGCTTTGGCAGCCGAGGATCCCAAGCTGGCCAGTACCCTGCGTGGTACCACGACACGCCGGCTGCATCGCCGTCGAGCCGCGCTTGCCGGCGTCGGTTTCCTGGCTGGCATCGCCTGCCTGATCGGCGGCATGCAGGTGAGTCCGGCGCTCAGCATCGTGGGCTTCGTGATCATGCTCGCCGCCACCGTCGTCGCGATCACCTCATGGCGCCACGTTGGCGAAGTTGCCGCGCCGCGTCCGTCGACTCGCTCGCCGCAGAGTGAGAAGGCGTTCATGGACAAGATGGAAGAGCGCTGGCGCCGTCGCCAGGACGAGGGTCAGTAAGACCCTCCGTTAGGAGTCATCCGCGCCAGCGCAGGCGCCGCCACAACGATCGTGGCAGCAGTACCCGCCCCCACCTCCGGCGACGGTCGATGTCTGCGGCCAACCCGGCTCGCACGAGCTCCACCTCGGTGGTCAGATCGGCGACGTCGCCGAGTGTCTCGGCGTAGCGGGCTCGTTCGACCAGCAGCGCGATCCGTTCCAGCGCCGCGGCGGCGTCTGTCGGCAGGCTGGCGGCGAGGGCCGCGGCGATCTGCCGGGCTGAGCCGCGCGGCCATTCGGCGCCGGCGTCCCAGACGCTGTCGCGCACCTCGTCCCACGCCCCCGAGACCGCCGCCCTGCCCGGCGGCGCGGTCAGCCGCCGGGCGCGTCGTCGGCGGCGGATCAGCGACGGTGCGGACGCCGCCAGGGCGATCAGCGCGGCGCCACCCGCCGCCCACGCCGACCAGCTGCCGTCCGTCGCCTGCGGGGCGGGGGCAGCCGGCTCCGGGGAGGGCGGGGGCGCCTGCGGTTCGGTGCTGGGCTCCTCGACATCGGTGCTCGGGGTTGTGCTCGGAGTCTGTGGTGCCGTCGTCTCCGGGCCCCCTCCGGCGTACCCGGGCGGCTGGGCGACGGCCGGCGTCGGTTCGAAGGCGACCCAGCCGAGTCCGGTGAAGTACAGCTCGGGCCAGGCGTGCATATTGCGGATCCGCACTTCCCAGCCGTCCCCGCGGCGGGTGCCGGGCAGGAAGCCGACGGCCACCCTGGCCGGGATGCCGACGGCGCGGGCCAGCACCGCCATCGACGCCGCGAACTGCTCGCAGTAGCCGATGTGGTCGCCGAACAGGAACCGGCTGAGCGTCTCGTATCCCGACCCCGGCGCCGGATCGAGGCTGTAGCTGAAGGCCGGCGAGCGCAGCCAGTCCTGGATCAGCAGCGCCCGGCGTCCGTCGGTGGTGCCTCGGCGGGTGATCCGCTGGGCCAGTTCGCGAATGCCGTCCGGCAGATCGTCGGGCAGTGCGGTGGTCAGGTCGACGTCCGCCGGCGTCCCGGCGGTCGCGGCGCTGACCTGCTGGGCGGTCGGCGTCACGTCGATGATCGTCGCGTCGTAGCGCAGCCCGTTGGTGGCCGACGTCCGTTGGTCGCCGGTGGCCAGCACGCTCATCGACAGCGGATCGTGCCGCCAGTCGCCGTCTGCCTTGAACTCGGCCGGAGCGTACGGCAGCGGCAGCCATTCGGAGTTGAAGGCCCCCACCGTGACGCTGATCTGGAAGCGGGGCCGGCCGGACGCCACCCCGGGCGGGGCGGGCAGTCCGCCGCTGAACAGGTCGATCGGACGCAGGTGGAAGCCGGTGGCGTCGAAGGCGGGCAGCGCGGTCAGCCGCAGCCGGACACCATCGCCGGTGCTGGTGGTGTAGGTGAGCACCCTCTGGTCCACCGGCTGCTGCAGATTGCGCCGCAGGTCGAGCGACGGATCGCCCATCTGGATCGGCCCGCGGCCGGCGAACGGCGTCCCCCGCTGGGGGTCGACGCCGGGGGTGGCCAGGCCGGCCACGACCGCGACGGACGCCGCCGCGAGCAGGCAGACCAGCCCGCCGGAGAGTAGGGCCCGCACCGGCCGGTCCGAGATTGCCGGCCCCGGCACCCGTCCGGCGGTGTCGGCCAGCAGCACCAGCAGATAGCCGGCCGCCAGCCACAGCAGCGCGCCGAACGACGCCCGCTCCGGCAGCGCCAACGCGGTGAGCAGGTAGGGAATGCCGATCGGCAGCAGCGTCCAGGCGGCCTGTTCGTGGACCACCGCGAGCTGATCGGCCAGGTAGGCCAGCATGCCGATCCCGGTCGTGGCGATCAGCCGGACGCCGAGGTTTGGCCCCATCGGTGCGGTGGACATCACTGTCCACTGCATGCCGTCGGCCAGCACCCGTGGCAGCGCGGCCACGCTGGGCAGTCCGGCGGCGAACGCCAGCACCACCAGGGTCACCGCGGCGGCCCCGGCCTGGACGGCCCCGGCCAGCACCCTGCCGCGGATCAGCCGTCGCGCCGCGATACCGACGACGGCGATCACCGCGATCAGCACCAGACAGTCGCCGATCAGTCCGCGGTCGGCGGTCACCGGCGTCAGCCCGGTCAGCGACAACGTCATCGCCAGGGCCACGCTGCCCCGGAGCAGATCGGACGCCTTCACCGGCGCGCTCCGTCCCTCAGGGCGTCCCAGGCCTGCGGAATGCCGCGCACTCCCGCGTTGGCGACCACCTGCCAGCCGTTGCCGAGCAGGATCGCCACCGGATCGTCCAGCCCGGTCTCAGTCGATCCCGACTCGACCGCTTGGACGACGATCGCCCGGCATTGGGTGCCGTGCCGGCGCGCGGTGGTCAGCGCGATGGCGTCCGCCGGACGGAGGCGTCCGAGGATCGCGATCAACAGCTGGGCGCGCGACCCTTCGGCGTGCAGCGCGTCGCCGAGATCACCGGTGTCGGTCAGCGTGCTGTCGGTCAGATGGTCCAGCAGCGCCTCGCGCGCGGTGTCGCCGTCGGTGTCCAGGCGGTGTCCGGCGGCGTCCACCAGGCCTACCTCGTAGCCGGCGTCCAGCAGCTGCATCCCGATCGACGCCGCCGCCGACACCGCCCACTCGAAGCTGGACCGCGGCCCGGTGCCGACATGGGCGGCCTGCCGGTTGTCCAGCAGGATCAGCGCACTGGGCTCCCAGGCGTGCTCCTCGCGGCGGACCATCAGCGTGCCGGTGCGGGCGGTGGACGGCCAATGGATGCGGCGCAGCTCGTCGCGCGGCCGGTATTCGCGGATCAGCGCGTCGTCCGGGCCCAGCACGCTGCTGCGCCGTTGCGCCGCCTCGCCGACCAGCCCGGTGCCGGCGCCGGTCCAGGCCGGGCCGAGCGGGTGGATGGCCGGGGTGACGGTGAGCAGGCTCCGCCCGCCGACCTTGCGGACGCGGCTGGTCAGGCCGAGCGGATCGTTGGTCGTCCACAGGCAGGGCCCGATCAGGTACCGACCGCGGACGAAGGTCTCCATCTCGTAGGGGTGCCGGCTGCGCCGCCGTCCCTGCCCGGACGCCACCGGCACGGTCGGCGTGTCGCCCAGGCCGTCCGGGACCGTTTCGTCCAAGTATCCCCAGGCGCCCAGGTCGACGCTGTCCCGGCGCAATTCGAGGCTGGCGCGCACCGTGGAACCGGCGGCCACCCGGTCGGGCACGAGCGAGCGGATGGCGTCCGGACGGCGGGCAGAGCGCCAGTTCAGCACGGCGGCAGCCACGATCAGTCCGATCAGCAGTCCGCCCGGCCAGGCCAGCGAGCGGAGCCCGGTCGTGCCGGCGGCGATCAGCAGGGCGACCGCGGCGGTGACCAGGCCGAGTCCGCGGAAGGTCAGCCGGATCATCGTGGTCAGGCGGGGTCGCGGTCGGGGACGCGGACCCTGGCCACCGCGTCCCGGACCACCTCGTCCACGCCGCGCCGAGCCAGCTGGGCGGCCGGGCTGAGCAGGATGCGGTGGGCCAGGGCCGGCACGGCCAGCGCTTGCACATCGTCCGGAATCACGTACGCCCGGCCCTGGAGCGCGGCACGGGCCTTGCAGGCGCGGAGCAATTGCAGCCCCGCCCGCGGGGAACCGCCGAGCCGGACGTCCGGGCTGGTCCGGCTGGCTTCGAGCACGTCGACCAGGTACTCCTTGATCGCCTCGTGCACGTAGACCGTCCGCACCCCGGCGGTCAGGGCGTCCACGGTGACCGCGTCGGTGACCGGCCGCAGTTCGGCGAGCGGGTCGCCGCCGCCGTGATGGTCGAGCATCGCGATCTCGGACGCCCGCACCGGGTAGCCCATCGAGATGCGCAGGGTGAACCGATCGCGTTGCGCCTCGGGCAGGGGATAGGTGCCCTCCATCTCGATCGGGTTCTGGGTGGCCACGACCAGGAACGGGCTGGGCAGCGGATGGGTGACGCCGTCGACGGTGACCTGATGTTCCTCCATCGCCTCGAGCAGTGCCGACTGGGTCTTCGGCGACGCCCGGTTGATCTCGTCGCCGATCACGATGTTCGCGAACACGCCGCCGGGCTTGAACTCGAAACTCCGGTGCTCGGCGTTGAAGATCGACACCCCGGTGATGTCGCTGGGCAGCAGGTCGGGGGTGAACTGGATCCGCTGTGCGGTGCCGTCGATGGCTCGGGCCAGCGCCTTGGCCAGCATCGTCTTGCCGACGCCCGGGACGTCCTCTATCAACAGGTGGCCGGACGAGAACAGAGCCACCAGGGCCAGTTCGACCGCCTCGGGCTTGCCCTCGATGACGGTCTGGATGGCTGCCCGGATGTCCTGGGCGACGGTCTGCAGATCGTCCACTCGGTTCGCTGAGCTGCGCTCCACGATCCCCCCTCTGGCGTCGGCTGCTGCCACCCTACCGGCCGTCCCGAAACGCCGGCACGGGAGCGCTGGGGTGCCGGGGTGGAGGAAAGTGGAGTACAGTGGTGCCAAGTGGAGGAGATTGCCGAAGGAGGTGGGTACCCGTGTTCCTGGGCACCCACACCCCGAAGCTCGATGACAAAGGCCGCTTCTTCCTCCCCGCCAAGTTCCGCGAGGAACTGAACGGGGGTCTCGTCATCACCAGGCAGCCTGACCGCTGCCTGGCGATCTTCACCCCGGCCGCCTACCAGGCGGCCGCCGATCGGATGATCGCGGGATCGTCCAGCCTGGCGAAGGTGCGCTCGGTGCAGCGGATGTTCGCCTCCGGCGCGGATTCGTCCACGCCGGACAGTCAAGGCCGGATCACCGTGCCGGAGCACCTGCGGAATTACGCGGGCCTGCGCCGGGAGATCGTCGTGATCGGCGCTTTGGACCACATCGAGGTGTGGGACGCGGAGACCTGGGCTACCTACGCCGCAGCGCAGGAAGAGGCCTTCGCACAGATGGACGAAGAGGTATTCGGAGCGGGGTGACCCGCACCGACGAAGCAACACCGTCGCGTGCGGTGCGGCTTCAATCCGAGGGGCAACGCCCCCTGGCGCACCTTCCCCGGTGCCAGGCGGCGCTCGCGGGTTGAAACCACAGCGCATGCGGGGGTGCGCCATCCCGGGCAGATGGAGGGGTCGAGATGGACGGGCAGCAAGCCGTCGAGCACGTGCCGGTGATGTGCGCGCGCATCGTCGAACTGCTCAGCGTGCCGTTGCGGGCCCCCGGAGCGGTCTACGTCGACTGCACTCTCGGCCTCGGCGGTCACGCCGAGGCCATTCTCACTGCCTGCCCGGACGCCGCGCTGATCGGTATCGACCGCGATCGGCACGCCCTCGATCTCGCCGGAGAGCGGCTGGCCGGCTTCGGCGACCGGGTGGCGCTGTTCCAGGCCCGCTACGACGAGCTGCCCGAGGTGCTCGCCGAGGCCGGACGTCCGCGGGTGCAGGCGATCCTGGCCGACCTGGGCCTGTCCTCGATGCAGATCGACCGCACCGAGCGCGGCTTCGCCTACCGCGCCGACGCCCCGCTCGACATGCGGATGGACGACACCCAGCGACTCACCGCGGCCGACCTGCTCAACACCGCGGACGCCGGCGAGCTGATCAGGATCCTGCGCCGGTTCGGCGAGGAGCGGTTCGCCGACCGGATCGTCCGGCGGATCGTGGCCGAGCGGGACGCCGAGCCGTTCGCCGGCTCGGCCCGGCTGGTGAAGCTGATCGAGCAGGCCATTCCGGCCGCAGCACGGGCGTTCGGGGGAGGGCATCCCGCCAAGCGCACCTTCCAGGCGCTGCGGATCGCGGTCAACGACGAGCTGACTGCCCTGGCCGGGCTGTTGCCGGCGGCGATCGACGCGCTGGCGCCGGGCGGACGCCTGGCGGTGCTGGCCTACCACTCGGGTGAAGACCGGCTGGTGAAGAACGCGCTGCGCGACGCGGCCACCGACCGGGCCCCCCGCGGGCTGCCGCAGGTGCCCGCCGAGCTACGCGCCCGCCTGGTGCTGCTGACCCGCGGCGCCGAGCGGCCCGATGACGACGAAGTGCAGATCAATCCGCGCGCCGCCTCGGCACGGCTGCGCGTGGGGGAACGGATCGACGAGGTGGCAGCATGACAGCACTCCTGGCTCCGAAGCGGGCGCCCGAAGAACACCCGCAGCCGCGGTGGAGCCTCCGCGAGGTCGGGATTCCGCAGCGGCGCACCATGGCCAGCATCCCGTTCATCCTCAGCCTCGCCGTGCTGCTGGCGCTGGGCATGGTCGGGTTGCTGCTGCTCAACACCGCGCTGCAGGAGCAGGCCTTCGCCGTCCGCGACCAGCAGAAGGCGGCCACTCAGCTCGGCTACCGGCTGGCCGCCCTGGAGACGGAGGTCACCGAGGCCCGCTCCAGCACCCGGCTGGCGATCGCCGCGACCGAGCTGGGCATGGTGCCGAACCCGTACCCGGTGTACTTGCCGCTGCCGTCCGGCGACGTGATCGGGAAGCCGACCGCGATGACCGGAAGCGAGGTGCCCGACGTCCGCTACCGGACGCCCGAGGAGCTCGACCAGATCGCCAAGGAGCGCGACGAGGCGATCGCGCGGGCCGCCGCGGAAGCGAAGGCCCGCGCCCAAGCCGAGGCGGAAGCCAAGAAGAAGGCTGAGGAGGCGAAGAAGAAGGCCGCCGAAGAAGAGGCGAAGAAGAAGGCGGCGGAGAACAAGAAGGCGGACGCGACCACGAAGCCGAGCTCGACTGCCACGAAGAACGGGAGCGGCCGATGACGGCGACGCGGTCGACGGCGTCCCGGCAGCTGTCCCGGCTCCGGCGAGCGCGGCTGCCGCTGGCCTCGCCGGTCCGGCGGACGCGGGTGCTGCTGATCGTGATCGCCGTGGTCTTCTCGCTGTGTGCCGGACGGGCGCTGCAGGTGCAGGCCCTGGACGCCCCGACCTATGCCGAGCAGGCTGCCGACCAGATGCAGCAGTCCCAGGTGCTGCCGGCGCTGCGCGGCGACATCACCGACCGGTATGGCGACATCCTGGCCTTCACCGAACAGACCGTGACCGTGGTCGCCGACCCCAAGATGATTCTCACCAACGGCAAGATGAGCACCGGTGCGATGACCTCCCTCGATCGCGAGGTCGCGGCCGGGGCGCCGCAGCAGCTGGCGCAGATCCTGGCCAAGCACCTGGGCAGCACCCCCGAGTCGTACCTGCCCCAGCTGAGCGACGCCAAGAGCTCCTACAAGGTGATCGCCAAGCGGGTACCGGCGCAGACCTTCGCCGACATCCAGGCCGAGATGAACGACGCGAATCTGCTCGGACTGCGGCGGATCACCGCACCCACCCGGCGCTACCCGAACGGCGGCCTGGCCTCCAATCTGATCGGCTGGGTCAACGAAGAGGGCAACGCGGCCGGCGGGTTGGAGCTGTCGCTGGAGAAGCTGCTCAAGGGCACCGACGGCAAAGAGGTCTACGACTCGTCCCCGAACGGGAAGATCCCGCTCGGCGACAACGTCCTGATCCCGCCGCAGAACGGCCACAACGTCGGGCTCACCATCGACTCGTCGATGCAGCTGCTGGCCGAGCAGCGGCTGAAGAAGGCGCTGGTCGACAGTGGCGCCGAGGCGGCTGCCGTGCTGGTCACCAACCCGAACACCGGCGAGGTGCTGGCGATGGCCAACGCCCCGTCGTTCGACAGCAACGATCCAGGCAAGGGCGATGCCGACGACATGGGCAACCGGATCACCAACAACGTCTACGAGCCGGGTTCGGTGCAGAAGGTCCTCACCTTCGCGGCGCTGCTGGACTCGGGCACGATCGATCCCGACGAGAAGGTCGACATCCCGAGCTGCGTCAAATACGACAATCGCTGCCAGGTGCACGACTCCTGGACCCATGGCGAGATCACCCTGCGGGCTCGCGGTGTCTTCGCCAAGTCGTCCAACCTGGGCACGATCATGCTGGCCCGCAAGATGTCCAAGGAGCAGCTGCACTCCTATTACTCCGCGTTCGGGCTGGGGCAGCGCACCAACATCGGTGTGAACGGCGAATCCACCGGCCTGCTGCCCAAGGCGAACATGGCCGACTACACCCGGGACGGCATCGCTTTCGGCAGCAGCCTCGCGGTGACCGCCATCCAGAACGCGGCGGCGGTGGGTGCCGCGGTCAACGGTGGCGTCTACCATGCGCCGACCGTGATCTCGACGGTCGACGGCCAGCCCTACACCCCGCCCAACCAGGACACCACGCCGCGCCGGGTGATCAGCGAGCAGGCCTCCGAGCAGGTGCGGTCGCTGATGGAGCAGCAGGCGCTGAACCAGAGCAGCGCGGCGTTCACGGTCAACGGCTACCGGATCGGCTCCAAGACCGGCACCGCCCGGCTGTTCGACTCGGGCTGCAACTGCTACTCCAAGGACAAGCTGGTGGTGTCCACCGTCGGCGTCGCCCCGATCGAGAACCCGCAGGTGCTGGTCTACGCCGTGGTCTGGAACCCGAAGAACGGCTCCTCGGGCGCGGCCGTGGCGGCCCCGGTGATGCATGACGTGCTGGCCCTGGCGCTGCCCCGCTACGCCGTCACGCCGTCGTCCACCAAGGGCGTCAAGCTCCCGCTCAAGTGATGCGCCACGCTCCGGTAATAGGGTCGAGCCATGGCTGAGCGCGCTGATCGGCTGGCCGGGCTGCTGCCCGGTGCGACGGACGCCGCCGTCACCGGCGTCAGCCTGGATTCGCGGGCGGTGCGTCCGGGCGACCTCTACGCCGCACTGCCGGGGCAGCACACCCACGGTGCCCGGTTCGCCGCGGACGCCGTCCGGCGCGGCGCGGCGCTGGTGCTCACCGACGCCGCTGGCAGAGACCTGATCGGCGGCGGCCTGGACGACGTGAGCGTTCCGGTTGTGGTGGTGGCCGACCCGCGCGCCACCCTGGCCGAGGTGGCTGCGGCGGTGCACGGTCATCCGGCCCGTGCGATGCGGATGTTCGGCATCACCGGCACCAACGGCAAGACCAGCACCGTCTTCCTGCTGGAGGACGCGCTGGCCGCGCTCGGCGAACGGGTCGGCACCCTGGGCACAATCGGCTTCCGGCTCGCCGGGGAAGTCATAGACCGTAGCCGCAGCACGGTCACCACCCCGGAATCACCCGACCTGCAGGAGCTGCTGGCGCAGCTGCGCGACGCCGGCGCCACCAGTGTGGCGATGGAGGTCTCCTCGCACGCGCTGGCTCTGCGCCGGGTCGGCGGCATCGTCTTCGACGTAGCGGCGTTCACCCATCTGGGCCGCGACCACCTGGACTTTCACCACGACCTGGAGAGCTACTTCGCCGCCAAGGCCGAGCTGTTCCTCGGCGGCCGAGCGCGGTCCTGCGTGGTGAACGTCGACGGCGAATGGGGATGCCGGCTGGCCGGCCTGATCCGCGCCGAGGGCACACCGCTGCTGACCACCGGCAACGCGCCGGACGCCGACGTCCGGCTGCTGTCGGCCGCTCCGGACGCCGACCGGCGCACCCGCGTCGAGGTCGCCACCCCGGACGGGCCGCTCGAGTTCACCGTCGGCATGCCGGGCTCGTTCAACGTCGCCAACGCGATCACCGCGGCCGCCATGGTGCGCGCCGCCGGGCTGGACGTCGCTACCGCCGTCGGCGCGTTCGCGACCGCGGCTGTGCCCGGCCGCATGCAGCGGGTCGACCTCGGGCCGGGCGCGCCGGCCGCGGTGGTCGACTTCGCACACACCCCGGAGGCGGTGGCGGCGGCGTTGGCGGCCTTGCCGGCGCCGCGGGTCGCGGTGCTCGGCGCCGGCGGTGACCGGGACGCCACCAAGCGCGGCCCGATGGGCGCGGCGGCCGCGGCGAACGCCGAGCTGGTCGTCGTCACCGACGACAATCCGCGTTCGGAGCAGCCGGCGGCGATCCGGACCGCGGTGCTGGCCGGTGCCAGGGCGGCCGGCGGCACCGAGGTGGTGGACGGCGGCGATCGGCGTTCGGCGATCGCGTTGGCCCTGCGCCGGGCACACAGCACGGGCTGGGTGGCGGTGTTGGGCAAGGGGCACGAGACAGGGCAGGACGTCGGCGGCGTGATCAGTCCGTTCGACGATGTCGCGGTGCTTCGCGAAGAATGGCAACGACTCGTTGGGGGGAACAACGACAGTGCGTGAACGCACCATTCGAGATGTTGCGGCGCTGGTCGGTGCCGCGCCGGTCGTCGGCGACCGGCGAGCCGGTCCCGATGTGGTGATCGACTCCCGGCAGGCTACGCCCGGTGCGGTCTTCGTGGCCCTGCCGGGGGAGCGCGTCGACGGCCACGACTACCTGGACGCTGCGGCGTCCCGCGGCGCGGTGGCCGCGATCTGCACCCGCCGCACCGACGCGCCGCTGGCGCACCTGGTGGTGCCGGACGCCCAGCAGGGCCTGAGCGACCTGGCCCGCGGCGTGGTGGCCGAGGCGAAGGCGTCCGGGCTGGCCTGCGTCGCGGTCACCGGATCGTCGGGCAAGACCAGCACCAAGGACCTGCTCGGCCAGCTGCTGGCGGCCGCCGGACCCACGGTGAGCCCGGAGGGCTCGCTCAACAACGAGATCGGGGTGCCGCTGACCGCGCTGCGGGTCGGCGACGACACCCGCTACCTGGTCAGCGAGCTGGGCGCCCGCGGCGGCGGCCACATCGCCTGGCTGTGCGGCATCGTGCCGCCCGATGTCGGCCTGGTGCTCAACGTCGGTCACGCCCACCTGGGCGAGTTCGGGTCGGTCGCCGGCATCGCGGCCGCCAAGGGCGAACTGGTCGAGGCGCTGCCGGCCGGCGGCTGGGCGGTGCTGAACGCCGACGACCCGCTGGTGCTCGGCATGGTGTCCCGGACGCGCGCCCGGCTGGCCACCTTCTCGCTGGTCGGGGAACCGGACGCCGGCGAGCTGCGGGTCTGGGCCGACGACATCGGCCCGGACGAACTACAGCGGCACGCGTTCACGCTGCGGGCCGCGGGCGTGGTCGAGGCGGCGGTGCCGGTGCAGCTGCAGGGCCCCGGACGCCACCAGGTCGCCAACGCGCTGGCGGCGGCCGCCGCAGGTCTGGTGCTGGGCCTGCCGGCGTCCCTGGTCGGCGAGGCGCTGAGCGGCGCGACGGCCCTGTCGCGGTGGCGGATGCAGCTCAGCCCGCGCCCGGACGGGGTGCTGATCGTCAACGACTCCTACAACGCCAACCCCGATTCGATGCGGGCCGCGCTGACCACGGTGGCCGGCATGCGGCGTCGGGGCGGACGGCTCCGCGCCGTCCTGGGCGACATGCTGGAACTCGGCCCGGATGCCCCGGCCGAGCATCGCGCGCTGGGTGCGCTGGCCGCCGGCCTGGGGTTCGAGGTGGTGGCGGTGGGCGACTTCGCCGACGACATCGCGGCCGGCGCGCGGGAAGCCTCCGGGGTGGTCTGGACGGTCGCCGATCGGGCACAGGCGGTTGCGGTGGCGGGGGCAGATCTGCAACCGTCCGATGTCGTGGTGGTGAAGGCATCCCGGGGACTGGCCCTGGACACGGTGGCGGACGCGTTGGCGTCCGGCGCCGGTGACACGACGGGAGGGCCGGCATGAGAAGCATCCTGCTCGCCGGGGGGCTGGGCCTGCTCGGCACCCTGCTCGGCACCCGGTTCGCGATCCGGGTCCTAGTCAAGAACGGCTATGGCCAGTTCATCCGCGACGACGGTCCGACCGCGCACCACACCAAGCGCGGCACACCCACCATGGGCGGCATCGTCATCATCGGGGCGGTGATCCTCGCCTACGCGGTGGCCCACCTTCTGACCTGGTCGCCGCCGACGGCGTCCGGGGTCCTGGTGCTCTATCTGGTCACCGGGCTGGGCCTGGTCGGCTTCGCCGACGACTGGATCAAGATCTCCAAGGCGCGCTCGCTGGGCCTCAGCAGCCGGGCCAAGCTGATCGGGCAGACCGCGGTCGCGGTGTCGTTCGCGATCCTGTCCTTCCAGTTCCCCGACGATCAGGGCATCACCCCGGCCAGCAACGCGATCTCGTTTCTGCGCGACATCAGCTGGCTGCAGCTGCCGCTGTGGGCGGCGGCGATCTGGATCGTGCTGGTGATCGCCTCCTGGTCGAACGCCGCCAACCTGACCGACGGCCTGGACGGCCTGGCCACCGGCGCGGCAACCATGGTGTTCGCGGCCTATGCGGTGGTGAACATCTGGCAGAACAACCAGTCCTGTTCGACGCTGTCGACGGCAGGGCCGCAGTGCTACTGGGTGCGTGACCCGCGCGACCTGGCGCTGGTCGCACTGGCCCTGGCCGGCGCCTGTTTCGGGTTCCTGTGGTGGAACGCCAGCCCGGCCAAGATCTTCATGGGCGACACCGGGTCGCTGGCCATCGGCGGTGGCTTCGCGGCCTTGTCGGTGTTCACCCGCACCGAGCTGCTGATGCTGATCATCGCCGGCCTGTTCCTGATCATCACTCTCTCGGTGGTGCTGCAGGTCGGCTGGTTCAAGGCCACCAAGGGCAAACGGCTGTTCAAGATGGCCCCGCTGCAGCACCACTTCGAGTTGCTCGGCTGGGCTGAGATCACCATCGTGACCCGGTTCTGGATCATCTGCGGGCTGTGCGTGGCGCTCGGCCTCGGCATCTTCTACGGCGAATGGCTGGTGGGCCAGTGACCGACTGGTTGGCGCAGGCCACCCGGTTGTCGCCCTGGGGTCAGGCCCAGGTCGTGGTGGCCGGACTGGCGGCGTCCGGGTACGCCGCTGCCGACGGACTGCTCGAACTCGGCGCGAACGTGCTGGTGCTCGATGACGCCGACACCCCGGCCAACGCCGAGAAGGCGACGATCCTGGAGGTGCTGGGCGCCCAGGTCCGGCTCGGTCCCGGCTCGACCGCCGTGCTGCCGCCGCAGACCGACCTGCTGATCGTCTCGCCGGGCTGGACGCCGCGGGCCCCGCTGATCGCCCAGGCCCGGCGCCGCGGGGTGCCGGTCTGGGGCGAGGTGGAACTCGCCTGGCGAATGATGCAGCCCGACCGGGTGGTGCCGTGGCTGGCGGTCACCGGCACCAACGGCAAGACCACCACCGTCAACATGTTGGAGTCGATGCTGACCGCCGCCGGACTGACCACCTCCGCGGTCGGCAACGTGGGGCGTCCGATCGTCGAGGCGATCCTGGACGAGGTCAGCTACGACGTGCTGGCCGTGGAGCTGTCGAGCTTCCAGCTGCACGCCACCAACTCGCTCAGCCTGCACTCGGCGGCGGTGCTCAACCTGCAGCCCGACCACCTGGAGTGGTACGCCGACCCGGCCTCCTGGGAAAGCCGGGCGCCGGATGCGATGACCGCCTACGCCGCCGACAAGGCCCGGATCTTCGAACGGGTCACCCACAGCTGCGTCTACAACGTGGCCGACGACGCCACCCTGCACATGGTCGAGGACGCCGAGGTGACCGAGGGCGCACGGGCGATCGGCTTCACCCTGGGCACCCCGACGATCGGCCAGCTGGGCGTGGTCGACGATCTGATCGTCGACCGGGCCTTCATCGCCCAGCGCAGGGACTCGGCGCTGGAACTGGCCAAGCTCTCCGACGTCCGGCCGTTCGCCCCGCACAACGTGGAGAACGCCTTGGCGGCTGCCGCGCTGGCCCGCTCGTTCGGCGTCCCCGCCACCGCGGTGCGCGACGGGCTGCGCACCCTGGAACTCGGCGACCACCGGATCCAGACCATCGCCGAACACGACGGGATCCGCTGGGTGGACGACTCCAAGGCCACCAACCCGCACGCGGCGGCGTCCTCGCTGCGGGCCTTCGACTCGATCGTCTGGATCGCCGGCGGCCAGGCCAAGGGCACCAGCTTCGACGAGCTGGTGCAGCGCTACGGCGACAAGCTGCGGGCCGCGGTGCTGCTCGGCGTCGACCGGGGGGTGATCGCGGACGCACTCGCCCGACACGCGCCGCAGATCCCCGTGACCGTGATCGATTCCACCGACACTGGAGCGATGACGCAGGCGGTGGCCGCCGCACACGCGTTCGCCCGGCCGGGCGATGTCGTGCTGATGGCTCCCGGCTGTGCCAGCAAGGACATGTTCACCGGGTACGACGCGCGAGGCGCGGCGTTCGCGGAGGCCGTCCGAGCGATCACCGGAGTCGAGGAGAAGGGCTGACAGGCAGTGGCGACCCTTCCGTTCCCGCTGGATCGCAACCGGCCCAACAGGGGCAGGGCTCGGCGCCGCACCCGGTCCAGCCCGATCGCCGACGCGCTCGCGCATCCGCAGGCCAGCTTCTACCTGGTGCTGGTGCCGACCGTGCTGCTGCTCAGCCTCGGCATGATGATGGTGCTGTCGGCGTCCAGCGTGCTGGGCAGCGTTCGCTTCGGCGACGCCTACTACTTCGTGAAGCGGCAGATCTTCTTCCTCGCCGTCGGTGGCGTTGCCGCCATCGTGCTCTCCCGAATGCAGCCGCGGGCGCTGAAGATCCTCGGCTGGGCGCTGGTGGTCGCTGCCCTGGTGCTGCAGATGCTGACCTTCACCCCGCTCGGCTGGGGTGAGGCCAAGGGCAACCAGAACTGGGTGCAGTTCGGCACCTCGTTCTTCCGCATCCAGCCCTCCGAGCTGGCCAAGCTGGCCATCATCATGTGGGGCGCCGACCTGCTGGCCCGCAAGCAGAAGCTGCTCGACCAGCCGAAACACCTGCTGGTGCCGTTCGTCCCGGTCTCGGCGCTGCTGATCGGTCTGGTGGTGCTGCAGCACGACCTGGGCACCGGCATGATCATGGGCGCCATCGTGGTGGCCATCCTGTGGTACGTCGGGGCGTCCTGGAAGATCCTGGCCTCGATCGGCGCGGTCGTCGGCGCCGCCGTCCTCGCCCTGGTGATCACCTCCGGCAACCGGATGGACCGGATCCTGGGCTTCCTCAACGCCGGCCACGACACCATGGGTGTCAACATGCAGCCGATGCGCGGCATCTTCGCGCTGGCGTCCGGCGGCTGGTGGGGGCTGGGGTTGGGCGGGTCCCGGCAGAAGTGGGGCTCGCTGGCCGAGGCGCACACCGACTACGTGCTGGCGATCATCGGCGAAGAACTTGGGCTGGTCGGCACCCTGGTGGTGCTGTCGCTGTTCCTGGTGCTCGGCTATGCCGGCTTCCGGATCGCGTTGCGGTCCGATCTGCCGTTCTGCCGCTACCTCGCGGCGGGCGTGACGTCGTGGCTGATGATCCAGGCACTGGTCAACATCATGGTGGTGCTGCGGATGGTCCCGGTGCTGGGCGTCACGCTGCCGTTGCTTTCCTACGGAGGGTCGGGCCTGATGGCGAATCTCGCCGGCATCGGCCTGTTGCTGGCTTGCGCGAAGCTAGAGCCGGACGCCCGTAGGCTGGCCGAACGGAAGAAGCGCAAGGGCGGCAAACCGGTCACCGTGGTCGAGTCCCGCCGCGCCTAAGTAGGAGGACCATGGTTCACGTCGTGTTGGCCGGCGGAGGGACCGCCGGGCACACCTCGCCGCTGATCGCCACTGCCGAACGGATCGCCGAAGCCGATCCGGCGGGCAGCGTGGTCGCGGTCGGCACCCCGAGGGGGCTGGAGACGACCGTCGTCCCGGCCGCCGGGCTGCGGCTTGAGCTGATCCCGCCGGTGCCGCTGCCGCGCTCGCTGACCCCCGAGCTGGTCAAGGTGCCGTGGCGGCTGGTCGACTCGGTGCGGCAGGCCCGGCGCATCCTCAAGCGCGAGGCTGCCGACGTCGCGGTCGGCTTCGGCGGCTACGTCTCGCTGCCGGTCTACCTAGCGGCCCGGACGCTGGGCGTCCCGGTGGTGATCCACGAGCAGAACGCGCTGCCCGGCCTGGCCAACAAGGTCGCCGCCCGGTTCGCGAAGCTGGTCGCGGTGTCCTTCCCCGGCACCCCGCTGCCGGGCGCACAGTACCTCGGCCTGCCGGTGCGCCGCGGCATCGCCGAGCTGGACGTGGAGGCCCGCCGCGCCGAGGCTCGGGTCGGGTTCGGCCTGGACGCCGACCGACCGACCCTGCTGGTCTCCGGCGGTTCCCAGGGCGCACAGAGCATCAACGCCGCCACCCTGGGCGCCCGCACCGACCTGCTCGCCGCCGGCATCCAGATCCTGCACGTGCTGGGGCCGAAGAACATCACCGACGCCGACGTGGTGGTGACCGACGACGCCACTGGTGCCCGCTACGTACCGCTCGGCTACGTGGACGCCATGGAGGACGCCTATGCCGCCGCCGATCTGATGGTCGGACGCTCCGGCGCCGGCACCGTGATGGAGACCGCCACCGTCGGACTGCCGGTGATCTTCGTCCCGCTGCCGCACGGCAACGGCGAACAGGCCCGCAACGCCACCTTCCTGGTCGACGGCGGCGCCGCGCTGCTGATCGACAACGCCGACTTCGACGCCGCCCGGATGGCCGGCGAGGTGCGGGCGCTGTTCGCCGATCCCGAACGACTGCCGGCGATGCGCCGGGCCAGCCGCGACCTGGTGCCGGCGGACGCCTCCGGCGCGCTGGCGGCGCGGGTGCTGGCCATCGCTGGTTCGACGAGCGCGGAAAGGTCCTGAGATGCCCCTCGTGCAGCCCGTCGACCTGCTGCCCACCGACCAGCTGGGCGGCGTCCACTTCATCGCCGTCGGCGGTGCCGGAATGAGCGGGATCGCCGCCGCCTACGCCGCGCTGGGGGTGCCGGTCTCCGGCAGCGACCAGGCCGATTCGGCCGCGCTGCGGCAGCTGGCCGCCGCCGGCATCGACGTCCACGTCGGGCACGATCCCGCCCAGCTCGGCGACGCCGGCACGGTGGTGGTGTCGTCGGCGATCCGGGAGTCGAACGTCGAGCTGGCCGAGGCCCGCCGCCGCGGGCTGCGGATCTGGCACCGCAGCGCCGCGCTGGGCGCGCTGATGCTCGGCCGCCGCGGCGTGGCGATCACCGGCACCCACGGCAAGACCACCACCACCGGGATGACCGCCGAGATGCTGAACACGCTGGGCGCCGACCCGTCCTATGTGATCGGGTCGCCGCTGGCCAGCACCGGCGGCAGTTCCCGGCTGGGCGGCGGCGAGGCGTTCGTGGTCGAGGCCGACGAATCTGACGGCTCGTTCCTGCAGTACCCGGCCGAGGTGGTGGCGATCACCAACATCGAGGCCGACCACCTGGACAACTGGGGCACGCCGGAGGCCTACTTCGAGGGCTTCGTGGCGTTGGCGACCGCACCCGGCGTGGCGACCGTGGTGTTGTCCGCCGACGATCCCGGCACCGTCGCGCTGCGTCCCCGTGTCGAGGGCGGGGGACGGCAGATCGTCACCTTCGGCGAATCGCCGGAGGCCGATGTCCGGCTCACCGACCTGGCGGTGGACACCGCGACCGTTTCGGCGACGCTGCGGACGCCGTCCGACGCCGGCCCGCTGCGGCTGGCCGTGCCGGGCCGCTACAACCTGGCCAATGCGGCCGCGGCGTACGCCATCGGTCGTTCGCTGGGCTTCGGCGGCGCCGGGCTGCGGGCGGCCGCCGAAACGTTCCGGGGCACTCATCGCCGGTTCAGCTACGTCGGCGAGGCCCGCGGTGCCCGGATCTACGACGACTACGCCCACCACCCCACCGAGGTGACCGCGCTGCTCGCCGCGGCCCGTCCGCTGGCCGGCACTGGACGCCTGGTGGTCTGCTTCCAGCCGCACCTGTTCAGCCGCACCCGCGATTTCGCCGCCGACTTCGGCGCCGCGCTGGCGGCGGCCGACGAGGTGGTGGTGATGGACGTCTACCCGGCCCGCGAGGATCCGATCCCCGGCGTCACCGGCGAGCTGGTCGCGGACGCCGCCCGTGCCGCCGGCGCCGCCGCAGTCAGCTACGTGGCCGACAAGGCCGCCGCGCCCGGCGTGCTGGCTGACCTGCTGCGTCCTGGCGACCTGGCCCTCACCGTGGGCGCCGGGGACGTCACCGCCGTCGGCCCGGCCGCGGTGGAGGCCGCCCGGTGACGATGACCGACATCAGCGATGCCACCAGCCGGATCACCCTGCGCCAGCGTCGTGGACGCCGTCGCCGGATGGTGCTGCTGTCCAGTCTCGCCGCCGTACTGGTGGTGGTCGGCGTACTGGCCTGGCTGCTGTTCGGGTCGGCGGTGTTGGGCGTCCGGTCCGTCGAGGTGTACGGCGCCAAGCTGGTCGCGGCCGCCGAGGTCCAACGGGTCGCCGGGGTGCCCGATGGGCTGCCGCTGGCCCGGGTCGACCTGGACGCCGTCGCCACCCGGGTCTCCGGGCTGCCCCCGGTGGCCAAGGTGTCGGTGGCCCGGCAGTGGCCGAACACGATCGCTGTCCGGATCACCGAACGGACGCCGGCCCTCGCCATCGAAACCCCTGGTGGCTACTGGATAGCCGACGATCAGGGCGTCATCTTCGACTCTGCCGGCAAGGCGCCGCACGGCGTCCTGCCGGCAAAGGTGCCGACCGGGGACCCCCGGCTGATCCGCGACCTGGCCACCGTGCTGCGGGCGCTGCCGTCCGACGTCCGCGACCGGGTGCGCGAGGGTGGCGCGGCGACTCCCGACAGCATCGCGTTCGAGCTGACCGGCGGGGTACAGGTGGTCTGGGGGAGTGCCGAGGAGTCCGAGTTGAAGGCCCAGGTGCTGAGCCGGCTGATGCTCACCTCGTACCGGGTCTACGACGTCTCGGCACCGTCCAATCCCGTCACCAAATGAGCACTCGGCGACCCCGACGTGCTCGCCGAGTAACCCTGAAGTTCTACTTGAGGGACGCGCCGACGGGGCGCCGCCCGTTGGACGTGGGTGTTGGCGGCTGCGTAGCCTTTGACTCGATGTCACCGAGTTGCCTTCCCCAGGGTCTGCACCGCAACTTGAGACTTTCTTTTCAGGCAACGGCATAGCGCTATTGAGGTGGGAATTTTCGTGGGCAGTGCATCCCAGAACTACTTGGCGGTCATCAAGGTCGTCGGCGTCGGTGGGGGTGGTGTCAACGCCGTCAACCGGATGATCGAATCCGGTCTGCGCGGCGTCGAGTTCATCGCCGTCAACACCGACGCGCAGGCGCTGCTGATGAGCGACGCCGACGTGAAGCTCGACATCGGCCGCGATCTGACCCGCGGGCTCGGTGCCGGCGCCGACCCCGACAAGGGCCGGCAGGCCGCCGAAGACCACGCCGACGAGATCGAAGAGGTGCTGAAGGGCGCCGACATGGTCTTCGTCACGGCGGGCGAGGGCGGCGGCACCGGCACCGGCGGCGCACCCGTGGTGGCCCGGATCGCCCGCTCGCTGGGCGCCCTGACCATCGGTGTGGTGACCCGGCCGTTCTCGTTCGAGGGCAAGCGCCGCGCCACCCAGGCCGACAACGGCATCAGCAACCTCCGCGAAGAGGTCGACACCCTGATCGTCATCCCCAACGACAAGCTGTTGGAGATGACCGACCATCAGGTGGCGATCCTGGACGCCTTCAAGCAGGCCGACCAGGTGCTGATGCAGGGCGTCTCGGGCATCACCGACCTGATCACCACGCCAGGCCTGATCAACCTCGACTTCGCCGACGTCAAGGCCGTGATGAGCAACGCCGGCTCGGCGTTGATGGGCATCGGCTCGGCGCGGGGCGAAGACCGCGCCCGCGCCGCCGCCGAGATGGCGGTCAGTTCGCCGCTGCTGGAGGCCAGCATCGACGGTGCGCACGGCGTCCTGCTGTCGATCGCGGGCGGCTCCGACCTGGGCCTGTTCGAAGTCTCGGCCGCGGCCAACCTGATCGAGGAGGCGGCCCACGAGGACGCCAACATCATCTTCGGCACGGTCATCGACGATGCGCTCGGCGACGAGGTGCGGGTCACCGTGATCGCGGCCGGCTTCGACGGCGGGCAGCCGCCGCGGCGCCAGCCGGGCATCACCCGGTCGCCCGACCTGCGGCAGAGCCGTCCGAGCCCGGCCCCGGCCGCGCCGGTGAGCCGTCCCGAGCCGGTGGTGACCAGACAGGCCGCGCCCGTGCAGCAGCCGGTGGCGCCGTCCCAGCCCGCTGAGCGGCCTTCCGCGTACGCGCCACGGCCCGCCTTCCAGCAGCCGCCGGCCGACGATGACCTGGACGTTCCCGACTTCTTGAAGTAAGAGGTTCCGGAACCTCAGCGATGTACCAGTTCTTCCGCGACCCCGGCGCCGATGGCGTCGGGGTCGCCTTTTCCGATGCGGTGGCCGCCGACGGCGGCCTGCTCAGCCTGGGCGGCGCCCACGGCGCGGCCGGGCGCGCCCCCGGCCTGGCGGTCGTCGAAGCCGATCTGGGGATGCCGCTGGCGGTGGTCCGCCAGGTACACGGTGCCGAGGTGGCGGTGGTCGATGCCGGCACTGACCTGGCCGAGCTGGCCACCCGCAGCGCGGACGCCCTGCTCACCACCCGTCCAGGCGTCGGCCTGGCCGTCCGGGTCGCCGACTGCGTGCCGGTGCTGTTCGCGGACGCCGCCGCCGGCGTGATCGCCGCCGCGCACGCCGGCCGGATGGGGCTGGCCGGCGGGGTGCTGCAGGCCACCGTCGCCGCGATGCGCGTCGCCGGCGCCACCGCGATCGAGGCCTGGATCGGCCCGCACATCTGCGGCCGCTGCTACGAGGTGCCGGACGCCATGGCCGCCGAGGTCGGCGCACTGGTCCCCGGCAGCCGCACCGTCACCGGAGCCGGGACGTCCGGTCTCAATCTGGGTGCGGGCGCCCGCGGCGTCATGGAGCGGCTCGGGGTGACGGTGACCGATGTCGCCCGCTGCACGCTGCAGACCCCGACGTTGCACTCTCACCGTAGAGACGCTGCCGCCTCCGGACGACAAGCCGGCATCATCTGGCTCGCCGAGGCGTGTCGGAGGGAGACGGCCGGCTGAGCGCCTGCCACCATGGTTTAGTTGCAGGTGTACGCGCGGACTGAGGGATGGAAATGGCTGACACATTGAAGAAGGCGGCCGTCTGGCTCGGGCTGGTCTCGGACAACAACTACGCACAGTCCGAGTACGGCGGCGACGAGGTCACCCAAGACGTGGTGACCCGCGAACCCGCGCGCCCTCCTCAGGCGGCGCCGCCGGCCCCCACGACCCAGGTCGTCCAGGCGCCGGCCGCGCCCGTGCCGGCAGCGGCGACGGTCACCGAGCTGGAGTCGCGCCGTCCGACCTCGCCGTCCCCGCGCACCGCCGACCTGAGCAGGATCATCACGGTCACGCCGCGGGCGTTCAACGAGGCCCGCACGATCGGCGAGCACTTCCGCGACGGCGTTCCGGTGATCATGAACCTCGGCGAACTGGAGAACGCGGACGCCAAGCGCCTGGTCGACTTCGCCGCCGGACTGATCTTCGGGTTGCGTGGCAGTATTGACCGCATCACCAGCAAGGTGTTCCTGCTCTCGCCGCCGAACGTCAACGTGACCGCCGAGGACAAGGAACGCATTGCCGGGGGGTTCTACAACCAGAGCTAGTCGAGGCGTCATCGCCCTCAGGCTCGCTCACCGAAGGCTCCGTCGTTCGAAGGAAGTATCCGTGCAACTGGTCGGCTTGGTCCTGTGGTACATCCTGTGGGCCTACCTGGCCATCATGATGGCGCGGGCGGTTCTCTCGTTCGTCCCGATGTTCGTCCGCGACTGGCAGCCGCGCGGGCTGATGCTGGTGCTAGCCGAGTTCGTCTACACCATGACTGACCCGCCGCTGCGGTTCATGCGCAAGATCATCCCGCCGCTGCGGCTGGGCTCCACCAGCTGGGATCTCGGTTTCCTTGTGCTGTTTCTGGGCCTGTCGTTCCTGCAGCGGCTGATTCCGTTCATCTTCGTCTAGTTCCCGCGTGGAATTGGCTAGTGCCGCTTGGAATCCTTTGTGTTTCGGGTGCGCGCACCGCTAGCCTGACGTGGTTCATACCCATCCCCCGCCCTTCGTGAGGTGAAGAATGACCTTGACGCTGGAACAGGTCCGTCAGACCAGATTCCACTTGGCCCGCCGCAACGGCTACGAGCCGGTTGACGTCGACAACTTCGTTGACAAGGTGGAGGTGACGCTGGCGCAGCTGGGTGAAGAGAACGAGACCCTTGTCAAGCAGGTGGAAGCCCTGACCGCCGGCGGCGACATGACGTTGTCGGCCGGTGACGGTGGCGCGGAAGCCGACGAACTGCGGCAGCTGCTCGCCGACGCTAACGCCGAGGTAGAGCGTCTGGGCGGTGAACTCGACGGCCGCAGCCAAGAACTGAGCCACCTCCGCAGCGAACTGGAGAGCGCCCGTGCCGCCCTCACCGAGGGCGAACAGGGCGAGCTGATCGCACAGCTGCAGGGCCAGCTCGACCAGGCCCGTGCCGACCTGGCCGGACGCGACGGCCAGATCGCCGCACTGCAGGCCGAACTCGACGCGACCCACCAGGAGCTGGACGGCGTCCGCATCGAGCTGGCCGCCGCGCAGGCGGCGAACGCCGAGCGCACCTCCAAGATCGAGCACATCCAGGTGACTGCCGCCGCCGACGCTGCGCCGGCCGTCACCAAGCTGCTGCAGATGGCGACTGAGCAGGCCGAACGCCTGGTCGGCGAGTCCGAAGAGGATGCTCGGCGGATCACGGCCGAGGCGTCCGCCAACGCCGCGGCGACCCTCGAAGAGGCCGCCGCGCAGGCTCACGAGGCGCTCACCAGCGCCCGTGAGCGCGCCGATGAGATGGAGCAGCAGGCCCGTTCCGCCGCCGAGGCGCTGGACGCCGAATCGCTGGCCAAGGCCGAGGCGTTCGACGCCGAGTTGGCCGATCGCCGGATCGAGTTGTTCCACGCCCTGGAGGTCGAGCGCGACGAGTTGCGTGACAAGGTCGACCACCTGCGTTCGTTCGAGGACCGCTACCGCAACAGCCTGAGCAGTCAGCTGCGGGCTCAGCTGGAGTCGCTGGCCGGCAACGTCGAGCCCGCCGACACCCCCGCCCTCCTCTCCGACGAGGACGAGCCGGCGGGACCGTCGGAGACGCCACGGCTGGACGCGCTGCTCAACGAGCAGAACTGAGCCGAGCACCGGGGCGGACGCCGGGCTTCGGCCGTGCCCACCTGGGTGGTACTCTCGCCGCTCGGACCACCACCTGAAGGAGTTCCACGCCATGCCAACGGCTCGTAAGACGGATCCCCTCGGTCCGGCGTCCATTCCGGTCGCCGAGGGCGAGGAACCGTGGACCGCTGAGGAACTCGCTGAGGTGAGGGACGAGTTGACCGCCGAGGTGGCGCGTTTGGAGCGCGCCATCTCGGTCGCGCAGGCCGGTCTGGAGGATCTGTTCTCCGACGGCAGCGATGGTGCCGGGCGCGACCCGGCCGATGTCGGCTCTACCAATTTCGAGCGCGACCAGGAGATGTCGCTGGCGCAGAACGCCCGCGAGATGCTCGAGCAGGCGCAGTTGGCGCTGCGGCTGTTCGATACCGGTGAGTACGGCAGCTGCGAGTCCTGCGGCCAGCCGATCGGCAAGGACCGGCTCCAGGTCTTCCCGCGGGCGACCCTGTGCATGACCTGCAAGAAGCGGGAGGAGCGGCGATAGCCGTGTGTCCTCGTCGCTACGGCCTGTGGGCCGTGCTGCTCGGCGTGATCGGCTTCGCGCTCGACTGGGCGACCAAGGAATGGGTGCTGCGAAGCCTCGATCCGGGCGTCGCCGTGCTGGTGATCCCCGGCCAGCTGTATCTGCGGCTGATCCGCAATCCGGGGGCGGCGTTCAGCACGGGGGAGAGTTTCACCGTGGTGCTGACCTGCCTGGCCATCGCCGCCCTGCTCTTCCTGCTGATCTGGATGGTGCCGCGGGTTCGGCATCCCGGCTGGATGCTTGCCACCGGGCTGCTGCTGGCCGGCGTGTCCGGCAACCTCTTCGACCGGTTGTTCCGCGAGCCGGGCGCCTTCCACGGCCATGTCGTCGACTTCCTGCAGGTGCCCTGGTTCGCCATCTTCAACGTCGCCGACATCTGGATCACCTTCGCCGCCGTCACGGTGATCTGGTTGACCTTGATCGCCCAGGTCAACCTGGCCGGCGAGGTGGACCGGGGCGACGCCAAAGCCGGGACGCCGCAGCTGTGAGCGTCCACCTGGTTCCCGACGGGCTGGCCGGGCAGCGCATCGACAGCGCCGCGGCCCGGATGACCGGGCTGTCCCGCAGCCGGATCGACGACCTGATCGCCGCTGGGCATGTCCTGCTCGACGGTCGCAGCGTCACCAAATCGAGCCGGGTCGCCGGCGGTGAGCTGCTCGAGGTCGAACTGCCCGTGCCGGCGTCCGGTGTGCCGGTGACGCCCCGCGAGGTGGCCGGGGTGCGGATCGTGCACGACGACGCCGACATCGTCGTGGTCGACAAGCCGGCCGGGGTCGCCGCGCATCCTTCGCTCGGCTGGAACGGCCCCTCGGTGACCGAGCACCTGGCCGCCGCCGGCTTCCGGATCTCCACCTCGGGGGCCGCCGAGCGGCAGGGCGTCGTGCAGCGACTGGACGTCGGGACGTCCGGGCTGATGGTGCTGGCCAAGAGCGAACTGGCCTACACGCTGCTGAAGCGCGCCTTCCGCGACCGCACCGTCGACAAGGTCTACCACGCCCTGGTGCAGGGCTTTCCCGACCCGCATGTCGGTACCATCGATGCCCCGATCGGACGCCACCCCGGCCACGACTGGAAGATGGCGATCATCGACGGAGGGCGGCACAGCATCACCCACTACGACACCCTCGAGGTGTTCCGTGGTGCCACCCTGCTCGAAGTGCATCTGGAGACCGGACGCACCCACCAGATCCGGGTGCACATGCAGGCGATCGGGCACCCGTGTGCCGGTGACCCGCTCTACGGCAGCGATCCGGTGCTGTCACGCCGGCTCGGCCTAGAGCGGCAATGGCTGCACGCCGTCGAGCTCGGCTTCGAGCATCCGGGCAGCGGTGAACTGGTCCGGTTCACCTCGACCTACCCCGACGACCTGGCGTCCGCACTGGAACATCTTCGTCACGTATAGCTGTGTCATTGCGGCCTCGGGGTAACTATTCGGCCAACTGAGTCCGCTAAGGTGCCAACGTGCGCAGAGCGAAGATTGTGGCAACGCTGGGTCCCGCGACGGACACGCTGGAGAAGGTTATCGGCCTGATGGAGGCCGGCATCAATGTGGCTCGCCTTAACATGTCTCACGGCGACCATCTGGAGCACATGCGGCGGTTGAAGCTGGTCCGCGACGCGTCCTACGAGGTGGGGCGTCCGGTCGGGGTGTTCGCCGACCTGCAGGGACCGAAGATCCGATTGACCCGGTTCGAGAACGACTTCGCGATTCTGGAGGCCGGCCAGAAGTTCGTGATCACCACGGAGGACGTGCTCGGCACCGCCGAACGATGTGGCACCACTCTGAAGTCGCTGACCCAGGATGTCCGGCCCGGCGATCAGGTGCTTGTCGACGACGGACGCATCCACCTGCGCGCCGTCGAGGTGACCGACACCGACGTCATCACCGAGGTGGTGGTGGGTGGCCGGGTGTCGAACAACAAGGGCATCAACCTGCCAGGCGTGGCGGTGTCGGTGCCGGCGCTCAGCGAGAAGGACGAGCTGGACCTGCGGTGGGCGCTGCGGCACGGCGTCGACATGGTGGCGCTGTCCTTCGTGCGCAGTGCGTCCGACTACGACCGGGTCCGCGAGATCATGGATCAGGAAGATCGGCACGTCCCGGTGATCGCCAAGATCGAGAAGCCGCAGGCCGTCGACAACCTGCACGAGATCATCGACACCTTCGACGCCATCATGGTGGCCCGCGGCGACCTGGGCGTCGAGTTGCCGCCGGAGCAGGTGCCTTCGGTGCAGAAGCGGATCATCGAGGAGGCCCGCACCTGGGCCAAGCCGGTGATCGTCGCGACCCAGATGCTGGAGTCGATGATCAGCGCCCCGCAGCCGACACGGGCGGAGACCTCCGACGTCGCCAACGCGATCCTGGACGGCGCCGATGCGGTGATGCTCTCCGGCGAGACGGCGATGGGGGAGTACCCGCTCGAGGCGGTCAAGGTGATGTCCCGGATCATCAACTACACCGAGGAGCAGGGCCTCGACAAGATCCGCCGCATCAACTGGGACCCGCACACCCACTCCGGCGTCATCTCCAAGGCCGCGGTCGACATCGCCGAGCGGGTCGGGGCCAAGTACCTGGCGGCCTTCACCATCTCGGGCGACACCCCGCACCGGTTGGCCCGGCTGCGTTGCGAGATCCCGATCATGGCGTTCACCCCGAAGCCGCGGACGGCCCTCGAGCTCACCTTGTGCTGGGGCGTTCAGTCGTGGGTGACCCCCGAGTTCGTCAACACCGAGGCGATGGTGCAATCGGTGCAGGACGCTTTGCACGAGACCGGTTGGGTGAAGGCCGGCGACCTGATCGTGATCGTCGCCGGCAACCCGACCGGTGCCGGCGGCCAGACCAACGCCGTCCGAATCTACGAGTTGCACGACTGAGCCTCGATCGTCGTCCCGGCCGGTCGGCCCGGACGCGATCGCGACGGCGGGTCCTGCCCACGGGGGTCACCTTCAGCGAACGGGGTTGTCAGATTACGTCCGATCGGTGACCTGTTCGAGGCGTACGAGGCGAGGTGCCTCTCGAATCGGACGTAATTCGGCGCGGGACGCTGACCGGCGGAGTGGGTGGTCAGGGCGTGGGCGTGAAGACGAAGAAGTTGTTGCTCGGGTCCGGATCTCGTCGTTGTTGCTGGTCACCCGGATCGTCACCGTGCGCTTCACCCGGATTTCTGGGTGTTCCTGCGCGGCTGCGGCGTCGACGCCCGGTTGGGCGTCCTATCCAGGGTCCAGGAGCGACTGAAAGCACTCGATGCTGAGGAATCCACCAGGTTGTCGCTGGTCGAGCTTGTCGAGACCGCGAGGGGATGAGGTGTCGGCAAGGGGTCTCGACAAGCTCGACCGGCGAATTGGCGTCTGAGTACAAATGACGGACGCGACCACTCGGTGGCCGCGTCCGTCGTCGTCGCTGCGAGGGTTACTCGGCGAGCTGGTGGTCGGCCAGGAAGTGCGCGATGTCTTGGGTGGCCGGGTAGAGCTCCAGGTAACGACCGAAGAAGTCGTCGTAGAGGCCCTTGTTCTCCTCGTTCGGCTGCACGTGGGCCGAGACCTTCATCCAGCTGGTGGACTCGTCCGCCTCGCCGACGTTCTGGGCCGAGATCAGCGCGTCGCCGTAGCTGGCGCCGATCGCGAGCTTGGGCAGCACCTGCTCGATGCCGCAGACGTCCGACATGATCTGGGTCCACAGGCCGCCCTTGGTGCCGCCGCCGACCGCGACGAACCGCTTGCCCTCGCCGCCGGCCTCCTTGATGGCTTCCAGCAGATGCCGGGTGCCGTACGCGGTGGCTTCCAGCAACGCCCGGTACAGCTCGCCGCGAGTGGTGCTCAGGGTGAGGCCGGCGATCACGCCGCGGGCTCGCGGGTCGCTGATCGGTGTCCGCTCGCCGGCGAAGTAGGGCAGCGCCAGCAGGCCGTTCGCACCGGGGGAGACGTCGCCGGCCTCTTCGGAGAGCACCGCGTATTCGGTGCCGCCGCTGATGCCCTTCAGCCAGGTGGTCAACGCACCGGACGCCGACAGGCCGCCGGCCAGCGCGAAGGTGTTGCGGTACAGGCCGGTGATAGCCCACAGGTTCGGGTGCGACATGAAGTGGTTGGCGACCAGGTTGGCCACGATCGTCGACCCGTACATCAGCATCACGTCGCCGGGATCCTTCACCCCGACGCTGAGCGCCTCGCTGAAGGCGTCCGTGCTGCCGACGCCGACCGGGATGCCCTCCGGCAGGCCGGTCAGGGCGGCGCCCTGGGCGGTGATGTAGCCGGCGATCTCGTTGGAGTACTTCAGCTCGGGCAGCTCCATGCCGGGGGCGACCAGCTCGCACCATTCCGGGATCCAGTCCTGCGTCTTCGGCGAGTACATCGGGTCGAACATGGACGCCGACAGGTGGTCGAGCACATAGGCGCCGGTCAGCTTGAACGCCACATACGACTGGGCCATGAAGAAGTACTTCGTCTTCTCCCACACCCAGGGCTCGTTGCGGACCGTCCAGAGGAACTTCGGGCCCTGCGACTGCGAGGTCAGAATGTTGCCGCAGCGCTCGATCACGTTCTCGATGCCCAGGGTGTCGTTGAGCTCGGCGACCTCCTTGGAGGCACGGGTGTCGACGCCGTACAGGATCGCCGGACGCAGCGGCTTGCCGTCGCCGTCGGTGAACACCGAGCACGGGCCGATGCCCGAGGTGGTGATGCCGACGACCGGGCCGGTTGCCTTGTGCAGCAGGTCGGAGGTGATGGCCAGGAAGTCGGCCCACCAGACCTCGTCGGCGTCGTGTTCGACATGGCCCGGCTTCGGCATCGAGGTCCGGTGCGGCTTCTCGGAGGTGGCGATCACCTTGCCGTTCAGCCGGGCCAGGACGCCCTTCGAACTGCCGGTGCCGAAGTCGATCCCGATGACCAACCTCTTGTCCTTCGCCATGGTGTGCTCCTTTCTTGAGCGTCGTCGCTCAGTCGGGGCGGCTGCGACGGTGCTGCCCTCCCCTTTGAGTGAACGGTATTCGATGACGCCCCGCGGGGGGAGAGGAATCCCATGTGAGAAATGAGGGATTTCGTGTGGTTACCCTCACTTTCGGTGAGATCGACGGGTTCCGGACGGCGTCCGGCGTGGGATCAGTCGGGGACGACGGCGACTTTGAGGCCCTCGCCGGACGCGACGAACTCGATCGCCTCGGCGGCCCGTGACAGCCCGAAGGTGTGGGTGACCAGCGCGCGGGTGTCGATCGCGCCGCTCTCGATCAGCCGGACGGCGCGGGCGAAGCTCTCCCGTCCCGAGTTGGACGAGCCGACCACGGTGATCTCCTTGTAGTGGATCAGGTTGGCGGCGATCGTCGACCAGCCATCGCCGGCGAGCCCGGCGAAGATGCTCACCCGGCCGCGCTTGCGGGTCAGGGTGAGGGCGTCGTTGACCAGTTCGGGGAGTCCGAAGCAGAGCACCACGACGTCCGCGCCCTCGCCGCCGGTGAGGTCGGCGACGACGCCGGCCAAGTCGTCGGTGGTCGGGTCGACCGTCACGGTGGCGCCCAGCGCGCGGGCCGCCGCCCGCCGGTTCGCCAGCGGCTCGGAGACCACCACCGCATGCGCGCCGGCGAGCCGGGCCAGCTGCAGATGGATCAGCCCGATCGGTCCGGCGCCGAGGACGACCACCACGTCCCCGACCTCGACGCGGTAGTTGTCCATGCCGTTCAGGCAGCAGGACAGCGGCTCGGCGAGGGAGAGCTGAGCCGGCGCCAGATGCCCGCCGGCCTTGACCAGCTGGCCGCGGGCGACGGCCGCGCGGGGAATCACCCAGTGGTCGGCGAGGCCGCCGTCGATGTCGTAACCGACCAGATGGACGTCGTTGCAGAGATGCTCGGTGCCGCGCCGGCAGGGGCCGCAGACCCCGCAGCAGACCGACGGCGGCATGCTGACCAGATCGCCCACGTCGAAACCGGAGACACCGTCGCCGACCGCCTCGACATACCCGGCGACCTCGTGCCCGAGCACCACGCCCAGATCGACGCCCTTGGACTTCTCACCGCGCAGAATGCGCAGATCGGTGCCGCAGACGGTGGTGGCGCCGACCCGGGTGAGCACCTCGCCCGGACCGGGCTCCGGCGTCGGCACCTCGGTCAATTCGGCGGGGACGCCAGGCCCCCGGTACACGAAGCCGCGCATCATGCCTCCTACGGACGATCGGGTCGCGGCCGGCGAGCGCGCGGCGGACATCGGTCGCCACACGCCACCGAACCAGCCTCCAGAATCTGCCGGTCGCGTTCGGTGCGCATCCTGGCGATCGCCGCCACGATATCCGCCCGCTGAGCTGTCCCGGTGCCGCGGACCGGCGTCCAGGTCCGGAGGAACTCCTGGCTGCGCGCCGTGCGTGCCTCGCGTGGTCGTCCGCCATCGGCGGCTCCGGACAGGGCAGCGGCAGCCGGCACGTCCTCGGAGCGATCCGGTGGCATGCGGGAGATTCTGCTCCGTGCTCGGCGGGCTGTCACCCTTGGATTCCGACCTCGCTCGTCGAGACCACGGGTGAGCGCAAAGCAATGTGTTGAACAACGGTCGAACACCGGCGAGGCTTGGTGCCATGTCCACTCCAACGGGTTCCCGAGCCGCTGCCGAGGAGGAGCGCACCCAGCGCCAGACCGGGCGTGCTGGGGAGAACATGTCTGACACGCCGCGCCGATCCCACCGGTTGCTGGATCACGAACGATGGCTCGACCAGTTCCACATCGATGCGGAGAAGATCAAGGACGAAGACATCGGTGCCGAATCGGGCGCCTGGTGACCGCGGAGCGATCCGCATCTCCGCACAGCTCCGGAAAATAGCGGGCGGGATCGGGCACCAACCGCCGTGCCCGATCCCGCCCGTTGTGTGCGCGAGAGATGACCCTCAATCAGAGACCCGCCGCGGACGGACTCAGTTCATGTGCGGGTAGAGATGCTCGGTCGGCGGCACGAAGGTCTCCTTGATCGAGCGGGCGTTCGTCCAACGCAGCAGGTTCTGGGCCGAGCCCGCCTTGTCGTTGGTGCCGGACGCCCGCGCGCCGCCGAACGGCTGCTGGCCCACCACCGCGCCGGTCGGCTTGTCGTTGACGTAGAGGTTGCCGGCGGCGAACCGCAGGGTGCGGCTGGCCGACTCGATAGCCGCCCGGTCGCGGGCGATCACCGCTCCGGTCAGCGCGTATGGCGACGCCGACTCGGCCTGCCTCACCACCGTGTCGAAGTCGCCGTCGTCGAAGACGTGCACCGCGAGGACCGGGCCGAAGTACTCGGTGCGGAACACCTCGTCGGTGGGATCGTCGCCGACCACGATGGTGGGCCGGACGAACCAGCCGACCGAGTCGTCCAGCTGGCCGCCGGCGACCACCCGCAGGTCGGGGTGGGCGTGGGCCCGCTCGATGGCCGCCCGCTGCTTGGCGAAGGCGCGCTCATCGATCACCGCGCCGAGGAAGTTGCCCAGGTCGCGCGGGTCGCCCATCGGCAGCGCGTCGGTGGCCTCGATCAGGCTGTCGCCCATCCGGTTCCAGACGCTGCGCGGAATGTAGGCGCGGGACGCCGCCGAGCACTTCTGCCCGGCGTAGTCGAAGGCGCCGCGGATCAGTACGGTGCGCAGCACGGCGTCGTCGGCCGAGGGATGCGCGATGACGAAATCCTTGCCGCCGGTCTCGCCGACCAGGCGCGGGTAGGAGCGGTAGCCGCCGATCCGGGCACCGACCTGGCCCCACAGATGCTGGAAGGTGCCGGTCGAACCGGTGAAGTGGATCCCGGCCAGGTCGGGGCTAGCCAGCGCCACCTCGGAGACCGCCAGCCCGTCGCCGGGCAGCATGTTGATCACGCCCGCCGGTAGCCCGGCCTCCTCCAGCAGCTCCATGGTCAGGCTCGCCGCCAGCTGCTGGGTGGGGGACGGCTTCCACAGCACCGTGTTGCCCATCAGTGCGGGTGCGGTGGGCAGGTTGCCGGCGATCGCGGTGAAGTTGAACGGCGTGATCGCGTAGACGAAGCCCTCCAGCGGACGGTGATCGGTCCGGTTCCACACCCCGGCGCTGTTCGCGATCGGTTGCTCGGTGAGCAGCTGGGCGGCGAAGTGGACGTTGAACCGCCAGAAGTCGATCAGCTCGCAGGCGCTGTCGATCTCGGCCTGATAGGCGGTCTTGCCCTGACCGAGCAGGGTGGCGGCGTTGAGCCGCTGCCGCCACGGCCCGGCCAGCAGGTCGGCGGCCCGCAGGAATACCGCGGCCCGCTCGTCGAACGGCAGCTCCCGCCAGGCCGGGGCGACCACCGCCGCGGCAGCGATGGCCTGTTCGGCGTCCGCGGCGGTCGCGTTGCGCAGCACACCGAGGACGTGCCGGTGGTCGTGCGGCTGCACCACCGAGATCTCGGTGCCGCCGCCGGGCCGCCATCGCCCGCCGATGCAGGCGTCCAGTTCGCGCTGTTCGGCCTGCTGGCGGGCGATCTCGTCCAGCAAGGCGGTGCGCTCCCGTGTGCCGGGCGCATAGCTCAGGTTGACCTCGTTGACCGGGAGCGGCGGAGTCGTCACGGCGTCCATGCGGGTGTCCTTTCGGTGTCTGGTCGGTCGGTGGGTGGGTCCGGGCCGGATCAGTGGCTGTCGCCGTCGGACGCCGCGGGCGCGCTGGTGTGCCGCACCTCCAGGGTGACGCCTGCCTCGGCACGGGTGTCGAAGTAGCAGAAGCCCGAACCGTCCTCGCGCCGCCCCTTGCCGATCACGTCCAGGCCGAGCTGCTGACCGGTGGCGACGGCGTCCACCAGGTCGGGGACCTCGAAGCCGAGGTGGTAGACGCCCTCGCCGTGGGTATCCAGGAAACGGCGCTGCGGGGTGTCCTCCGGGCCGGGCTGGCAGAGCTGCAGCTGCACATTCATGAAGTCGTAACACTTGTACCGCATGCCCGCCGAACCGGCCGGGTTGGGGACGTCGTACTCGACGTAGGCACCCCCCTTGGGGTAGTCGAACCAGGGGCCCACACCAAGCCTCTGATAAGCGGAAACGGCGCGATCGAGGTCATGGACGACGATGCAGACGTGGTGCAGCTGGGTGAACAGATCGGTCATTGCGGGGTCCTTTCTGCCGGACGCTCGGCCCCGGTTCGGGGTACGGCGGAGGGAACGTGGGCGCCTGAGCCGGCGCGCACTCTAGGCAATGTATACTAACTCGTGTACGGTTCACCATACAGACGGCGCAGGGTGCGTCGTCGGGAGGAGACCCGTATGTACTACTTCGGCTACTGCACGTACCTGCTCGACTCCGAGCTGCGCAAGTACCTGCCGGAAGCAGTGGCGATCACCAAGGCCAGCGCGCCGAATCACCAGATCCAGTTCCGGGCGGCGGGCGATCGCACCGACCGTGGCTGGTGTCACCTCGCCGATGTCGGCACGCTCGGCAAGACCGCGCGCGGCATCGTCTTCGAGGTGAACGACGACCGCGTCAACGACGATTTCGACGATTTCGACATCATCTTCCTCACCGTCCGCGGCGACGACGGCGAGACCTATGACGCGTTCACCTACGTGCTCAGCCAGCCCGGCAAGCCGATGCGGCCGCCGCGGTTCTACTGGCAGCGCGTTCCCGACGGCCTGGTCGAGCAGGAGTTCCCACTCGACTACCGCAACGAAGTGCAGGCCATCTTCGACGAGGCCGCCGAGTGCCCCGATTTCGATCGTCCGGCGCCCGCGGTGGCGCCCGGTCGTTCGGCGGATACCCGGTGACCGACTCCGTCCGTCCCTACAACGAAAGAGCAACCCGTCTATCTGTCTCAAGGAAAGAGAGCACCATGTTGCGAAAATTTCGCACCGGCCTGGGCGCGGCGGCAGCCGTAGCCACGGTCTCCCTCACGCTCACCGCGTGTGTCGGCCCGAGCAGCAGTAGCAGCGCGTCGCCCTCCGGGTCGACGTCCGAGGTTCACACGGTCACGCCCGGCGTCCTCAAGGTCGGCTCCCAGCAGGCCTACATCCCCGGCGAGTTCCGCCCGGCGGGTGAGGACCAGCTGCAGGGCTTCGGCGTGGACTTCATCGACGAGATCGGCAAGCGGCTCAATCTGAAGATCGAGTGGTTGCAGGTCGACTACTCGGCGATCATCACCGGTCTGCAGTCGAAGCAGTTCGACATGGGATCGGGTGGCATGAGCCCCAACCCCGACCGACTGGCCCAGGTCGACATGGTCGGCTACTTCCAGTCCGGCGCCACCTACATCACGCGCAAGGAGGACGAGGGGAAGTACAAGAACTCCCAGGATCTCTGCGGCAAGAAGGTCGGCATGCTCGAGGGGTCCACCACCCTGCAGGCGGCGTTCGACAAGGAGAACGAGAAGTGCGGTGGGAACCCGATCCAGATCGAGCCCTACACCAACACCAACCTCGGCATTCAGGGTCTGCTGTCCAAGCGGATCGACGCCTATACCCCGGACGTGGCACAGAGCCAGTACATCGTCAAGCAGGATCCCAACAATCTCAGCACCGTCGGTGATTACGTGCTGGTCGACTACCTGATCAACTACACGTTCACCAAGGAGAACACCGCGCTGCGGAACGCGGTGTACAACACTCTGCAAGAGATGATGACCGACGGCAGCTACGACAAGATCCTCGACAAGTGGGGCATCACGCGTGGTGGCCTGAAGAAGCCGGCGCTGAACGGTGAGCTCGATGCGAAGCCGTGATCGAATCGCACCGAGCTGCGAGGCCCGCTCATGACGGCCGCGACTGAGACGTCCAGCGGCGTCTACTTTCCCGTTCGGGCGAAGTTCCCTTGGGCGCAGTTCGTCCAAGCGGGGATCGTCATCGTCATCGTCGGCTGGGTGATCGCCAGCTTCGCGATCTCCGGCGTCTTCGACTTCAAGACGGTCGCTGTCTACCTGTTCGGCCCGCAGCTGTGGCTCGGACTGTGGGGCACGGTCAGCCTGGCCACGCTGTCTACATTGATCGCCCTGGTGCTCGGCACCCTGGTCGCATTGATGCGGATATCGAGCAACAAGGTGCTGTCGGGCGTCGCCTCGGCCTACGTGTTCTTCTTCCGAGGCACCCCGATGCTGGTCCAGTTGCTGATCTGGTTCTATGCCATCCCGCGGATGATCGGCCAGGTTCGGCTCGGCATCCCGTTCACCGACGTGGTGTGGGTCGACCAACCGGCGAGCGTGTTCTTCACGCCGTTCGTCGCCGGCCTGTTCGCCCTGTCGCTGGCCGAGACCGGGTACATGGCCGAGGTGGTCCGTTCGGGCATCATGGGCGTCGATCAGGGTCAGCGGGACGCCGCGACAGCGCTGGGCCTGCCGCGCCGGAAGATCACCACCCAGATCGTTCTGGTGCAGGCTTTCCGGATCATCCTTCCGTCGGCCGGCAACCAGTACATCATGATGATCAAGAACACCTCTTTGGCCTACACCATCGGGTACATCGAGCTTCTGCTCACCGTGAGCCGCATCTACTACTCCAACTTCAAGTACCTCGAGCTGCTGCTCGTGGCCGCGTTCTGGTACCTCGTGCTGACGGCGCTGATCACGTTCCTCCAGCAGTTCCTCGAGCGTCGATACCCAGCGAGGTAGGGCCATGTCTGAACCCACATTGAAAATGGAATCCCGGCACGTCTACAAGTCGTTCGGGGAGGTCAAGGTCCTGCACGACGTCTCGGTGAGAGTGCATTCCGGTGAGGTGGTGGCCCTGATCGGGCCGTCCGGCGCCGGCAAGTCGACCTTCCTGCGCTGCGTCAACAACCTGCAGCCGATCGACTCGGGCACGATCGAGGTGGACGGCGAACTGATCGGCTACCGCAAGGTCGGCGACTACCTCGAGCCGCTGGGCGACAAGGAAGCCGCCGCCCAGCGGGCCCGGATCGGGATGGTGTTCCAGAACTTCAACCTGTTCCGGCACATGACCGCGGTCGCCAACGTCATGTACGGACAGATCGAGGTGCTCGGACGGCCGAAGGCCGAGGCCGAAGCGACCGCCATGGACGCCCTCAAAAGGGTCGGACTGGTGGGACGCGAGGACCGCTACCCGGCGCAGCTCTCGGGCGGCCAGCAACAGCGGGTGGCGATCGCCCGCGTGATGGCCATGAATCCCACCATGATTCTGCTCGACGAGCCGACCAGCGCCCTCGACCCCGAACTCCGGGTGGAGGTCGCCAACGTCATCAAGGGCATGGCCGAGAACAAGGCGACCATGCTGATGGCGACGCACGACATCCCCCTGGTGCAGGACATCGCGGACCACATCATCTTCATGGTGGACGGCCGCGTGGTCGAGGCGGGTACTTCCGAGAAGATCTTCAACAACCCCGAGCACGAGCGCACCAGGTCGTTCCTGACCGCCATGGAGTCCTGACCGGACGTGACAGCTTCATCGCACAACGGCGTGGCGCGGGTCGATCACCCGCGCCACGCTGTGGCGTCCGGACCGATGACCCCGGGCCGGATCGTGCTCTACGCGCTGATGACCACCGTATGGGGGTCCAGCTTCTTCTTCACCTCGCTGGCTCTGGACGCCTTCACCCCGTTCCAGATCGTCTTCATCCGGATGCTGCTGGCGACGACGATCCTGGGCGCCGTGGTCTCGGTGATCCGGCCGCGGTGGCCACGGACGGCCGCGCTGTGGGGACACTTCGCCCTGCTCGGCCTGTTCAGCATCGCGCTGCCCTACAGCCTGCTGACCTGGGCGCAGGTCTGGGTGGATTCCTCGACGGCGATCGTGCTGTCCAGCACCACCCCGATATTCGTCTTCCTGATCGCCACCCTCGGCCTGCGCACCGAAGTGTTCGGAGTCGGACGGCTGGCCGCGGTCGGCCTCGCCTTCACCGGGGTCGCCGTGCTCACCCTGGGCGGCGGCGCCCACTCCAGCAACCTGTTCTGGTCGATCGTCATCGTGGCCACCTCGGTCAACTACGCGGCGGCCAATGTGTACACCAAACGCTTCGTCTCCCACGTGCATCCGCTGCTGACCGCGCTGCTGCAGATCGGCTTCGGCACGGTCTGGCTGCTGCCGGTGCTGCTGATCACCGGCGAGTGGCGGCCGCCGGCCGATGTCGGCCTGGGCTCGTTGCTGGCGGTGCTGGAGCTCGGCATCCTCGGTTCGGCCTTCGGCTACGTCCTGTTCTTCTACTTCATCGCCACCTGGGGATCGACGATCACCAGCCTGAACACCTACCTGCAGCCGCTGGTCGGCATCACCCTCGGCGTCGTCGTGCTGGGGGAGCGTCCCGGCTGGCAGGCCTGGCTTGGCATCGCGATCGTCCTGGCCGGTGTGATCTGGTTCGGCTTCCTGACGCTGCGCGCGGCCGCTGGACAGCGTCCGTTCAGACGATTCGCGGGCCGAGCCGGAGCGTGACCAGTTGGGGGTCGGCGCCGTCCTCGACATCCAGCACCGGCCACAGCGCTGCGTCGACGGTGGTGCCGGCCGCCGTCGGGTAGCTCGGCACCGACAGGATCAGGTCGTCCTCGGTAGTCGCCAGCAGTTCGCCGGCCACCTCGACGCCGTCGCTGAAGGCCAGCCGGACACCGCCCGGCCGCAACGGCAGGCCAACTCGCGGCGCGCTCAACCGGATGCCGCGGAACAGGTGGCTGTACCCGGCGGTCAACGGCAGCGGCCGACCGGTCACCGGGAGTCCAGCCGCAACGCGCGGGTGATGATGTCGGCAGTGCGCTGGACGTGGGTCCGGGCGACCGCGCCGGCCGCCTCGCCGTCGCCGGCGGCAAGGGCCGCGTGCAGGGCACGATGCTCCTCGTTGACCAGCCGGATGTCGGCCTCGGTGAACACGATCGGGGCGTTGAAGTTCCAGTAGTTGATCATCGTGCTGCGGGTGGCGTCGGTGAGCACGTGGTTCTCCGACGACTCGGTGATCAGCAGATGGAACTGGTCGTTCATCTGGTTCACCTCGGCACGGGCCTCGGTGCGCTCCATCTGCTCCATCAGCTCGAGCAGCTGCTCCAGCGTCTCGGGGGTGATCCGGCCGGCTGCCAGCCGCGCCGCGGACGACTCCAGCTCGACCCGCGCCTCGAGCAGCTCGACGATCTCGTGCGGGGCGTGGTCGCGGACCACCCAGCCCTTGCGCTGGACCACCAGGCCCTCCTGTTTCAGCCGCAGCAGCGCCTCCCGGACGGGGGTGCGGCTTACGTTCAGCTGGGTGGACAGCTCTTGCTCGACCAGCCGATGGTTCGGGCGATACGCCGCGCTCAGAATCGCGTTGCGGAGGTGTTCGTGCACGGCGTCGGCCGCGATGGTCTGGGTCGATCCTCGTCTGGCCACCCGGGTCTCCTTCGACAGGTATACCGGCGAGCATACAAGCCAGCCAGGCTCCCTCGAATGACGGGCCGGTGCCGAGGAGGGGAGTCGAACCCCTATGCCCTTGCGGGCAGACGGGTTTGAGCCGTCCGCGTATGCCATTCCGCCACCCCGGCTGGAGCCCTACGATCATGCCACATTCTTTTGTGTCCCGCGCGTTCGAGTATGGTGCTTGCTGTGCCCGACCGACCACCGTCCCCTACGACAGAAGAGGGCAGACAATGACGTCCGATGCTGCGCCCACCGCAGGCCGCGCGAGAGTGCTCGTCGCCGAGGATGAGGCGCTGATCCGTCTCGACCTGGTCGAGTTGCTGACCGCGGAAGGCTACGAGGTCATCGGTGAGGCAGGTGACGGCGAGCAGGCGCTGGCGATGGCCCGCGAACTGGAGCCCGATCTGGTCGTGATGGATGTGAAGATGCCCAAGATGGACGGCATCTCGGCCGCGTCCGCGATCGCCGAGGAGCGGATCGCCCCGGTGGTCATGCTGACCGCCTTCTCGCAGCGCGAGCTGGTCGAGCGGGCCCGCGAGGCCGGCGCGATGGCCTACGTGGTGAAGCCGTTCGACGCCTCCGACGTGGTGCCGGCGATCGAGGTCGCGATGGCCCGGTACGCCGAGCTGAAGGCGCTTGAGGACGAGATCGACGACCTGCAAGAGCGGTTCGAGTCGCGCAAGATCGTCGAGCAGGCCAAGGGTCTGCTGATGGAGGGTCTGGGGCTGACCGAGCCCGAGGCGTTCCGCTGGATCCAGAAGACGGCGATGGACCTGCGCAAGTCGATGCGTGAGGTCGCCGAAGGTGTGATCGGTCACACCAAGTCGGGCAAGCCCAAGCGCTGAGGCGGATCGTCGGTCGCCACCTTCCACGGCTCCGCCCGGTGGCTGCGTTTGGTTCCGCGGTGTGGGCTGCACCCGTCCCGCCCGTGCGCTGCTCGTCCTACTTGGTTGTCCGGGTGCAGTGCCCGGCAGGGACTCGCGCGCTTTGCGCCCGACCTACCCCGGACGGGGTGCAGCCCACACTGCTTGAACGCTTGTGTCCGGCTGAGCTACTTCGCGTGCAGGTGGCACCTCGTGTGCGGCGTGGTATACTGAGATGTATTCAATAACAAGGAGTGAGGAACAGTGAACAGCACAGAGGCATACGATTCCGTTCGGGATGGGCGCTTCTACCAGGGCATCAAGGGCGCGATCCGGTACGCGGTTGCCGGTCCCGTCGACCACGAATCGAGCGCGGACGGCGGTGACCCGCGGGTCCTCCGGCGACTGATCGCCGCCAGGTTCGACGGTCCGGGCGCCTGACCGTTTAGATCGAGAAACTGCGCCGGTCTCACCGCATCGTCGGTGGGGCCGGCGCAGTCGCATGTTCTGGTGACCATCGCGGACGGGTTCTCCCGGTCGCCGGGGACGGTTCCTTTCGTCACCTGCCACTACCCGATCGGCGATGTGCCGACCACCGCGGTGGCGCCCAGGTCGTCGTCGGTGTGGGCGGCGGGCAGCAGGCCGGCACGTTCGAACAGGGCGACGGCCGGGCCGACCTGGGCGTCCGACACCTCGATCAGCAGCCGTCCACCGGGAGCGAGCCAGTCGCGGGCTGCCGCCGCGATCCGGCGATGGACGTCCAGCCCGTCGCCACCGCCGTCCAGGGTGAGCCGGGGCTCGTGATCGCGGGCCTCCGTGGGCATCAGCGCGATCGCCTCGGACGGCACGTAGGGCGCGTTGGCCAGCGCCACCCGAACGCGGCCGCGCAGCCGGGCCGGCAGGGCGTCCCACAGATCGCCCTGCCAGACTCCGGCTCCGGGCAGGTTGCCGCGGGCGCAGCGCACGGCGTCCGCATCGAGGTCGGCGGCGTGCAGCCCGATGCCGGGGACGCGGGCGCGCAGCGCCATCCCCAGCGCGCCGCTGCCGCAACACAGGTCGACCGCCACGTCGCCGGCCCGGACGCCGTCCGCTGCCAGCCGGACCAGCAGTTCGGAGCGTCGTCGCGGCACGAAGACGCCGGGCACCATCGCCACCCGGAGGCCGTCGAACTCGGCACAGCCCAGCACTTGCTCCAGCGGTTCGCCGGCGACTCGCCGGGCCAGCAGCGGCTCCAGCGGACCGGGTGCGGCCAGCAGCAACTCCGCCTCGTCCTCGGCGAACACGCACCCGGCGGCACGCAGCGCCGCGACCAGTTCGTCCGGGGTCACGTGGTGCGCGGCCGGACCAGTGCGCAGGTGACCCGAGCGGTGCACATCCGCTCGCCGGCGTCGTTGGTGAGCACCACCTCCCAGGTGCCCAGTCGGCCGCCGATGTGCAGCGCGGTGGCTTCGCCGTTCACCCAGCCGGAGGTGCCCGGCCGGTGGTGGGTGGCGTTGATGTCGACGCCGTAGGCGCGGCCGGACGGGGCGACCACCGCGTAGGCCGACAGCGAGGCCAGGGTCTCGGCCAGCACACAGGACGCCCCGCCGTGCCACAGCCCGAACGGCTGGGTGTTGCCCTCGACCGGCATTCGGCCACGGCTGTGCTGCGGGCCGATCTCGAACAGCTCGATGCCCATCTTGTCGTCCAGGGCGCTACGGATGCCCTCGGCCCACTCCGGCAGACTCATGGCGCCTACGATTCCACATCGCTCCCGCGGCGGCCCGTTGCCGTCCTGCGGCGTCCGCTTTTGTCGGCGGCCTCCGCTACCCTCGCAGGGGTGAGCGACTCCCCAGGCACCCTGCTGTTGATCGACGGCCATTCGGTGGCCTACCGGGCGTTCTTCGCGCTGCCGGTGGAGAACTTCTCCACCACCACCGGGCAGCACACCAACGCCGTCTACGGTTTCACCTCGATGCTGATCAATGTGCTGCGCGACGAGCAGCCGACCCACCTGGCAGTGGCCTTCGACGTCTCCCGGCAGACCTTCCGCAGCAACCTGTACAGCGACTACAAGGCCAATCGCTCGAAATCGCCGCAGGAGTTCACCGGCCAGGTGGCGCTGATCAAAGAGGTGCTGGACGCGCTCAACATCACCCACGTCGAACTGGACGGCTTCGAGGCCGACGACATCATCGCCACCCTGGCCCGGCAGGGCGCCGCGCAGGGCTTGAAGGTGCTGATCTGTACCGGCGACCGCGACACGCTACAGCTGGTCACCGACGACGTCACGGTGCTCTATCCGCGCAAGGGTGTCTCCGACCTGGTCCGGATGACTCCGGACGCGGTGCTCGAGCGCTACTTCGTCCCGCCCGCGCAGTACCCCGAGCTAGCCGCGCTGGTGGGGGAGACGTCCGACAACCTGCCGGGTGTGCCGGGGGTCGGGCCGAAGACCGCCGCCAAATGGATCGGCGTCTACGACGGGCTGGAGAACATCGTCCGGCGCGCCGCCGAGATCCCCGGCAAGGCCGGTGAGTCACTGCGCGCCCATCTCGACGACGTCGTCCGCAACCGCGAGCTGAACGCCCTGGTCGGCGACCTCGAGCTGCCGGTCACCGTGCCCGAACTCGAACGTCGCGACTGGAACCGGGAGGCGGTGCACACCGTCTTCGACGGCTTGGAGTTCCGGGTGTTGCGCGACCGGCTGATGGAGACGCTGCCGGCCGAACTGGCCGGGCCGTCCGGCGGATTCGAGGTGGTCGGCGACGTGCTCGAGCCGGGCGCGCTTGCCGACTGGCTGGCCGAGCACGGACGCGGTGAGCTGACCGGGCTCGACGTCACCGGCCAGTGGCGTTCCGGTGCGGGCGACCTGACCGGTCTCGCGCTGGCCGCCTCCGACGGCGCCGCCTGCTGGCTGGACGTCACCGAGCTGATCCCCGCCGACGAGCAGGCTCTGGCTGCCTGGCTGGCCGACGCCGGGGTCGCCAAGGCGCTGCACGACGCGAAGGGGCCGCTGCTGGCGCTCTGGTCGCGGGGCTGGGAGTTGAACGGCCTGGCCAGCGACACCCAACTGGCCGCCTACCTGCTTCGCCCCGACCAGCGGGTCTACGATCTGGGCGACCTGACCGCGCGACACCTGAAGCGCGAACTGAGCGCCGAGGGTGCGGCCGCGACGCCGTCCGACCAGCTCACTCTCGACTTCGACGACCCCGACCAGGGCCGGGATTCGATGATCCGGGCACGCGCCGTGATCGATCTGGCCCAGGCGCTGGAACACGAGCTGGGAGAGCGCGGCGAGGGGTCGTTGCTGGCCGACGTCGAGCTGCCGCTGCTGCGCACCCTGGCCGGCATGGAACGCGACGGCATCGCCGTCGACGCCGACTACCTGGACACCTTGCATTCCGACTTCGACAACGCCGTCCGCACTGCCGAGGCGGACGCCTTCGCGGTCCTCGGACGTCCGATCAACCTGGGTTCTCCCAAGCAGCTGCAAGAGGTGCTGTTCGACGAGCTCGGCATGCCGAAGACGCGGCGCACCAAGACCGGCTGGACGACCGACGCCGAGTCGCTGGAGTCGCTGTTCGTCAAGACGGAGCACCCGTTCCTGGCGCATCTGCTGCGGCACCGCGACCAGATCCGGCTGCGGCAGACGGTGGAGGGGCTGCAGAAGTCGATCGCCGACGACGGCCGGGTGCACACCACCTACATCCAGACCATCGCCGCTACCGGACGGCTGAGCTCCACCGACCCCAACCTGCAGAACATCCCGATCCGCACCGAGGAGGGCCGGCGGATCCGCCGGGCGTTCGTGGTCGGTGCCGGCTACGACACCCTGATGACCGCCGACTACAGCCAGATCGAGATGCGGATCATGGCGCACGCGTCGGGCGACGCCGGCCTGATCGAGGCCTTCCATTCCGGCGAGGACTTCCACACCGCGATGGCCTCGCGGGTCTTCGGGGTGGCGCCCGACGAGGTCGACACCCGGATGCGCGCCCGGATCAAGGCGATGAACTACGGCCTGGCCTACGGGCTGAGCGCCTACGGGCTGTCCCAGCAGCTGAAGATCGCCGTCTCCGAGGCAAAAGGCCTGATGGACGAGTACTTCGAACGGTTCGGCAACGTCCGCGACTACCTGCGCGACATCGTCCGGACGGCCGGGAAGACCGGCTACACCGAGACTCTGCTCGGACGCCGTCGCTACCTGCCCGACCTGACCTCGTCCAACCGGCAGCGCCGTGAGATGGCCGAGCGGATGGCGCTGAACGCCCCGATCCAAGGATCGGCCGCCGACATCATCAAGGTCGCCATGCTCGATGTCGAGGCGGCTCTGGCGGCCCAGGGGCTGTCGTCGCGGATGCTGCTGCAGGTGCACGACGAACTGGTCTTCGAGATCGCTCCCGGCGAGGCCGAGGCGATGGATGCCCTGGTCCGCGACAAGATGGGCCACGCCGTCGATCTGACTGTTCCGCTGGAGGTGTCGGTCGGCACCGGACCCTCGTGGCACGAAGCCGCGCACTAGTCATGGCCAGTCGGTCCCCGAAGCTTCGCCGGTCTAGCGTGTCGCGTCCCATCCCGTGGCGCCGATCTCTTTATCGGTGACTGGTTTCACCTTCGGTAGCCATCTGGTGAGACGATTTGACGACGAGAGCGCAATGGTTAAAACTCCCATTAACCCCCTGGGGATTACATGAATAGCCCGCGCCCGCAGCCGGACCGCGTCCGGGCGCTTCGAGAAGGAGTTGTCTGATGACCCACTCACGCAGAGCCGTCCTCACCGCCGTCGCGGCAACGGTTGCAGTGGCGATGACCGGCTGCGCCGGGGGTGGGGCCAGCGATGTCGTGGGCGCCACCGAGTCCGCCCCGGCCGGCGCGTCCAAGGTGCTCAACCTTTACGCCTACGCCGTCCCGAAGGTCGGCTTCGACAAGGTGATTCCCGCCTTCGCCAAGACCCAGGCGGGTGCCGGCGTCGAGTTCCAGCAGTCCTACGGGGCCTCCGGCGACCAGTCCCGCAAGGTGGCCGCCGGAGCCGAGGCCGACATCGTCAACTTCTCGGTCACCCCCGACGTCACCCGGCTGGTCGACGCCGGCCTAGTCGACGCTAACTGGGCCGCCGGCGAACACAAGGGCATTCCGTTCGGCTCGGTGGTCACCATCGTGGTCCGCAAGGGCAACCCGAAGGGCATCCAGGACTGGGACGACCTGCTCAAGCCGGGGATCGAGGTGGTGACCCCGAACCCGTTCTCGTCGGGTTCGGCGAAGTGGAACCTGCTGGCCCCGTACGCCACCAAGAGCGAGGGTGGCAAGAACGCCGATGCCGGGCTGGCCTACATCTCCAAGCTGGTGGGGGACCACATCAAGGTGCAGCCGAAGTCCGGACGGGAGGCTACCGAAACCTTCCTGCAGGGCACCGGCGACGTGCTGCTCAGCTACGAGAACGAGGCGCTGTTCATCGAGAGCGAGGGCGACCCGGTGGAGCACGTCACCCCGCCGAGCACCTTCAAGATCGAAAACCCGGTGGCGGTGCTGAAGAACAGTCAGAACCTGGCCGCGGCCACCGCGTTCCGCGACTACCTGTACACGCCCGAGGCGCAGCGGCTGTGGGCCGCGGCCGGCTTCCGTCCGGTGGACGCCGACGTGGCCAAGGAGGTCGCCGCCCAATTCCCCGATCCGGAGAAGCTCTGGACGATCGACGATCTGGGTGGCTGGCCCGCCGTCGACAAGGAGCTGTTCGCCACCAAAACCGGAACCATCGCGGTGATCTACGACAAGGCAACCTCATGACGATCGCAACCGACGTGCCGGACGCCGCAACCCAGCCGGCGTCCGGCGGTGCGCCCGCGGGCCCACCCACGAACCGATCAAGGGGGGTTCGTCCGAGTTCCTCCGGGCGGGTCAGCCCGCTCACCCTGGGGGTGGTCGTCAGCTGGCTCAGCCTGATCGTGCTGCTTCCGCTCGCCGCGCTGACGGTGACCTCGTTCGGCGAAGGCTGGGGTGGCTTCTGGGACGCCGTGACGGCGCCGGTCGCGCTCGCCGCGCTGGGCACGACGATCCTGGTCTCGGCGATCGTCGCCCTGATCAACGTCGTCGTCGGCACCCTGATCGCCTGGGTGCTGGTGCGGGACGAGTTCTGGGGAAAGCGATTCGTCGACGCGCTGATCGACCTCCCGTTCGCACTGCCGACCATCGTGGCCAGCATCGTGCTGCTCTCGCTCTACGGCCCCAACAGTCCGATCGGCGTAGAGTTGAACGCCACCCGGTGGGGGTTGATTGTGGCCCTGGCCTTCGTGACCCTGCCGTTCGTGGTTCGCTCGGTGCAGCCGGTGCTGATCGAGGTGGACACCGACGTCGAGCAGGCCGCGGCCTCGTTGGGTGCCAGCAACTGGACGACGTTCCGGCGAGTGGTGCTGCCCACCCTGGCGCCGTCCATCATCTCCGGGGGTGGCCTCGCCTTCGCCCGGGCGATCGGCGAGTACGGCTCGGTGGTGCTGATCGGCGGCAACATCCCGCGTGAGACGCAGGTGGCGTCGCAGTACATCCAGCAGCAGATCGAGATCGACCGCCCGGTCAACGCGGCCGCCGTCTCGGTGGCGCTGCTGGTGATCTCGTTCGCGACGCTGCTGGTTCTGCGGTTCTTCGCGTCGCGGAGCCAGGAGAAGGAGGAGCGATCGAAGTGAGGGTCTCCACACCGACGCGACTGGCGCTGCGCACCGTCGCCCTGCTCTACCTCGCCGTGCTGCTGGCGATCCCGATCGTCACCATTCTCTGGCGCACTTTCGAACCCGGCTTCGGCGCCTTTTGGGCCTCCATCCGGACGCCTGCGGCGATCTCGGCGTTCAACCTCTCGCTGCTGATCGTCGCCATCACGGTGCCGATCAACGTGATCTTCGGAGTCGTCACTGCCTTGGCCCTGGTCAGGGGCAGGTTCCCGGGCCGCCGCCTGCTGTCCGGCATCGTCGATCTGCCGTTCGCCGTCTCTCCGATCGTGGTCGGCGTATCGCTGATCATGCTGTGGGGCGCGCACGGTTGGTTCGGCGGCCTGGAAGACCTGGGCATCCAGGTGATCTTCGGCTTGCCCGGCATGGTGATCGCCACCATCTTCGTTACTCTGCCGTTCGTCGTCCGCGAGGTCGAACCGGTCCTGCACGAGATCGGCACCGACCAGGAGCAGGCGGCCGCGACGCTGGGCGCTTCGCGCTGGCAGACCTTCGCCCGGATCACGCTGCCGGCGATCCGGTGGGGGCTCACCTACGGCATCGTGCTCACCGTGGCCCGCGCATTGGGCGAGTTCGGCGCAGTGATCATGGTGAGCTCCGGGTTCCCGGGCGTCTCTCAGACGCTGACCCTGCTGGTGCACTCCCGCTACATCGACGACCACAACACGCACGGCGCCTACGCGGCCGCGACCCTACTCATGTTCCTCGCACTGGTCACCCTGCTGCTGATGACCGTGCTCGACCGCAAGCGACCCGCCGCCCAGACGGTGGCCGTCCCGACCCAGACCTCAGGGAGCCAGTCATGATCTCCGTCACCGACGCCCACAAGTCCTACGGGAGCTTCAAGGCGCTCGACAACGTCTCGCTCGACATACCCTCCGGCGCGCTCACCGCGCTGCTCGGTCCGTCCGGTTCGGGCAAGTCGACGCTGCTGCGGGCGATCGCCGGGCTGGAGGATCTCGATGCCGGAGCCGTGGTGATCGCTGGCAACGATGTCACCCGGCTGCCACCGCAACGACGGGGCATTGGATTCGTCTTCCAGCACTACGCCGCGTTCAAGCACATGACCGTGCGGGACAATGTGGCATTCGGCCTGACCATCCGCAAGCGACCCAAGGCCGAGATCGCCAGGAAGGTGGACGAGCTGCTCGAGGTGGTCGGCCTGGCCGGCTTCCAGCACCGTTACCCGGCGCAGCTCTCCGGCGGCCAGCGGCAGCGGATGGCGCTGGCACGGGCGCTCGCCGTGGACCCGCAAGTGCTGCTGCTCGACGAGCCGTTCGGGGCGCTGGACGCCAAGGTGCGCGACGACCTGCGGCGTTGGCTGCGCCGGCTGCACGACGAGGTCCACGTCACCACGGTGCTGGTCACCCACGACCAAGAGGAGGCGCTGGACGTCGCCGACCGGATCGCGGTGCTCAACCACGGCCGGATCGAGCAGGTCGGCAGCCCCGACGAGCTGTACGAGAGCCCGGCCAATCCGTTCGTGATGTCGTTCCTCGGCTCGGTCTCCCGGTTGAACGGCCAGATCGCGCGTCCGCACGATCTGCGCCTGGAGCGGGACGCCCGGCGCGCCGAGGAGGCAGCCGCGGCGACCGGTGTCCGGGTTACCGAGGCCGAAGTGGAGCGGCTGGTGCGGCTCGGCTTCGAGGTCCGCGTCGAGCTGCGGCACGCCGGCACGGGGGAGCGGTTCTTCGCGCAGCTGACCCGTGCCGAGGCGTCCTCGCTGCAGCTCGAGGTCGGCCACCAGGTCTGGGTCGTCCCGACCCGGACGTTGCCGAGCGAGGACGAGTTCCCCGCGCTGGCCGGATGAGAAGCCGAGGATAAGTCCCGACGAAGGCCGGTCGCGCCACTGGGTCGGCCTCGGGCGCAACTTCGTGGGATCTGAGCACCTGTCAACGGGCGGTCGGACTTGTTCCGACCGCCCGTGCGCATGCCCGCTTGGGCCAGAACGGGAGCGACCTCAACAGCAGGAGCGCCCGGACCAAAAAAGCTCGGAAGCCGATAGGAAGTATAGGAATTATGGTCGGAATGGGCTTGGGTGGGCCCAGTCCGCACATCGGACCCCGTACCACCACGGCGTCGCGGCGGCCGGCCGGATCATCGGCCGCCGGTGCCCGTATTGCCAGGTGGAAGACCGCGGAGAACCCCCAGGTCTCCGCTTCGGTCCGGTGCCCGGTGTCGGCCACTCCTTGGTGCGGTCCGCCTGGCGGCCGGGTTTGGCGACACTGTCCCGCTAATGCGTATAATACCGACATGTTTACTAGGGATAAGGGTCGCCGTGAGGCCGTGGTCCTGGCGGAGACTTCGTTCGACGTCGCCGAGGGCGAGTCCGGCTGCGTGTCGGGCCGTCCGGCTGTCCGATGTGCGCGCTGATGTAGCACCCCTGATGGCCCGCGCAGCGCCGAGGTCATGGTGCTCGGTCCCGGATTCACTCCGTCGGCAAGGCCGAACGCGTGCGTGCGCCGAGCACTTTTCGCTGACTGTGCGCCGACAGATCACCCACCGATTCTCACGATTAAGTAGGCAAGAGCATGACAAGAGCACATCATGACTGAGGGTAAGCCAGGAGTCCTTCGACGGGTGGTGCGACGGATCCCCGTGCTGAGCGTCGTCGGAGTGCTCGCCATCGCGCTCGCGGTGGGCGCCATCGCTTGGTCCAACCTCCGCAGCCAACCGGCGAGTTCCCTGTTGAACGTGTCCTATTCGGCGACCGATGAGGTCTACCAGGCGATCAACAAGGCGTTCGCGGAGGACTACCAGCGCGAGAACGGCACCTCGGTCACCGTCGAGACCTCCAACGGCGGCTCCGGCCGGCAGGCGAGCGCGGTGGTCGACGGGACCGAACGAGCGGGCGTGGTTTCGCTCGCCTTGCCGAGCGACGTCGAGACCTTGGTCAAGCGCGGATTCGTCGACTCCGACTGGCAGAGCCGGTTGCCCAACAACTCCGCGCCCTACACCTCGACGGTGGTATTCCTCGTCCGCAAGGGCAACCCGAAGGCGATCGACGACTGGCCGGACCTGGTCAAGGCCGATGTCGGGATCGTGTCACCCGACCCCGCGAGTTCAGGTGTGGGACGGCTGGCTCTGCTGGCCGCCTGGGGCTCGGTCACCACGCGCGGCGGGACGGCTGAGCAGGCGCGGCAGTATCTGACCCAGCTCTACGCGCACGTAGCCCGCTTCGACGTGAGTGCACGGGTGGCGACCAACACCTTCGTGATCGACCAGCTCGGGGACGTTCAACTCGCCTGGGAGAGCGAGGCGATCCGGGACGTGAAGAACGCCAATGGCGACCTGGAGATCGTCTATCCGCCGGTCAGCATCCTGGCTGAGCCCCCGGTGACGCTGGTGGACAAGAATCTCGACGACGCCACTGAGCCGATCGCCGAGGCCTACCTGCAATACCTCTACAGCGACGCGGCGCAGGAGACATACGCTCAGCTCGGCTTCCGGCCCAGAAACGAGGACGTGCTGGCCAGGCACGCCGACCTGTTCCCGACGATCGAGCTCTTTCCGATCACCGCAATCGCGAAGGACTGGAACGATGCCCAAACCAATTTCTTCGGTGCCGACGGCGTAGTGGAGACGATCTCCGCGGCGCAGGCGAAACCCGGGTCGTAGGCCCTGATGAACGAGAGATCAACGAGATGACATTCCCATGGACGGGTTATACGCTCAAGTCCGCGCAGCGCGACGTGGTCGCCGGACTGACCGTCGGCGCGGTCGCGCTGCCGCAGGCGATCGCGTACGCGCTGATAGCCGGCGTCGATCCGCGCTTCGGCGTCTATTCCGCCATCGTGGTCACGGCGATCGCTTCGATCTTCGGGTCGTCGTCGCACCTGATCAACGGCCCCACGAGCGCGATCTCACTGCTCGTCTTCTCCACGCTGGCGTTTATCGACCCAGACAATCGCACGGTCCTGTTCGAGTCCCTGTTCCTGCTCGGAGTTCTGGTCGGGATCATCCAGATCCTTATCGCTGTGCTCAAGCTCGGTGACCTGACCCGTTACATCTCGGAGTCGGTGATCATCGGCTTCATGCTGGCGGCCGCCACCCTGTTGGCCGTCACGCAGTTGAAGAATGCCGTCGGGGCCAAGGACCAGGGTACGGCGCAGAGCGAGTTGGTGCGCGCCTATCAGACGCTGTCTCATGTGGACCTGTACAACTATCGTGCGGTCATCCTGAGCGGCAGCGCGATCGTGCTCGCGGTGCTGCTACGCAAACTTGTGCGCCGGTTCAAGTTGCCGCAGATCGATCTGCTGGCGGTGCTCGTGTTGACCTCGCTCATCGCCTGGCTGGCCGGCTGGGCGGCGCCAGACGCGAGTGGATCGGCAGCTGTGAAGCTCACGCCGGCCGTCCCGCAGAGCCTGCCGGCCTTCCACATTCCGACGGTCCAGCCCGAGCACGTCCTGGAGTTGTCCCAGGGTGCGCTGGCGATCGCGTTCATCGGTGTCATCGAGGCGTTGGCCATCGCGAAGGCGATCGCTCACCAGACCCATCAGAAACTCGACTACAACCAGCAGATCCTTGCCGAAGGGCTCGGGAACCTGGGCGGCGGATTCTTCCAGGCCGTCCCTGGCTCGGGCTCGCTGTCGCGATCGGCGATCAATCACCAGGCTGGAGCGGCGAGCCGCTTCTCCGGGATCGTCTCCGCGGCCAGCGTGGCTGTCGCGCTGCTGCTGCTCGCGCCTCTGCTCGGCTACATCCCTCAGGCGGCGCTGGCCGGCCTGCTGCTGGTGACAGCAGTGCGCCTGGTCGACTTCCGGCGGCTCAAGGCCACCCTCCGGGCATCGCGCTACGATGCCGCACTCGTCATCGTCACAGCGGTGACCGGGATCCTGCTCGACCTGGACAAGGCGGTGCTGCTCGGCGTCATTGTGTCGGTCGTGCTATTCGTCCCACGGGCGGCGAAACTCCGGGCTTCGGAGCTTGTGGTTACCGCAGAGGGGGTGGTTCGGGAGCGGACGCCCGACGACGCCGGCGACGAACGCACCGTGATCTACGACCTGGAGGGCGAACTGTTCTTCGGTGCCGCACCGGAACTCGATCGAAATCTCGAGGCGATCAGTACCCGGATAGCGGCCGGGAAGGTGAAGTTCGTCGTACTTCGGCTGAAGCGCGTCCGGCACCCCGACGCTGTCTCGATCGAACGTCTGGAAGCATTCCTGAAGGCCGAGAACGGCAAGGCAGCCCAGATCCTGCTGGCCGGGGTCCGGCCCGACACGCTCAGAATTCTCAACAACATCGGCTTCGCCACCTGGTTCCCCGAAGACCACGTGTTCCCCGAGGAGGATCGGGAGTACTCGGCGACGCTGCGAGCGGTCCGCTATGCCTACGCTCAGTTGGATGACGCCGAAGCGGCGCCATCGCGCAGCGCAGAACCGGCCTATTACCTGGTCTGATGGAAGTGACTTCTGCTGATGTCTTCCAATGCGCCCGCCGACTCAGCGCATCTGATCGATCCACGTGGCCCACGCTTCGCCGCGGCGGTCACCGCGGTCCTGCTCGCCACGGCCTTGCTTGTCGGGCCGGCGCCCGGCTGGCCGGTTCTGCTGGTGCAGACGCTGGCTTTTGCGGCCGGCTCTCTGCTCGGCCTTCCGCGCCAGCCGTGGGGCTGGATCTACCGGGTCGCTGTCCGGCCCCGCTTGGCGCCACCCGGCGAACCCGAGGATGCTCGTCCGCCACGGTTCGCCCAGACCGTCGGGTTGCTGTTCGGTCTCGCCGGGTTGCTCGGCGTGGCGGCCGACTTGCCCGTGCTGTTCTATGTGGCCACCGGGTTCGCACTGGTCGCCGCGCTGCTCAACGCCGTCTTCGACTTCTGCCTGGGCTGCGAGATGTACCTGATCGGCCGGCGACTGCTCGGTGGCCGCACCCATGGAACGGCGGGCCGAGCATGACCGGCGTGTTGATCGTGGTCGCGGCGATCGTCCTGGCCCTGGCTTTCGGCGGCTACCGGAAGCTGACCGACGGCCGAGCCCGTGTCGTGGATCCTGGCGAGGCGCGACTGGACGCAGAACGCCTGGGCGGCAGCCTCGGCAGCGAGGCAACCCTGGTGCAGTTCTCATCCAGCGTCTGCGCGGCATGCCGGGCGACCCGGCGGGTGCTCGCCGAGGTTGCCGACCAGCGTCTATCTGTCACCCACATCGAGATCGACGCCGAGACTCGGCTCGATCTGGTTCAGGAGTTCGACGTCACCCGCACCCCCACTGTGCTGCTGCTGGACGCGTCGGGAGCCATTCGCCATCGGATCGTCGGGCCTACCCGTGGTCCCGGTGTCGTGGCAGCCCTCGATCAGATGTAGGCACCATCGCGCTCATCGGGGGTGCGGAAAGGCCGAAGCCAATGGTAATACCAATTGATCTGCGAGGGGATTTGCGGGCTCGAAGCTCCTCAGTGGCCGACGAGGAGGGCTCGGTGAGATCGCGCTGCACCATCTGCCCCGATTCAACGGTGGATCTCGCTGGTGCTTGCGCGGTGCGCGTGGGACACAATGAGGTCCGTGGAGATCACCGCCAAGACCGAGTATGCCGTCCGGGCCATGCTGCAACTCGCCGACGCGGCAGAGCCGGGCGACCCGGTGTCGGTGGATGTGCTGGCCCAGGGCCAAGGGTTGCCGCGCAAATTCCTCGAGGCGATCCTGGCCGATCTGCGCCGGGCCGAGCTGGTGATCAGCACCAAGGGTGCGCGGGGCGGCTACCGGCTGGCGCGTCCGGCGTCCGAGATCCCGGTCGGTGCGGTCTTCCGGGCCGTGGATGGACCGCTCGCCGAGGTGCGCGGACGGCGTCCGCACCACACCTCCTACGAGGGGGTCGCCGAACACCTGCCGGTGCTCTGGGTGGCGGTCCGGGCCAGTCTCCGTCAGGTGTTGGACGACACCTCGCTGGAACAGCTGCGGACCGGCCAATTGCCCGATCACGTCCGCCAGTTGGCCGCCGAGCCGGACGCCTGGGCCAGCCGATGACGATGAGAAATTCCCCGACTGATCGGGAATAACCCCTGGCGACGGCTGGTTGTCGCCCAACGAACGGAAGGTGTCCGCATGCCGCTGTTGTGGAGTTGCCGGGTGGTCGACCACCGGCTGAACGCCAGCTGCCTGTGTTGATGCGCGGTTGAGCGGACTTCTCGCGCGCCCCTTCTCCCATCCCACACATTCGAAAGGCCCTATTCACCATGTCCTCTTCCGCAACGGCGGACGCTCCGGCGCGCCGTCGATTCCCCTTCTGGGCCCAGGTTCTGGTCGGCCTCGCCGCCGGTGTCCTGCTGGGTTTCGTCGCCCGCACCTTCACCCTCGGCTGGCTCACCGAGACCATGGCCACCGTCGGGACGATCTTCGTCCAGCTGCTCCGGGTGCTGGTCGTGCCCCTGGTGCTGACCGCGCTGATCGTCTCCATCACCCAGCTCCGCAAGGTCACCAACGCGGCCCGGCTGGCCGTCCAGACGTTGCTCTGGTTTGCGATCACCGCCGCCGTCTCGGTGGTCATCGGCATCGCCATCGGCCTGCTCACCAACCCCGGCGCCAGCGCGTCGATCGGCACCGACGGCGCCAAGGCGGTGGCCACCCAGGGCAGCTGGCTCGACTTCCTGAAGTCGCTGGTCCCCGGCAACATCCTCGGCCTCGAGGTGAGCAGCAAGGCCACCGAGACCGCCGGCGGCATCGCGGTGACCAGTTCGCTGTCCTTCAACGTGCTGCAGCTGGTGGTGATCGGCATCGCGCTCGGTGCCGCCGCGCTGGCCGCCGGCGCCCAGGCCGCTCCTTTCATCAGCTTCACCGAGAGCGTGCTCGAGGTCTCCCAGAAGCTGGTCTGGTGGGTGATCAAGCTGGCCCCGATCGGCTCCGCGGCGCTGATCGGCAAGGCCGTCGCCAGCTACGGCTGGGATCTGCTCGCCCCGCTCGGCGTGTTCGCCGTCGACGTCTACCTCGGCTGCGCGCTGGTGCTGTTCGGTCTCTACCCGCTGCTGCTGAAGCTGAACGGGCTGAGCGTCCGCCGGTTCTTCGCCGGCGCCTGGGAGGCGATCGTCTTCGCCTTCGTCTCGCGCTCCTCGATCGGCACCCTGCCGCTCACCCAGAGCGCCGCGATCGACAAGCTCGGGGTGCCGCGCGAGTACGCGTCCTTCGCCGTCCCGCTGGGCGCCACCACCAAGATGGACGGTTGCGCCGCCATCTACCCGGCGCTGGCCGCGATCACCGTGGCCCAGCTGTTCGGTATCCAGCTGAACCTCACCCACTACCTGCTGATCGCCTTCGTGGCCGTGGTCGGTTCTGCCGCCACCGCCGGGCTGACCGGTGCCGTGGTGATGCTCACGCTGACCCTGTCGACGCTCGGCCTGCCCCTGGAGGGCGTCGGCCTGCTGCTGGCCATCGACCCGATCCTCGACATGGCCCGGACGGCCACCAACGTCGCTGGTCAGGCGCTGGTTCCGATGATCGTCGCCAAGCGCAACGGCCTCCTCGACGAGGACGTCTACAACGGCAACAGCAGCGTCGCGGACAGCGAGGGCCGGCGCGAGCTGACCGGTGCCTCGGCCTGATCGCCGGACGAAGCAGATCTCAGGTCGCGGACGGCGGCCGGCCACCGCCGTCCGCGACCGGACCCGCGGTCACAGGGCGATTTCCTCGTGACTTTTGACCGTGCGCCCACGCTCTCGATAGGCTGGTGGATCGGCGTGGGCTTGTCCGTCTCCAGACCGAGCGAGGTGGGCGCACGAGGGTCGCGCCAACACCACAAACCCATACATCCAGTTATCGGAGCCCTACTACATGACCTCCTCTCCCGAGGCAGCCCAGATCGCCATCGACGACCTGGGTTCCCCCGAAGCCTTCCTGGCTGCGGTGGACGCAACCATCAAATACTTCAATGACGGCGATATCGTCACCGGAACCGTCGTCAAGGTCGATCGGGATGAGGTCCTGCTCGACATCGGTTACAAGACCGAAGGCGTGATCCCCTCCAAGGAACTCTCCATCAAGCACGACGTCGACCCCTTCGAGGTCGTCGCCGTCGGCGATGAGATCGAGGCCCTGGTCCAGCAGAAAGAGGACAAGGAGGGTCGGCTGATCCTGTCCAAGAAGCGGGCTCAGTACGAGCGCGCCTGGGGCACGATCGAGAAGGTCAAGGAGTCCGACGGCGTCGTCACCGGCAAGGTGATCGAGGTGGTCAAGGGCGGCCTGATCATCGACATCGGTCTACGCGGCTTCCTGCCCGCGTCGCTGGTCGAGATGCGCCGGGTGCGCGACCTGCAGCCGTATGTCGGAATGGAGCTCGAGGCCAAGATCATCGAGCTGGACAAGAACCGCAACAACGTGGTGCTGTCCCGCCGCGCCTGGCTGGAGCAGACCCAGTCCGAGGTGCGCCACACCTTCCTCAACCAGCTTGCCAAGGGCCAGATCCGCAAGGGCGTCGTCTCGAGCATCGTCAACTTCGGTGCCTTCGTCGACCTGGGCGGCGTGGACGGCTTGGTGCACGTCTCCGAGCTGTCCTGGAAGCACATCGACCATCCCTCCGAGGTGGTTGCCGTCGGTGACGAGGTCACCGTCGAGGTGCTGGACGTCGACATGGACCGCGAGCGCGTCTCGTTGTCGCTGAAAGCGACCCAGGAAGATCCGTGGCAGACCTTCGCCCGTACCCACCAGATTGGCCAGATCGTGCCCGGCAAGGTCACCAAGCTGGTGCCGTTCGGTGCGTTCGTCCGGGTCGAAGAGGGCATCGAGGGCCTGGTGCACGTCTCCGAGCTCGCCGAGCGTCACGTGGAGATCCCCGAGCAGGTCGTCTCCGTCAACGACGAGGTCATGGTCAAGATCATCGACATCGACCTGGAGCGTCGCCGGATCTCGCTCTCGCTCAAGCAGGCCAACGAGGGTGTCGACATGCATGCCGACGACTTCGACCCGGCGCTGTACGGCATGAGCGCGTCCTACGACGAGCAGGGCAACTACATCTACCCCGAGGGCTTCGATCCGGAGACCCAGGAGTGGAAGCCCGGCTACGAAGAGCAGCAGGCGGCGTGGGAGCGGCAGTACGCCGAGGCCCAGGCTCGCTGGGAGGCGCACAAGCAGCAGGTCAAGGACGCGGAGGCCGCTGTGGTCGAGGCCGCCGTGGCCGAGGTCAGCACCGCCGCCTACTCCGCCGGTGGCGCGGCCGCCACGCAGTCCGAGGGCTCGCTGGCGTCCGACGAGGCGCTGCAGGCCCTGCGCGATCGGCTCACCGGCAACCGCTGAGTCTCGCCGAGACCGTCCGACCGGCCCGGTTCCCTTCCTGGGAGGCGGGCCGGCTCGGCGTCCGGGGCCCACGACGGACGCCGCGCGCCGCGTCAGCTGGCATGCTGGCCGGGTGACCGACCCGACCGGCGACCGTCCCGATGTGCTGCTCGTCGGGCTGACCGGCGGGATCGCGTCCGGGAAATCGGCGGTCGCCGACGCTCTGGCCGAACGCGGCGCGGTGGTGATCGACGCCGATCTGCTGGCCCGTGAGGTGGTGGAGCCCGGCACGTCCGGCCTGGCGGCCGTCGTCCGCCGGTTCGGTGCGGGCATCCTCGCCGCGGACGGCGGACTGGACCGGGCCGCGCTCGGCGCCCTTGTCTTCGCCGATCCGGACGCTCGTCGCGACCTGGAAGCCATCGTGCATCCGGCGGTGCGGGCCAGGGCCGCCGCGCTCACCGCGGCGGCGCCGTCCGGCTCGATCGTCGTGCAGGTGATCCCGTTGCTGGTGGAAACCGGTCAGCAGGCGTCATTCGACGTGGTCGTCGTGGTTGACATCGACCCCGGTACGCAGATCGAACGGCTGATGGCCCGCAACGGGCTCTCCCGCGAACAGGCGCTGGCGCGGATTAGTGCTCAGGCCGACCGGGAACGGCGGCTGGCGGCCGCCGACGAGGTGATCGACAACAACGGAAGCCGGGCCGAACTCCTCGCTGCGGCGGACGCGTTGTGGCGACGACTGAGCGTCGTCTCGCCCCGCCGGAGCCCGACGCATGGCACGCTGGGCCCGTGAGCACGCCGCCGACCTACGAGAACTACCCGCCGCCGACGTCGAGCACCGGGCAGAGTTTCGACGTCGACGACCGGCCGGCGCGCACCGCGCTGCCCGCCGTTCCTCCGCCGCTCCCGCCCGCTCCGGGGCCGAGCCGGCGCGGCCTGCTGCGGCTGTTCGGTGGAGGAGTCGCCGCGGTGGCGGCGCTCGCCATCATCTCCAGCAATCAGGGTCCGTCGACGGTCGGAGAGCCAGGTACGTGGCCGAGCGAGGTGGCGACCTCGGACGACAAGGACTATCAGGACAACGAGGAAGAACTGGGCAACTACACGGTGACCTGGCCGGACGGCTGGACGGTGGACGACCGCACCGACGTCCAGCTGGCGCTGGTCCGGGGCGAGGCCACGGTCATCTTCCGCGCCTACGAAACGGACGACGAGACGGCTGAGGAAGAGGCGAAACGCCTGCTCGCCAGCCACACCGCCGGTCTCGGCAAGCGGCAGAACGGACGGACCACGATCGGCTCGGGGTCGGTGGACACCGCCAGCACCCGGCTTTCCGGCGTCCGTGGCGACAAGGTCCGGATCGATGCCACGGTGCACGTCGCGATCGACATCGGCGGCGACGCGCTGGCGGTGATCGCGCTGCTGCCCTCGGACATCTCCGCGGGACGGGCCAAGCAGGTCAGCACGATGCGCACCGATTTCCTGGAGCAGGTCACCGGCTGACGTCCGGTCCGAAACTGTCAGACCGGACGCCTACGCTGAGGGTCATGCGTCCGACAACCGATCTGCAGCGCCGGGTGGCCCCGTTCAAGGTCCAGGCCGACTTCGTCCCCGCCGGTGACCAGCCGGCCGCGATCGACGAACTGGAACGCCGGATCACCGCCGGCGAGAGCGACGTGGTGGTGCTGGGCGCCACCGGCACCGGCAAGACGGCTACGGTGGCCTGGTTGGCCGAACGGCTGCAGCGCCCGATGCTGGTGATGCAGCCCAACAAGACCCTGGCGGCCCAGTTCGCCAACGAGCTGCGCACCTTCTTCCCCGACAACGCGGTGGAGTATTTCGTCTCGTACTATGACTACTACCAACCCGAGGCGTACGTTCCGCAGACCGACACCTACATCGAGAAGGACTCCTCGCTCAACGAGGAGGTCGAGCGGCTGCGGCACTCGGCGACCAGTTCGCTGTTGACTCGGCGCGACGTGATCGTGGTGGCGACGGTGTCGGCGATCTACGGCCTGGGCACACCGCAGGAGTACGTCGATCGGATGGTCCGGCTGCGGGTCGGCGAAGAGCACGATCGTGACACGCTGCTGCGGGCGCTGGTCGACATCCAGTACGCCCGCAACGATCTGGCCGGCACTCGCGGCACCTTCCGGGTTCGCGGCGACACCGTCGAGATCTTCCCGATGTACGAGGAGAACGCTGTTCGGGTCGAGTTCTTCGGCGACGAGATCGAAGCCCTGTCGACGCTGCACCCGCTCACCGGCACGGTGATCTCGGTCGACACCGAGGTGGCGGTGTTCCCGGCGTCCCACTACGTCGCCGGCCCCGAGCGGATGGAGCGGGCGATCGCCGGCATCGAGTCCGAGCTCGAGGTCCGGCTGGCCGAACTCGAGGGGGAACACAAGCTGCTCGAGGCGCAACGGCTGCGGATGCGCACCGGCTACGACATCGAGATGATGCGCCAGATCGGCACCTGCTCGGGCATCGAGAACTACTCCCGGCACATCGACGGCCGCGCCCAGGGCAGTGCGCCGAACTGTCTGATCGACTACTTCCCGGCCGACTTCGTGCTGGTGATCGACGAGTCGCACGTCAGTGTGCCGCAGATCGGCGGTATGTACGAGGGGGACGCCTCGCGCAAGCGCACCCTGGTCGAGCACGGCTTCCGGCTGCCCAGCGCACTCGACAACCGTCCGCTCACCTTCGAGGAGTTCAGCGACCGGATCGGCCAGACCGTCTACCTGTCCGCCACGCCGGGGCCCTACGAGATGGCCCGCTCCGGCCCCCCGGTCGAACTGCTGATCCGGCCCACTGGCCTGGTCGACCCCGAGGTGATCCTGAAGCCGACAAAGGGCCAGATCGACGACTTGATCGGCGAGATCCGGCTGCGCGCCGAACGCAACGAGCGCGTGCTGGTGACCACGCTGACCAAGAAGATGTCCGAAGACCTCACCGACTACCTGATGGAGAACGGCATCCGGACCCGATACCTGCACTCCGAGGTCGACACCCTGAAGCGAATCGAGCTGTTGCGCGAACTGCGGCTCGGCGAGTACGACGTGCTGGTCGGCATCAACCTGCTGCGCGAGGGCCTCGACCTGCCCGAGGTCAGCCTGGTCGCCATTCTGGACGCCGACAAAGAGGGCTTCCTGCGCTCCGAGCGGTCGCTGATCCAGACCATCGGCCGCGCTGCCCGCAACGTCAACGGTCAGGTGCACATGTACGCCGACTCGATCACGGCGTCGATGGCCGCGGCGATCGACGAGACCAACCGCCGGCGGGCTAAGCAGGTCGCCTACAACCTGGTCAACGGCATCGACCCGCAGCCGCTGCGCAAGAAGATCGCCGACATCACCGACATGCTGGCTCGCGAGGACGCCGACACCGCCGGCCTGATGTCCCGGGCCGGCGGACGCCGGGTCTCCCCGGTGCCGCTCGGCAGTCATCAGCCGCGCAATACCGACGGCATGCCGGCCAGCGAACTGGCCAGCCTGGTCCAGGAGCTCACCGAACAGATGCACGGCGCGGCCGCCGAGCTGCAGTTCGAGCTGGCGGCGCGGCTGCGCGACGAGATCGCCGACCTGAAGAAGATGATCCGGCAAACCCTGGCGGCCACAAAGTAGCGCCGGGCGTGGTTTGGCGAGGACTGCCGCCGGATGGGAGAATAGTCGGCGGAGGGGAGTACTCCCTAGCGAGGATGTCGTCATCACGGACCGGGCCGCCCGTCCCGGCACCTCGGCTGGCAACAGTGGCAGGAGACCTCCGAGCGATCGAGCCCGAGGAGCCCCTCCCTTGCATGTCTCATCTGCCGCCTGGCTGATCACGCTCGCGGTGACCATCGCGGTGCTGGCCTTCGACCTGTTCATCATCGGCCGCCGCCCACACGAGCCGTCGATGCGCGAATGCTCGATCGCGATCAGCGTCTATGTGGCGCTCGCGGTCGCCTTCGGGTTCGGGGTGTGGGCCGTCTCCGGTCCCCGCTACGCCGGCGAGTTCTTCGCCGGGTGGCTCACCGAGTACAGCCTGAGCATCGACAACCTGTTCATCTTCGTCATCATCATGAGCAACCTGCGGGTGCCGCGGAAGTACCAGCAGTACGCGCTCATGTTCGGCATCGTCCTGGCCCTGCTGTTCCGGGCGATCTTCATCGCGCTGGGTGCGGCGGCGATCGAACGGTTCTCGTGGGTCTTCTTCCTGTTCGGCGCGTTCCTGATCTGGACGGCCTGGAAGCTCTTCATGGAGTACCTGAACCCCGCGCACGACGACGAGAAGACCGACAACCTCGCGATGCGCTGGGTGAAGCGGACCTTTCCGTCCACCGAGGAATACCACGGCACTCGCTTGACGCTGGTCGAGCAGGGCAAGCGCCTGATCACCCCGATGTTCTTCGTAATCGTCGCCCTGGGCAGCACCGACCTGCTCTTCGCGCTCGACTCGATCCCGGCCATCTACGGCCTCACCCAGGAACCCTTCCTGGTCCTCACCGCCAACGTGTTCGCCCTGATGGGCCTGCGCCAGCTGTACTTCCTGATCGGTGGGCTGCTGCAGCGGCTGGTCTACCTGTCGGTCGGGTTGTCGTTCATCCTGGCGTTCATCGGCGTCAAGCTGGTGCTGCATGCCCTGCACGAGTACCACTTGGACGAGGCCTGGGGGTTCAGCGTCGACATTCCGATCTGGCTGTCGCTGACGGTGATCATCGCCACCCTGGTGGTGACCACGGTGGCCAGCCTGATCAAGTCCCGCCGCGAGGACGCCAAGTACCGCCAGTAGCGCCGACGACCCCGACACTTGCGTAGCAAGTCTTGTTGCGCAAGTCTTGCTACGCAAGGTAACGTCCTCTCGTGGACGGCACCGGCGAACGGATCGCGACCAACCTCCGCAAGGGCGTGTTGGAGTTCTGCGTGCTGTCGCTGCTGTCGCGTCGCGACATGTACGGGCTGGAGTTGGCGAACGCCCTGATCGAACGCCGGCTGACCGCGAGCGAGGGCAGCCTCTACCCGCTGCTGGCGCGGATGCGGGCGTCCGGCACGGTGGAGAACCGATGGGAGGCGCCGCCGGGCGCGCGGGCTCGCCGCTACTACGCGATCACGGAGATCGGCCGGGCCCAGCTCGCCGCCTTCGCCGGAGTCTGGCGGGAGACCGCCACCCAGGTCGACGCACTACTGGAGGGCGAGCGATGAACAAGACCGAACACGAACTGATCGCGCGGTACCTGCTGGAACTGGAGCGCAGGCTGGCGCCGCTGCCGGCCGACCAGCGCGCGGCGATCTGCGACGACGTCCGGGCCCACCTCGAAGACGCGGCCGAGGCCGGGCGTCCGATCGCCGAGGTGATCGCGGCCTTGGGCCCGGCCCATGTGGTGGCCGCGGAGTACCTCCGCGAGTTCGGCATCGCCGCCGACGAGCTGCCCGGACGGCGGACGCAGACCCGGTTGCTGCTCGCGGCGGCGGTGGTCGGCGCCGTCACCGCGGTGTTCACTGCCTTCCTGTTCCCGGTGTTCGCCTCCCGGACCACGGTCACCGGTGAGGACGGATCGGTTGTCGAGACGGCGGACGAGGCGCTGACCGTGGCGCAGTTCGCCGGGCCCGTGGCAGCGCTGCTGTTGCTGATCCCGGCGTCGGTCGCCGCCGCGCCCTTGCTGGTCTCGCGGCGTCACCGCGACCGGGTGGGGCTGGTCGCGGCGGCGTCCGTCACCCTGTTCGCGCTGGTCAGCGGCGCCACGGTCGGGTTCTTCTTCGTGCCGCTGGTGCTGGTGCAGTGGGCGGCGGTGCTGGTCCCGCGAGCGCTCTCCCGCGGGTTCGACCTGCGTTCGCGACCGCTGTGGCGGGTGGTTCTGGCCGTCGTCCTGGCGCTGCCGGGCGTGTTGCTGACCGCCGGCATGCTGAGCGGTGCCGTCGCTGCCGACTGGGGCGGTGCCGGGCTGGGCGCGGTCGTCCTGGCGGTCGCCGGCTTGGTCGCCGCCGGTCTCCGGCCGGCCTTCATCGTGGTGGCCGTGCTGGGTGCGCTCGGCATGATCGGAACCGTCGTCGACCCGGGCCTGCTGCTCGCGGCGACCTGGCTGCTCGGCGGGTTGTGGCTGGTCCTGGGGTTGACGGGCGCCGCACTGACCGGCGGCTCGCGCACCGGCGCCTGACAGGACAGCGTCCGGCGAGAGATCTACCAGCGGCGGACGCGCCACTCCTCCAGGTGCGGACGTTCGGTGCCCAGTGTGGTATCCGCGCCGTGTCCGGGGTGGACGACGGTGGCGTCGTCGAAGCGGTCGAACAGCTTGGTCGTCACATCGTGCAGCAGGCTGTCGAAGTCGGCGCCGCCGGTGGTCTTGCCGACTCCGCCGGGGAACAGGCTGTCCCCGGTGAACAGCCGATCCGGGCCGTCCGACGGCGTGTGCGCCAGCGCGATGGAGCCGGGGGTGTGCCCGACCAGCCCGATCACCTCGAGCTGCGCGTCGCCGATCGCGAGTGTGTCGCCGTCCCAGACCGAGCGGCAGGTCACCCGCGTGGCTGCGGCGATCGCGGCGGCGTCCGGGGTTCCGGCGTAGGCGGGCGCTCCGGTCGCGGCCACCACCGCGGCCAGGGCCTGGATGTGGTCGCGATGCCGGTGGGTGGTCACCACGCCGGTCAGGTGCAATCCGTCCAGCAGCGTCAGCAGCACCCGCGGCTCGGCGGCAGCGTCGATCAGCAGGGCGTCCGAACCGTCGGTCAGCAGATAGGCGTTGTTGTCCATCGGGCCGACGGAGGTCGTGATCAGCCGCAGCCCGTTCCCGATCGCCAGGGACGTCATGCGCGCAGGGCCGGCATCAGGTCGTCCGCCCCTTCGAGCTCGTCGTCGGCTACCCGGCCGATCAGCCAGGCCCACAGGGCGGCGTCGCTGCCGGTCACCGTGCGCGGCTCGCCGTCGGGGCCGAGGTCGGCGGTCAGCCCCGAGGTGCTCTCCAGCCGCAAAGCGGGCAGGTCGGCGTCGTCGGCGTGGCGGAAGGACGCCCACTGCAGCAGCCAGCGGGCGGAGACCGAGTCGAGGCGTCCCACCTCGAAACCGCAGTCCAGGTCGAGATGGTGCGCCACGATCTCGGCCAGGCGCGCCATCGGCACCTGGGCCAGAGTCAGCTGGCGGCCGAGCAGCTCGACCGGAGCAGACCAGTCCTCGACGGCGTCCATGGCTCGCTCCAGCCGGCCCGCCGAGGTGTCGAGACAGATCTGCAATTCCAGGCCGGTCATGCTGGAGCCGCGTTCGATGCCCTCGGCGCGCGCCTCTTCGTCTGGGTACAGCGCGGCAGTGCGCCCGGCGATCGCCTCGTCGATCAACTCGGCGAGGGCGTCCGCGTTGGCCGAGAGATGGGTCGCCACATTGGCGCGCGACCAGCCCGGCAGCCGGCTGGGCCGGTTCCAGTCGTCGTCGGAGATGCCGATGGTGTCACCCAGCAGCCGCTGAGTCGCCTCGTGAATGCGCTTGCGCAACGTCTCCAGCGGGGCTGTGAACGTCTGCTCGGTCATGGGGCCACCCTACGGGGTTGGGGTCGGGCGGTGTGCGGGGATCGTCCGCGAGAAGTGTCAGTGGCGGCGTCTAGCATGATCGCCGTGAATGAACGGTTGATCGTCCGAGGTGCCCGCGAGCACAATCTGCGGAACGTGAGCCTCGACCTGCCGCGGGACGCGATGATCGTCTTCACCGGGCTGTCCGGCTCGGGCAAATCGTCGTTGGCCTTCGACACCATCTTCGCCGAGGGGCAGCGCCGCTACGTCGAATCGCTGTCCGCCTACGCCCGCCAGTTCCTGGGCCAGATGGACAAGCCCGACGTCGACTTCATCGAGGGCCTGTCGCCGGCTGTGTCCATCGACCAGAAGTCGACGAGCCGCAACCCGCGCTCCACGGTGGGCACCATCACCGAGATCTACGACTATCTGCGGCTGCTGTATGCCCGCGCCGGACGTCCGCACTGCCCGGTCTGCGGCGAGCCGATCGCCCGGCAGAGCCCGCAGCAGATCGTCGACCGACTGCTGGCGTTGGCCGAGGGCACCCGGTTCCAGGTGCTCGCCCCCGTCGTCCGGGGCCGCAAGGGCGAATACCAGGATCTGTTCCGGCAGCTGGCCACGCAGGGGCTGAGCCGGGTCCGGGTCGACGGCGAGATCCATCAGCTGACCGAGCCGCCCACCCTCGACAAGCAGAAGAAACACAACATCGAGGTGGTCGTCGACCGGCTGGCGGTCAAGGCGTCCGCCAAGCAGCGGCTGACCGATTCGGTGGAGACCGCGCTCGGACTGGCTGCCGGCGTGGTGGCGATCGACTTCGTCGACCGTCCCGCCGACGCCCCCGACCGGGAGCGCCGGTATTCCGAGAAGCTGGCCTGCCCCAACGAGCACGACATCGCCATCGAAGAGCTCGAACCACGACAGTTCTCGTTCAACGGCCCGTGGGGCGCCTGCCCGGCCTGCTCCGGCCTGGGCACCACCAGCGAGGTGGACGTCGAGCTGATCGTCCCCGACACCAGTAAGAGCCTGGCCGAGGGTGCCATCTCGTGCTGGACGTCGGTGTACGTCGCCGGCTACTTCCAGACCCTGTTCAAGGCCCTCGCCGAGACCTACAAATTCTCCCTCGACGCGCCCTGGAACCATCTGCCCGAGCGGGTTCGCACGCTGATGCTGCAGGGCGTGCCGGGCACCATCCAGGTGCACACCCGGTCCCGGCACGGCCGCGAGCATTCCTTCCGGGCCAAATTCGAGGGCGCCGTGCCGTACATCAAGCGGCGGTTCAACGAGGCCGAGTCCGAGAACTCCCGCGAGCGTTTCGCCGGCTACATGCGCGAGGTGCCCTGCCCGACCTGCAAGGGCGCGCGGCTGAAGCCGTCGTCGCTGGCGGTCACCGTCAGCGGACGCAGCATCGCCGAGGTGTCGTCGATGTCGATCGACGAGGTGGCCGGCTTCATGCGCTCCCTGGAGCTCACCGAGCGCGAGGCGCAGATCGCAGAGCGGGTGGTCAAAGAGATCAACGAGCGGCTCCGGTTCCTGCTGGACGTCGGCCTCGACTACCTGACCCTGGCCCGGTCTGCGGGCTCGCTTTCTGGTGGCGAGGCGCAACGCATCCGGCTGGCCACCCAGATCGGCTCGGGCCTGGTCGGGGTGCTGTACGTGCTCGACGAGCCGTCGATCGGCCTGCACCAGCGCGACAACCGGCGGCTGATCGACACCTTGGTGCGGCTGCGCGACCTTGGCAACACGCTGATCGTGGTCGAGCACGACGAAGACACCATCCGAACCGCCGACTGGGCGGTCGACATCGGGCCGGGCGCGGGGGAGCACGGCGGGCACGTGGTGGTCTCCGGACCGGTGAGCGAACTGCTGACCAGCCCCGACTCGCTGACCGGCGCCTATCTCTCCGGGCGCCGCAGCATCCCGATGCCGAGCAGCCGCCGTCCGCGCACCGGGCGGGCGATCACCGTCCACGGTGCGCGTGAGAACAACCTGCGCGGGGTCACGGTGGAGTTCCCGCTCGGCCAGTTCATCGCCGTCACCGGCGTCTCGGGGTCCGGCAAGTCATCCCTGGTGAACGGCATCCTGTACCGGGCGCTGGCCAAGCATCTCTACAGCGCCCGCACCGTGCCGGGCCGGCATCGGTCGATCACCGGCATCGACAACATCGACAAGGCGATCCACGTCGACCAGTCGCCGATCGGCCGGACGCCGCGGTCCAACCCGGCCACCTACACCGGGGTGTTCGACAACATCCGCAAGCTGTTCGCCGAGACGCCCGAGGCGAAGGTGCGCGGCTACCAGCCCGGTCGGTTCTCGTTCAACGTGAAAGGCGGACGCTGTGAGAACTGTTCCGGCGACGGCACGATCAAGATCGAGATGAACTTTCTGCCCGACGTCTACGTGCCCTGCGAGGTGTGTCATGGCGCCCGGTACAACCGGGAGACCCTCGAGGTGCACTACAAGGGCAAGACCATCGCCGAGGTGCTCGACATGCCGATCGAGGAGGCGGTGGAGTTCTTCGCCGCCATCCCTGCGATCGCTCGGCACCTGCGGACGCTGGTCGACGTCGGCCTGGGCTACGTCCGGCTCGGACAGCCGGCGACCACGCTGTCGGGAGGCGAGGCGCAGCGGGTGAAGCTGGCCAGCGAACTGCAGAAGCGGTCCACCGGCCGCACCGTGTACGTGCTGGACGAGCCGACCACCGGTCTGCACTTCGATGACATCCGCAAGCTGCTCGGCGTGCTGGGCCGGCTGGTCGATGCCGGCAACACGGTGGTGGTGATCGAACACAACCTCGACGTGATCAAGACCGCCGACTGGGTGATCGACATGGGCCCCGATGGCGGTTTGCGCGGCGGCTCGGTGATCGCCGAGGGCACCCCCGAGCAGATCGCGGCCACGCCCGAGTCGCACACCGGTGAGTTCCTCCGCGAGGTGCTGAAGGGGCACCAGGTGCAGGTGGCCGAGCTTCCGGAACCACTGGTGGAGGTGTCCGCGCCCGCCCCGACCCGGCGCCGCCGCAAGGCGAGCTGATCGGCACCGGAGCCAGTCCCCTGTGGGGGCCGTTCTGTACGCGGTTTCGTCATCTCGTGCTTGCCACGGGATCTCCGGTGCCGCGTTCGTACGGTGCGTGGAGATCCCGGCAGCCGGGATGACGGGGTGGGGCGGGGGCGGGCCGGGACGGGTTGGTTGAGTGTGAGATTAAGGCTTGACTTATATAAGTTTCAACGCAAATATGGTTGTCATGCACGCGCTCGACATACTCGGGGACCCGGTCCGACGCCGGGTCGTCGAGCTGTTGTCGGCGGGCGAGGCGTCCGCGGGCGAGATCGGGCGGATCGTGCAGAGCGAATTCGGCATCTCCCAGCCGGCCGTGTCGCAGCACCTGCGGGTGCTGCGAGACTCGGGTTTCGCCCGAGTGCGCCCGCAGGGCACCCGCCGGCTCTACGCGCTCGAACCGGATCGGCTCGCCGAGGCGGACGCCTGGCTGGCCGCCTTCCGGCGGTTCTGGGAACCACCGCTGGCGGCGCTCGGCACCGAACTGGCGCGCGGACGCCGGGAGCGCCGGCTGGCCGCGGAACGTGCCGACCACGAAGTCACGACAACCGAGGAGCATTGATGGACATCGAAGGCCAGGTCGACGCTGTCGACCGTGCGGTGAACAGCACCGAGAGCAACGGAACGCAGCTGCGGGTGCAGACCCTCGCGCAGAGCTACCCGGCGCCGCTCGCCGACGTCTGGGACGCCGTCACCACGGCCGACCGGATCGCCCGCTGGTTCCTGCCGGTCGAGGGCGATCTGGTGCTGGGCGGTCGCTATCAGTTGCAGGGCAACGCCGGCGGCACGGTACTGGAGTGCGAGCCGCCGGCCGAGACGTCCGCCCGGTTCAGGGTGACCTGGGAGTTCGGCGGCGGCATCACCTGGCTGACCGTCCGGCTGCATGCCCTGGATGCCGGCTCGACCCGGCTGGAACTGGAGCACGCGGCGCCCGCCGATGCCGTCCCCGAGGAACTCTGGAACCAGTTCGGCCCCGGCGCCACCGGCCTGGGCTGGGACGCCGCCCTGCTCGGCCTCAGTCTGCACCTGACCGCGCCCGAGCAGATTCCGGAGGATCCGATGGCCTGGCAACTCAGCCCCGAGGGACGGCGGTTCAACCGGCTGGCCGCCGACGGCTGGGCCGAGGCCCATGCCGCTGACGGCACCGATCCCGAGGTCGCCCGGGCCGCGGCCGACGCCGTCTACGCGATGTACGTCGGCGAAGCTTCCATGTGAGCCGGCCGGTGGGCTCTATCGGTGAGCGGGCTCGTCGGCCGCGGGTGCGAACGGGTTGATCGCCGGGACGCCGGTGCGAGCCACGTCCAGAACATTGCGAGTGACCAGTACCAGGTCGTGTTCCAGCGCGGTGGCCGCCAGCAGTCCGTCGATCGCTGGGGCCGGGTCGGGCGTGGTGACTCGCGCCCAACGTTCCGCGATCGCGACAGTCACCGGGAGGATGCGGTCGTCGTAGTCGTCGATGAGGGAGTCGAGCCATTCGGCCAGGCGGGAGGCCGCGACTTCGTCGCGGCGGAGAATGAGTTCGACACCGCGCCGCAGTTCGCCCACCACGAGGACGGACAGCCAGAACTCGGCCGTCCGGTGGTCGGCGAACCAGCGCGATACGTTGCGGTCGGCGCGCTCCCGCTTGCGCAGCTCGGACACGACATTGGTGTCGAGCAGGAATCCCGTCACCAGGACAACTCTCGCTGGGCGTCCCGAACCGGCTCGAAATCGGCGTCCTCGCCGACGGCGGGGAACTCCTGCAGCCGGTCGAGCAGGCTGCCGGGTCGCAGCGCGGCCCGCAGTATCTGCCGGTGTTCTTCCTCGGCGGATCGCCCGTGGTCGGCCGCGCGCCGCTTCAGGCGGCCGACCAGGTCGTCGTCGAGATTGCGCACGATCAACTGCGCCATGTTCCACCTCCAACGTCCGGCGACCGGGATCGATCGCTATCAATGCTAGCGCTCACGGTTTGCCGTTCAAGACTGTCGGTGGCGCCACCTATGCTGGCCGCCATGGCTGATCCGGAGTCTTACCGTCCGGCGACCGGCACCATTCCCACGCAGCCGGGCGTCTACCGGTTCAGCGACGCCGCGGGCCGGGTGATCTACGTCGGCAAGGCGGTCAACCTGCGGCAGCGGCTGACCTCGTACTTCGCCGATCCGGCGCTGCTGCACTTCCGCACCCGCACCATGGTCCGCACCGCGGCGAACGTGGAGTGGACGGTGGTCCGCAACGAGCTCGAGGCGCTGCAGCTGGAGTACACCTGGATCAAACAGCACGACCCGCGGTTCAACGTGAAGTACCGCGACGACAAGTCGTATCCGTGGATGGCGGTGACCTGGTCGGAGGAGTTCCCGCGGGTCTTCGTCGGTCGCGGCCAGAAGCGCAAGGGCACCCGCTACTTCGGCCCCTACGCGCACGCCTGGGCGATCCGCGAGACCCTCGACCCGCTGCTGCGGGCGTTCCCGATGCGGTCCTGCACCAACGGTGTCTTCCGCTCGGCCGCGGCGTCCGGGCGGCCCTGCCTGCTCGGCTACATCGGCAAATGCGCCGCCCCGTGCGTCGGCCGGATCGGCCAGGACCAGCATCGCGCGCTCGCTCAGGACGTCTGCGACTTCCTCGCCGGGCGCACCAACGCGCTGCTGAAGCGGCTGGAACGGCAGATGCAGGAGGCGTCCGACAATCTCGAGTTCGAGAAGGCGGCGGTGCTGCGCGACCAGCTGCATGCGTTGCGCCAGGCCACCGACTCCAACGCGATCGTGCTCGGCGACGGCACGGACGCCGACGTGATCGCCCTCGCCCAGGATCCGCTGGAGGTCGCCGTCCAGATCTTCCACGTCCGCGACGGACGCATCCGCGGGCAGCGCGCCTGGGTGGCCGACCGCACCGACGACACCGAGACCGCCGGGCTGATCGAGACCTTCCTGCTGCAGCTCTATGCCGATGTCGACGGCACCGAGGTGCCGCCGGAGATCCTGGTGCCCGAGGTGCCGTCCACCGCGGGCCTGATCGCCGAGTTGCTGACCGAATCACGGGGCTCGCGGGTGATCATCCGCACCCCGCGGCGCGGCGACAAGAAGACCCTGATGGAGACGGTGGCCCGCAATGCCGCCGAGGCACTGGCGCTGCACAAGACCCGCCGGGCCAGCGACCTGTCCACCCGCAACCAGGCCCTGGAAGAGATCCAGCAGGCGCTCGCCCTGCCCACTGTCCCGTTGCGGATCGAGTGTTACGACGTCTCGCATCTGCAGGGCACCGAGATCGTGGCGTCCATGGTGGTCTTCGAGGACGGCCTGGCCCGCAAGAGCGACTACCGCCGGTTCGTGATCCGCGGCATCGACGGCTCCAACGACGTGGCGGCGATCCACGAGGTGATCACCCGGCGGTTCCGCCGCTACCTCGACGAACAGCAGGCCCCCGCCGACGACGGCCCGCTGCTGGTCGATCCGACCACCGGGGCGGCCCGCAAATTCGCCTACGCCCCCGGACTGGTGGTGGTCGACGGCGGTGCCCCGCAGGTGGCGGCCGCCGAGCGGGCGCTCGGCGAGCTGGGCATCGCCGACGTCGCGGTGATCGGGCTGGCCAAGCGGCTCGAAGAGGTGTGGCTGCCGGGGGAGGAGTTCCCGCTCATCCTGCCGCGCACCAGCGAGGGTCTCTATCTGTTGCAGCGGGTCCGTGACGAGGCCCACCGGTTCGCCATCGCCCATCACCGCGGACGCCGCAGCGCCTCCATGGTGGAGTCGGTGCTGGACGGCGTCCCCGGCCTGGGCGAGGTGCGGCGCAAGACCCTGTTGCGGCACTTCGGCTCGCTGAAGAAGCTGCGCGCGGCCGCACCCGAGGAACTCGCCCAGGTGCCCGGCATCGGCCCCACCATCGCCGCGGCCATCGTCGAGGCGCTCGCCGGACCGGCTCCCGAGGCGATCAACCTCACCACCGGCGAGGTTCTGGACGGCCCACCCGCCACCGCGCCGTCGGCGGATCGGGGATAATCTCCCACCATGAGCACACCCACCTCCGCGCTCCGGTTCGTGATCGTGACCGGCATGTCCGGCGCCGGTCGTCGGACGGCGTGCCACACCCTGGAGGATCTGGGCTGGTACGTGGTCGACAATCTGCCGCCGCAGCTGTTGCCCGGCCTGGTGCAGATCGCCAAGGAACGCGACTTCAGCAAGGTCGCGGTCGGTCTCGACGTCCGCACCCGGTCGGCTTTCCAGCAGATCCCGGCCACCTTCGATGCGCTGGGCCGAGCCGGGGTGGTGCCGCAGATCCTCTTCCTGGACGCCGACGACCACGCCATCGTCCGGCGTCAGGAATCGGTGCGCCGTCCACTGCCGCTGCAGGGCGAGGGCGGCCTGTTGGACGGCGCCACCAAGGAACGGCGAATGCTGGCCACCCTGCGGGCCTCGGCCGACGTGGTGATCGACACCTCCGACCTCAACGTCCACCAGCTCTCCGACCGGGTGGCGCATGCGCTCGACTCCGACGAAGACGTCGACATCCTGTTCACCGTGATGTCGTTCGGGTTCAAGAACGGCATCCCGATCGACGCCGACATGGTCTTCGACGTGCGCTTCCTGCCCAACCCGCACTGGGTGCCCGACCTGCGTCCGCAGACCGGGCTCTCGCAGGCGGTGTCCAGTTATGTGCTGGGCCAGGACGGCGCCGCCGACTTCCTCGACCACGTCACCGACCTGCTCGTCCTGATCAAGTCCGGCTACCTGCGCGAGGGCAAGCGGCTGGCGACGGTCGCTGTCGGCTGCACCGGCGGCAAGCACCGCAGCACCGCGATGGCGGTGGCGTTGGCCGGCCGGCTGCGCGACCGCGGCGTGGTCAGCCAGGTCTTCCACCGAGATCTGGGCAAGGAATGAGGCGGCGGCACGCCCCGTCGGTGGTGGCGTTCGGCGGGGGACACGGTCTGTACGCCGCGCTTAGCGCGCTACGGCGGGTGACCCCGAACCTCACCGCGGTGGTTACCGTCGCCGACGACGGCGGCTCATCGGGCCGGCTGCGGGCCGAGTTCGATATCCTTCCGCCGGGCGATCTGCGGATGGCGCTGGCCGCGCTGTGCGCCGACGACGAACTCGGCCGCACCTGGGCCGACGTGCTGCAGTCCCGCTTCGGCGGGGACGGGCCGCTGGCTGGGCATGCCATCGGCAACCTGTTGATCGCCGGGCTGTGGCAACGCCTGGAAGACCCGGTCGCCGGCCTCGACATGGTGGGCGCCTTGCTGCGCACGCAGGGCCGAGTGCTGCCGATGGCTGCCGTCCCGCTGACCATCGAGGCCGACGTCGTGGGTGCCGACCCGGCCCAACCGGACGAGTTGTCGGTGCTGCAGGGCCAGGCCACGGTGGCGAAGACCGGGGGCAACGTGCGAACCGTCCGACTATTGCCGTCCGACCCGCCGGCGCGGCCGGAGTCGGTGGCCAGCGTCCTGGACGCCGACCACGTGATACTCGGGCCGGGATCGTGGTTCACCTCGGTGATCCCGCACCTGCTGGTGCCCGAGCTGGCCGAGGCGATCATCGCCACCCGTGCCCAACGGATCCTGACCATGAACCTGGTCCCGGCCGACGAGACTGCCGGCTTCCCGGCGTCGCGGCATCTGGAGGTGCTGGCCGATCACTGCCCGCGGCTGCGGCTCGACGTGGTGGTCGTCGATCCCACCTTCGCCGCGGCCGATCCGCCGTTGGAGAAGTTCACCCGGTCGCTGGGTGCCCGCCTGGTGGTGGAGAATATCCGGATGCGCGACGGCAGCCCCCGCCATGATCCCCACCGGCTGGCGGCCGTCTACGCCGGACTCATGCAGTACTGACCCGACCCGCACGCAGTTTAAGGACGAAACCATGGCGATGACGCAGCAGGTCAAGGCCGAACTGGCGACCGTGCCGGTGACGAAGCCCGCCTGCCGGCGAGCCGAGGTGGCCGCTACGCTGCGTTTCGCGGGAGGGCTGCACCTGGCCGGGGGGCGCATCGTGGTCGAGGCGGAACTCGACACCGGCGCCGCCGCGCGCCGGCTGCGCACCGCGATCGCTGACCTGTTCGGGTTCGCCTCCGAGTTCGTCGTGGTCACCTCGTCGGGGCTGCGCCGTGGCACCCGCTACATCGTCCGGCTGATCCGTGACGGTGAGTCGCTGGCCCGCCAGACCGGGCTGATCGACAACCGCGGACGCCCCGTCCGTGGCCTGCCGACCGCGATCGTCAGTGGCGGTCTGGACGTCTCGGCCGCCGGTTGGCGCGGCGCCTTCCTGGCCCACGGCTCACTGACCGAACCGGGCCGTTCGATGGCGATGGAGATCACCTGTCCTGGTTCCGAAGCCGCCTTGGCACTGGTCGGCGCCGCCCGCCGGCTCGGCATCGTGGCGAAGGCCCGCGAGGTACGCGGGGTCGACCGGGTGGTGATCCGCGACGGCGACGCCATCGCCGCCATGCTCACCCGGCTGGGGGCGCACCAGTCCCTGCTGGCCTGGGAGGAGCGGCGGATCCGCCGCGAGGTGCGCGCTTCGGCGAACCGGCTGGCCAATTTCGACGACGCCAACCTGCGCCGCTCGGCCCGCGCCGCGGTCGCCGCCGGCGCACGGGTGGAGCGCGCCCTGGAGATTCTCGGCGACGAGATCCCCGAGCACCTGAAGGTCGCCGGCCTGCTGCGGCTGGAGAACAAGCATGCCTCGCTGGAAGAGCTCGGCCAGCTGCATCAACCCCCGCTCACCAAGGACGCCGTCGCCGGCCGGATCCGCCGGCTGCTGGCCACCGCCGACAAGCGGGCCGCCGAGCTGGGCATCCCCGGAACCGAGGCGAACCTGTCCCGCGAGATGCTCGATGACGGCGACTGACCGGTCGCGACGAGCGGCGGTCTACAGCCCCAAGGTACCCCCGGAACCGGTGTGCCTAACCTCCGGTACGGGGGTTTGTGAATTTTAGGTCTACCCATGCGGACCTTTTTCTATAGAGTGTTGGACGTCCACCCTTGCTTGTGCGTCGAGCGCGGGCAAATCTCTCAACGAAGGGGAACCATCACATGACGGTGAAGGTTGGTATCAACGGTTTCGGTCGCATCGGTCGGAACTACTTCCGCGCGCTGACGGCGTCCGGAGCCGACATCGAGGTCGTCGGCGTCAACGACCTGACCGACAACAAGACGCTGGCCCATCTGCTCAAGTACGACTCGATCCTGGGCCGCTTCCCCGGCGAGATCAGCTACGACGACGAGTCGATCACGGTCAACGGGCACAAGATCCTGGCGTACGCCGAGCGCGACCCGAAGAACCTGCCCTGGGGCGAGATCGGTGCAGACATCGTGATCGAGTCGACCGGCTTCTTCACCGACGCCGCCAAGGCGAAGGCCCACGTCGAGGCCGGCGCCAAGAAGGTCATCATCTCCGCCCCGGCCAAGAACGAGGACATCACCGTCGTCGTCGGCGTCAACGAGGGCGACTACAACCCCGAGACCGACACGGTGATCTCCAACGCGTCCTGCACCACCAACTGCCTGGCCCCGATGGCCAAGGTGCTCAACGACACCGTCGGCATCGTCCGTGGCCTGATGACCACCGTGCATGCATACACCGCCGACCAGAACCTGCAGGACGGCCCGCACGGCGACCTGCGTCGTTCCCGCAACGCCGCCCTGAACATCGTCCCGACCAAGACCGGTGCCGCCGCCGCTGTTGCCCTGGTGCTGCCGGAGCTCAAGGGCAAATTCGACGGCTACGCGCTGCGCGTCCCGACCCCGACCGGTTCGGCCACCGACCTGACCTTCCAGGCCGGCAAGGAGACCTCCGTCGAGGAGATCAACGCCGCGATCAAGGCTGCCGCCGAGGGCCCGCTGAAGGGCATCCTGGCCTACACCGAGGATCCGATCGTGTCCAAGGACATCGAGACCGATCCGCACTCCTGCATCTTCGACGCCGGTCTGACCAAGGTGATCGGCGACCAGGTGAAGGTCGTCGGCTGGTACGACAACGAGTGGGGCTACTCCAACCGCCTTGTCGACCTGACCGTCCTGGTCGGCTCGAAGCTCTGATCTCGGTAACACCACCCGATAGTTCGACACAGGAGAGGCCGAAGGTGAAGTCAGTACAGGATCTTGGTGATCTGAAGGGCAAGCGGGTACTCATCCGCTGCGATTTCAACGTCCCGCTCGACGGCGAGACGATCACCGACGACGGAAGGATCCGGGCGGCGCTGCCGACCCTGACCCAACTGAAGGACGCCGGCGCGAAGGTCATCGTGCTGGCTCACCTCGGCCGACCCAAGGGCGCCCCCGAGCCGAAGTACTCGGTGGCCCCGGCGGCGAAGCGGCTTGGCGAGCTGATCGGAGCCGAGGTCAAACTCGCCTCCGACACCGCCGGGCTGGGCGCCGAAGCGACTGTCGCCGGCCTTGCCGACGGCGAGATCGCGCTGCTGGAGAACGTCCGGTTCGAGCCGGGCGAGACCTCCAAGGTGGACACCGAACGCGAAGCGCTGGCGCAGAAGTGGGCCGCGCTGGCCGACGTCTTCGTCTCCGACGGCTTCGGCGTGGTGCACCGCAAGCAGGCCAGCGTCTACGACGTGGCGAAGCTGCTGCCGCATGCCGCCGGCACCCTGGTGAAGAAAGAGGTCGACGTCTTCTCCAAGGTGCTCTCCGACCCCGACCGGCCGTTCGTGGTCGTCCTGGGCGGGGCGAAGGTGGCTGACAAGCTGGCGGTCATCGAGAACCTGCTGAAGCTCGCCGACACCCTGGTGGTCGGCGGTGGCATGGCCTACACCTTCCTGGCCGCCAAGGGCTACCAGGTGGGTTCGTCGCTGCTCGACGAGGCCAGCATCGAGACTTGCCAGGGCTACCTGGCGACGGCCGAGGCGCAGGGCAAGCAGATCCTGCTTCCGGTCGACGTCCGGATCGCCGACGGTGCCGACTTTGCCGCGCGGACCGTCAACGGTCCGGTCGAGGTGGTCGCCGCCGACGCGATCCCCGCCGGCAAGATGGGCCTCGACATCGGCCCCGAATCCGAGAAGCTGTTCGCCGACGCGATCAAGTCGGCCAAGACGGTGGTCTGGAACGGCCCGATGGGCGTGTTCGAGATCTCCGAACTCGCCAAGGGCACCGCAGCGGTCGCCCAGGCACTCACCGAGGTCGACGGCCTGAGCGTCGTCGGCGGCGGTGACTCCGCGGCCGCGGTACGTGAACTCGGCCACGACGACAGTGCCTTCGGGCACATCTCCACGGGCGGCGGAGCCTCGCTGGAGTATCTGGAAGGCAAAGAACTGCCGGGCATCGCGGTGCTCGAGGAAGGCAACTGACATGGCGCGCACGCCCATCATGGCCGGCAACTGGAAGATGAACCTCGACCACGTCGAGGCCACCGGCTTGGTCCAGAAACTCGCTTGGACGCTGGACGACCTGAAGTACGACGCGAGCAAGTCGGAGGCGGCGGTGATCGTGCCGTTCACCGACCTGCGCACCGTGCAAACGCTGATCGAAGGCGACAAGCTGCCGCTGAAGTTCGGCGCCCAGGACGTCTCGGTGCACGCCTCCGGCGCCTACACCGGTGAGATCTCGGCCGCCATGCTGGCCAAGCTCAACTGCGCCTATGTGGTGATCGGTCACTCCGAGCGCCGCGACTACCACGGCGAGACTGACGAGTTGATCAACGAGAAGACGAAGGTCGTGCAGGCCGCCGGGATGACCCCGATCGTCTGCGTCGGCGAGAAGCTCGATGTCCGCAAGGCGGGCAACCAGGTGCCGTTCGTGCTGGCCCAGGTCGACAAGTGCCTGGCCGGGCTGAGCGCCGATCAGGTCGGCTCCCTGGTGATCGCCTACGAGCCGGTCTGGGCGATCGGCACCGGCGAGGTGGCCACCCCTGAAGACGCCCAGGAGGTCTGCGGCGCGATCCGCGTCCGGGTGGCCGAGTTGGTCGGTCAAGAGGCGGCGGACGCCGTCCGCATCCAGTACGGAGGCTCGGTGAAGTCCAGCAACACCGTCGACATCATGGCGCAGCCGGACGTGGACGGCGCGCTGGTCGGCGGTGCCAGCCTGGACGCCGGTGAGTTCGCCAAGATCGTCACCTTCTACCGGCACGCCTGATCGCCGTCCGGCTCCGGCCGGAACGGTGGAGTGGGTAGGTTAGGATTCACCCTGTGATTGTTGTGCCCATGTTGACGTGGCCGATTCTGACCCTGTCGATCGTGCTGATCCTGACCAGTGTGGTGCTCGCCCTTTTCGTGCTGCTGCACAAGGGGCGTGGCGGTGGCATGTCGGATCTGTTCGGCGGTGGCATGTCTACCTCGATGGGTGGGTCGTCGGCGGCGGAGCGCACGCTCGACCGGTTGACCGTGATCATCGGTTTGGTCTGGCTTGCCACCATCTTCGGGTTGCTGGTGCTCTACCGGTTCTTCCCCGAATACGGCACGCTCTGACATTCCCCCTGCCCAGCGTTGGGCGATCAGACAAGGAGAAACACGTGGTTGGTGGTAGCGCGATCCGGGGTAGCCGGGTTGGTGCCGGGCCGATGGGAGAGGCCGAGCGCGGCGATTCCGCGCCTCGGCTGTATGTCTCGTACTTCTGCTCGAACCGGCATGAGACCCGTCCCGCCTTCGCCGCCGACGCGGTGGTCCCCGAGACCTGGGACTGCCCGCGGTGCGGGCTGCCGGCGAATCTCGATTCGGAGAACCCACCGCCCCCGCCGAAGATCCAGCCCTACAAGACACATCTCGCCTACGTGAAGGAGCGCCGTAGCGATGCCGAGGCGGCCGCCATCCTGAGCGAGGCGCTGGAGGGCCTGCGGGCCCGTCGCGCCGCCGGCGAGGTCATCTACTGACCCGTACCAGCGAGGTTTGAACCGAAAAGGAACCGTCCCCGAACTTTCGGGGACGGTTCTTTCGCGTGCGATTTTCGACGATGCGGGGACGGTTCTTCGGCGTGCGAATTACGAATGCCGAAGAACCGTCCCCGGAGGTGCGAATTTCGAACGTAGGAGAACCGTCCCCGGACGTGCGACGACGGCGGGTGGTCGGGCTCGGCGAGAACTGCGCCGGCCGCGTGCCTACAGGGAGCAGCGGAACCAGGGGAGCGCGGCGGCGGCGTCCCGGTCGATGAACCACAGAGTGTCGTCGGCGCCCCGGACGACGCCTGCCGGGATCTCCGGGGAACCGTCCAGCGCTTCGGTGGCGACGTCGGCCTTGTCGGGCCCGCTGAGCAGGAACCAGACCTCGCGTGAGCGGCACAGCGTGGGCACGGTGAGCGAGATCCGGTCGTCGGAGCCCTTGGGCGATTCGGTGAGCCCTATCACGGTCTGGGTGGTCTGCGGGTCGAACGACGGATGTCCGGGGAAGAGGCTCGCCACATGGCCCTCGGGGCCGATGCTCAGCAGGCAGACGTCGAAGACCACATCGCCGAGTTCCTTGGCGTAGGTCGCGGCCGCGGCATCGGCGTCCGCCACCCCGTCGGCGGCCGGCATCGGGTGGGTGCGGGCCGGATCCAGCGCGAACTGGCCGGCCAGCATCGCCAGCGCGACGCCGGCATGCCGGGCCGGGTCGTCGGTCGAGGTGAACCGTTCGTCGGTCCACCACAGCTCCAGCCGGCCCGGGTCGATGCCAGAACCCTCGACCCGGCGTCCGAAGCCCTCGTAGATCCGCTGCGCGATCCGGCCACCGGTCAGGCAGATGTGGACGACCCGCTCGGGATCGGCCTGGACGGCGACGATCCGTGAAACCAGGAGGGTCGCCGCCTGCTCGGCCAGGTCTTCGGCTCCGGAGAACCGCAGGACCTGATCGTTCACGTCTGTGTCGCCTTCTCGGCGTCACGCCGCTCGCAGCGATCGACCAGCACCCCCATCGCCGAGGCGAAGATGTCGTCCACGTCCAGCCGGCGCAACTCCTCGGTGATCAGCGCATTCAGTTCGCGGCGGCGCAGCGCGACCTGTCGGCGGGGCAGGCCGGGGGCCGAGAAGGTGGCCATCCGGCCGTCCTCCCGTGCGATCACGATGTCGCCCTTGGTGGTGCCCAGGGTGACGTTGGTGACCCCGATGCCCTTGGTGCCTTCGCGGCGATCGACCCGTACCTTCAGCCGGTCCTCTAGCCACGCCGAGAGCAGCATGCTGGCCGCGTTGTTGGGGGCCGCCTCCACCGATACCGAGGTGATCTTCGCCGGGTACGAGTCGAGTGCGGACGCCAGCAGCGCCCGCCACGGCGTCAGCCGGGTCCAGGTCAGGTCGGTGTCGCCGGGGGAGTAGTTGCGGGCCCGGCGCTCGATCGCGGCCAGCGGATGGGACGACCCCATCGCGTCGGTGATTCGCCGGCTGGCCAGCCGGCCGAGGGGGTCCTCGCCGGGCTTGTCGGGCGCGCTGCCCGGCCACCAGGCAACCACCGGCGAGTCGGGCAGCAGCAGGGCCAGCACCACGGAGGCGCGGTGTTCGGTCAGCTCGCCGTGGAAGCGCAGCGAGATGATCTCGCCGGGGACCTCCTCGCCCAGCCGGATCTCGGCGTCCACGTGGTCGCCGTCGGCCTCGCCGTTGCTGACCAGGATGATCCGGGACGGATGCTCGCGGCCGGCGTCCTCGCAGGCTTCCAGGGCACGGTCGTAGTACTTTCCCTCGGCGATCACGATCATGGTGAAGACCATGGACGAGGCGACGCCGATGCTGTGTCGGGCCTTCACCAAGGCCATGTGGATGCCGGTGGCGGTGGTGTCCGGAACGTTGATGATCATGAGAGCTCTTCTCCTAGGGTCGGCGCCAGACGAAGCCGTCGCGGGCGAGCATGGCCTTGCCGCACGGCGGACCCCAGGAGCCGGACGGGTAGCCCTCGGGTTGGGTGTTCTGCTCGGCCCAGAAGTCCAGGATCGGGTCGAGGATCTTCCAGGACAGCTCGACCTCCTCGTGCTGCGGGAACAGCGGCGGGTCGCCGAGCAGGACGTCCAGGATCAGCCGTTCGTACGCCTCGGGGCTGGATTCGGCGAACGAGGTGCCGTAGGCGAAGTCCATGGTGACGTCGCGGATCTCCATCAGGGTGGCTGGCACCTTGGCGCCGAACCGCAGGGTGATGCCCTCGTCGGGCTGGATTCGCATCACCAGGGCGTTGCTGCCCAGCGCCTCGGTGTCGGTCTGGCTGAACGGCAGGTGTGGTGCCGGACGCAGGTTGAGCGCGATCTCGGTGACCCTGCGCGGCATCCGTTTCGCCGAGCGCAGATAGAACGGGACGCCGGCCCAGCGCCGGTTGTCGATGTCGACCCGGATCGCCGCGTAGGTCTCGGTCTGCGAGGCTGGGTCGATGCCCTCCTCCTCCAGATAGCCGAGCACCTTCCGGCCGCCGGCCCAGCCGCCCAGGTACTGCCCGCGAGCGGTGTGCGCGGCGATGTCACGGGGGGCACGGGCCGCCGCCAGCACCTTGCGCTTCTCGGCCCGCAGCTGATCGGCGTCGAACGACGTGGGCTCTTCCATCGCCGTCAGCGCCAATAGCTGCAGCAGGTGGTTCTGGATCACGTCGCGGGCCGCGCCGACACCGTCGTAGTAGCCGGCCCGGCCGCCGATGCCGATGTCCTCGGCCATGGTGATCTGCACATGGTCGATGTAGTTGCGGTTCCAGATCGGCTCGAACAGCTGGTTGGCGAAGCGCAGCGCCAGCATGTTCTGCACGGTCTCCTTGCCCAGATAGTGGTCGATCCGGAACACCGACTGGGAATGGAACACCGACGACACCCGGCGCTCCAGCTCGATGGCGCTGGCCAGGTCGTGACCGAATGGCTTCTCGATCACCACCCGGCTCCAGGCGTCCTTGGTGTCGCGCTTGGCCAGGCCGTGCTTGGACAGCATCGAGACCACCTGGTCGAACGCCTTGGGCGGGATCGACAGGTAGAAGGCGTGATTGCCGCCGGTGCCCTGGCTTTCGTCAAGCTCCTTCAGGGTCTCCTTCAGCAGCAGGAACGACTCGTCGCTGTCGAAGGTGCCCGAGACGAACCGGATGCCCTCCAGCAGCTGCTTCCAGACCTCTTCGCGGAACGGCGTCCGGGCCCGCTCCTTGACCGAGTCGTGGACGATCTTGGCGAAGTCCTCGCCGTCCCAGTCGCGCCGGGCGAAGCCGATCAGCCCGAAGCCGGGCGGCAGCAGACCCCGGTTCGCCAGGTCGTAGACCGCCGGCATCAGTTTCTTGCGGGCCAGGTCGCCGGTCACCCCGAACAGCACCAGGGCGCAGGGCCCGGCGATCCGGGGCAGCCGGCGATCCTGCGGATCGCGGAGGGGATTGGCGGACGTGTTGGGTTCGGTCACCGGGCCATCGTGGCGCGGATCACTTGACGGAGGCAATTGCCTTCTCGACCGATGCGACAAGCTCGTGCCAGGAAACGATGAACTTCTCCACGCCTTCGTCCTCCAACACCTGGTAAACGTCGTCGAGATCGACCCCGGCGGCGACCACTTCGTCGAGCACCGCCCGGCCGGCGGCAGCCTGCCCGACGATCGACGGACCGATCTCGCCGTGGTCGCCGAAGGCGTCCATGGTCTTCTCCGGCATGGTGTTGACCACACCGTCGGCGACCAGATTGGTCACGTACAGGGTGTCCGGCAGGTTCGGGTCCTTGGTGCCGGTGGACGCCCACAACGGACGCTGCACGTTGGCGCCCTTGGCCCGCAATGCGGCGAACCGGTCGGAGCCGAACACCTCCTCGAACGCGCCGTAGGCCACTAGGGCGTTGGCGATCGCCGTCTTCGACTGGAGATCGGTCCGGCCGGCGGCAGCCAGCCGCTTGTCGACCTCGGTGTCCACCCGTGACACGAAGAACGACGCCACCGAATGGATCGTGGACAGGTCGCGGCCCGCGGCGTCCGCCTCTTCCAGACCGGACAGGTAGGCCTCCATCACTTCGCGGTAGCGGTCCTCGGAGAAGATCAGCGTCACGTTCACCGAGATCCCGGCCGCGATGGACGCCTGAATCGCCGGCAGGCCCGGCTTGGTGGCCGGGATCTTGATCAGCACGTTCTCCCGGCCGACCAGGCCATGCAACTCGGCCGCCTGTGCGATGGTGCCGTCGGTGTCGTTGGCCAGCGTCGGCGCGACCTCGATCGACACCCGGCCGTCGTACCCCTTCGACGCCGCGTACACGTCGGCGAACAGCTCGCAGGCATTCCGGACGTCGGTCGAGCACAGCTGCTTGATCGCCGTGTCGACATCGACATCGCCCAGCGAGCGCAACTGGTCGGCGTAGTCGGCGCCATTGGTCAACGCGGCGGCGAAGATCGTCGGGTTCGTGGTCACACCGCTGACCGAATCCTCGGCGATCTTCTCGGCCAGATTCCCGCTGGTCAGCCGGGCCCGCGAGAGGTCGTCGAGCCAGATGCTCACCCCCGCGTCCGCCAAAGCCTTCAGACGATCATTCATCACCATCAACTCCTGTTCGTAACGGCTGGCCCGGATCGGGCGTCGGTCCATGGGCACTCTAGTGGCGGCCGTGTTCCTGTACGGCCGGGAAGGGCTAGACTGCTCGCGATCCGAGCGAGGAGGAGACGACGGGGATGCACTCATCGGCGCCGGCGGTGAACGCTGCGGCCTCGGGCTCCCTGCGGGCCTATGTCGCACTGGCCAAGCCACGGATCATCGAGCTACTGCTGGTCACCACCGTACCCGCGATGTTCCTGGCCGCCGGTGGCGTGCCGGAATGGCAGAAGGTGATCTGGACGCTGGTCGGCGGCACGCTGGCCGCCGGCTCGGCGAACGTCTTCAACTCGGTGCTGGACGCCGATATCGACTCCGAGATGCGCCGCACCCGGCGTCGTCCGATGGCGCAGCACAGCGTGCCGCCGGCCCGGGCCTACACCTTCGGCGCGGTGCTCGGCGTGCTGGCCGCGGTCACCCTCGGCTTCGGCGCCAACTGGCTGTCGGCGTCCCTGGCCATGACGGCGAACGCCTACTACGTCTTCGTCTACACGATGGGCCTGAAGCGGCGCACCTCGCAGAACATCGTCTGGGGCGGCATCGCCGGCTGCTTCCCGCCGTTGATCGGCTGGACGGCGGTCACCGGCAGCATTGACTGGCCGCCTCTGGTGCTGTTCGCGATCGTCTTCTTCTGGACGCCGCCGCACACCTGGGCGCTGGCCTTCCGCTACCAGGAGGACTACCGGCAGGCCCATGTGCCGATGCTGCCGGTGGTGATGGCGCCGCCGGCGGTGGCCTGGCGGATCCTGGTCTACACGGTGATCACGGTCGCGGTCAGCCTGGTGCTGTGGCCCGTCGCGCACACCGGCTGGCTCTACCCGGCGGTGGCGATCGTCTGCGGCGTGGCGATGATCGTCGAGTCGATTCAGCTACTGGTGCGGGCGCGGGCCGGGATGACCGAGGCGGCGTTGAAGCCGATGCGGCTGTTCCACCTGTCGAACTCCTACCTGGCGGTGGTCTTCCTGGCCGCCGCGGTCGATCCGTTGATCTTCTGACCCCGGTCGGCGGGTGCCGCCGAGCGCCACAGGTGGCTGATCGCGACCGTGTACAGCGTGGTGCCGACCATGTGCGCGAACACCACGCCCATCGGCAGATGATTGAAGTACTGGGTGTAGCCGATCACCGCCTGCAGCACGGCACAGCCGATCACCAGGAACGCGGCCCGCTGAATCCGCCGGACGCCGCGGGCGGCGTAGGCCAGCCACACCGTGACGGCCAGGGTGATCCACATGGTGACGGAATGGACCCTGGCGACCTCGCTGAGACCGAAGCCGTTGCGCTGCGCGGCTCCGTCGCCCGAGTGCGGCCCGGCGCCGGTGACCACGGTGCCGAGATACATCATCAGCAGCGACAGCCAGAAGACCGTCTGGGTGCCCAGGTAGAGCAGGCGTGGCGCCGGCACCGGACGCACCGCGAAGGCGTCGTGCACGAGGGTGACGCAGGCCACGATCAGGCCGACCGACAGCACCATGTGCAGACCGACCACCCACGGGTTCAGCTGGGTGAGCACGGTCAGCCCGCCGATCACCCCCTGGAAGCCGATGCCCAGCCCGATCACGATGGACAGCACCCGGATGCGCCGGCCGCGGACGGTGCGGAACACCGTGATCGCGGTGCCGAGCGCGATGGCGATCAGCACGAAGGTCAGCGTCCGGTTGCCGAACTCGATGAAGGCGTGCCATTCCGCCTCGCCCTGCGGAACGTAGGATTCGGCGTCGCACTGCGGCCAGGTCGGGCAGCCCAGCCCCGACTTGGTCAACCGGACCAGCGCCCCCGTCCAGACGATCACCATGTTGGCGATCAGGTTCGCCACCGCCCACCGCCGCAGGCTTCGCGGGCCGCTCAGGATGTCCATCGGAACGCCTTTCGTGCGATCTGGGTCAGGACGGCCGCCCATGCGGCTAGGACCAGCAACGCGAGCGGGGCGAAGGCCCCTTCGGCCGCCGCCCGCAGCGCCGCGCCGAGCGCCGCCGTGGGCAGCCAGGGCGGCTGGTCGGCGATCAGGCCGCCCACCGCCAGCCCGGCGAGGTAGATCAGGTTGGCCAGCGCGAGCGTCACCTCGGCCTTCAGGGTGCCGGCCAGCAGCAGCCCCAGGCCCGCGAAGGCGGCGATGGCCAAGACGGTGGCGATCAGCGCGCCGAACGAGCCCGCCGCCGTCCAGACCGGACGCCACCCGCAGGCCAGCCCCACCGGCACCAGCAGCACCGCCTGGATCGCCACCAGGGCTGTCGCGGCCAGCGCTTTGCCGGCGATCAGGTCGGCACGGGTGAGCGGCGTGGCCACCAGGCGTTCCAGGACGCCGTAGCGACGCTCGAAGCCGGTGGCCACGGCGACGGCCGTGAACGCCGTCGACCAGGTCGCCACAGCGATCACCGAGGCCGGGAAGGTCGCCAGGTCAAGACCGAAGCCGGTACCCCAGGCCATCCCGCCGATCAGCAGCCCGAGCGGGATCGCGAAGGCCAGCAGCAGCTGTTCGCCGTTGCGCAGCAGCATTCGCAGCTCCATCGCCGCATGCCGCAGCACCCGCGACGGGTTCATCGGGTTCCTCCGGTATTGCGCAGGAAGACATCCTCCAGGGACGCCTCGGCGGTCAGCTCGGCGACGGTCCCGGAGACGGTGACCCGTCCGGCGTCCATGATCCAGACCCGGTCGGCGAGTCGGGCCGCCTCGTCCATGTCGTGGGTGGTGAGCAGCACCGAGACGCCCCGCTGGCGGAGCCCGGCGATGACGTCCCAGGTGCGTCGCCGGGCATGCGGGTCCATTCCGGCGGTCGGCTCGTCCAGCAGCACCAGCTCGGGGCGTCCGATCAGCGCGCCGGCCAGGTTGACGGCCTGCTGCTCGCCGCCGGACAGCCGCCGGTAGGGCCGGTTCAGCAGCGGCGCTAGGGCCAGCGATGCGACCAGTTCGGCCACCGGGACCGGGTCGGGGTAGAGGCCGGCCAGGTAGCGCAGCAGCTCGCCGGGCCGGACCGCCGACCAGGCGCCGACCGATTGCGGCATCAGGCCGAGCCGTTCGTTGGCTCCGCCGGGCGACCCGCCCAACACCCGGACGTGGCCGGTGTCCGGGTGCAGCAGGCCGGTGACGCAGCGCAGGGCCGTGGTCTTGCCGGCCCCGTTGGGGCCGAGCAGCGCGGTCAGCTCGCCGGTGGCGGCCGTCCAGGACAGCCCGTCCAGCACCCGGCGTCCGCCGAGGTTGACGATGACCCCGTCCAGCTCCAGCGCGTACGAGGGGATCACCGGCTCAGCATATGACGGCTCAGAAGTCGTCGGCGGTGGACGCCCTGTCCGGACGATCAGAGCAGGCCGAGTTCGACGGCCCGGACGGCCAGCGTGACCCGGTTCGTGGCACCCAGCTTGGCCATCAGCGCGGTGACGTGGTACTTGACCGTGGAGGGGGAGAGGTACACCTCGCTGGCGATCTGCTCGGTGGTGCGGCCTTGCCGGATCAGTGACAGGATCTGCCGCTCGGTGGGGCTGAGTAGTTCGGCGAGGGCGACGCGGTTGCGCCGTTCGACCATCGCGGTCCCGGCACCGCCGAGGACCGCCAGCCCGTGCCGGGCGGATTGGACGGCGTGGGCGATCGCCTCGGGGGCGAGGTCCTTGGGCAGGAATCCGAGTGCCCCGGCCTGCAGCATCGCGGACGCCGCCTGCGGGTCGGTCAGCGAGGTGAGCGCGAGCACCTGGGTCTCCGGGGACGTGGCGCGCAGCAGCCGGGTGGTCTCGGGGCCGTCCGGGTCGGGCATCACCACGTCGACCAGTGCGACGTGCGGACGGTCGACGGGCAGGGCCGCGACGGCGTCCGTTCCCGACTGATAGGTGCCGCGGACGACGAGATCGGGCCGCGCGCCGAGTTCGCTGGCCAGCGTCGTCCGGACGAACAAATCGTCATCGACGATGATCACACGGGTCATGGCCGGCCCGCGATCGGGACCGTGGCGCGCGTGATCCAGTGGGTGCCCTCCTGGCGGGCCTCCAGCTGTCCGCCGACCAGCGCCAGCCGTTCGGCGGCGCCCAGCAGGCCGAGCGGACGGGTCGAACTCGACCGGCTGCCGGTCTCGTCGACCTCGTTGATCAGGGCCAGGTCGGCGGCGGCGTCGTCGATGCTCACCACGAGTGTGCAGGGCCGTCCGGCGGCGCCATGTCGTTCCACGTTGGCGGCGGCCTCCTTCACGATCTCGGCCAGCACGCTGCCGGCCTGCGCGGGCACATCGTCGAGGCTGCCCTCGATCGAGGTGGTCACCTGGAATCCACGCACCCTCAACTGTTCCATGCTGTCGCGTACCGCGACGGCAAATGAGCCTTCCGAGTTCAATGTCGTCCCGGAATCGGAGTCGCGGAGCGCCCCGAGCACCCAGCGGAGCTGTCCGGCGGCCTTGCCGACCTCGTCGGCGATCGCTCCCAGCTGGGTGGCGTCCTGCTCGGCCGCGGCACGGTGGGCGTGCCGGGCGGCGCGGACCAGGCTGCGTGCGACGGTGTCGTGCAGGTCGCGGGCCAGCCCGAGGCGCTGCTGGGCGAGTGCGGCGATGCGGGTCTGCTCCTCGGCCCGTTGGAACGCGGCGATCGCACCGCCCAGCAGCCACACCAGGGCGAACAGCATGGCCCAGACCAGGGCGCTGATCAGGCCGGTCAGGTCGTCGGGGTAGCCGATCAGCTGCCGGACGGTGAGGATCGACAGATAGCAGGCGGTGAGCCACATCCGCTGGCGCGGCTGGTTGCGGATGCCGGCGCCGAGCACCGGGATCAGCGCCGCGTACTCGCCGGTCTCGGCCCACGGCTCGGGCGCGGTCAGATAGATCAGTAGTACGACGCCCAGCGCGGTGCCGGCCAGCCGGGGCCAGCGGACGGTCAGGGCGGCGGCCGTGCAGGCGGCGAGGTCGACGGCCACCCCGACCGGCTCGCCGAAGTTCAGCCCGACCAGCACGCTGAGCAGGGCGACGAACCCGGTCAGCACGAGATCGAGTGCGCCACCGACGAGCAGTCGCTGAATTCCGGTGAAGCGCATGGCGATATCCAACCCCTTCGCGCCGCCGTTGTCGGCAGGCTACTGCCGATCTGGACAGTCTTTGCAACTTAGTGACTGTACGAAAGTCCGAATTCGCGTCGATCCGATGCGACGATCAGACGGTCTGACGCGCGAGGTGGTGTGTCCAGCGAATCGTTTTGAGAGCGTCAGGCCCATGCTAAAGCCTCAACGACGTGTCGGCGGCGTCGCTCGCGTGCTTGTCCCACACGTGGTCGCCGTGCTGACGGCGACGTCGGTGGTGGTGGGGGTGACCCCCAGCCCGCCGGGAACCATGGGTTGGTGCGATCTGTTCCCCCTCTGGCCGGGCTGCCGTAGGTAGCCCGGCCTGGCGCAGACAGGCAGGGTTGCGGCGGCACCGCCGACGGACGTCCGGCATCGGGAGGGATGACGCTCGGAGTCGCGGTCTCGGGGGGCGCCATCGCAACCCTGTCGGCCTGCTGGGCTGTCCAGCTACGCAACAGGCAAGGAGCAACCCTCGGCGGCGTTGTATCTGCGCATCCTGGAGGCCGGCCGTCCGGGCGGCCCACGGGACGACGGGGGCCGGGGCCTCGACGGGCTCGACCAGCGGCGGCGGGCCTCGACCGGCGACGAGGGGGTTTCACAAGATCGGCCTGTGGTGAGTAGATTGCCGTATCAGCCTGCGGGACGCCGAACCCCGCCTGACGCCGGGCCGACAGTTAGGCCATCCTAAGAAGTTTGACCCCAGCGCGGATTCGACAAGAATGATCTTGTGAAAAAGGAAGCGGTCAACAAATCCGGCGTTTCGCCGGTGGCCGAGTCCGACGCGTCCACCCGGGCTCGCGTCGCCCGGTCCATCCTGCAGCACGGCCCGTCCACGGCGTCCGAACTGGCCCAACGGCTGCATCTCACCCCCGCAGCCGTCCGGCGGCACCTGTCGGTGCTGATCGGCGTCGGCCACCTGAGTTCGCGCCAGCAGCGGGTCTACGGGGCCCGCGGCCGGGGCCGTCCGGCCATGGTGTTCGAACTCACCGACGCGGGGCGCGCGGAGTTCCCGCATGCCTATGACACGCTGGCCATCGACGCACTCGGCTTCGTCCGCAACGCCCTCGGCCCGGACGGCATCCAGCGGTTCGCCGAGGAATTCGTCGCCGGCATCGAGACCAGATTCAACGAGCTCCGCGGGGAATACGACAACCCCGCGGACGCGTTGGTCAAGGCGTTGAACGACGCCGGCTACGTGGCTTCGGCTCATCCCGTCGCCACCGGCAAACAGCTGTGTCAGCATCACTGCCCGGTCGCCCTGGTGGCGGCCGAGTTCCCCGAGTTGTGCGAGGCCGAGACCCGTGTCTTCGCCCAGCTCCTGGATAGCCACGTCCAACGGCTGGCCACCATCGCCCACGGCGACGGGGTGTGCACCACCCACGTCCCGCGGCCGGTGAAGCCGTCCGACCATCCGAATAGAAAGGCCGCCTCATGACGACCACTGCACCGCAGGCCCCCGGCCTGGGGGCAACCCAGGAAGAGCACCTGCAGGCGCTCGGCAACTACCAGTGGGGCTGGCACGACTCCGACGTCGCCGGCGCTGGCGCGCAGCGCGGTCTGAACGAGTCCGTCGTGCGCAACATCTCCGCTTTGAAGAACGAGCCCGAGTGGATGCTGAACACCCGGCTGCGCGGGCTGAAGCTGTTCGACCGCAAGCCGATGCCCACCTGGGGTGCCGATCTGAGCGAGATCGACTTCGACAACATCAAGTACTTCGTCCGCTCGACCGAGAAGCAGGCCCAGACCTGGGACGACCTGCCGGCCGACATCAAGGACACCTACGACCGGCTCGGCATTCCCGAGGCTGAGAAGGCCCGGCTGGTGGCCGGCGTCGCCGCCCAGTACGAGTCCGAGGTGGTCTACCACAAGATCAACGAAGAGCTGGAGCGCCAGGGCGTCATCTTCCTCGACACCGACACCGGCCTGAAGGAATACCCGGAGCTCTTCCAGGAGTACTTCGCCACGGTCATTCCGGTGGGCGACAACAAATTCGCCTCGCTGAACACCGCGGTGTGGTCGGGCGGCTCGTTCGTCTACGTGCCGAAGGGCGTCCACGTCACCATTCCCCTGCAGGCCTACTTCCGGATCAACACCGAGAACATGGGCCAGTTCGAGCGCACGCTGATCATCGCCGACGAGGGCTCGTACGTGCATTACGTCGAGGGCTGCACCGCGCCGATCTACTCTTCTGACTCGCTGCATTCGGCGGTGGTCGAGATCATCGTGAAGAAGAACGCCCGGGTGCGCTACACGACCATTCAGAACTGGTCGAACAACGTGTACAACCTGGTCACCAAGCGCGCCACCTGCGAAGAGGGCGCGACCATGGAGTGGATCGACGGCAACATCGGCTCCAAGGTCACCATGAAGTACCCGGCCGTCTACCTGATGGGCGAGCACTCCCGCGGCGAGACCCTGTCCATCGCCTTCGCCGGCGAGGGCCAGCACCAGGACGCCGGCTCGAAGATGGTGCACTGCGCCCCGCACACCTCGTCGTCGATCATCTCCAAGTCGGTGGCCCGCGGCGGCGGACGCTCGTCCTACCGCGGCCTGCTGCAGGTGCAGGAGGGCGCGCACCATTCGGCGTCCTCGGTGAAGTGCGACGCGCTGCTGGTCGACACCATCAGCCGCTCCGACACCTACCCCTACGTCGACGTCCGCGAGGACGACGTGTCGCTGGCCCATGAGGCCACCGTGTCCAAGGTGAGCGACGACCAGCTGTTCTACCTGATGCAGCGCGGGATGGGCGAGGACGAGGCGATGGCGATGATCGTCCGTGGCTTCGTCGAGCCGATCGCCCGCGAGCTGCCGATGGAATACGCGCTGGAACTGAACCGCCTGATCGAACTGCAGATGGAAGGAGCCGTCGGCTGATGGCCGCACCCGTGATGGAGGCCGTGGAGGCTCTGGAATCGCACCTCCACCCGACCCCGTCGTTCGCGATCGACGATCACCCCTACCCGAAGGGCCAGGAGGAGATCTGGCGGTTCACCCCGCTGCGCCGGATCGGCTCGCTGCTGACCGACGCGCCCAGCGACGCCCACCTGCAATGGGACGAGTCCCTGCCGGAGGGTGCCAACAGTCACACGGTGAGCACCGAACAGGCCCGCGCCCTGGTCGCCGAGGCCCCGATCGACCGGGTCTCGGTGCTGGCCGCCGCCCGCTCCGGCGGCGCACGGGTGGTCGAGATCGCCCCCGGCGCCGAACTCACCGAACCGGTCAGCATCACCCTGACCGGCACCGGGCAGCACGTCTGGGGCCACGTCGTGTTCAAGGTGGGCGCCCACGCCACGGGCACCATCCTGCTGCGCCATGAGGGCTCCGCCAGCTACGCGACCAAGGTGGACGTCCTGGTCGGCGACGGCGCGAAGGTGAACTTCGTGTCCATCCAGGACTGGGCCGACGACGCCGTGCACGGCGGTCACCACAGCGTCTTGGTCGGCCGGGACGCCGAGGTGCGCACCGTGACCGTCAGCCTGGGCGGCAAGGTCGTCCGGCTCGCCGAGACCGCGCGGTTCGCCGGCCCCGGCGGTTCGCTGGAGCAGTTCGGGCTGTACTTCGTGGACGCCGGGCAGCACATCGAGCACCGGCTGTTCGTCGACCACAACGCCCCGCACACCCACTCCAACGTCGACTACCGCGGCGCGCTGCAGGGTGAGGGCGCCCGCTCGGTCTGGATCGGCGACGTGCTGATCCGCAAGGTGGCCGAGGGCATCTCCACCTACGAGTCGAACAAGAACCTGGTGCTCACCGACGGCTGCCGTGCCGACTCGGTGCCGAACCTGGAGATCGAGACCGGCGAGATCGAGGGTGCCGGGCACTCCTCGACCACCGGACGCTTCGACGACGAGCAGCTGTTCTACCTGCGCTCGCGCGGCATTTCCGAGTCCGACGCCCGTCGGCTGGTGGTGCGCGGCTTCTTCGCCGACATCGTCCGCCGGATCGGCGTCCCCGAGGTCGAAGAGCACATGATGGCGGCCGTCGAGCGCGAGCTCTCGGTCACCATGGGAGCCTACGAATGACCTTCCGGCATGCCGCCACCATCGACGAGATCCCTGTCGGTTCCGCCATCGCGGTCGACCTCGGCGGCGACGCCGAGGTGGCCGTGGTGAACACCGACGAGGGCGTCTTCGCGATCCAGGACGTCTGCAGTCATGCCGAGGTCCCGCTCAGCGACGGCGACGTCGACGGCTGCACCCTGGAGTGCTACCTGCACGGCTCCCGCTTCGACCTGCGCACCGGCGTCCCGCTGGAACTGCCGGCCACCGAACCCGTGCCCGTCTACCCCGTGCGGCTGGACGGCACCGACATCTACGTCGACATCGACAACCCGATCAATCAGGAGAACTGAACCCGAATGTCCACACTGTCCATCACCGATCTGCGCGTCGACGTCCAGACCGAATCCGGCCCGAAGGAGATCCTCAAGGGGGTCAACCTCACCGTCAGCTCGGGCGAGGTGCACGCCATCATGGGCCCCAACGGCTCCGGCAAGTCGACCCTGGCCTACGCCATCGCGGGTCACCCGAAGTACACCATCACCGGCGGCTCGGTGAAGCTCGACGATGTCGAGCTGACCACGCTGACCGTCGACGAGCGGGCCCGCGCCGGCCTGTTCCTGGCCATGCAGTACCCGATCGAGGTGCCCGGCGTCTCGGTGGCGAACTTCCTGCGCACCGCCAAGACCGCCCTGGACGGCGAGGCGCCCAAGGTGCGCACCTGGGTCAAGGACGTCAACGCCGCGCTCGACCGGCTCGGCCTCGACCAGACCTTCTCGGCCCGCTCGCTCAACGAGGGGTTCTCCGGTGGCGAGAAGAAGCGCAACGAGATCGTCCAGCTGGAGTTGCTCAACCCCGGCTTCGCGATCCTCGACGAGACCGACTCCGGCCTCGACATCGACGCGCTGCGGATCGTCTCCGAGGGAGTCAACCGGTACCACGCCCAAGGCGATCGCGGCGTCCTGCTGATCACCCACTACACGCGGATCCTGAACTACATCAAGCCCGACTTCGTGCACGTCTTCGTGGACGGCCGGATCGCCGAGGAGGGCGGCCCCGAGCTGGCCGACAACCTCGAGGTCGAGGGCTACGAGCGGTTCGTCAAGGCCGCGGCCGCCGCCAACTGAGGGTAGGCTCCGCGCCGACGACAGGAGAAGTCGTGAGCTACGACGTCGAACTGATTCGCGGAGACTTCCCCATCCTGGACCGTCGGGTGGGGGAGTATCCGCTGGCCTACCTCGATTCGGCCAACACCTCGCAGAAGCCGCAGGTGGTGATCGACGCGATGGTCGACCACTACGAGCGGCACAACGCGAACGTGGCACGGGCCATGCACGTGCTGGGCGCCGAGGCGTCCGCGGCCTACGAAGGCGGACGCGAGAAGGTCGCCGCGTTCATCGGTGCGGCCCGCGCCGACGAGGTGGTGTTCACCAAGAACGCCTCCGAGGCACTCAACCTGGCCGCCCACTCACTGGGCGCTGGATTGAAGCCGGGCGACGAGGTGGTCATCTCGGTGATGGAGCACCACTCCAACATCGTGCCCTGGCAGCTCCTCTGCGCCCGCACCGGGGCCACTCTGCGCTGGTTCGACATCACCGACGACGGACGGCTCGACCTGGCCAAAGCGTCCGCCGAGAACCTGATCAACGGCAACACCAAGATCGTGTCGCTGGCCTGGGCCTCGAATGTGCTGGGCACGATCAACCCGATCAGCCAGATCGCCGCGCAGGCGCACGCCGTCGGTGCGGTGATGGTGGTGGACGGCTCGCAGGCCGTGCCGCAGCTCACCACGTCGGTGGTCGACCTGGGCGCCGACCTGGTCGCCTTCACCGGACACAAGATGGTCGGTCCGACCGGCATCGGCGCGCTCTGGGGACGCTACGACCTGCTCGCCGAACTGCCGCCGTTCCTCGGTGGCGGCGAGATGATCGAGATCGTCAGGATGTCGGGTTCGACGTTCGCCCCGCCGCCGTACCGGTTCGAGGCCGGCACCCCGCCGATTGCCGAAGCGGTCGGGCTGGGCGCGGCCGCCGAATACCTGCACGAGTTGGGCATGGCGGACGTCGCCGCCCACGAGAGGGCGATCACCGGCTACGCGCTGGATGCCCTGGCCCAGATCGAGGGCGTGCGCATTCTGGGCACCACCGCGGTCGGTCCTGAAGGCCGCGGCGGGGCGGTCTCGTTCACCTTGGCGACCCGCGACGGCCTGGATGTCCATCCGCACGACGTGATGACCTTCCTCGACTCCCGCGGCGTCGCCGTCCGGGGTGGCCATCACTGTGCGCGTCCGCTGCACGAACGGCTGGGCATCACGGCCTCCACGCGGGCGTCGTTCTACCTGTACACCCTGGAACGCGAGATCGATCAGCTGGTCGACGCGCTGGTGTATACCAGAGACTTCTTCGGGAGGGCGGCGTGAGCGTCGAGGCGATGTATCAGGAGATCATCCTGGACCACTACCGCGCCAAGCATCACAGCGGGCTGCGCGACCCGTACGGGGCCCAGGTGACCCACGTCAACCCGACCTGCGGCGACGAGGTGATGCTGCGGGTGGCGCTGGACGGCGAGCGGATCGCCGACGTCTCCTACGAGGCGGTCGGCTGCTCGATCTCGCAGGCGTCCACCTCGGTGATGTCCGATCTGGTGATCGGCAAGACCGTGCCCGAGGCGCTCGCCCTGCACGAGGAGTTCACCGAGATGATGCACAGTCGGGGCGAGATCGAACCCGACGAGGACCGCCTGGAGGACGCGATCGCGTTCATCGGGGTGGCCAAATTCCCGGCCCGGGTGAAATGTGCCCTGCTCGGCTGGTCGGCGTTCAAGGACGCCGCCGCCCAGGCACTGGCGACAACGAAGGAGTCATCATGAGCGAGCTGCGGCCGTCCGATCTGGTGGACGACACCTTTCCCGACAGCACCGCGCCCCCGTCGGCCCGGCCGACGCTGGAGGATCTGACCGAGGCGATGCGCGACGTCGTCGACCCCGAACTGATGGTGAACGTCGTCGACCTGGGGCTGGTCTACGGCATCCACCTCGACGACGACAACAACTGCACCATCGACATGACTCTCACCTCGCCCACCTGCCCGCTCACTGACCGGCTCGAGTTCGACACCGAGATGGCGCTGGACGGCCTGGTCAACTCGGTCGAGATCAACTGGGTGTGGCTGCCGCCGTGGACCCTGGACAACATCACCGAAGAGGGACGCGACCAGCTGCGGGCGATCGGCTACAACGTCTGAGCTCGTCGTTGGTCCAGCTCCGTCGTTGGTTGAGGGGTCGAACCCCCGTCCGGGCCGGCGGTATCAAGACTGGTCGTTGTCGACACCCGCGAGCCACGGGTGGTGCAGCTCTTCGGACGCTACAGAGGGAACCCTGCGCAAAGAAGGTCCGCAGATCACCCTTCCGCTGGTCACCCGCGCAAGGTGTCGGTGAAGGTGCGCAACTTGGAGACCAACGAGCTCGAGGTCAACGACGCCGACGGCAACCCGGTGAACATCGCCGCGATCATCGTCTGGCAGGTGGCCGACACGGCCAAGGCGGTCTTCGCGGAGGTGGCGACACGGATCCCGATCGCCGGCCTCGAGGTCGTCGAGGCCCGGATCTCCAGCCTCGCCTACGCCCCGAGCCCGCGCGATGTTGCGGTGGCAGCAGGCGGCGGTCTCGGCCCGCGAGCAGGTCGTCGAGGGGTGCGGTGAGCATGGTGCAGGGTGCGTTGCGGCAGCTGGAGATGCAGGACGTGGTGGTGCTCGACGAGGAAGCGCAAGGCGGCCATGGTCTCCAACCTGCTGGTGGTGCTCTGCGGTTCCACCTCGGCGACACCCGTGGTGAACACCGGAACGCTGTACAGCTGAGGCGATGTCCGAGCAGATCGACGACACCGCGTCGGCGGCCAGCCGCAGACGGACCGAGCGAAAGCCCGTCCTGCTGCGGCTGGACCCGGCTGTCCACGAGGCGCTCGCCCGGTGGGCTGCCGACGATCTCCGCTCGCTGAACGCCCATATCGAGATGCTGCTGCGGGCTTCCCTGAAGCGGGCCGGACGCTCGCCGCGGGACGCCGGACCGTTGCCTCGCCGCGGGCGTCCGGTCAAGGAGAGATGATCAGGGCACCGCGACCGGCCCGGCCGCCGGAATGGCACTGGGGAATGCGGGGCCCAGTGGCCTACGATCACGGCTGTGGATGAGGTGCGCTGGCTGAGCCAGGACGAGCTTGCCCTGTGGCAGCACTTCATCCTGGCCCAACAGGATCTGGACCGGGTGATTTCGGCCGATCTGGCGGGCAGCGGGCTGTCCCACGCCGACTACGCGGTGCTGGTGGGCCTGAGCGAAGGCAGTAGCGACGGTGTCCGGGTGGGCCGGCTGCGAGAGTGGATCGGCTGGGGGAGCAGCCGGCTGGCCCACCAATTGCGCCGGATGGAGAGTCGCGGCCTGGTGACCCGGAGCCGTGCCGCCGACGATGGCCGGGGCACCGTGGTCTCGATCACCGCCGAGGGCCTGGCCCGCATCCGCGCAGCCGCGCCAGGTCACGTGCGCACCGTTCGTGCGAACTTCCTCGACCTGATGACCGAGGACGAGCGTGCGGTGCTGGGGGCCGTCTTCGAACGGGTCACCCGGACCATCAATCCCGACCGTCCGCCGCTGTCCGGATTGTCCTGACCGGGCACCTAGGTCACCACGCTGCCGGGCGGACCGGAGAGGGCGGCTCCGCAAGATCCCTGCACTCGATGAGCCCACCAACCACCTGGATGGCAACTGGGCCGAGCTCGACCAGCACGCGATGGACTTGAAGCGCCACCTGCTGCAGCGCGAGACCGACGAGAAGTCGCAAGCGGGAACGGGCCAACGCCGAGCGCCGACCCTGAGCCGAGTGTTCCAGCGAGTCGCGGGCGCGATCAGTCCTGACCGCCCGCCGCTGGTCGCGCCGATCTGAGCGCTGGAGCTGTCGGCGTCCGGGCCGGTACCACCGTGGGCAGTCCGTCCACCGGATCGGGGAAGACGTGCGCGGCCAGGCCGAAGACGTCGGCCAGCAATCGGTCGTCGAGCACCTCGGACGGGCTGCCCTGGGTGACGATTCGGCCCTGCTTCATCACCACCAGCCGGTCGCTGTAGCGAGCCGCCAGCCCCAGGTCGTGCAGCACCAACAGCACCGTCTTGCCCTCCAAGGCGGCCAATCGGTGCACCAGTTCGAGCACCTCGACGGCGTGCGCCAGGTCGAGGTGCGTGGTGGGCTCGTCGAGCAGAATGACAGGCGTCTGCTGCGCCAGCACCATCGCCAGCCAGGCCCGCTGTCGTTGCCCGCCGGAGAGCTCCTCCAGCGGCCGGTCGGCCAGGCCGGTGAGTTGAGTGAGCCGCAGCGCGCCGTCGACGATCTGTTCGTCGTCGGTCGACCACTGCCGGTACCAGGGCTGGTGCGGTTGCCGGCCGCGGGCGGCCAGATCGGCCACCGTCAGCACCTCGGGCGCCAGCGGGGACTGCGGCAGCACCGCGATCCGGCGCGCCACGTCCCGCGTCGACAGGGTGCGAATCGGACGCCCGTCGACCAGCACGTCGCCCGCGGTGGGTCGCAGCAGCCTGCCCATGGTGCGGACCATCGTGGATTTGCCGCACCCGTTCGGGCCGATCACGCTGGTCACGCCGTGCGGGACGACCCCCAGGTCGATGCCGTGCAGGACGGTGCGCTCGCCGTAGCCGGCCCGAACGCCGCGCAATGCCAGCGGGGACGGTTCCGGTTGGGGGTGCTCAGACACTCGATCTCCTCAGCCTGCCGGCCATGAACCATAGCAGTGCCGGGGCGCCGACGATGGTGGTGACGATGCCGACCGGCAGCGAGACCGGAAGCCGCTCGGCCACCAGGTCTGAGCCGAGCAGCAACACCGCGCCGACCAGGCCGGCTGCCAGCGGCGGCGGCCCTGCCGTGCCGAACAGCCGCAGCGCGGCCTGGGGGGCGACGAAAGCGACGAACCCGATCGGGCCGGCCGTCGCGGTCGCGGCAGACACGATCAACACCGCGATGACCAGGGCGGACGTCTCGACGGCGGCCGTCCGGGTGCCCAGGGCGGTGGCGACATCGCGACCCAACCGCAGCGTCCCCAGCATGGGCGCCAGCACCACGCAGGCGAGGGAGGCGACGACGAGCAGCGGGCCCAGCACGAGCAGATCGGACGCTTCGGAGCCCTCGAGCGAACCGATCAGCCAGCGGGTGGCGATGGACGCTTCTTCGATCGAGGCGCGGGTCAGCATCCAGGAGGTGGCGGCGATCAGCAGCGCGTTGAAGCCGAGGCCGACCAGGATCGGCCGGTAGCCGTCGAAGCCGCCGCGCCAGGCGGTGGTCAGGATCACGGCGGTGGCAAGCAGTCCGCCGACGATGCTGGCCGGGCCGAGCAGGGCGCGGGCGTCGATGCCGAAGGCGGATTGGGCCCAGGCGGCGTTGGTGAGCAGCAGCACCGCCGCCGCCCCCGCGCCGGCGGTGACACCGAGAATGTCGGGGGTGGCGATCGGGTTGCGGGTGATCGTCTGGGTCAGTGCTCCCGCGCAGCCCAGCGCGAAGCCGACCAGGGCGCCGAGCAGCATCCGGACCAGCCGGTGATCGATCACCACCAGGTTCTCGATCCGGGTGCCCTGGCCGCGCAGAGCGGCCAGCACCCGCTCCAGCGGCAGGTCGAGGGCGCCGGTCGTCAATGCCACGACGGTCAGCGCCGTCAGCACCAGCAGGCAGCCGAGCAGGGCCACGATGCCGCGCCGGCGCACCAGCAGGCCGATGCCTCCGATGGTGATGCCGTGACGCCGGGGTGCGGTCGGCGGTGTCCCGGTGCGGGCGGGCAGGGTCGTGATCACAGCGCCACCAACCGTCGACGCCTGGTGATGGCTACCAGCACGGGGCCACCGAGCAGAGCCATCACCACCCCCACTTGCAGTTCTCCGGGCGGCGCCATCACCCGCCCCAGGGTGTCGGCGAACAGCAGCAGCGCGCCGCCGGCGAGCGCTGCCTGCGGGATCAGCCAGCGGTAGTCGTGCCCGCTGAACAGCCTCGCCAGATGTGGTGCGACGAGACCGACGAAGGCGATCGGCCCGCACAGCGCGGTGGCCGCGCCGGCCAGCAGGGTGATGGCTACGATGCCGGTGACACGGGCGGCGGCCACGCGGGTGCCCAGCGCCCGGGCGGTGTCCTCACCCAGCGACAGTGAGTTCACCGCGAACGCGTTCGCCAGGGCGAGCACCAGGCCCGCCGCCACCAGCACCAGCAGCAGCCAGAGCAGCTGGACGTCACGGTTCTGCAGCGAGCCGACCTGCCAGAACCGCAGCGTGTCCAGGGTCTGCTTGTCGAGCAGCACCAGGGCCGAGGTGAGAGACCCGAGAAGCTGGCTGACCGTCGTGCCGATCACGGCGAGCATCACCAGTGCCGCGCCGCGCAACTGGCCCAGGCCGGACAGGAAGATCAGCGTGGTCGCAATCGCCGCGCCGAGCAGCGCCGCCACCGGGAGCGCCAGCGGTGCGTTCACCCCGAACAGGTACACCAGCAGCGCCACACCCAGCGCCGCGCCGGCGTTGACGCCGAACAGGCCGGGTTCAGCGAGCGGGTTGCGGGTGTGGCCCTGCATCAGGGCGCCGGCCGCACCCAGTGCCACGCCGGCCGCCAAGCCGATCATGGTGCGCGGCAGCCGCTGGCTGGCGATCACCAGGGCATCCGCCGAATCGGTCCGACCCAGAAGCCCGGCCAGGATCTCGGAGAGTGAGACAGCGCGGGCTCCCACCAGCAGGCTCGCGGCGAAAGCCGCAGTGACAAGCGAAAACAGTACCAAGGTGACAGCCAGCATGCGGTACGTCCGACCCCTCGGACGCCGGTGGTGGGCTGCCATGCTATTTAGGCTAGCCTCGCCTTATCTAAATGTGTAATCACGAAAGGGACCCATCGATGCTCACCCGAGCCCTGCGCTGGACGGTCGCCGCCGTCGCGGCGTTCGCCATGGCCGCCTGCGGCAGCAACACCGCCGCGAGCCCGTCCGCCACCGACCTGAGTACTGCCGCCGCAGCCACTCGGACGGTGACATCCACGTTCACCGGCAAGCAGGTGGAGATTCCGACGAACCCGCAGCGGGTGCTGGCCCTGTGGCGGGTCGGCAGCGAGCTCGCCGACCTCGGCGTCGTCCCGGTGGCCGCTCTCGAGGGTGAACTTCTGGAGAGCGAGCTGGGCGCCGACGTATACGCGAAAGTGAAGGACGTGCCCACGGTCGGAACCTACGAGGGCGTGGACATCCAGAAGGTGATCGCGGCCAAGCCCGACCTGATCATCGGGATGGACAACAGCGGCCTGAAGATCGACTATGACGAACTGTCCGAGGTGGCCCCGACGGTCATCCTGAAGATCGCCGAGCCCACCGACGTGTGGGACAACTACCCGACTGTGGCCGACCTGGTCGCCAAGTCCACCGACTTCGAGACCCGCAATGCGGCGATCGACAAGCAGTTGGCCGAGGTGAAGACCAAGCACGGCGACGTCCTCGGCAAGCTGCAGGTGACTGCGTTCAGCGGCTCGGAGGACGGTCTGTGGGTCAATACCTCCAAGTCGCTCACCTACCGCCGATTGAATGCGGCCGGTTTCGGTTACAACCCCACCTACACCGACAACCCGCAGCGCTTCGTCACCGCACTGGCGCTGGAGAACCTGCCCGACCTCGGCAAGCAGGACGCGCTGCTCTATGAAACGGCCTTCACCGGCACGGTGCCCGACGTCACCCAGACGGTGCTCGACGCGGCGTCCTTCAAGGCGCTGCAGGCCACCAAGGCGGGCCTCGCCCTGCCGATCGGCTCCGGCACCGTCTACACCCTCGCGGCGGCCCAGAAGCAGGCCGACGACATCAAGGCGGCAGCCGAAAAGATCGTCGCGGCCAAGGGCTGATCCGGGCGCCGGCCGGCACCCGAACAGACGCCGCCCGCGGTGCAGGAGTGCTGCATCGCGGGCGGCGTCTCGGCTGTCGTTCGGCTCTCAACGACCGGTCCGGAACCCCTGCCTCCGGACGGTAGAGTGGCCGCTCGTGCTGGTCGCGAGAGAAGTCGAAGTCCGGGCGGGTGCCAGGCTGTTGCTGTCGCCGGCGTCGTTCCAGGTCTCGCCCGGCGACAAGGTGGGGCTGGTCGGACGCAACGGCGCCGGCAAGACCACGCTGACCAAGATCCTGGCCGGAGAGGCGCTGCCGGCAGCCGGGCAGATCACCCGCTCCGGGCAGATCGGCTACCTGCCGCAGGATCCGCGCACCGGTGACCTGGACACCCTGGCCAAGGACCGCATCCTGTCCGCCCGCGGCCTGGACTCGATCCTGAACCGTCTCACCCGGTACTCGGTGGAGATGGCGACCGAGGCCGGCGACGCCCAGGACGCCGCGATGCGCTCCTACTCCCGGGCCGAGGCCGAGTTGGCGGCGGCCGGCGGGTACGCCGCGGATTCGGAGGCGGCCCGGATCGCCGCCAACCTGGGCCTGCCCGACCGGGTGCTGGGCCAGCCGCTGCGGACGTTGTCGGGTGGCCAGCGGCGCCGGGTGGAACTGGCCCGGATCCTGTTCTCCGGTGCCGACAACCTGCTGCTCGACGAGCCCACCAACCACCTGGACGCCGACTCGATCGTCTGGCTGCGGGACTTCCTCAAGGCCTACCCCGGCGGCGTGATCCTGATCTCGCACGATGTCGGGCTGCTGGAGGCGATCGTCACCAAGGTGTTCCACCTGGACGCCAACCGAGCCGAGCTCGACCAGTACGCGATGGACTGGAAGCGCTACCTGCTGCAACGCGAGACCGACGAGAAGCGCCGCAAGCGGGAACGGGCGAACGCCGAGCGCAAGGCGGAGCAACTGCTGGCCCAGGCCGACAAGATGCGGGCCAAGGCGACCAAGGCGGTGGCGGCGCAGAACATGGCCAGGCGGGCGCAGAAGCTGCTGGCATCCGTCGAGGGCGAGCGGGCGTCCGACCGGGTGGCGAAGATCCGGTTCCCTACCCCGGCGCCGTGCGGCAAGGTGCCGTTGCGCGGTGCGGATTTGTCCAAGTCGTACGGGTCGCTGGAGGTGTTCACCGATGTCAGTCTGGCTATCGACAAGGGTTCTCGGGTGGTGATCTTGGGCCTGAACGGTGCTGGCAAGACCACCCTGCTGCGGATTCTGGCTGGGCTGGAGGCGTCCGATACCGGGGAGGTGCGGCCGGGGCATGGGTTGCGGCTGGGCTACTACGCGCAGGAGCACGAGACCCTGGACGTATCCCGCAGCGTGCTGGAGAACATGATGACCGCGGCGCCGGACGACATGACGCCGACCGATGCCCGTAAGATCCTGGGCTCGTTCCTGTTCACCGGCGACGACGTGGACAAGCCGGCCCGGGTGCTGTCGGGTGGTGAGAAGACCCGGCTGGCGCTGGCCATGCTGGTGGTCTCGGCAGCCAACGTGCTGCTGCTGGACGAGCCGACCAACAACCTCGATCCGGCGTCCCGGGCCGAGGTGCTGGCCGCGATCCACTCGTTCGCCGGCGCGATCGTCCTGGTCACCCACGACGAGGGTGCGGTGGAGGCCCTAGAACCCGACCGGGTGGTGCTGCTGCCCGACGGCGACGAAGACCTCTGGAATCCCGAGTACGCCGACCTGATCTCGCTGGCGTAGTGGGTGTACGCGGGTACTGGGCACAGGCGGGTGTTTCGCCGCCCTCTCGATCGTCCGCGACTGGACCGGTGGATCGGGCTCAGAGTGTGCCGGCCAGATGGGCGCCGGCGAGATAGCCGGCGGCCAGTGCCACGGCGACGGTCCGGATGGTGTCCTCGCCGGGCAGGTAGCGGGCGTGATGCAGCCCGATATCGTGCCGGGTGCCGGCCTCCTCGCCGGTGCCGACGAACATCATCACGATCGGCACGTGCTGGCCGAAATGACTGAAGTCGTCGGCACCCAAGGACCGGAACGGCTGGTCGGCGACGGGGAGCCCGGCGGCCTGCAGCAGCGGATCGAGGCCGACCACCAGGTCGTGGTCGTTGGCCAGCACCGGGTCGCCGCGCAGCAGGGTGACCTCGGCGGTCGCGCCGCGCGCCGCGGCGGTGTGCTCGGCGAACCGGCGGATCTCGGCGTGCAGCAGCCGGCGGTCCGATTCGTGCATGGTGCGGATGATGCCCTGCAGCTTCGCCGAGTCCGGAATGATGTTGTGGGTCGCGCCGGCCTCGATCCGGCCGATGCTGATCAGCGCCTCGTGGGTCGGGTCGATCAGGCGTCCGACCAGTTCGTAGAGGCCGGATGCGAGGCTGGCCAGGATCGGTACCGGGTCGATCGTGACGTGCGGGTAGGCGCCGTGCCCGCCGTGCCCGCGGATCACGATGTCGAAGGCGTCCGCGGCCGCGTTGACGCCGCCGATACCGGTGCTGACCAGCCCGGACGGCACCCGCGGCTGGACGTGGGCGCCGATCACCGAGCGGACGTCCTGGGCCTGCAGCAAGCCACTGCTGAGCACGTCCGGGGCGCCGGAGGGATTGCACTCCTCGCGGGGCTGGTAGATGCCGACCAGGCCGGCCGGCAGGTTCATCCCCTCGGCGGTCCGCAGCACCGCCCAGACCGCCGCCATGTGGACGTCGTGTCCGCAGGCGTGCATCGCGCCACCGGTGGACGCCCAGCCGACCCCGGTGTCCTCGACGATCGGCAGGGCGTCCAATTCGGCGCGCAGCGCGACGGAGGGGCCGTCCGGACCGACCCGGGTCCAGAAGCCGGTACTGGCCACCGGCGTCGTCGGACGCTCCAGCGCGGCCTGCAGCAGGTCGGCGGTGGGTTGCTCGAAGCCGCCGATGTAGGGGTCTGCGTGGATGGCCCGGCGCAGCGCCTGCGCCTCCAGCAGGAGCCCGTCGATTCCGCCGATGAACTCGTTGAGCAGGGTCGATGTACGGGAATTGGGCCAGGCGGACGTCACGGACGGGCAGTCTACGGCTTCGCCGCGCGACTTCCGGGAGGCGCCCGGAACACGGTGAGGTCGATGGCCAGCCGGACCTCTTCCGGCGCGGTCGGACGGGGCGGGTCGTGATGGGCGTTCGGGCCCATCCGGATCAGGTCGTCCAGCACCTCGGCGCTCAGCGTGCCGGTCTGCTTCAGGGTGGTGGTGTGCTCGTGGACGAGGTGGGGTGCCATCCGCTCCAACAGGCGTTCCCGCTTGTCGTCTTCGATGCCGAGGAGCCCGTAGCGCTGCCGCAGCTCGGCCAGGTGGGCGGCTGCCGGGGTGACCACGATCGCCCGGCCGCCGGGACGCAGCACGCGGGCGAACTCGACCGGGTTGCGTGGCGCGAAGATGCACAGCAGCACGTCGATGGACGCCTCCCGCACCGGTAGGCCGCGCCAGACGTCCGCGACCACGGACGCGACCCGGTGATACGCCTTGGCCGCGCGCCGGGCGGCCGCGCGGGACACGTCGAGGGCCAACCCGCGGGCCGGTGGGCGGGCCTCGATGAGCTGCGCCAGGTAGTGCCCGGTGCCGGCCCCGACCTCCAGAACGGTCTGGACGCCGGTGTACGGCACCGCTCCGTCCAGCCCGCGGCTGAGGAAGTCGAACAATCCCGCCGCCTGGACGCGGGCGCGGGCGTCCAGCATGGCCGTGGTGTCGGCGTTGGCAGGTTCGGGACCGTTCGCCAGGTTCAGGTAGCCCTGTCTGGCGACATCGAACGAGTGCCCGGCGTCGCAGGCCCAGCGCTGCTCCAGCGGCACCAGCTCCCGGCCGCAGTGCGGGCAGGCCAACAGGTGGTGCGCGACGTGCAGGCTCACAGTGCGCGCAGCGCGCCGCCGTCGACGGCGATCACCGATCCGGTCAGATAGGACGCGGCCGGCGACAGCAGGAAGGCGGCCACGCGTCCGAACTCGGCCGGATCGCCCAGCCGGCGCAGGGGAATCCGGGATTCGGCGTCGGCGCGGGCGGCGGCCGGGTCGGCGCTCTGCCCGTGCAGGAACCGGATCCGTTCGGTCAGGACCGTGCCCGGCATCAGGCCGAACACCCGGTTGCCGTCCGGGCCGATCTCGTCGGCGAGCTGCTTGATCAACATCGCCAGCCCCGGACGCAGCCCGTTCGAGATGGCCAGGGAGGGAATCGGCACCTTCACCGAGGTGGACAGCACCAGGCCGATCGCCGCCGGCCCGGTGGCGGTGGCGAGCACTGCCCGGACGGTCCGCAAAGCGGCCAGAAACACCGAGTCGAAGGCCGCGAGCCATTGCTCGTCCGAGTTGGCCAGCACGGTTCCGGGCGGCGGCCCACCCACGCTGATCAGGGCACCGTCGAGTCGTCCGAAGGTGCGCAGCGCCACGTCGGCGGCCGCTTGGGCGGTGCCCGGCTCGGCCAGATCGGCCGCCAACGCGACGGCATTCGCACTGCCCAGGTCGGCGACCGCGTCGTCCAGGACGTCGGCGCGCCTGGCCACCAGCACCACGCGGGCGCCCTCGGCCACCAGCTGATCGGCGGTTGCCCGGCCCAAACCGGCGCTTCCCGCGGTGACCAGGTACACCCGGTCGCTCAGTCCCAGATCCATGCCTGCACCCTAAGCCCTCTCTCTAAGCCTCTCGTGCGGTCCGAGCCGACTCAGTAGATCGTGCGTCGGCCGATGAGCACCGCGATCCGGTCGTAGCAGGAAGTGATCTCTTCGGCGACCCACACCTGGTTGCGGCGTCCGGTGGAGGCTCGCTTCAGCACACCGACGTCGACGAGGTGACCGATGGCGGTGCGCGCTGCCTGGGGCGAGACCCCATGCTGTTGGGCGGCGATGTCTGCCGCGACAGCAGGGTGGCCGACCAGGTTGTCGGCGATCTTCCATGCCACTGAGTCGGAGCGTGCGGTGATTCTGGTATTCCACGAGTCCCGCACGGCGCGAAGTCCGGCGAGCATCTCGCGACCGATGGCCGCGGCGTCGCGGGAGGCTCGGGCGAACTCGATGACGATAGGCAGGGGATTGCCTTTGCGATATTCCGTCAGAGCCGCCACGTAGCTGCCCGTGGCAGCCAACAGGCCCGCCGAGATGGGGACGGTGACGTGTGTGGTGAGCCCCACGTGTCGCAGATAGCGATGCACCAGCGCCCGTCCGACGCGCCCATTGCCGTCGACGAAGGGATGGATCGTCTCGAATTGGGCATGCCCGACGGCGATCTGAGCCAGTGGCAGTCGTGCTGGCTCGGCCAGGAACCGCCACAGGTCGTCGAGGTTCTCCTCGACGTGGCTGTGGTGCGGTGCGACGAACTCTGCGCCCAGCGGGCTGGATCCCGAGGTGCCGATCCACACCTGTTCGTGCCGGAGCCCGATGTGCAGTCCGGTGTCGCCAAGCAATTGCTGGTGCATCTGAGTGGCGACGGAGGTGTCGAGGCCGCCTTCGACCGCGGTGGCGTCCGTCATGGCGGTGACGTTGGCTTGAACGATTCCGGCATTCACGCTGCGTGCCGCGCCTACTTCGGCCAGGGCCAGCTGTTTCGCCGACACCGTGAGGTGCTCGATCTGGGATGAGGAGGCTGCTTCCGAGCGGAGCAGCACGGTGTTGGTGGTGCCCGACTCGCGGGCGCCGAACTCCTCGGTCAACTCCCTGTCGAAGTCGACGATGGCCTGTTGAGCGGCACCCACTCGTGCCGCCGTGGCCGCGTCCAGCACCTCGCAGACGTCGAGCGTCGCGATAGGCGGAACCACCGCGGCCTCGTAGTCGCGCCACGAATCGTGCCAGGGGTGTGTCTCCCACGTCGGGGCGGGCCAGGACGAGCCGCGTGCATCGGCATGTCGAGGTGCTCCCATGGACGATATCCTTTCGTAAAGGAATCCATACGCAAGGATATGTCATTATCCTTGCGTATGGGTTGCCTTACGTAAGCGTCAGTTGGCTGGGGCCTGCTTCGCCTTGCGGCGATCCCGCAGGTCGGAGCGGATCAGCACCACCAGGCCGACGCCGGCGATGATCGCGAACGCGAACCACTGCAGGGCGTAGGAGAAATGGTTGCCCTCGGTCAGGTCCGGCGGGCTCACCGGCACCAGTCCGTCGGTGGCTGCCGGGGTCATCTCGGTCGCCCCGATATAGCCGTCGACCAGGGGATACGGCAGAGTGCCGGCGACCGCCTCGGAGTTGATCAGCCGCATCTGCCCGTCGATGGGGACGGTCGCGTTGGAGGCGCCCTGCTCGTCGCGCCGCACATAGCCGATCACGGTCACCTCGCCCGCGGGCGGCGCCGGGGCGGTGGTCGGGAAGTCCTCGCTCGCGGGACGCGCGGCGAAACCCCTGCTGACCAGCACGTTGCCGTGCGGCGTCCGCAGCGGCGTCACGATCTCCCAGCCGGTCTGCTCGCCGTTGCTGCGATAGCGGACGACGTAGGAATGCTCGGCGTCGAAGGTGCCGCGGACGCTGACCCGCTGCCATTGGTCGGCGTCGGTGATCGGATGGTTGAACACCGTCTGCCAGTCGACGACGGCGGCGTTCTCATGGGCGACGACGACCCCGTTGTTGTCGCGGCGCTGCTGCAGCCGGTCGAGCTGCCAGCGGCCCAGGTTGACGAAGGCGACCGCCAGGCAGATCACCGCGACACCCATCACCGCCCAGCGCAGCCACAGCCGACGGCCTTGGGGGGCCTCGCCCATCGTGCCCAGCTTCGGCACCTCAGTCGTCCTCCACCGATCCGGGCACCACGCCGCCCGCGGTCAGCTGTTTGCGGGTGGCTGGTTCGTCCTCGTCGGGGGCGTCCGGACCGCGGCGCAGGTCGACCGCATTGGCCAGGGCCACCGCGATCGGCGGAATCACTGCCGCGCCGATGAACAGCACCCAGTTCCACGGCGTCGGTGACATCACGCCGCCCAGGAAGCAGGCGACCCGGACGGCCATGGTCAGCAGATACCGCTTGTTGCGTGCGTCGGCGTCCAGCGATCGGGCCCGGCGCGCCTTGGTGATCAGAACCGGCCGGCCCTGCGCATGCGCACGGGTGTTCACTCGGCCACTCTAGTCCGGAAGGTGCGCCTGGCCACTGGTCGGCAGCGGGTGGACAGAGCGGTCTATGCCGGCGACGTGAGAGAGCTCGGGGCGCCGTATGCGCCCGTGTCCAGCACCCAGCGCGAGCCGACGTATGCCGATTGGGTGCTCTCCACGCGCCGGCCGGTGCTGTCGACGATCAGCCGGGACTCGACCAACAGGGCCGCGGGCGGATCGAGTTCCAGGAGGTCGGCTTCCTCATCGGTGGCCAGCCGGGCGGTGACGTGACCGGTGGCGCGGGCCGGCGTCCGGCCGAGATGAGCAAGTGCCGCGTGCAGCGACCCCTGCTCGAGGTCTTCCTCCAGAACGTCGGCGAAGTCGTTCGGAAGGCACGCGGTCTCCAGCGCGACCGGTGTGCCGTCGGCGAAGCGCAGGCGTTGAATGGTGAGCACCCACTCGGTCGCCGGGAGCCCGAGTTGCTGAGCGGCGAGTGGATTCGGGCCGAGCCCGGCATGGATCAAGCGCGATGTGGGCGTGAGGCCGCGGCGGCGCATCTCGTCGGTGAGCGGACGCAGCACCGAGTCCTGCCGATGCAGCGGCGCGGGCCGCACCCGGCTTCCGATGCGTCGATGCCTCTCGATCAGCCCCTTCTCGGCCAGGTTCTGAAACGCGCGGCGAGCCGTCATCCGGCTGGCGCCGAAGCGCTCGGCGACTGCCACCTCACTGGGCAGATTGCCTCCCGGCCCGAGGGTCTCGCACTGTTCGACCAGCCACTCCTCGATGACCTCGTACATCGGTCTGCTGGCGCTGGCGGTGGGCATGGAGACATGCTGCCACACCGCAAATTTGTATAGCTCAGGGACGCCTGTCCACATCCTTGTCGGTAGCTAGACGGCATGATATGTATATACGAAGTTGCCGGACGGTCCGCAACGCTCGCGGGTCGGCGTCCGGCACCGGCAGGCGAGCCAACGGGTACGGTCACGGCGTTGAGGCCGAACTGCGCGTCATGCCGGGTCGCGAGGACGGCGTGGACAGCTCCGAGGGCGTGGGTGCCACCTCGCTGTACACCGACCCCGACCAGGCCGCCGAGTTCGTGGCCGCCACCGGCGTGACGGCGCTGACCTGTTCATTCGGCACCGTGCATGGGTTGTCCAAGGCTGAGCCGAAGCTCAACTACGAGCTGATCTCGACCCTTCGCGGACGTGCCGGCGTCCCGATCGTGATGCACGGTGGCTTGGGATTGAGCTCGGCCGAATACCGCGAGTGCATCAACCGCGGCGTCCGGAAGATCAACTACTACACCTACGCCGACAAGGCCGCGCTCGAAGCGGTCAAGCAGGTCCTCGCCGACCAGCCCGACACCTACGTGTTCGCTCCGGTGACCGTCGAGATCCGACGCGCCGTGGAGAACAACATCGACGAGCTGGCTCGCTGCCTCTACGCAACAGAATCGGCCTAATAGCCAGTGGTGGCGACCGTCGCCGGGCCTTCGCCGAGGCCGAGGACGACCGGTGTCGCGCGGTAGCCGATGCCCACCCGGTCGATGCCGGCGTCGATCAATCGCAGGAAGTGCGCCCGGTCGCGAATGCCTCCGGAGCCCTTGACCTGGCATCGGCCGGCGGCGGCGTCCATCATCACCCGGACGATCCCATCAGATGCCCCGGTCTGCTCGTGCTGGGTCGTGCCGGTGTAGAAGCCGGTAGACGTCTTCACGAAGTCGGCGTCCGCGGCGACCGCCGCCTCGACGCCGGCGGCGAGCACGTTCCTGGCCTGGCCGATCCGCGAAGCCGTCATCGACAGGCCGAAGGGAAAGGCGACCACCACGCAGAGTCCGGTGTCGGTTCCCTTGCACAGAGGTGCGGCGATCTCGATCGCAGCCGGGTTGACGCAGACGGTTCGGCAGCCGTACCGCACACCATTGGCAACCTCGCGGGCGATCTCCTCGGCGCTGAACTCGGGCTTCAGTACGGAGTGGTCGATGTAGGCCGCGAGCTCGGTGGCGGACATCGCGGCGGCGGGCTTGTCGGGGAGCATGGGAGAACCCTCTGCAAGATTTGTATATACTTACGATGTCCGCAGCCGGTTCCGTTGCAACCTGAGGTGCACGAGCGGCACAGCCGGTGGGCGACAGCGGGTCGGAGCGGCGCCGTACGGACGCCTGCACTAGGTTGTCCACCGTGACGGATACGGAAGGTGTGGGCGGCCGGAGCGCCGTCGTCACCGGTGGGAACAAGGGCATCGGCGCGGCCATCGTCGCGGCGCTGCTGGAACAGGGACATCGGGTGGCCAGCTTTTCGCGAGGCGGGGACGCCCCCGAGGGCGCGTTGGGCATCGCCTGCGACGTGACGGACACCGCACAGGTGGACGCCGCGTTCAAGCAGGCCGAAGAGGCGCACGGACCGACCGAGATCCTGGTCGCCAACTCCGGCGTGACCAAGGACACCCTGGTGCTGCGGATGAGCGAGGCCGATTTCGACCTGGTGTTGGAGACCAACCTCAAGGGCGCGTTCCGGTGCGCCAAGCGGGCCAGCCGCTCGATGCTGCGCCGGCGCTGGGGACGGATCATCTTCACCGGCTCTGTGGTCGGCCTGTACGGTTCGCCCGGCCAGGTGAACTATTCGGCGTCCAAGGCCGCCTTGGTCGGCATGGCCCGTTCGCTGACCCGCGAGATCGGCGCTCGCGGCATCACCGCCAACGTGGTCGCGCCCGGCTTCATCGAGACCGACATGACCGCCACGCTGCCCGACGATGTGGTGGCCGGCTACCAGGCGTCCATCCCGGCTGGACGGCTCGGCGCCACCCGCGAGGTGGCCGCCACCGTGGCGTTCCTGGCCAGCGAGGGCGCCGGCTACATCTCCGGCGCGGTCATTCCGGTCGACGGCGGCCTCGGCATGGGGCACTGAGCATTCGGGCATTTAGGGAAAGGGAGCGGAGTGGGAATCCTGGAGGGCAAGAACATCCTGGTCGCGGGCGTGACCATGAACACGTCGATCGGCTACCGGGTGGCCGAGATCGCGCAGCGCGAGGGCGCCACCGTGCTGGTGTCGAACTTCGGCCGGGCGCTCAGCCTGACCCGGCGAATCATCAAGCGGCTCGATCCCGAGCCGGTGCTGCTCGAACTGGACGTCACCGACGACGAGCACCTGGCCGGCCTGGCCGACAACATCCGTGAGCATGTCGACCACCTCGACGGCCTCGTCCACTCCATCGCCTTCGCCAACCCGGCGACCGCGCTGGGCGGCAAATTCCTCACCACGCCGGCCGAGGACGTGAAGACCGCGATGCACGTCTCGGCGTACTCCCTTGCCAGCCTGACGATGGCCTGCAAGCCGCTGATGGGCAGCGGCGCGTCCGTGGTCGGGCTGACCTTCGACGCCCGGCAGTCCTGGCCGACCTATGACTGGATGGGCGTGGCCAAGTCGGCGCTGGAGAGCACCTCGCGCTACCTGGCCCGCTACCTGGGCCCCGAGGGCATCCGCTGCAACGTGGTCGCCGCCGGGCCGCTGTCGACGATCGCCAAGAACGCCATTCCGGGCGCCGAGACCTTCGACGACATCTGGGCGCAGCGCGCCCCGCTCGGCTGGGACCCGAAGAACCTCGACCCGACCGCCCGCGCCGTGGTCGCGCTGCTCTCGGACTGGTTCCCGGCCACCACCGGCGAGATGGTGCACGTGGACGGCGGGCTGCACTCCACCGGAGCCTGACCTCGCCCGGACGCCGGCCCGCGCGTCCCGGTTCGACTCCCGGCGTCCAGCCGGTAGGTTGGCTCGCATGGCGGCTGTTGCGGAACTGACGGGCGTGTCCATCGTGCGTGGCGAGGCCACGCTGCTGGACAAGGTCGACTGGCGAGTGGACGAGAGTGACCGCTGGGTGATCATCGGCCCCAACGGTGCCGGCAAGACCACCATTCTGCAGATTCTGGCCGCGCAACTGCACCCGTCGTCCGGGACCGCCGAGATCCTCGGCGAGACTCTCGGCCGGGTGGACGTCTTCGAACTGCGGCCCCGCATCGGGGTCGCCTCCGCCGCGCTGGCCGACCGGATCCCGCGCAGCGAGCGGGTCGCGGACGTCGTGGTGTCGGCCGCCTATGCGGTGATGGGACGCTGGCGGGAGAACTACGAGCAGGCCGACTTCGAGCGGGCCGTCGAGTTGATGGCGCAGCTCAAGGTCGGGCACCTTGCCTACCGCACCTTCGGCACGCTGAGCGAGGGGGAGCGCAAGCGGGTGCAGATCGCCCGCGCCCTGATGACCGACCCCGAACTGCTGCTGCTCGACGAGCCGGCCGCCGGTCTCGACCTGGCCGGTCGGGAAAGCCTGGTCGGCACGCTCAGCGAACTGTGCGGCGACGCTTTCGCCCCGGCCACCGTGCTGGTCACCCATCACGTAGAGGAGATCCCCACCGGAATCACCCACGCGCTGCTGTTGAAGAAGGGCACGGTGCTGGCCGCCGGGCCGATCGCTGAGGTGTTGACCGCCGACCGGCTCAGCGAGACCTTCGACTTCGCCCTCGAAGTCACCCACACGAACGGACGATGGAGCGCCCGCGCGCGGGCATGATAGACGCATGTGGGAGTGGTTGAGCGCCAACTGGTGGGCGGTGTGGTTGATCGCCGCTACTGTCCTGGCGTTGACCGAATCGCTTACGCTCGATTTCACCCTGCTGATGCTGGCTGCCGGCGCTCTGGCCGGCGCGTGTGTCGCGTTGTTCTTTCCGGGGATGCTGCTGGTTCAGGTGATCGTCGCGGTCCTGGTGGCGTTCGCGCTGCTCTTTCTGCTGCGGCCGACGTTGCTCGAGAAAGTGCGCACCGCGCCGGGCTACCGCTCGTCGTTGCAGCGCATGGTCGGTAGCACCGGACAGGCGATGACCGCGATCACCGGCAGCTCCGGCGAGGTCAAGGTGAACGGCGAGGTATGGCGGGCCCGCAGTTTTGGGGACGTCGAGATCGATGCGGGCGCCTCGATCGAGGTCTTCGAGGTCGACGGGATCACCGTCGTTGTCTATCCCAAGGAGTCCTGACCATGGAATGGATACTCCCGATCGTCATCGCCGTGCTGGCGGTGGCGCTGCTGACCCAGGCATTGAAAGTGGTCCGTCAGCAACAGGTGGGGATCGTCGAGCGGCTGGGCAAATTCCGCCGCACCCTCGACCCCGGTCCGCATCTGCTGGTGCCGCTGATCGACAACGTCCGCTACACGATGGACATGCGCGAGGCGGTCGTCCCGTTCCCGCCCCAGGGCGTGATCACCGAGGACAACCTGATGGTCAGCATCGACTCGGTGATCTACTTCCAGGTGGTCGACCCGGTCCGGGCCGCGTACGAGGCGCAGAACTACATTCAGGCCATCGAGCAGTTGACAATGACCACGTTGCGTAACATCATCGGCGGGCTCGACCTGGAGCAGACCCTGACCTCGCGCGAAGAGATCAACGCCAAGCTGCGGGCCGTCCTCGACGAGGCCACCGGCAAGTGGGGCATCAAGGTCAACCGGGTCGAGTTGCGCTCGATCGAGCCGCCGGCCACCATCCGGGACGCCATGGAGAAGGGCGCCCGGGCCGAGCGCGACAAGCGGGCTGCGATCCTGCTGGCCGAGGGCCAGCGGCAGTCGCAGATCCTGTCGGCGTCCGGTGACCGCGAGGCGTCCATCCTGCGGGCGCAGGGCGAGCGTGAGTCGGCGGTGCTGCGCGCGCAGGCCGACCGGCAGGCGCAGATGCTGCGGGCCGAGGGCGAGGCGCAGGCCATCACCACAGTGTTCGGTGCGATCCATGCCGGCAAGCCCGACCAGTCGCTGCTGGCCTACCAGTACCTGCAGATGCTGCCGAACCTGGCCAAGGGCGACGCCAACAAGGTGTGGGTGGTGCCGTCCGAGCTCAACGACGCGCTGAAGGGCCTGGGCCGGGCCGCCGGCAATCTGTTGTCCGGCGACTATGGCGAGGCCGACGGCGGCGAGTTCGAGGCGCCGGAGAAGATCGACGTGTTCGCCGAGATCGCCCAGCAGAAGATCGAGGCCGAGGGCGAGGCCGGACGCGCTGTCGAGCAGGCGATCGCCGAGGCGCAGCAGATGGAGAACAGCCGGGCCGCTCGGCGGGCCAGCATCAACACGCCCCAGGCCGAGTTGGGCGCCGGTGTGACAGCGGCCGAGGACGCCGCCCCGCAGCCTGAGCCGCAGGCGGAACCGGAGCAGTAGGCCGTAGTCAGTCCAGCTGTTTGGCGTACCGAGCGGCCAGCGACCCGCAGGCCATCAGCTGGGCCTGATGGAACAGCATCAGCGGCAACACCAGCAGGCCGATCGGCGAACCCGCGAACAGCACGTTCGCCATCGGCAGGCCGGTGGCCAGCGACTTCTTGGTGCCGCAGAACTGGATCGCGATGGCGTCGGAGCGGTTGAAGCCGAGCCGGCGCGCCAGCCAATAGCTGAAGCCCAGCATCACCGCGAGAATCACCAGGCAGACGCCGAGCAGGGCGAGCAGCGCGATCGGCTCGACCTGCTGCCACATGTGCTCGCGCATGCCGGCGGAGAACGCCGAATACACCACCAGCACGATCACACCGTTGTCGAACAGCTTGAGTCGGGGGTGCGCGGCGACCCAGTCGGCCGTCCAGCGTCGGGAGAGCTGCCCGAGCAGGAACGGCAGCAGCAGCTGGAGCACGATGTCGAGGATGGCGGACGGATCGAAGCTGACCGTGCCCGAGATGCTCATCAGCCCCCAGCACAGCAACGGGGTGAGGAACACGCCCAGCAGATTGGATGCCGAGGCGCTGACGATCGCGCCGGCCACGTTGCCCTTGGCCACCGAGGTGAAGTTGATCGAGCTCTGCACGGTGGACGGCACCAGCGTCAGGTACAGCACGCCGGCGTACAGCGCGGGGCTGAGCAGCCACGGCGACAGCACCTGCAATGACCAGCCGACCAGCGGAAACGCCAGGTATGTGAGCGACAGAATGGTCAGGTGCAGCCGCCAGTGCTTCAGGCCGGCGAGCGCCTGCTCGGGCTTGAGCCGGACGCCGTAGACGAAGAACAGCACGGCGACGGCGATCGTGGTCAGCCAGTCGACGACCTCAATGGCGGCACCCTGGGCGGGCAGCACGCTGGCCACCAGCGCGGCGCCGACGATGGCCAGCAGAAACCGGTCGATTCGCTTCAGCCAGCCCATGCCGAAACCCTAGTGGTGCCGAGGCGGCCCGCGACGCGATGCGCGAGACTGGGACGGTGCCCGATCCGATCGACATCGACGACCCGACCGATCCGCGGCTGGCCGACTATGTGGCGCTGCGGGACGCGTCCCTGCGCCGGCATCTGGAAAGCGAGCAGGGCCTGTTCATCGCCGAGGGCGAGAAGGTGATCCGGCGGGCGATCGAGGCCGGATACCGGCCGCGGTCGTTCATGCTGGCGCCGCGCTGGCTGGCGTCGTTGCAGGACGTGGTGCGCGACGCCCCGGTGTACCGGGTCAGCGAGCAGACCGCGGAGCGGGTGAGCGGATTCCACGTCCACCGCGGCGCGCTGGCGTCCCTGCACCGAGAGACCCGGCACACCATGGCCGGTCTGCTCGGGCTCCGCCGGCTGATGGTCTGCGAGGACATCGTCGACCACACCAACATGGGTGCCATCCTGCGCAACGCCGCCGGCCTGGGCTGGGACGGCGTGCTGCTCGCGCCGCGCTGCGCCGACCCGCTCTACCGGCGTTCGATCAAGACCTCGATGGGTGCGGTCTTCTCGCTGCCCTGGGCGCGGGTGGACGACTGGGGCAGCGCGGTGCCGACGCTGCAGGCGTCCGGGTTCACGGTGATCGCGCTGGCCCTGACCGACGGTGCGGTCGAACTGGACGCCGCGGCGTCCGCTCTCGGCTCGGACGACCGGGTCGCCGTGCTGCTCGGCACCGAGGGCGCCGGGCTGTCGGATCGCTGGATCGAGCAGGCGGACGTGGTGGTGACGATCCCGATGCGCGCGGGCGTCGACTCGCTCAACGTGGCGGCGGCCAGCGCCATCGCCGGCTATGTGCTGCGTTGACCGGGACGCCCCGGTCGGCACCGGGGCCGACGGCATCGGTATATGGTTCTTCATATAGATAGGGGTGCATCGTGGCAATGACGAGCGTTGACCTGGATCCGCAGCTGATCGAGCGCGCCAGGGTCCTGACTGGTGAGAAGTCGAACCGCGCCGTCCTCGATCTGGCATTGCGTCGCCTGATCGCGTCGAAGCAGAAAGGGGCGATGATCGACGGCATCGCTGCGCTGGCCGATCTGGAAGCTGAACTCGGCGCTCCAGTTCGATGACCGACTATCTGGTCGACAACGCGGTCTGGGCCAGGTTGGCTTCGGGCGATTCTGGGATCACCGCGCGGCTGCGGCAGATTGAGCGTGCGCCGGCGGATCTTTTCGTGACGTGCCCGCCGCAGGTCCTGGAGTTCTGTCACAGCGCCCGGACTCCCGCTGAGCATGCTCGTTATCGAGAGCAGATCTCTCTCGGGTTCCCGTTGGAGCGTGCCCCGGACGAGTCGCTGGTACTCGATATTCAGAGCGCGCTGTGGAACGCGGGACTCGTCCGCGCGGCGGGGTCGCTCGACATCCTTATCGCCGGCTACGCCATCGTGAACGATGCGACGGTCCTGGCGGCCGATCGTGACTTCGACCACATCGCGAGGGTCACGGATCTGCGGCACGAATACATCGCTCCTTCGCCGGTCAGAGACGAACGTGGCGACCGCTAGGTTGACCCCATGACGATGCCACGCAGCACACCCGCGGCGGAGGGGGTGGACGCGGGCGGGCTGCTCGCCTTGCTGGACGCCTTCGAGACCCCTGATCACGGGCTTCATTCGTTGATGGTGGCTCGGCATGGGCAGGTGATCGCCGAGGGCTGGTGGGCGCCGTACGCGCGCGACCGCGTCCACCTGGGGTATTCGCTGAGCAAGAGCTTCACCGCGACCGTGCTGGGCAATCTGGTCGGCCGCGGCCTGATCGACCTGGACGCCCCGGTGCTGTCCTACCTCACCGACCTGGCGTCCGTGTCGCCGAAGTGGCGGCGGGTCACCGTGCGGCATTGCATCACGATGACGGTCGGGCACACCCAGGACGCCTGGGAATGGCGGGGCGCCGAGCCGGAGCTGGCGTCCATCCTCGCCCGCGAGCCGGACGGCGAACCGGGGCAGGTGTGGGCCTACAACCAGGTGGCCACCTATCTGGTCGCCCAGGCCATCGCGGCAGTCACCGGCGAGCCGGTGACGACCCACGTCCGGCGGTTGCTGCTCGACCCGTTCGGCGGCGGGCCGGGTCGCGCCCAGCGCACCCCGCAGGGACGCGACCTGGGGTTCAGCGGCATGCACGTCACCACGCCGGCCATCCTGGCGTTGGCCCAGACCTGGCTGGACGGCGGTGTCTGGCAGGGGAGCCGGCTGGTTCCTGCCGAGTATGCCGAGGCGGCGCCGCGTCCGACGCCGGCGTCCCTGGCCAGCGACGGGACCGGCGATTGGGACTGCGGCTACGGCTTCTCGTTCTGGGGCGCGACGCACGGCTACCGCGGCGACGGCGCCTGCGGCCAGTACGCGATCGTGCTGCCCGAGCAGGACGTCGCGGTCGCGATCACCTCCGAGGTCGAGACTATGCAGGACGTCCTGGACTGGCTCTGGCAGCATCTGCTGCCCGCGATCGACGTCCGGACCGACCCGTCCGCCGACCAGCAACTTGCCCGGAGACTCCGCAGGCTGGAGCATCGCCCCTTGTCAGGGCCCGGACGCCGGCCGCGGGTTCGGGTGCTGCGGCACGAGGCGTCCCAGCTGCCGAGGAGCTATCGGGCGGTCACCCTGGCCACCACGCCCGGCGGCCATCACCTGCTGACCATTGACCACCCGGACGGCGACCTCGTCACCGTGGTCGGCGACGGGCAATGGCTGGAGTCGCGCTGGGCGACCCCGGCCGGTCCGGAGCTGCCGGTGGTGGCCAGCGGCGCCTGGCGGCGCGGCGTCTTCACCGCTCAACTACGACTGATCGAGACCCCGCACACGATCGTGGTGGACGTCGACCCGGCGGCCGGGACGGCGCGGCTCGACTGGCGGCTGGTGCCGCTCACCGGGCCCGACCCGTTGGCCACGGCGTCCTTCCCGATCTGACGCCGCTCACTCGCCGGCGTTGAACCACTCCTTGGATTCGGGGAACTGCTCGGTCAGGTACTCGTACAGCTGGCCGGAGGTGCCGACCATGCAGCGCACCTGCTGGCGCAGGAAGTCGTCGGTGACGCCGGTCTCGATGTCGATCACCAGATCGCCGAAGACGCCGAGGTGGTCCTCGCCGCGCACCACGCTGGCCTTCGGCCAGAAGTGATCGCGATTCCAGCTGTTGACCGCCTCAAGGACGAAGTCGTAGGCGGCGACCGGCGGGCGGATGTCCCACATCGATCGCATCGCCATCAGGTCGTTGTTGTTGCCCTCGACCAGGAACCACAGCCGCATGGCCTCCCAGTCGGCGTATCGGTCGCCGTCGTCGTCCAGCGCGAACTGGATCTCCAGGCTGGTCAGCACGGCGTCCCAGCGCTCCCGGTTGAACGGCTGCGGACCCTGCGGCGGGTCGGGTGGCTGGGTGGGGCCCCAGTTGAACATCGTCATCTGCTGGATCCTTTCAGTTCGCCCGCCACGCTACTAGCTGAAGCGTCCCGCCGCCGGATCGCCCGGTTCGATGCTGGACGCGCGGCGAGCATCCCCAGGGTGACCAGCGTCAGCAGCGTCCAGTTGTCCTGGGTCAGCTTGCCGACCAGGTCGTGGCCGTATTCGACGGTCCCGCCGGCCGGGTACCACCAGGTCAGCCGGCCGACCAGCAGCACGCCCCAGGCGTAGCCGAGCCCGCGCAGTCCGTTCACGACACACCACAGCACCAGCGGCAACAGCCAGATCCAGTGGTGGATCCACGAGATCGGCGAGATCAGCAGGCCGGCCAGACCGGTCACCACGAGGGCGAGGACGTCGTCGGACGTCCGGCGCAGCACCACGATCGTCGCCAGCAGCACGGCGATCGACAACGCGGCGGTGAGAACCGGGACGCCGTCCGGGGCGGTCGCCCGCGCCACCGCCCCGGTCAGCGACTGGTTGGTGGCGTAGCCGATGCCGATCCGGCTGGGGGCGGCCAGGACGAGGTGGGTCCAGTAGCCGGTCGAGGCGGCCGGGGCCAGCAGCCAGCCTGCGGCCACCGTGCCGGCGAATCCGCCGAGCGTCTGAGCGGCGCCGCGTAGGTCGCGGCGCAGCAGCAGCGGCAGCAGGAACACCAGCGGGGTCAGTTTGAGCCCGGCGGCCACCCCGATCAGCCAGCGCCGGCGTCCCAGGAATCCCTCGGTGACAAGCCAGGTCAGCACGATGTTGAGCTGGCCATAGCCGAGGGTGGACGCCACCGGCTCGGTGACCACCGCCAGCGCCAGGCAGGCCGGGGTCAGATCGGGACGCCTGGGTAGCAGCCGTCCGAGCACCAGGTGCAGGGTGCGGACCAGGGCAGCCAGCGAGATGAGTGCGACGATCACCGCGGCCGCCGGGAACGGCACCGCGAGCAGCGGCAGGTACCCGACGGCGGCGAACGGCGGATACAGCCAGGGCAGCTGGCCGGCCGGCGTCAGGTTCGGGTCGCGTCCGGCGGCCAACTCGGACGCCGCCCACAGGTAGACGCCGAGATCGATCGATCCGGCACCCAGCGCCACGGCGCAGGCACCGAACGCGGACCAGGCGACCAGAGCGCCGACGGCGCTGCGGGGAAGCGGCCGGCGGGGAAGGGGAGGAAGGGAACAGTGCAGCAAGGACCACATGGGCCGAAGCGTGTCGTCGGCGCGACGCCCGGTGCGTCGGGGGCAGCCACCGGAGGGGGGTAGGGCTAACCCCCGGTCAGGACGCCTGGCGGACCTCGACCGGCACGCGCGGATCCGTTCCGGCGATCGTCGCGCCGGGGCGCTGGACGATCACCACCCGAGTTGTCGCGGGGGCGCGCACGGTCAGCCAGATCGTGCATCGGCTGAGTGGGGTCGGGGTGTGGCAGCGGGCGGTCAGCCGGCCCGACTCGGTGGCGGTGACCTCGGCCCGGCCCAGCACCGAGTCGGTCTGCCAGCGGGCGTCGGCGACGCCCTTCTTTCCGCCGATGCGCTCGACGCCGACCTGGACGCCGGCCGCGGCGTCCACCTCGATCGCGGTCACCGCCGCGGACCAATCGGCGCTGTCGTCCTGGTATTCGGTGAACAGCACGGGAAACGAGAAGGCGCCCGCCGCCAGCACGACGAGCGTCGCCAGCACCGCGGCCGCCTGCACCGCTCGGCGCCTCACCGGCGGTCACCGCTCAGATAGGCCAGCACGGCCTGCACCCGACGGTGCCCGCCTTCGGCGCCGGACAGGTCGAGCTTGGCGAAGATGCTTGTCACATGCTTCTCCACGGCTCCCTCGCCGACCACCAGCTGGGCCGCGATGCCGGCGTTCGAGCGGCCCTGGGCCATCCCGGCCAGCACGTCGCGTTCCCGCGGAGTGAGCCGGGACAGCGCCCCGGCGTGCCGGCTGCGCGCCACCAGCTGGCTGACCACGTCGGGGTCGAGGGCGGTGCCGCCGGACGCCACCCGGGCCAGGGCGTCGGAGAACTCGGCCAGGTCGGCCACCTTGTCCTTCAGCAGATAGCCCAGCCCGCGGGCTCCGGCGGCGAGCAGCTCGGAGGCATAGCGTTCCTCCACGTACTGACTGAGGATCAACACCCCCAACTCCGGACGCCGGCGGCGCAGCAGCAGGGCGGCCCGGAGGCCCTCGTCGGTGAAGGTCGGCGGCATCCGGACGTCGACGATGACGGCGTCCAGGCCGGCGGTGGCGTCGACGGCCCGCAGTAGCTGTTCGGCGTCCTCGACGGCACTGACCACCTCGACGCCCCGCTCGGCGAGCGCGCCGGTCAGCACCTCCCGGAGCAGGCCGGAGTCCTCCGCGAGCACTACCCGCATGGCACCTCCACGGTGACGACGGTGGGCCCGCCCGGTGGACTGGACAGGAACAGCCGACCGTCGACGCCGCTGAGCCGGTCGGCGATGCCGCTCAGCCCCGAGCCGCCGGCGACGTCCGCGCCACCCGGACCGGTGTCGGTGACGGTCGCCCGGATCAGGGCCTTGTCGCGGACCAGTTCGATGGTTGCCGGCGCCCCCGCGGCATGCTTGGCGACGTTGGTGAGCAGTTCGGCGGCGGCGAAGTAGAGCATCGCCTCGATCGCCGGCTCCGGACGCCGGTCGATCCGGGCCTCGATGGTGACCGGCATCGGCAGCCGGGCGGCGACCGCGGACAGGGCGGCGTCCAGGCCGCGGGATTCCAGGATCGGCGGCCGCAGTCCACGGGTCAGGGTGCGCAGTTCGTCGATGGTGCCGCTGGTCTCCGCCCGCGCCCGGCGGACCAGGGCCAGCGCGCCGGCGTCCGTATCGTCGGTCAGCCGGGACTCGGCCTGGCCGAGCAGGATGGACAGGGCGATCAGCCGCTGCTGGGCACCGTCGTGCAGGTCGCGTTCCAGCCGGGTCCGTTCGGCGTCCGCGGCTGTGACGGTGCGCGCACGGGCTTCGACCAGCTCGCCCACCCGGCGGGCCAGCGCCGCCGACTCCGGGCTGCCCAGCAGCGCCTGGGTGACCCAGCCGTCCAGCCAGGCCAGCCCGCGGATCACCGCTGGCGCGATCAGGGTGAGCACGATCACCATCGTGACCGGATTGGCCATCAGCGCCCACCACGTGCTCAGGTAGAGCAGCGCCATCGGCTGGTACGACAGGGTCACCGCGGCCAGCAGCGCGACGAGTTGCAGCGTCGGCAGGACGACTGCGAGGCCGAGCCCGACCAGTTCCAGCGCTGCCAGCGCGAGGCGGACGACCGCGTAGCCGGATGCCCGCCGAAGGCCCGGATCGCGCAGCACCGCACGGGCCCGCTCGATGGCCGGCCGGTTCCGCGGCGGCAGCGGCAGAGTGAGGGCCGGGACGCGGTCGTGCAGCACCGCGAAACGTTCCCGCTCGAAGCCGATCAGGCCGGCGAACAACCGGACCAGAAGCAGGAACGGCGGGGCCGCGAACACCGTGAACGGGATGGCCGCCGCTGCCGCCGCGAGCACCGCCACCAGGATTGGAGCGAGCACGATGCCCAGCGCCAGATGGCCCAGCTGTCGCCATGGAAACGGGCGGAGCAGGCGGTGCACGGGCGCTGCGCTCAGTCCTCCGACGCGGAGCTGCGGCGCGGCGTCACCGGCCAGTCGTCGGGGTACAGATGGGCGAGTTCGGTGTGCTGCTTGGTCAACAGCCGACGGGCCCGAGTGGAGAGCCGGTCAGCGAACACCATGCCGTTGAGGTGGTCGGTCTCGTGCTGCAGGCAGCGGGCCAGTAGTCCGGTGCCTTCGACGCGGACCGGGTTGCCGTCGGCGTCCTGGCCGGTGCAGACCGCGACGTCGGGACGAGCCAGTATCTGGTAGCTGCCGGGGTAGGACAGGCAGCCCTCCTCGGTGGAATCCAGGTTCCGGTCGCGCCGGTTGGGCAGAGTGACGACCGGGTTGCAGACCACTCCGCGGTGGACCGTCTCGTCGGCGTCCGGGCATTCGAAGACGAACACGGCCAGATCGAGGCCGACCTGGGTGGCGGCCAAACCGACGCCCTGGGCGGCGCGCATGGTGGCGAACATGTCACGGACCAGTTCGCGCAGTTCGTCGTCGAATTTCTCCACGGGACGGGTCTGGTTGTGCATCACGGGGGTGCCCCAGCGGGTGATCGGCAGCACCTTGCCGCCGGTGGTCAGGTCGTCGCCCATAGCCACCTTTCTCTCGGCCGCCACCGTACTAGAAGGAGAGGGGGCCGCCGTTCCATACGCGCGGGTCGTAGGCTCGGGTCATGTCCGCGGACCTGGTGGAGGAGTGGACGCGGCACCTGCGCGTCGAACGCAATATGTCGCCCCACACGGTGCGCGCCTACGCCGGGGATTTGGCGCATCTGGTCGACTACCTCGACCGCACCGGGTCGGGAGAGCTGACCGTGACAGATCTGCGCACCCTGCGCCGCTGGCTGGCCGGCATGTATGCCGTCGGCGCCGAACGGGCCACCATGCAACGCCGGGCGGCGGCCGCGCGGGTCTTCTTCGCCTGGGCGCATGCCACCGGACGCCTCCCCGCCGACCCGGCCGCCGGGCTGCGATCGCCACGGGTCGACCGGCGGCTGCCGCCCACTCTGGACGCCGGTCGGGCCCGGCAGATGCTGGAAACGCTGGCCGACCGGGCCAGCGCCGAGGACGACCCGGTGGCACGGGCGCGCGCTCTGCGCGATGTCGCGGTGGTCGAGGTGCTGTACGCCAGCGGCATCCGGGTGGCCGAACTGTGCGGGTTGGACGCCGCCTCGGTGGACGCCGAACGTCAGGTGCTGCGGGTGCGCGGCAAGGGCGACAAGGAACGCACCGTGCCGATCGGCGATCCGGCCGCCCGCGCCCTGGTGTTGTGGCGGCAGGTGCGCGAGTTGATCGCCGGCCCGCAGGCCGGGTCGGCGCTGTTCGTCGGCGACCGTGGTGGCCGGATCGATCCGCGGGTGGTCCGTCGACTGGTCCATCGGGCATTGGCGCGGGTGCCGGACGCCCCCGATCTCGGACCGCATGGGCTTCGGCACGCGATGGCCACCCATCTGCTGGAGGGCGGCGCAGACCTGCGTAGCGTGCAGGAGATGCTCGGCCACGCCTCGCTGGCCACCACCCAGATCTACACCCACGTGACTGCCGAACGGCTGCGCGCCGCCTACGCACAGGCGCATCCGCGGGCCTGACGGGTCGCTCATCATAAATACCGGGCCGGGTCGACGAGGCGTCCGTTGAGCTTGGTGGTCAGGTGCAGATGGCACGCGGTCGACCAGCCGGTGCTGCCCACGAAGCCCACCACCTGGCCGCGCTTCACCTTCTGCCCTCTGCGCACCCGATAGCGCTTCTGCGCATGCAGGTAGTGGGTGGTCAGGCCGCCGGCATGCGCGATGATCAGCCGGTGGCCGCCGGAGGAATCGTAGGAGACCGACTGCACCACGCCGTCCGCCGCGGCCCGGATCGGGGTGCCGCAGGAGGCCCGCAGATCGACCCCGGCGTGCAGCCGCCATTCGTGGAAGATCGGGTGGAAGCGGCGTCCGAACGGCGAGCTGATCCGGCCTCCGACCGGGTTCAGCAACACCCCCGACCCGGATGCCTCGGCGGCTCCGGCGGCGAGTGCCGCCGCCCGCTCGGCGGCGAGCTTGCGCGCCTGGGCGACCGCGGACGCCGGCAACAGCCGCACCTGGACGGCGCCGAGCGGATCGAGATAGTCGTCGCCGCGCTTCAACCCGAAGTGCAGGCAGCCGCCGTCGCAATGCCCGGCTTCGACCGTGCCGATGGGGTCTCCGGCCGCCACCTGATCGCCGACCCGGACGCTGGCCCGGACCGGCTCGTAGGTGGTCCGGAGTTCGCCGTGCACGATCGTCACCACCCCGCGTCCGGCGATCACCTGGGCGACGCTGACCCGTCCGGACGCCGCGGCCCGCACCACCGTGCCGACCGGTGCCGCCAGGTCGACGCCCCGATGACCGGGCAGCCAGTCGTTCGCCGGCGGATCGTAGCCGCGCACCACCGGGCCGGGAACCGGGCGCACCGAGCCGAACGCCCGGCTCTCGGGCGCGCCGGCGAGCAGCAGCAGCCAGGCCACCATCAGCACCGACCCCAGTCGGACGACCGTGCGCGACATGCGAACCACCTCCACCCTCATTACGGACTGGTCGGGGCGAAAGTGTTCAAAATCGTGGATTTAGACAACCCCAACGGGCCGTCGTAGAATCGGCGCAGCGGCTCGGCAGATCCGGGTCGACTTCGCATGCACCTCGAACCGTCGCACTCGACGGGTTGCCTCCGCGGTCCCTGCAAGGGGTGGAACGGCAACGGTCGCATCAGGCGGGCCGAAAGTTTCGGTCCGGACAACCCATAGCGGGTCCTCGCTCCGCCGCGCGACCCGCGCAGAAAGGAACGGCCATGGCCGTCGTCACCACGCGTCAACTGCTCGAGAGCGGTGTCCACTTCGGGCACCAGACCCGCCGCTGGAACCCGAAGATGAAGAAGTTCATCTTCGCCGAGCGCAACGGCATCTACATCATCGACCTGCAGCAGTCGCTGAGCTACATCGACCAGGCGTACGCCTTCGTCCGCGACACCGTCGCCCGCGGCGGGCAGATCCTGTTCGTCGGCACCAAGAAGCAGGCCCAGGAGGCCATCGCCGAGCAGGCCACCCGTGTGGGCATGCCGTATGTCAACCAGCGCTGGCTGGGCGGCATGTTGACCAACTTCGCCACCATCAGCAAGCGGATCGGCAAGATGAAGGAGCTCGAAGGCATCAACTTCGACGACGTCGCCGCGTCCGGGCTGACCAAGAAGGAGCTGCTGCAGCAGCGCCGCAAGAAGGACAAGCTGGCCAAGACCCTGTCCGGCATCCGCGACATGGGCAAGCTGCCGCAGGCCGTCTGGGTGGTCGACACCAAGAAGGAGCACCTGGCGATCGACGAGGCCCGCAAGCTGCGGATCCCGATCGTCGGCATCCTCGACACCAACTGCGACCCCGACGAGGTCGACTACGCCATTCCGGGCAACGACGACGCGATCCGTTCCGTCGCCCTGCTGACCCGGGTGGTCGCGGACGCCGTCGCCGAGGGCCTGCTGGTCCGTAGCCGGGGCGCTGCCGCCACCGGTGAAGAGGCCGAGCCGATGGCCGACTGGGAGCGCGAGCTGCTGGGCGCCACCGACGAGGCTCCGGCCGCCGAGGCCCAGGCCGTCGAGGGCGCCGTGACCGGTGAGGCCGAGCAGTCCGGCGAAGCCGAGCAGTCGGACGACGCCGCGCACGACGTCCAGGCCGCCGGCGAGACCGTCGAGGCCGAAGCCGCCAGCGAGACCAACTGACCCATCGCACGAACAGGACGAGAGAACAGACAATGGCAATCACTGCCGCTGAAGTGAAGAAGCTCCGCGACGCCACCGGCGCCGGGATGATGGACGCCAAGAAGGCCCTCACCGAGGCCGGCGGCGACTACGACGCCGCCGTCGAGATCCTGCGGGTGACCGGCCAGGCGAAGATGGCCAAGCGGTCCGACCGTGAGGCGTCGAACGGCCTGGTCGCCGCCGCCGGCAAGAGCGTGATCCAGCTCGGCGCCGAGACCGACTTCGTGGCCAAGAACGCCGAGTTCATCGCGCTGGCCGACGAGATCGCCGCCGCCACGGACGCCGCCGGCGCCACCGATGTGGCCGCCGCCAACGCGGTCGTGCTGGCGTCCGGCAAGACGGTCGCCGACACGGTGGCCGAACTGGCCGCCAAGATCGGCGAGAAGCTCGAGGTGGCCAACGCGGCCAGCTACGACGGCGACGTCACCATCTACCTGCACAAGCGTTCGTCCGATCTGCCGCCCCAGGTCGGTGTGATGGTCGAGCACGAGGGTGGCGAGGCCGACTTCGTCCGCGGCATCGCCATGCAGATCGCCGCCATGTCGCCGCAGTACGTGACTCGCGACGAGGTTCCGGCCGAGGTGCTCGACCACGAGCGGCACATCGCCGAGCTGACCGCCAAGGAAGAGGGCAAGCCCGACAAGATCATCCCGCGGATCGTGGAGGGCCGTCTCGGCGGCTTCTTCAAGGACGTCTGTCTGGTCGAGCAGCCCAGCGTCTCCGACGACAAGAAGACCGTCGGCCAGCTGCTCAGGGAGAACGGCGTGACCGTGAAGCGTTTCGTGCGCTTCGCCGCAGGCGCCTGAACCGTCAGAACTGTCCGACCGGCAAACTAGAGTGTCGTGCGCCACGAGCCTTCCTCGTGGCGCACATCGCTATAACCCCACGCGAAGGAGAACCATGACCTATCACCGCATCATGCTCAAGCTGTCCGGCGAGATGTTCGGCGGCAGCCGCGGCATCGGCGTCGATCCGGAGGTCGTGGCCAGCCTCGCTCGCCAGATCAAGGCGGTGGCGGACGCCGGCATCCAGGTCGCCGTGGTGATCGGTGGCGGCAACTTCTTCCGGGGCGCCGAGCTCTCCGAGCACGGCATGGACCGTGACCGCGCCGACTACATGGGCATGCTCGGCACCGTGATGAACTGCCTTGCCCTGCAAGATTTCTGCGAGAAGGCCGGGGTGCAGACCCGGGTGCAGACCGCGATCACCATGGGCCAGGTCGCCGAGCCCTACATTCCGCGCCGCGCCGAGCGGCACCTGGAGAAGGGCCGTGTGGTGATCTTCGGTGCCGGTTCAGGCATGCCGTACTTCTCCACCGACACCGTCGCCGCGCAGCGTGCGCTGGAGATCGGCGCCGACGTCCTGCTGATGGGCAAGCAGGGCACCGACGGCGTCTACGACTCCGATCCGAAGAAGAACCCGAACGCCGTCCGCTTCGACGAACTCACCTATGACGACTACCTGGCCCGCGATCTGAAAGTGGCCGACGCCACCGCGATCAGCCTTGCTCGCGACAACAACCTGCCGATGATCTTCTTCGACCTCGGTGTCGAGGGCAATATCCGGCGCGTGGTGCAGGGTGAGAAGATCGGAACGACTGTCCACGCCTGAGCCGAGACCATCACCACCGAAAGGATCACGATGATCCCCGACATCATCAAAGACACCGAGCAGAAGATGAAAGGCGCGGTCGAGCACGCTCGCGAGGAATTCGCGGCAATCCGCACCGGACGTGCCCATCCGGCCATGTTCAACAAGCTGATGGTCGACTACTACGGTGCCCCGACGCCGCTGCAGCAGTTGGCCACCTTCCAGGTGCCCGAGGCGCGCACCGTCCTGATCAGCCCGTTCGACCGGGCCGCGATGGGCGGCATCGAGAAGGCGATCCGCGACTCCGACCTGGGCGTCAACCCGGCCAACGACGGCAACGTGATCCGGGTGGTGATGCCGCAGCTGTCCGAGGAGCGCCGCCGTGATTACGTCAAACTGGCCCGCACCAAGGCGGAAGAGGCGCGCATCGCGGTGCGCAACATCCGCCGGCACGCCAACGACGCGGTGCACAAGCTCGCCAAGGACAAGGAAATCGGCGAAGACGATGCCCGCGGCGCCGAGAAGCAACTCGACGGTGTCACCAAGAAGCACGTCGACACCATCGATGAGCTGCTGAAGGCCAAGGAAGCGGAATTGCTGGAAGTCTGATGGCAGGCGAGCAGGAGGCGTCAGCAGCCGAGCCGGCCGTCCGGAAGTCGCGCGCCGGGCGCGATCTGCCGGCGGCCATCGCGGTCGGCTTGGCCCTCGCGGCCACGGTGGTGGTCACTCTGCTCTACTGGCATTGGGGCTTCGTGCTGCTGGTGACCGCGATGCTCACGCTCGGCACCATCGAATTGCACGACGCGCTGAAGCGGATCGGGATGAACTCGGCGGTGCTGCCGATCATGGCCGGCACGGTGGCGGTGATCTGCGGCTCGTATGCGGCTGCTACCCAGCAGGGCACGGGAATGCTGCCGTGGCACTCGGTGCTGCTCGGCTTCTTGGGCGCGACCACGCTGGCCGCGCTGATCTGGCGGATGCCGGGCGGCGCCGCCGGCTACGTCAAGGACGCCGCCGCCAGTCTGTTCACCATCGGCTACATCCCGCTGCTCGGCTCGTTCGCGGGGCTGATTCTGGCCGCCGATAACGGCGGGGCGAAGATGGCGACCACCTTGCTGATCGTGATGGGCACCGACACCGGTGGCTACGCGGTGGGCGCCCGCTGGGGCCGGCACCCGATGGCGCCGCAGATCAGTCCGAAGAAGACCTGGGAGGGCATGGCCGGCTCGATCGGGCTGGCCACCGTCGTGTCGATTCCGCTCACCGTGTGGTGGCTGGGCTCGACCTGGTGGGTCGGGCTGCTGCTGGCGCTGACCATCGTGGCGGCCGGCACCTGCGGCGACCTGATCGAGTCGATGGTGAAGCGCGACGTCGGCATCAAGGACATGTCGTCGTTCCTGCCCGGGCACGGGGGTGCGATGGACCGGCTGGATTCCATCCTGGTGGCGGCCCCGGTGGCCTGGCTGATCCTGTTCCTGCTGGTCCCGAACTGACGAGGGCAAACATTCGATGATCGACCAACCGATGCCGGCCGTGGACGGCCTGCGTCCCGACGAGATCAGCGCCTATTCCGCGCTGGAGGACAGGGTCCGCGCCGGAGCCACGGTGCCGCTCACCATGGCCGCGCCGCGACGCGGCAAGCCGCCCCGGCACTGGCTCGACCTGAGCCGCGAGGAGCGCCGGGACGCCGTGGTCGAACTGGGCCTGCCCACCTTCCGCGCCGACCAGATCTCCCGGCACGTCTTCGAGCATCTCGACCTCGACCCATCCGGCTGGACCGACCTGCCGGCCGCCGTCCGGGGTCGGGTGGCGGAGGCGTTCCTGCCGTCGCTGCTGACCTCGGTGCGGCCGCTGTCCTGCGACGGCGGCACCACGCTGAAGACCTTGTGGCGGTTGCACGACGGCTCGCTGATCGAGTCGGTGCTGATGCGCTACGGCGTCCCCGGCATCCGTTCGTCCGGCTCGGGACGCAACCGGGCCACCTTGTGCATCTCGTCGCAGGCCGGCTGCGGCATGGCCTGCCCGTTCTGTGCCACCGGACAGGGTGGGCTGCAACGCAACCTGAGTGCCGCCGAGATCCTGGCCCAGGTGGTGGCCGGCGCCCGCGCGTTGCGTGACGGCGAGATTCCGGGTGGACCCGGCCGAGTCAACAACATCGTCTTCATGGGCATGGGTGAACCGATGGCCAACTTCAAGGCGATCCTGGCCACCATCGGCACCCTGACCGCGCCGGCCCCGCACGGGCTCGGGATCAGCGCCCGCGGCATCACCGTGTCCACGGTGGGTCTGGTGCCGCGGATCAACGCGTTGGCGGACGCCGGCGTCCCAGTCACCCTGGCGGTCAGCCTGCACGCCCCGGACGACAAACTGCGCGACGAGTTGTGCCCGATCAACACTCGCTGGAACGTCGCCGAACTGGTGGACGCGGCACACCGCTACTTCCGGCTCACCAAGCGCCGGGTGTCCATCGAATATGCCCTGATCAGGGACGTCAACGACTCCGTCGAGAGGGCCGAACTGCTCGCCGATGTGCTGCGCCGGGACGGCGGTCACGGCTGGGTGCACGTCAACCTGATTCCGCTCAACCCGACCCCGGGATCGAAGTGGACGGCGTCCCGCCGCCGCGACGAGGCCGCCTTCGTCGCCGCCCTGGAACGTCGCGGTGTCGCGGTCACCGTGCGGGACACCCGCGGACGCGAGATCGACGGTGCCTGCGGCCAACTTGCCGCCAGCGTTCAGGGCAGCTCGGTGGCGATCTCGGCTTCCAGCCGGTAGGCGTCCGGATCGTAGGCCGTGTCGCGGTCGAACACGCAGCCGCCGGTGAGCGAGGCGTCCGTCGACGGCCATTCAGGGGAGGCGCCGGTGATCACCGCCAGCCAGGCGCTGTGGACAGCCGCCGAGAGGACGGCGTCCGCCGGTTCGCCGAGCGCTTCGATCACGCCCTCTCCGGAACCCAGGTTCCAGGCGTAGGGCAGGTCGAAGCAGTGCGCGGCCCGGTTCAGCGAGGGCGCGTGGTAGCGAAAGTCGTAGCTCCAGGTGTTCGCCGCGGCGCTCCCGGCCGCTCGCGCCTGGGCCACCGTGGCCACCGACAGCCGAAACATCCGCAGCGCGGTGAGCTGGGCACGGACGCTGTCCGCGCCGATCAGATCCAGCTCGGCCCAGAACCGTGACGTCCCCGGCCCGGACGCCCCCAAGCCGGCGAACGCCTCGTCGAGCGCCACGCGGTCGACGGTCTCCGGGTTGGCGCCGGGGAACTCGTTGGCAGCCGAACCGATCAGTAACAGGGTGTCTCGGTGCACTCCTGACCGCAGTCGCTGCCCTAGTGGAAACAGGGTTTCACCGTCCACGACGGGCGCCAGGGTGAGCCCGGACAACGCGTCGCCCGCTCCCAGCGTCCGCACATAGTCGGCCAGCGGAAGCGACGGTTCGGCCAGTGAGACGCCGATCTCTTCCCGTTCGGCGGCTAGCAGTCGGTCTTCGTCGACGCCGCGCCAGTCGTCCAGAGCGGTGCCGCTCAGTCCCAGGCTCGCGGCGACCCGTGCGGCGGCCTGGGCAGCCCGGTCCGGCAGCAGGTCGATGACCACCGGGGACGCCGCGATGGCGCCCCGGAACAGCCCGTCGGCGGCCGGAGCGGCAAGCAGCGCGAGCACGCTGGCCGCGCCCGCGGACTGACCGGCGATGGTGACCCGGTCGGGGTCGCCGCCGAACGCGGCGATGTTGTCCCGCACCCAGCGCAGCGCCGCGATCTGATCGAGGATGCCGCGGTTGGCCGGGACGCCGTCGATCCAGCCGAAGCCGTCGAAACCGAGCCGGTACGAGACGCTGACGGTGACCACGCCGTCCTGGTTGAACGGGGCACCGTCGTACCAGGGGCTGGATGGCGAGCCGGCGAAGAAGCCGCCGCCGTGGATCCAGACCAGCACCGGCAGTTTCGCCTGCCGGTCGCCGGGTGCCGGGGTGAACACGTTGACGTTGAGCGTGTCGTCGCCGGGAAAGGACGGTTCGGGAATGGTGGTCACCGGGCCGAACGGACGCCGTTGCGGGGTGGCGCCCGGACGGGTGGCGTCCCGCACCCCCGACCAGGGGCGGCGCGGCTCGGGTACGGCGAACCGGAGCCAGCCGACCGGCGGTTCCGCGAACGGAATGCCGAGGAACGCCGCCGAACCGGGCCGTTGGACGCCGCAGACCGCTCCGCAGCAGGTGTCGACGATCGGTTCCGCGTCCCTCATGCGGCCTACAGTATGCCCTGCGTCAGCCGGCGATGATCGGCGGATTGCGCAACGGGCTGTTGCGGGCGCTTGTCCACCGCAGCCCAACTCGGCGTCCCGGTCGGCGCTGCGGCGCTCGGCAAGACCATGGGAGTGCTGGAGTCGGGCGAGCCCACCGCGATGCTGCTCGGCGCCCTGATCACCATCGCTGCGGTCGCCGCATTCAGCAATCGACTGATCCGACTGGTGACTGCGGACGCCGTCTAGCTGGCCGTCCGGAGCCGCGGCTACCCTGAGCCATGCGTGCGACGGTAACCGAGAAGGAGTTCGTTCTCCCCTCGGCACGGGTCGCGGCGTTGACCGCGCTGGTGGTGTCGGCGTCCGACGCTCCCCGGCGCACCGTCGTCAGTCCGCTTTCCGGGCGTCCGCTGGCCCAGATTCCGCACTCGTCACGGGCCGACGTTTCCGGTGCCGTGCTGGCTGCCCGGTCGGCGGCCCGGCAGTGGCGCGAACTCGGCCCAAGGCGGCGGGCTGCGATCATCCTCGGCTTCCACGATCGGCTGCTGGCCGGCCGCGACGAGGTCCTCGACCTGATCCAGCTGGAGACCGGGAAGACCAGGGCGGACGCCTTCGAAGAGGTCGCCGAGGTGGCGAACGTGGCGCGCTATTACGCCCGCACCGCGGCCGATCTGCTTGCGCCGCGCCGGCGTCGCGGAGTGCTGCCGATGCTGGCGTCCGCGACCCAGACCCGGCTGCCCCGCGGGGTGGTCGGCATCGTCACCCCGTGGAATTGTCCGTTCGCGCTGTCGCTGGGCGACTCGATCGCGGCCCTGCTGGCCGGCAACGTGGTGGTGGTGCGGCCCGATCCGCGCACCTCGCTGTGCGTGCTGTGGGGGTTGCGACAATTGGTCGCCGCGGGGCTGCCGTCCGGCGTGTTGCAGGTGGTGGTCGGCGACGGCGATCCGGTGGGGGAGGCCGTCGTCCGGTGCGCTGACTACGTCAGTTACACCGGATCGACACGTACCGGACGCCTGGTGGCGGCCATCGCCGCCGAACGGCTGATTGGCTGCTCGCTGGAGCTGGGCGGCAAGAACGCCCTCTACGTGCGCCCGGACGCCCCGCTGGCCCGCGCGGTCGACATCGCCCGGCGCAGCGTGTTCACCATCGCCGGTCAGTACTGCGTGCACACCGAACGCCTGGTGCTGCATCGCGACATCGCCGAGGAGTTCCTGCGGCTCTTCCTGGCCGCGATCGCCGGCATGCGGCTCGGCGTCGGCCTCGAATACGGCTACGACATGGGGTCGCTGCTCGGTCCGGACCAGTTGCGTCGGGTCAGCGAGCACGTCGAGGACGCCCGTCGGCGCGGCGCGACGGTGCTCGCCGGCGGACGGCACCGGCCCGACATCGGGCCGTGGGTGTACGAACCGACCGTGCTGGAGGGGATCAGCGCCGCCATGGAGGTGCGGGACGCCGAGACGTTCGGTCCGGTGGTGTCGGTGTACCGGGTGGAGTCCGACGACGCCGCGGTGCGGCTGATCAACGACACCGACTACGGCTTGCACGCCACCATCGTCAGCGGCGACCGGACGGCGGCGCGGGCACTGGCGCCCCAGCTGCGCACCGGCACCGTCAGCATCAATGAGAGCTCGGCGTCCTCGTGGGGTGCGGTCGGCGCCACCATGGGGGCGCGGGGCGATTCGGGCACCGGGAACCGGCACGGCCCGGACGGGCTGCTCGCCTACACGGTGGTGCAGAGCGTCGCGGAGCAGCGCGTCGGAACCCTCGGTGCACAAGGGGCGCAGGGCCAGCGCCGGTTCGCCGACTGGTTCAGCCGGTCGCTGATGGCGGCTCGGCGGTCGGGGCTGCCCTGAGCGCCGCGAGGACTCCGTCGGTGGAGTCGACCAGCCGGATCGCGTCCGCCATCCGGCGTCCGGCGGCCAGGGTATGCAGCAGCGGCCAGACCGGGACGGCGTCCGTCCAGTATTCGGAGCCGACCAGCACCAGCGGTGTGACCGGCTCGGTGTCGGCGGCGTAGAAGTTCGGGGTGACCGCCTGGAACACCTCCTGCACCGTGCCGGCGGCGCCCGGAAGGTAGATCAGGCCGCCGCGGCAGACCCGCAACAGCACGTCTTCGCGCAGCGCGTTGGTGAAGAATTTGGCGATCCGGGTGGCGAACAGGTTGGGCGGCTCGTGCCCATAGAACCAGGTCGGGACGCCGAGCGACAGCCGCCCGCAACCGTGGCGGGCGATGATCGCTTGCGCCGAACGGGCCCACGCGGTGACATCGACCGACCAGGACGCCGCGGCCGCCAGCTCGTCGATCGCGGTCTGCAGGTCGGCGTCCGGACCCTCGAAAGCAGCGCCCAGGTTGGCCGCCTCCATCGCGCCCGGACCGCCGCCGGAGATCACCAGGTAACCGGAATCGGCCAGCAGGTGGGCCAGTTCGGCGCTGGCCCGGTAAGGACCCGAGCCGCGATGCTGGGCGTGGCCGCCCATGATGCCGACGATCCGGCGGACGTCGATGCCGTCCAACTGCTGCTGCAACGCCTCGGTGATCGAATGGTCGTGGAGCGCGGCGGCCAGGTCGGCGTCCAGCCCGCCGGGACGGAGCTGCTCCGACTGCCAGGCGAAGATCGCGGCGTCGGCGGTCGCGGGGTAGCCGTCCGCCAAACCTCGGTACAGCTCGTCGGCGGTGTACAGCTCGGGCCGGTACGGATCGAACGGCAGGTCAGGGAACCTCGGAAACACCAGCGCACCATGCCGCGACAGGTGCGAGGCGTCCGCGGGCCGCAACGCGCAACCGAGAAAGAGCGCACCGGTGACATCGGTCGAACGCAGGGCGGCGGAGCGTCCGGTCAGATCGATCGACTGGACGAACACCCCAGCCAGCGACGCGCCGGACGCCAGATGCCCATCGAAGGCCGTCAAGGACTCCAGGTCGATCCGCACCGGTTCACCCTACGGCGCCAGCAGTGCGAGCGGGATGACCGCGACGCCGTCGGGTCGACGGTACGCGTACGGGCCGGCATGAAGGACGACTCGCTCGATCACCCGGTCCCCGAGTTTCTCCCGCAGCCAGTTCAGGTGGCGGACGTCCTTGTCGCTCACGGATCCGCTGAGCTTGATCTCGATGGCGATCAGTCGGCGGTCGGACGCCTCGACGATCAGGTCGATCTCACGGGTGTTGTCGCGGGTACGCAGGTGGCCGACCTGGGCCTCGCAGGCCTGGGCGTATACCCGAACCGACTGGGCGACCAGAGACTCGAAGAGCGCGCCGAGCCACGTGTTCGTGTCGGGGCGCGCGATGAGCCCTCCGCCCTCGCCACGTAGCAACGCATCCTTGCTGACACCGACCAGGCGTGCGGCGAGGGCCGGGTCGACAAGGTGGTGCTTGGGGGAGTGGGTGAGCCGATTGAGTGGAGAGAACGACGGAATCCATGCCGGGATGGGATCGAGGACGAAGATCCGGGTGAGGTGTTCCCGGTAGCCGGACACGGTTTGCCGAGATGGCTTGTCGCTTTCGCCGGGAGTCGCGGCGTCAAGAATGCGACTGTAGGAGGCATCGGTCGCGGTCGCCGCGCCATAGGCGGCCAGCCATTCCCGCAAGGCGGCCGGACGACGTACGGTCACGCCGTTCTCGGGGAGTTCGCGCTCCACGATCCGGGCCAGGTAGCCGTCGAGTTGCATGCCACGGGCGCGTTCGGGAAGTTCGCGGATCCCGGGAAAGCCGGATCGGAGGATCTCATCGACATAGTGCGGGAGCTTGACTTCCGATGCGCCGCTGATCGAGGGTCGCTCACCGTTCAGCAGAGCCCGCAGCGAGATGCTGGGGTCGCCGACGCCGCGCTCCGCGAACGACAGCGGGCGCATCGGCAGGCTGACGATCCGGCCCGCGCCCGAGTGGATCCGGACCCCCGGTGCCACACCGGCTGAACCGGCCAGCAGGAACCGTCCACCGGTGCTGTCTTCGTCGACGGCTTGCCTAACTCGGTCCCACACCGAGGGCTCCAGCTGCCACTCGTCGATCAGGACCGGCGGCGGAACCTCGGCGACATAGCCCCAGTTGGCGGCGATGCTGAGCCGCAGCCCCGGTTCCGCCAAGTCGAGGACGGTCGTCGCCCGCTGGCTCGCGGTGGCCGTCTTGCCGACACCCTTGGCGCCCTCCAGCGAGATCGCCGCCAGGTGCGGGAAGAGCTCGTCGAGCAGGTCATCGACGATGCGGCGCCGGTAGGTCATGGCTCAATTTAACAGTGTGCCGACTTTCTATCTAACAATCTGCCAGGTTTCTATTGAGCCTTTCGCCGACCTGGCGACGCTCATCGATCGCGTCGTACGTCGGTGCTCTGCCAGGACTAACGTGAGCATGACGAAAGGAGACCGGCATGCTCCATCAGGTTCCGCAGCCCAGCCAGGATCGGATGACACCGTTCGGAGGCGGGGCGCTCGTGGTGGGGGTCCGACGAGTCAATGACCCGTTGGTGGTGCTGACCGCGGCCGCGCTGGCACGGGCGACCGGTGGCGAGTTGTACTTCGCATACGTGGACGAACAGCGCTTCACCGAGCGGGAGTTCCCGGACGGCACGGTGCAACACAGCGACATCAACCCGGACGCCGCGGACGATTCGTGGCATCTGGTCGAAGCTGAACTGAAGGCCGAGGTGGACCGCCTGCTGGCGGGCTCGGGGCTGGCCTGGCAGTTCCGCTACTTGGCCGGACGCCCGGATCGGGCGCTGACCCACCTGGCGCGGGCCGTGGATGCCGCGGTGCTCGTGGTCGGCAATCGGGCGCCTGAGCACGGCGCCAAGGTCCATGAGTTCTTCGGTGGAGCGCTGGCCCTGAAACTGGCCCAGCATCAGCACCGGCCGGTGCTCGCCGTCCCGCTCTCGGTGGTCGACTGGAAGGCGCCGATGCCGTGGGCCTGAAACCGTTTCGTGGCATGTCCTCGACGGTCGTGCTGGTCGGGGGAGCGATCGGCACCGCGATCCGGGCCGCCCTGGAATTCGCGTTCCCGGCGCAACCGGGCGGCTGGCCGTGGGCCACGTTCCTGATCAATGTCAGCGGGTCGTTCCTGCTCGGACTGCTGCTGGAGACGCTCAGCCGGCGCCGTCTGGACGTCGGCGTCCGCCGTCTGCTGCGGCTCGGCCTGGGCACCGGAGTGATGGGCGGCTACACCACCTACAGCTCGTTCGCGGTGGAGACCGTCCGGCTGCTCGGCCTGGGGGGCGGCGCCATCGCCGTCGGAGCCGGGTATGCGCTGGGCAGCGTGGTGCTGGGGTTGGCCGGTGCGTTCGCCGGCATGTGGGTGGCGACGAGGTGGTCGCGATGATCGCGCTGTTCGTGGCCTTGGCCGGAGGCTTGGGTGCGGTCGCTCGATTCCAGATGGACGCCGCGATCGCCCGGCTGCATTCGTTGCGGATGCCGTTGGGCACGCTGACCATCAACACGCTCGGCTCCGGACTGCTCGGGCTGATCACCGGCTACGTGCTGTTCCACGCCGGGGCGCCAGAATGGGCGGCGATCGCCGGCACCGGCTTCATGGGCGGCTACACCACCTTCAGCACCGCCAGCGTCGAAGGCGTCCGCCTGGTGCGGGCCGGACGTCCGGTCGCCGCCGCCGTACACGCGGGCGGGGGACTGGTCGCCGGTCTGCTCGCCGCCACTCTCGGCATCTGGGTGATGTCGCTGTAACGTCCCGCGAAAGTGACCGTGGGGACGGTTCTTTTGGGCACTTTCGGTTACGTTTCCGTAGGTGTTGTCAGGGTGTTGTCAGTTATGCCGCTGGTGGTGTTTTTGTCGGTGGGGTCGGGTAGCTTGTCGGTATGGTAATCCAGGCGATAGAACAGGTGACACCGGCAGCGGTGTTGGCCGAATTATCCGCCTGCGACCACACAGAACGAGCCATGTCGGCACGCCGGATGGAATTAGCAGTGATCTGGGCCGGTCTGTATCCAGGAATCGCTGAGCAGCCGTACGACAAAGTCGTGGACTCCCTGATCGATGAAGCGACTGGTGTGGCGGTGGCGGCGATCGCCGAGTTCGCCGCCACCCACGGTGTCTCCACCAATGCGGGTCGGCAGTTGATCGGGGATGCTGTCGAACTGCATGACCGGCTGCCGCGCTGCTGGCACCAGATGCTCGGTTTGCGGCTGCCGGCCTGGAAAGCGCGGCTGCTCGCCCAAACCGTCCACCACCTGGGCGATACAGCAGTCGCCTGGGTCGACGCCCAAGCCTCACTGTTGGGGGACAAGTTGGGTGTGCGGACGATCAAACGACTCGCCCTGCTGGCCCAGGCCAGGTTCGAACCCGACACGCTCACCGACCCGGTGCAGCGGCGGTGGGTGCGGATCGGTGCCGACACCGACAGTCCGGACGGACGCAGCTGGCTTGATGGCTGCCTGGACACCCCCGACGCACTCGATTTGGACGCCGCACTGCGGCTGATCGCCGCCGACCTCGCCACCGACGAGGACGGGAAGACGGATCTGGATGCTCGCCGGGCACACGCGTTAGGCATCATGGCCCGCCGGGCCCTCGGACAACCCGAACTACCCACCACAGGCTCGGCCATGGACCCCGACACCCGTAGCGACAGGCCTGAAAGCGACTCCGACAAGGGGTTGGAGGGGACAGGCCGTGATTCTGCCGATGGGAAGGGTGCCGGCCAGGGCTCGGTCAGCGACCGTATCGGCCGGGACCGCGCCGACAAGGACCCGGACGGCGATCCTGTCGACACAACCTCGAACGACGAGTCCGCCGCTGCGGACGGGGAGACCGCCGCGGGCATAGAGGTGTCGGACGAGCCGGGCTCGCTGGACGACGCGATCGACGCCGCACGGACCGGAAGGCAGACCAGAACATGTCCTGACTTTGCGTCACCGCAGCCCGGTTCGGCGGACGCTCGCCGCGACAACACGCCCGCCCGACCGGTGGTGCCGTCGACCGGTGCCGCCGCTATCGGCGCACCGGTCACTGGACAAGGACTGTTTCAGCGCGCCGGGCGTCCGGTGATGATCTACCTCCACCTCGACGCCACCCAACTCACCCACGACTGCGGCGGATTGGCCGAGGTCGGCACCACCAGCCAACTCGTCACCGTGGACCAGATCCGCCGCTGGTGCAAGACCGCCGGAACCATCACTATCCGGCCCGTCATCGACCTCAACCGCACCCGCACCACCCACAGTTATCAACCCACCGACATCGTGCGCGAGCAGATCGCGTTACGCGACCGCACCTGCGTCTTCCCGCATTGCACCCGCATAGCCCACCCAATCCGGCAATCCAGAACCGGTAACTACAGTCATGACGCCGATCACATCACACCCTACGATTCCGGCGGCGACACCGCCACCGACAATCTCGCCTGCCTATGCCGACTGCACCACCTGCTGAAAACACACACCGGCTGGCGATACGAAATGATCGGCCTCAGCGAATACCTCTGGACCTCACCCAACGGCCACCATTACCTACGCACCAACAACGGCACCACCATGCTCACCACGCCCCGCCAGCGCGGGAAACCAAAGGCAGCGTGAAGCGTGCGACTACAGCCGGAACCAGGCCGTCCAGGTCTGGTTGCCGGCGTTGTCGCTGAGACCCAACCGGACCAGCGTTCCGCGTCCCAATCCGGCCGGCACGGCCAGGTCGAACCAGCCGGACGCGTCCAGCTCGGTGTCGGCGACGATGGTGCCGGTGGCGTCGTGCAGCGCCAGCGTCCGGGGGGCCGGTGATACCACGAGTCCGCGCAGGTGGCCGTCGAGAAGCTCGAGGTCGATGCCGACGCCCTCCGCGGTGAAGCGCAGCAGCCGCGCGTCCCCGGTGGATCGGACGCCGGCCAGCGGCTCGACCGCCGGGTCCGACACCAGATCGGCCAGTTGGGCGTCCGGATCGTGCCAACTCCACAGGCTCCGGCCGACCGCCGCCACATCGTCCGCTCCGGACGCCTCAGCCAACGCCTCGGCAAGTTCGCCGAGCAGTACCTCATCGGGATCCATCACGCACCTCCCCACGAAGCCAGCGCCGGCTGCTGACGCAACGTGGCGAGGCAGCGGATCCGGGTCGGGCCGATGGTGCCGATCTGGACGCCGAGCCGGGCGGCCACGTCCGCATAGGGGACGGGTGGGTCGCCGAACAGCATGCCGAGCAGCTCCCGGCAACGTTCGGAAAGTCCCGCCCACGCCTCCCGCAACGCCTGCCGGCGCAACTCGGCGATCAGATCCGTGCCCGCCTCCGGTAGATCGTCGGGAAGATCGCGATCGAAGTCGGTGGGAAATGTCCGGCGCCGCGCGCGCAGCAGCGCCAGACATTCGTTGCGGGCCGTCGTGGCGATCCAGCCCGGCAGCGCCGCCGGCTCGCGCAACGTGTGCAGATGTTCCAACAGCCGTAGCCAGACGCCGGCCGCGACGTCTTGACGATCGTGCGGATCGAGAGAGAACTTCGCGCACACCGAACCCACCAGCGGTGCGAATCGTTCGACCAGCCGATTCCAGGCGTCCTGGTCGCCGCCGCGGACGGCGGCGACCAGATCAACGACCGGCTCGGTGGTCATGACGATCAGGACCTTTCGGCGATCAGCGAATCCCAGGCCTCGCCGGCGGACATCCCCTGGCCCATCCGCGCGGCGACGGCGCCGGCGGCGTAGGCGGCACAGAATGACGTGCCGGTGCCCGTCGCATAGCCGCTGAACTTCTCATCCGAGCCATCCGGTTGACGGAGCGTTCCCTCGAGGAACGCCGCGGTGAAGGAAGAAGTCGATGTCATGACATCCACCCATGGGAGCTGTCCGTTGAGGGCGAGAGGCAAGCCGGCGCCACCCACAGCGATCACCTCGGGCAGGGCGGCGGGCCACACCGGGGAGGTATCGGTCACCCCGCTTGCCCAGCCCTCACGCACGACATGGTTGCCACCGGCGGCGATGACCATGCTGTGTTCGCGGACTCGTGCCATTGCGCGCGAATACAGCAGAGGTGCCTGCCCGTCGGCGGTGAAACCGCCCAACGGCATCACGATGATGTCGGCCTTCCAGCTCACGGCGAGATCGACCATGGCTGTCGCGATCCCCCACGTCGTGCTGCCCTCGTCGTCTACCGCGAGGACGCCCCGTAACTCGACCTCCGCCGCGGGTGCGGTTCGCTTGATGAGGTCCTGCGTGAAAACGGAGTGGCCGGCGCGAACCGCGGTCGACGACTTGAAGCCTGTCAAGCTGTCCGGCTGCTTCACGTCGATGAGGCCGATGCGAACGGGGGCGGCAGCGTTGCGGGGAGGGAGCAGCCGGACGCCCGGATGGAGGCTGATCGGCGTCCCTGACTTCTGGGCGGACAGCACATCGGCGTGTGGCGGCTCGGTCGGAGCCTCCTCTCTAGGAAGATCCTTGAAGCCGATCGCCATCGCGATCCGGGTACCGCCCATGGCGGCGGCCGGCGACTCGCGGTCCTTGCCGAGCGCAGGTACCCAGCCACCGAACCTGGCGGCGATGCGCCGGCGGAGTTCGAGGAGGAGCCGGTCCGTATCTCCGATCAAGGCGTTCTCCCGCTTGACCGTCAGGCGAGTGAGGCCCAGTTCCGCACCATGCTCGGATTGCTCGAGGTCTTCGCCGGCGAGACCGTCCTTAGGGTCAACGCAGACCAGCGAAAGATCGGAAAGAGTCTCGATGACAAGGTCACGGTGCAGGGTCTCGACGACCAACCTGACGGAGTCGGTTGCCGGTGATGGATCGTTCATGGCGTGCCTTCCTGGCGTGGGGACATTCTCGCCCCAATGGACGGTGTGTGGACAGACCCTGTGAGCCGATCCGACCGGAGGATGCCGATCTCTGGCGCTTGATGCATGCGACTATGAAAATGTTCCCGTGACTGCTGCCCGAACGGTGGCCGAGAAGGCGGTGCGCGCGGTTGACCAGAAGGGGGCGGCCGCGGTTCCGCAGGCGCGCCGAACGGTCGCGCGACTGGCGACCGCTGACCCGGCCGCGCAATCGATCGCGCACCGCGCACTGGGCCACGGTTTGATCTCGGGGGGCTCCCTCGATGAAGCGGTCGGGGTGTTGCAGACTTCCGTCCGATTGGCGCAGCGCTCCGGGGAGCGCGTGCTGGTCGGCGAGGCCAGGCTGAAGCTCGCTCACTGTCTGCTCATCTCGGGCAAGGTGAGGCGGGCGCTGAACACGGTCGATGCAGCCCTCGATGACCTGGCTGCCGCTCCGGTGCCTCGCGCGCGGGCTTGGGGGACCAGGGCGCTGATCCAGCGGGAGCTGGGCGACTTCGATGCTGCGCTGGCCGACTTCGACGCCGCCATCTCTGGGCTTCGCGAACTCGGGGACGCTCTCGGCCTGCAGCGAGCACTGATCAACCGGGCCATCACCAGAATCGACACCCTCGATACCGGCAGAGCATTCGTGGATCTTCTCGAAGCGGACGCCATCGCTGCCGCCGGACACCCGGCTGCCGCCGGCACGATCGCCGCCAATCTCGGATATGCCGCCAGCGTCGCCGGTGACGTGCCCGAGGCCCTCATCCAGTACCGACGCGCGTTGCGGTTGTTGCGGCAGGAGGGCTCCCAGCTCGGCAGCGTGCTGGCAGACCGCGGGAGCCTGTTGATCGGTGTCGGTCTCGCCGACGAGGCGTTCGCCGATCTGGCCCAGGCGTTGGAGCAGTCCATCAGCGAGGGCCGCACACTGCGCATGTCGGAACTGCGGTTGCTGTTGGCGAGCGCTGCCGATCAATTGGACGATCCGGCGACCGCATACGTCGAGGCGGCCAGAGCGCTTCGCGGATTCCGGGCGGAACAACGTCCGGTGTGGGCGGCGTCGGCACGGCTGGCCATGGCTGGGTCCGCTTTGCGAATAGGTCGGACGCCGCGCTGGCGCAGCGTTGCCGGATTGGCTGAGACCTTGGTCGCCGCCGGGTGGGTGGCACAGGCGATCGAGGCGTGGCTGCTGGTGGCGTCCTTGGCGCCTGCACCGCACCGTACTGAGGCGCTCGGGGCAGCCGCAGCCCATCGGAGCAAGGGGCCGGCTTTGGTTCGGGCCCGCGGTTGGTATGCGCAGGCCTTGCTGGACGCCGATCGTCCGGATCGGGCGCGCCGCGCCGTCCGCCGGGGCCTGGCCATTCTGGACGACCACCTGATCGGTGTCGGTGCCGACGAACTGCGCGCCGGGATGGCCCGGCATCGGTTGGAGCTGGCCGGGCTCGGCGTCGACCTGGCGTTGTCCCGCGGACGTCCGGCTGAGGTCTTCGACGCGGTCGAGCGGGCCCGCGCCACCGTCCTGGTCCGGGACGCCGTCCGTCCGCCCACCGACCCGGAACTCGCCGAGTTGCTGCGCCGCTACCGGGCCGCCGGCGGACAGCGGGAACGGACCACGCTCGCCGCCCGGATCAGGGACCGCAGCCGCACCGCGCGCGGTGCCGGCGAACTGGTGCGTCCGGTGCGGATGTCCGAGGTGGACGCCGGTCTGGGCGACGCCGCGCTGATCACCTGGTTCGCCCGCGACCAACGCCTGCACGCCCTGACCCGGGTCGCCGGCCGGACCCGGCTGCATCACCTGGGCGCCGAGCAGCCGCTCCGGTCGGCCGTCGACCGGCTGAGCTTCGCCATGCATCGCCTCGCCGCCGAGGGCGTCGACCACGGCCGGTTCGGCCACTCGCTGCATCGACTGTTGGACGCCGCAGCCGCCGGCGTCCAGGCCGCCTTGATCACCCCGCTGCCCGAACTCGGCGGACGCGAACTGGTGCTGATCCCGCCGGCCTTCCTGCACCAGGTGCCCTGGCATGAACTGCCCGCGCTGACCGGACGCCCGCTGATCGTCGCCTCGTCGGTGCGACAGTGGCGCCGCGCGGACACCGCCGCGGCGGCGTCCGGACGGGTGCTGGTGGCCGCAGGCCCCGGACTTCCCGGAGCCCGCCGTGAAGCCGAGGCGGTCGCCGCCGGCTACCGGGTCACCCCGCTGCTCGACCCGGACGCCGGCGTTCAGCGGGTGCTCGACGCACTCGCCGACGCCGACCTGGCACACCTCGCTGCCCACGGCTGGCTGCGTCCCGACAACCCTCAGTTCTCCGAGCTGACCATGTCGGACGGACCGCTGGTGGTGCACCACCTCGACACCATCGCCCGGCTCCCGTCCACCCTGATCTTGGCCAGTTGCGACAGCGGACGCCCGGTGTCGCGTCCCGGCGAGGCGCTGCTCGGCTTCGCCGCTGCCTGCCTGATCCGCGGCACCCGGACGCTGATCGCGCCGGTCACCCCGGTGCCGGACGGCGGCACCGAAACTGCGATGACCCGGCTGCACGCCGGCCTGGCGGCTGGGAAGAAGCCGGCAGTGGCATTGGCCGATGCTCAGGCGGACCAGCCGTCCGGGCATCGCGCTTTCGTCTGTTTAGGCGCATCGTAAGGGGAGTAGGGAGGGGACCGGATATGGACGCGCAACTCGTGCCCGCGGCGCTGGCCGCGGAGACCACGCTGTCGCCCGAGGCGGCGGCGCTCACCGTGGCGCTGTTGGAGACCCGGCTGCGGGCGTTCGCCGAGGATGCCGCCGGGGTGCAGGCCGTCATCGTCCAACTGGACGACGCACTGGGCCCGCTGGCCGCCCCGCTCGGCGGCGACCTGGCCAGCCTCGGTGCGCTGACCTTGCCGGTGCAGGCCGCCTGGAAGGGCGCCACCGCCCTGGTCAGCAAGGTGCTCACCGATTCGACCGGGGCGTCGTCTGAGGCTTGGCTAGGCCTGTTGTCCAACGGACGGGCCGCCTTCGACCACTACCTGGACACCCTGCGGGCCGTCGCCGGGACCGGCACGGACGCCGCCGACGAAGCCCTCACGCTGATTCTGGCGGCCAAATCGGCCACCGTGGCCTGGGGCGTGGCGATGCGTCCGGTGGCCGACTTCGCCCGCCTCCTCGACACCGCACTGCGGGAACTCACCAAACGCTCGGCCGGCACTGCCGAACCTGCCGGCACCCAGCCCGCCGCCGGCTGGCGCGGGCAACTGCAACGGGCCCAGCACGCGGTCGGCGAAGCCGTCGACCATACCGCCGACCGGATGCACCTGTCCCGTGCCGAAATGCTGGCGTTCGTGCTCGGACCGTTGCAGGACGCCCGCGGCCGGGCGGCCGCGCTGCCCGCCGAGCTGGGCCGGCTGCACGGCGAGGTCGAGCGGCTGAACGACCTGCTCGAACTGATCGAGGCACAGCTCCGGATCCGGCTGGGCCAATGGTCGCCGGCGGAACAGGAGGTCACCGCCCTGGTGTTCGCGGTCTCGGTCCGGGTGCCCCGGTTGGTCCGCGACCTGTCCGACACCCGCGCCGAACTGGACGCCGTCACCGGCTATCTGGAAGGCCTGGAACGGCTGGTCGGCGAGGGCGCGGTGCGCGAGCCGGCAGCCGAGGTGCTGCGTGCCGAATACACCGCCGCGCAGCAGGCGGTCCGCGACCGGCTGACCGCCCTCGAGCAGCGCGCCGAGATCTGGCGGCAGCACGGCCATCGACTGCTCCAGGCCGGGATGGGCTGGGTCGACCACGAGATTGAGGTCGCCAATCTGCGGCTCGGGCTGGGTCAGTGGACGCGAGCCGAGGCAGACCTCCGGCTGCGGCAGCTGCAACGGCGCGGGGTGGCGATCGGCCACGCAGGCGAACTGGTGGCCGATCTGACCCCGGTCAACCCAGCTTCTGGTTGAGGAATCGCTGCAGATGCCGGGTGGTGTCGGCGTCCCAGACACCGCTCGGCTCGGCACCCACCGTCCGTTGCAGGGCGCCTGCGGTGATGGGTCCGACCTCGCCGTCCACCGTCACCCCCAGGGTGCGCTGCAGCGCCTTGCGGGCCCGCACCGACCAGATTCCGTCCGGGCTCGACTTCGTCCACAGCTGGGTGGCCCGGATCGTCTTCGGGCCGAACTCGCCGTCGACCTCCAGCGGCCGGAACGGCACCGCCTTGGGCATCGTCCCGCCGGTCAGCTGGAGTTTCGGATACCGCCGGACGCCGGCGAAGTGGTTCCGCCGACGCCAGTAGCTGAGCGTGCTGCGGACGACCCCCGCGACATGCCCTCGGGCCTCGACCACCTCGAAGTCGCCGTGGGCGAGCTTGGCGGTGATCACTGCCACATGACCGATGCCGTTGGGTCGTGCCGGGTTGTTCCGCAGGAACACCAGATCGCCGGTCCGCGGCGTCCCGGTCACCTTGACGGTGGCGTCGAACTGGGCCGCCGCGAGGTCGGTGATCGGCGCACCCGCCTGGTGGAACAACCACTCGACGAGTTCCGAGCAGTCGAATTTCGCCGGGTCGGGGTCGCTCGCCTTGGCTTCGGCCCCGAACACGTAGGGCTTGCCGACCTGCTTGCGGGCCAGTTCGATGAATGTCGCTGCACTGGTCATGACTGGTCCTCCGCATCCTCGTCGTCGATGTCCGGGAACGCCTCGTTGGCGTCCTCGGGCTCCGGATCGCGGCCGGTCAGGCCCGCGTCCTCCATCAGTTGTGCAGTCATGGCTGCCTCCCTTCTGCCCGATCTGATGGCGCACCGGGCCGAATGATGCAGACGAGAATGCCCCTGTAGCCTGACCGGGTGCGTGACGTCGTCCTGCTGGGCAGCACCGGCTCGATCGGAACCCAGACCCTGGAGGTGATCGCCGGCCACCCCGACCGCTTCCGCGTCGTCGGACTGTCCGCCGGCGGCGGCAATCTCGACCTGCTGGCCGCTCAGGCGAACGCCTGGCGTCCGGACGTGGTCGCCGTCCCCACCCCGGCCGCCGCCGCAGCCCTCGACGGACGACTCCCGCCGACCACCGCGGTCTGGGCCGGCCCGGACGCCTCGCAGCGGCTCGCCGCGCTGCCCTGCGACGTGGTGGTCAACGCGATCACCGGTGCCGCCGGGCTGGAGCCGACGCTGGCCGCGCTGGCTGCCGGCAACACCCTCGCCCTGGCCAACAAGGAGTCGCTGGTGATCGGCGGCGCACTGGTCACCGCGGCGGCCGCGCCGGGCCAGATCGTCGCCGTCGACTCCGAGCATTCCGCCTTCGCGCAGGCGCTCCGAGCCGGACGCGGCGACGAGGTCCGCCGGCTGATCCTGACCGCGTCCGGCGGACCGTTCCGGGGCCGGACGCGGGCCGAACTGACCGCGGTCACCCCCGAGCAGGCGCTGGCCCACCCGACCTGGACCATGGGCCGGATCATCACCATCAACTCGGCCACCCTGATGAACAAGGGCCTCGAACTGCTCGAGGCCGGCCTGCTCTACGGCATCGACCTGGACTCGATCGAGGTCGTCGTGCACCCCACCTCCGACGTGCACTCGATGGTCGAGTTCTGCGACGGCTCCACCATCGCGCAATGCTCGCCGCCCGACATGAAGCTGCCGATCGCGCTGGCCCTGAACTGGCCCGACCGGCTGCCCGGCGCCGCCCGCGCCTTCGACTGGAGCCGCGGCATCGACTGGCACTTCGAACCGCTCGACGACCAGGCTTTCCCCGCCGTCCACCTGGCCCGGCGCTGCGGTCGGGCCGGCGGCACCGCACCGGCGGTCTACAACGCCGCCAACGAGGTCTGCGTAGACGCCTTCTGCGCCGGCACGATCGGCTTCCTCGACATCGTCGACACGGTCAGCGCGGTGGTCGACGAGCACCTGGCGACGCTGTCCAATGGGCCGTTGAGCGTCGAGCGGGTGCTGGCCGCGGATGCCTGGGGCCGGGCCCGCGCCGCCGCGCTGATCGGGAACGCATGAACACCTTGATCACCATCGTCTTCGCGCTGCTCTTCTTCGGCTGCATCCTGGTCTCGATCGCCCTGCACGAGATCGGCCACATGGTGCCGGCCAAGGCGTTCGGCATCCGGGTGCCGAAGTACTTCGTCGGCTTCGGCCCGACGCTGTGGTCGACCACCCGCGGCGAGACCGAATACGGCATCAAATGGCTTCCGCTCGGCGGCTACGTCCGGCTGATGGGCATGTATCCGCCGGCCACCACGGGACGCCGGAACAACCGGCTGACCCGGCTCGCCGACACCGCCCGGTCCTACGAATGGGCCGAGATCACCCCCGACGACATCGCCGACAACCGGCTCTTCTACCAGAAGAAGACCTGGCAGAAGCTGATCGTGATGGCCGGCGGGCCGGCGATGAACGTGCTGATCGCGTTCGTGCTGCTCTGGTCGATCCTCGGCCTGCACGGCAGCTGGCAGCCGCAGCCGGTGGTGGCCGAGATCGAGTCGTGCATCGTCCGGGAAGACCAGCCCACCGCCCAATGCCTGGTGCCCGACACGCCCGCGGCCAAATCGGGTATCCGGGCCGGCGACACGGTGGTCGAGTTCAACGGGGTGGCGATCACCAGCTACCCGCAGCTGCAGGGCCTGATCCGGGCCAACCTGGACGCCGAGGCCCGGCTGGTGGTCGAGCGCGACGGCGTCCGGACGCCGCTGACACCGGTCCACACGGTCGTCACCGGCGTCCCCGACCTGGTCGATCCGAGCAAGCGGATCCCGGCCGGCTGGTTCGGCATCACGCCCGTCTCGGCGCTGGTCAAGGGCGGTCCGCTGGAGGTCGTCCAGCAGATGTGGGGGATGACCCAGCAGGGGCTGGTCGCGATCGGCCAGTTCCCGGTCAAGGTCTACACCGTGGTGGCCGACCTGGTGCAAGGCAAGCCGCGGGACATCTACGGCCCGCTGAGCATCGTGGGGGCCAGCCGGGCGGCCGGCGAGGTGGTCGCCAGCGACAGTATCGACGTCACCGACAAGCTGGTGCTGTTCGGCTCGCTACTGGCCGCGGTCAACCTGTTCCTGGCACTGTTCAACTTCGTCCCGCTGCCTCCGCTGGACGGCGGACACATCGCCGGCGCGCTGTGGGAGGCGCTGCGCCGCGCCGGCGCCCGGCTGTTCGGCCGGAGGGACCCCGGGCCGTTCGACACCGCATTGCTGCTGCCGGTCGCCTACGTGGTGGGCGCCTTCCTGCTGCTCAGCGGCGCGGTGCTGATCGTCGCCGACATCGTCAGCCCGATGCAGCTGTTCTGAGGCCGGGCTGCAAGACTGAGAACCATGCGTCGCATCGTCCAATCCAAGAAGCTGCAGCACGTCCGCTATGACGTGAGAGGTCCGATCCTGGTCGAGGCTCAGCGGCTGGAGGCCGAGGGGCACAAGATCCTCAAGTTGAACATCGGCAACACGGCACCCTTCGGTTTCGAGGCGCCGGAGGCGATCCTCGCCGACATCGCCCATCATCTGCCGAAGTCGCAGGGCTATTCGGATTCGCGCGGCATCTACTCGGCACGCACTGCGGTGGCGCAGTACTACCAGTCCAAGGGGCTGCTGCACACCACCGTCGACGACGTCTTCATCGGCAACGGCGTCTCCGAGCTGATCATGATGGTGCTGCAGACCTTCATCGACGACGGCAACGAGATCCTCGTCCCGGCCCCCGACTACCCGCTGTGGACGGGGGCGGTCACCCTGTGCGGCGGCGTCCCGGTGCACTACCGCGCCGACGAGAGCAACGGCTGGAACCCCGACCTGGCCGAGATCGAGTCGCTGATCACCGAACGCACTCACGCCCTGGTGATCATCAACCCGAACAATCCGACCGGCGCGGTGTACAGCAAGGAGACGGTGCGCGGCATGATCGACATCGCCCGCCGCCACGACCTGGTGGTGATGGCCGACGAGATCTACGAGAAGATCATCTTCGACGACGCCGTCCACCACCACGCGGCCTCCTTCGCCGGCGACGACGTGCTGTGCCTCACCTTCTCAGGACTCTCCAAGGCCTACCGGGTCTGCGGCTACCGGGCCGGCTGGGTGATGATCTCGGGCCCGAAGCACCTGGCCACCGACTTCCTCGAGGGCCTGACCCTGCTGGCGAACATGCGGATGTGCTCCAACGTGCCGGCCCAACACGCCATCCAGACCGCGCTCGGCGGCTACCAGTCGATAAACGAGCTGATCGTCCCCGGCGGCCGCTTCTACGATCAGTCGAAGCTGGCCGCTCGGCTGCTCAACGAGATCCCGGGCGTCAGCTGCGTGGAGCCGATGGGCGCGCTGTACTGCTTCCCGCGCCTCGACCCGGAGGTCTACCCGATCGCCGACGACGAGGCGTTCGTGGTCGAGTTGCTGCGCGCGAAGAAGATCCTGGTCACCCACGGCACCGGGTTCAACTGGCCCTCACCCGACCACTTCCGGCTGGTCACCCTGCCGGACGCCGAGGTGCTGACCGAGGCGGTCGGCCGAATCGCCGACTTCCTGGCCGGCTGGCGCGAGTAGGCTGTCTGGCGGCGGCCGTCGGGCCGTCGTGTGCCGTCGAACGAGGAGTCCATGACCGTCAACCTGGGCATGCCCGCCACGCCGCCCCCCGTCCTGGCCCCGCGCCGGCCCACCCGGCAGATCAAGGTCGGCAAGGTGCTGGTCGGAGGCGACGCACCGGTCTCGGTGCAGTCGATGACCACCACCAAGACCACCGACATCAACGGCACCCTGCAGCAGATCGCCGAACTGACCGCCACCGGATGCGACATCGTCCGGGTGGCCGTGCCCAGCCAGGACGACGCCGACGTGCTGTTCATCATCGCCAAGAAGAGCCAGATCCCGGTCATCGCCGACATCCACTTCCAGCCGAAGTACGTGTTCGCCGCGATCGACGCCGGCTGCGCCGCCGTCCGGGTGAACCCGGGCAACATCCGCCAGTTCGACGATCAGGTGAAGCAGATCGCGCAGGCGGCGTCCGATGCCGGGGTCTCCATCCGGATCGGCGTCAACGCCGGATCGCTGGACAAGCGGCTGCTGGCCAAGTACGGCGCGCCGACGCCGGAGGCGCTGGTCGAGTCGGCGCTGTGGGAGGCGTCCCTGTTCGAAGAGCACGGCTTCCGCGACTTCAAGATCTCGGTCAAGCACCACGACCCGGTGGTGATGGTGCGCGCCTACGAGATGCTCTCCGAGGCCTGCGACTACCCGCTGCACCTCGGCGTCACCGAGGCCGGGCCGTCCTTCCAGGGCACCATCAAATCCGCGGTCGCCTTCGGCGCGCTGCTCAGCAAGGGCATCGGCGACACCATCCGGGTGTCGCTGTCGGCACCGCCGGCCAAAGAGGTCAAGGTCGGCATCAAGATCCTGGAGTCGCTGAACCTGCGGCCCCGACAGCTGGAGATCGTCTCCTGCCCGTCCTGCGGACGCGCCCAGGTGGACGTCTACACCCTGGCCGAAGAGGTCACCAAAGGTCTCGAAGGTCTGCAGGTGCCGCTCCGGGTGGCCGTGATGGGCTGTGTCGTGAACGGTCCCGGCGAGGCCCGCGAGGCCGACCTCGGGGTGGCGTCCGGCAACGGCAAGGGCCAGATCTTCGTCAAGGGCAAGGTGATCAAGACCGTCCCCGAGGACCAGATCGTCGAGACGCTGATCGCCGAGGCTAGCCGGATCGCCGAGGAGACCCCGGAAGGCGCGTCCGAGGGTGCGCCGATGGTCTCCGTCAGCTGAACCGGGAACTCCGGGAATGAGGCGCGCGCGGGTTCTGGGCACCCGTGACGACGCCCTGGTCCGGAATCTGCTCGCCGCCGACCCGGTCGGCAATCTCTTCGTCGCCTCCCGTGTGGACGCCGGGGTGCTGTGGCGCGGATCGCCCGCCACCCTGTACGGCTGGCCCGGCGATCACCCGCGGCACCTGCTGCACGCCGGCTCGAATCTGGTGCCGGTGTTCGCGCCCTGCGAACCCGGCGAACGGGATGCCGCGATCGCCGCCTTCGCCGACGCGGTCGGTCCGCACCGCTGGTGCCAGTCGATCGTGGGCCACAGCGAGGGGGCGCTCGCCCTGCACCGGGCGTTCGCCGTCCGCAGCCGCAGCTATGCCGGGCAGCGGGAGATCCGGCCGCGACAACCGCTGATGGTCGCGAGCGAGGTCCCCGCCGACCTTCCGGACGCCCCCGTCCGGCGGATCACGATGGCCGAGTTCGCCTCGTACCAGTCGGCCGCGATCGCCATGTACATCGAAGAGGTGGGCATGGACCCGACGGTCGGCGGCGGACGCGCCGGCTATCGGGCGCACTGCCAGGCCGCGGTCGAGAGCGGACGCGCCTGGGGCGTCGTCGACGACACCGGCCACGTGGTGTTCAAGGCCGACGTCGGCATCAGCTGCGGCCGGATCGCCCAGGTCCAAGGCGTCTGGCTCGACCCCCGGCTGCGCGGACGCGGCCTGGCGGCACCGGCGATGGCGTCCGCCACCCGGCAGATCCTCGAAGAGCACGACCTCGTCTCGCTGTACGTGAACGACTTCAACACCCGTGCGGTGCGCACCTACCTGCGCACCGGCTTCGCCATCGTCGGCCAGCTCGCCACTGTCTTGTACTGAAGGGGACGGTTCTCCGACGTTCGACCCGCCGGCATCGTTCTGGAAGACTCGACGCAGCCGATCGAAGGGGACGTGCCGATGACGGATCGCATTCGTTGGGGGTTGTTGGGGGCCGGCGGGATCGCCGGGACCTTCGCGGAGAACCTGCGTACCGAGGGACTGCACGTCCAGTCCGTCGCGGCACGGGACGGCGCCAAGGCACAGGCCTTCGCCGATCGGTTCGGCATACCGAGCGCGCACGCCGGCTACCGGGCGCTGGTCGACGACCCGGAGGTGGACGCGGTCTACGTCAACACCACCCACAACTTCCACGCCGAGCATGCCCTGCTGGCGATCGCGGCCGGCAAACCGGTGCTGGTCGAGAAGGCGTTCACCGTCACCGCCGCACAGGCTCGGCAGGTCGCGGACGCCGCCCGCGCCGCCGGCGTCTTCGCGATGGAGGCGATGTGGACGCGGTTCCTGCCGTCCACCGACTTCGTCCGGGCGCGGATCGCGGACGGCTCGCTGGGGGAGGTGCGCGCTGTGATCACCGACCACAGCCAGAAGCTGAACCCCGACCCCAAGGGACGCCTGCACAACCCCGAACTGGCCGGCGGCGCCCTGCTCGACTTGGGCGTCTACAACGTCTCGTTCGCGCTCGACTTGCTCGGCGCGCCGTCCGCGGTGATCGGGCGCGGCACGCTCACCGCGACCGGGGTGGACGCCGAGGTCTCGATGATTCTCAGCCACACCGGCACCGCCCGCTCCGAGGGCCACGCCACGATGGTCAGCGCGGGCCCCTCCCGCGGTCTGGTGATCGGCACAGACGGCTACCTGGAGATCGACGGCCCCTTCTACAACTGGACGACGGTGCGCCGCTACACCGGACGCCACGAGCTCGCCGAGACCTTCGAACCGCACCGCACCTCGCGCGGCATGCACTTCCAGGCGCTCGAGGTGGAGCGCTGCCTGCGCGAGGGCCTGACCGAGAGCCCCCGGCTCACCCTCGACGACAGCATCGCCGTCATGGGGGTGCTGGACGAGTTGCGCCGTCAGGTCGGCTGTCGGCTGCCAGAGGACGCCAGGGAGAGCGCGGCGACCGCCGACACCCGGCCGTCCACAGCATCGGAGCGCCCTGCCCGATGGTGAGGTGTCCGGCGCGACACCGTCCAGCCGCCGACGGCGCAGGTGGCCAGCAGCGTCAGTGAGGCGAGGCCGAAGACCAGGTAGTAGCGAGCCAGCCACCGTGCCGACCGGCGGCTCTTGACGGCCAGTTCGTCGATCTGGGCGAGGGTGAGCTGGAGAATAGAGAACAGTGTCGCGACGCCGCGACTCGTGGCCCTCGAAAACCCTACACTCACCCACACAGCGGGAAGGACAACGCAGGTGAGTCAGAACGGACCTTTTCCGGGCGGGGGCACCCCGGATCCTCAACAGCCGCCCATGCCGCAGCAGAATTACGGACCTCCGGGCGGATATCCCTCCGCCGGGACGCCGGCCGGCTGGGGCCAGCAGCCGCCGCCCGGATGGCAACAACAGCCCGGCGGTTGGACCCCGCAGCAACCCCCGCAGCAGCCGCCACCCGGCTATGGACCGCCGATGGCGGGACCGCCACCGCAGCAGTGGGGCGCGCCGCCAGCCCCGAACCGGCCCGGTCGGTCGAACCGGATGGCGCTCGGCATCATCGGTGCCGTCGTCGCGTTGGCGCTGATCGCCGGCGTGATCTGGATGGTGCGGAACAACAACAACCTTGCCGGCCCGCAGCCGACCTCCTCCACTGGGACTCAGCCAGTTCCTACCCGTGCGTCGGACGCCGTGGCCACCTACTTGCGGGCGCTGAGCGCCGGGGACGCCGCCGCCGCGCTCAACATGTCGGCGACCCCGCCGACCGACAGCACCTTCCTGACCAACGCGGTGCTGGCCAAGACCACCGCCGGCAAGATCGCCAACATCTCGGTTCCCGAGGTCGCCGATCAGAACGCCAGCACCGTCTCGGCTAGCTACACCCTGGACGGCACGCCGATCTCCACCACGTTCCCGGTGTTCTGGTCGGGCGGCCGGTTCTGGCTGCTCAACACCACCGCGTCCGTGGACATCTCCGATCTGTGGGAGCCGTGGGCCCCGGTCAGCCTGGCCGGGGTGGCGACGAAGAACTCCGACCTCACCCTGTTCCCCGGGGTGTATTCGGTGGCGTCGGCCAACAAGAACTTCTCCTACGGGTCGACCAAGATCGTCGTCGGCGACCTGACCGAGCAGAAGGCCGCAACCAGCAAGATCTCGATCAGCGCGGCGGGCAAGAAGGCCGTCCTGGCCGCGGCCAAGGAGAAGTACTCCTGGTGCCTGAATCAGAAGGCCCTGATCCCGTCCGGGTGCGGGTTCTATGTCTCGGTGCCGCGCGGCACAAAGGTGCGCAAGGACACGATCCGCTGGACCACGCGCAGCGGCGGAAAGGTCGGGTCGGCCAAGCTGAAGCTGATCAGCAACGGCTCCATCGAGGGTACGATGCCCGCGACGGTGCACTTCTACGGCCGAGACGCCAAACGCTCCGGATGGTATTGGTACAAGGACGTCAAGCTCAAAGGGTTCGACGCCAAGCTGTCCGGGTCGAAGATCACGGTCTCCTTCTACTGATCATTCGGCGGGGCCCTTGTCGTGCAACTGGTCGAGGTAGCACCACCGCCAGTGCTCGCCGGGCTCGATCGAGCGCATCACCGGGTGACCGGTCTGCCGGAAGTGCATTGCGGCATGCTGTCCGGGCGAGGATTCGCAGCAGGCGATGTGCCCACAGCTCAGGCACATCCGCAGTTCGACCGGGTCCTGGTCGGCGGCGACGCAGTCCAGGCAGTCGCCGTGCGCCTCGAAGTCGACCTCGGCGGGAGCCTCGTCTAGGTGGACGCACGGCGCCGCGCCGGTCACCCTCGGCGGCGCCGCCCGCACCTCGCGCTCCCTGTGCTCGCGAGAGAGCAGGCTGGCCTCTTCGACGTCCAGCTCAGCGAGCAGGGCGCTGAGCACCTCGTGATCGGCGAAGCCGCGGTCGCGGATCTCCAGCAGCTTGGTCCGTTCGGCGGTCAGCCCGACCAGCCGGAGCCGGCGGTAGGCCATTGCCCGGCTCTCCGCGGACGGGTCGTCACGGGCCAGGCCCAGCCGTTCCCATTGCAGATCGACCCGGCGCTTGGCGGACTCCTTCAACCCGGCCAGCAGCTCGGCGTCCTGCTGGCCGGCGGCGGCCTTCATCGCCGCCATGCCGGCGATCACCGACCGCTGGGTGACCATCGCCTCCTGCAGGGCGTCCTCGCGCGGATCGGGGCCATGGACGCCGAGCCGGCGGGCCAGCAGCGGCAGGGTGAGGCCGTGGATCAGCAAGGTGCCGGCGACGGTGACCAGCGCGATCAGCAGCAGCACCGGCCGCAACGGGGTGTCGGCCGGCAGGGTCAGGGCGGCGGCGAGCGTGACGACGCCGCGCATGCCGGCCCACGACACGATCAGCGCCTCCTGCCACGACAAGGTGCGATGGGCCCGGTCCAGGAACGGACGGACCGCCATCACGTAGACGATCCGCGACCCGATCGCCACCGCCAGCACGGCCAGGGACACCCCGGCGATGGTCACGTTCGACACCGGGTAGGACGCGGCCGAGTCCAGGATCTGGTGGGTGTGCAGCCCGATCAGCAGGAACACGGTGTGTTCCAGCACGTATTGGATGGTCGACCAGTTCATCCAGGTGGACAGCCGGGCCGGCGCCGAGCGGACGATGGGGGTGACATGCCCGATCATCAACCCGGCGACCACCACCGCCAGCACACCGGACGCGTGGAAGCTCTCGGCCAGCGCGTAGGCGGCGAACGGGATCAGGAAGGTCAAGGTGGTGCTGGTCACGGCGTCGGTGAGGACGCCGAACAGCCAGATCGAGATCTTCGCGACCACGAAGCCGGCCAGCGGTCCGACGATCACCGCGAGCGCCAGATCGGTGCCGACGTCCATCAGGGTCACCGACGCCCCGAGTGCGGCCACCGCGGTGCGCAGGCCGACCAGGGCGGTGGCGTCGTTGAGCAGCGATTCGCCCTCCAGGATGGTGACCACCCGGCGGGGTAGCCCGGCCTGCCGGGCCACCGCGACGGCCGCGACGGCGTCCGGCGGAGCGACGATGGCGCCGACCGCGAAGGCCGCCGCGAACGGCACCGGCAGCAGACCGGTGATCACCATGGCAACCCCCAGCGCGCAGAACAGCACGAAGCCGATCGACAGGTAGCCGATGGCGGCCAGATTGGTGCGGAAGTCGACCAGCGAGGTGTTCACCGCGGCCGCGTACAGCAGCGGCGGCAGGAAGCCGAACAGCGCCATCTCGGCGGTCAGCTCGGGCAGCGGGAACCAGGGTTCGTAGGACGCCACCGCGCCGATCACCAGCAGCAGCAACGGTGCCGGCACCGGCACCCGGCGGCACACCCAGGTCGCCGCCAGCACGGTGCTGACGCAGCCCACCACCAAAAGCAGGATCTCCATTGGGCTCCTCCAGCCGTTCGATGCTCGCGGATATCTCATCACGTCGAGACCGTTAGGCTGAGTCCGTGATCACCCGCCTGTCCCAGTTGTTCGTCCGCACGCTGCGCGATGACCCGGCCGACGCCGAGGTCGCCAGCCATCGGTGGCTGGTTCGCGCCGGCTACATCCGGCGCGCCGCGCCGGGCATCTACAGCTGGCTGCCGCTGGGCCTGAAGGTGCTGGCCAAGGTCGAGGCGATCGTCCGTGAAGAGATGGACGCCATCGGCGCGCAGGAGGTGCGCTTCCCGGCGCTGCTGCCGCGGGAGCCCTATGAGGCGACCAATCGGTGGACCGAGTACGGCCCCAACATCTTCCGGGTCAAGGACCGCAAGGGCGGCGACTATCTGCTCGGGCCGACCCACGAAGAGATGTTCACCCTGCTGGTGAAAGATCTGTACAGCTCGTACAAAGACCTGCCGCTCAGCCTGTACCAGATTCAGACCAAGTACCGCGACGAGGCCCGGCCCCGTGCCGGCATTCTGCGCGGTCGCGAGTTCGTGATGAAGGACTCCTATTCCTTCGACGTCGATGAGGCCGGCCTGGAGGCGTCCTACCAGGCGCATCGCCGGGCCTACATCGCGATCATGAACCGGCTCGGCCTGGAGTTCGTGATCGTCAAGGCAACCTCGGGCGCGATGGGCGGGTCGGCGTCGGAGGAGTTCCTGGCGATCGCCGAATCCGGCGAGGACACCTTCGTCCGTTCGCCCGGCGGTTACGCCGCCAACGTCGAGGCGGTGCAGCGTCCGCTGGCCGACGAACAGGACTCCACCGGCGTCCCGGCCGCCCACGTCGAGGACACTCCGGACAGCCCCACCATCGAGTCGCTGGTGAAGTTGAGCAACGCCCGCTTCCCCCGGTCGGACCGGCCCTGGCAGGCGTCCGACACGTTGAAGAACGTGCTGTTCATGCTGCGCAACCCGGACGGCACCCGGGCGCCGCTGGCGATCGGCCTGCCCGGCGACCGTGAGGTCGACATGAAGCGGCTCGAGGCGGCGGTGGAGCCGGCCGAGGTCGAGCCGTTCGGCGAGGCTGATTTCGAGGCCTATCCGGGTCTGGTCAAGGGCTACATCGGTCCGGGTGCGCTGGGCGCCGCGAGCGCCGACAAGGTGCGATACCTGACCGACCCGGCGGTGGTGCCCGGCACCCGGTGGATCACCGGCGCCAACCAGGCCGGTCGCCACGTCTACGACCTGGTCTGTGGGCGCGACTTCGGCTCGGACGGCGTCCTGGACGTCGCCGAGATCCGTGAGGGCGACCCAGCTCCCGACGGCTCGGGGCCGCTCAGCCTGGCTCGCGGCATCGAGATGGGCCACATCTTCCAGCTCGGCCGCAAGTACGCCGAGGCGCTGGGCCTGAAGGTGCTCAACTCCAACGGCAAGCTGGTCACCGTCACCATGGGCTCCTACGGCGTCGGGGTCTCCCGCGCGGTGGCCGCGGTCGCCGAGTCGCACTGCGATGAGCGCGGGCTGTCCTGGCCCCGGACGCTGGCGCCGTTCGACGTCCAGATCGTCCCGGCCGGCAAGGACGCCGCGATGATCGACTACGCCGAACGGCTCGCCCTGGAGCTGTCAGCCGCCGGCATCGAGGTGCTGCTCGACGACCGCAAGGCCAGCCCCGGAGTGAAGTTCACCGACGCCGAGATGCTGGGCATGCCGACCACGGTGGTGATCGGACGCGGCCTGGCGTCCGGGCTGATCGAGGTGCGCGACCGGGCCAGCGGCGAACGGACCGAACTGACCGCCGAGGGTGCCGCCGAGGAACTGATCGCGCTGCTGCGCTCCTGATGGTGTCGGGGCTCGAGCTCCCGCTGCTCACCCTGGCGTTGCTGGTGGCGGCGTCCTTCGTCGCCGGCTGGGTGGACGCCGTGGTCGGTGGCGGGGGACTGATCCAGTTGCCGGCGCTGCTGATCGGGCTGCCGTCCGAGGTTCCGGTGGCGACCATCGCCGGCACCAACAAGCTGCCCTCGTTCTTGGGGACGGCGACCGCCAGCGCCACCTACCTGCGCTCGATCCGGGTGAACTGGTCGCTGGCCTGGCCGCTGCTGGCGATGGCTGCGGTCGGTTCGGCGGTCGGCGCCCAACTGACCCATTTCCTGCCCCGGCAACACTTCACCCCCTTGGTGCTGCTGGCTGTGGTCAGCGTCGGCTGGTACACCTGGCGGCGTCCGCACCTGGGGCTGCACGGCCACGTCAAGCACACCGGGAACGACGCCCGGCTGCGGATGGCGGCGATCGGCCTGGTGGTCGGTGCCTGGGACGGCTTCATCGGACCGGGAACCGGCACCTTCTTCGTTATCGCACTGGTGTCGATCATCGGCCACGACTTCCTGGCCTCCAGCGCCCTGGCGAAACTGGCCAACCTGACCACCAACGCCGCCGCGATCGTCGCGTTCGCGCTGACCGGCAACATCCTGTGGGGCCTCGGCCTGCTGATGGGCGCCGCCAACCTGACCGGCGGCTTCCTCGGCGCCCGGACGGCGCTGAAGCAAGGCAACACCTTCGTCCGCAAGGTCTTCCTGCTGGTCGTCACCGCCCTGGCCGTCAAGCTCGCCTGGGACACCTGGTTCAGCTACCTCGGCTAGCCCGTGGTACGCGGGGACCGTCCCTCCGTACCACGCAGTTGGTCCCTCCGTACCACGCAGTTGGTCCCTCCGTACCACGCAGTTGCTGGTCGTCACCGCGCTCGCCGTCAAGCTCGCCTGGGATACCTGGTGCAGCTACATACCCTGGTTGAACCGATTTCTGGTGGTTATGGCGACGGTAGCGGTGTCCAGTTTGGGCTCGAACCACTTTCTGGTGGGTAACGCATACCCCGTGGGGGTACGCATACCCACCAAAAATCGGTTCGACCTCGAATCGCGGTTCGGCACGGCGCCGATAACCACCAGAATCCGGTTTGGGCGATGCCAAGCGCCTCGGGTCCAGCACTATCCTCGGCGCCAGAAGCTCTGGCGAAGGAGGCTGGCGATGGCAAAGGTTACTGTCCGTGTGACGCCCGCCCAGAAGAGCGCCGCAAGGGCCCTGGTCGACCGCAGCGTCAAGACCGGACGGGTCGTGTCACCCGCGGTGACCAAGATCGCCAACGCCAAGCCTGCGCGGTCAGCCCGGCCAACCGGGCCAGCGGAGCACGGTGCCGCCGAAGCTGGTCAGGGCGGTGTTGCTGGCGATCAGTGCATCCACACCGAGCCGGCGTTCGGCTGCGGACGACGTCCCGGCTAGCCAGGCGCCGAGCAGCGGGAGCGCCATCGTCTCGGTGTGGGCGGCCAGTTGCCGGGCGGCGGATCGGTTCCGGGCCGGCCGGATGTCGTATGCCACCGGGGGAGTGCCCGCATCGATCTTTGGCGACGCGGTGAGGATCGCGGCCCGCAGCGTCCGCCACTGCCCGAGCCGGACGCGCAACGCGGCGGTGTCCGCCGTGCCCAGCCCGGTCGCGGCCAGCGCCATCTCGTAGCTGTAGGCGGCCTGCGCCGCCAGCTGCAGCGCACGGTCGGCGCCCGTCCCGGTCAGATCCGGGGTGAGGTCGGTTCCGTCGTCGCCGAGCGCGCCCGAGCCGGACGGCAGGACGGCGGTCATGGTCGCGCTGAACGCCGCCAGGGACGCCCACAGCAGCGCGGCGGGTCCGGACGCCGAACGCGCCGAGTCGCGATGGCTGCTCTGGAGCGCCGACAGCTCGCTGGTGAGCGCCGACTGGGTCCCGGAGGCCGTCCGTTGCGTGGGCGACGGCGTGCTCGACGGCACCGCGGTGGCCTGCTGCCGGCGGGCCGGATCGCCCGAAGTAACGACTTGCAGATGCTCGGCGGTGGCCTTCCGGAACCACTCCAACGTGGTCACCCGGCGTCCGGTCAGCTTCCAGGCCGAGGCGTTCGCCAACAGATGCCCGGCCAGGGCGTCCGTCCGCGCGATCCGGCCAGCCACATCGTCCGGAACGGTCACCGGCAACGGGCTCGGCGCCGTCCACGGCAGCCACTGGACGTTCTCGCCGATGGTGCAGCCGGCCAACGCCGCCACCCCACCGAGCAGCAGCAGCCGGCGTCCGATCACGGCTCCGACCGTACCGGGTAAACTCCCGACCAGCCGCACCGGCCGACAACTGCAACGAAAAACCGGATCGAGGAGAACCATGGACCCAGCAACCGTCTCCACGCTGGTGACGCCCGTGGTCAGCGCCTGTGGTCTGGAGGTCGACCGCGTCGAAGTCGTCCCGGCCGGCAATCGTCGCATGGTGCGGATCTTCCTCGACGGCGAAGGCCCGAAAGGCCGCGGCCCCTCCCTCGACGACATCGCGGACGCCACCCGTGAGATCTCCCGCGTCCTCGACGACGCGCCCGCCATGGGCAGCCGGCCCTGGACGCTGGAAGTTTCCTCGCGCGGCGTGACCCGGCCGCTCACCGAGGCCAAGCACTACCGCCGCAACACCGGCCGGCTGATCGCAGCCACCACCGCCGAGGGCCCGCTCACCGGCCGGATCGTCGGCGTGACGGGCGCCGAGGTGACCCTTGACGTTGGCGGGACACCGCGCACCGTGCCCTTGGACTCCCTCACCCGTGCCGTGGTCCAGGTGGAACTCAACCGCAGCATCGACGACGAAGGACAGTGACATGGACATTGACATGGAGGCCCTGCGGGCTCTGGAACGCGACCGCGAGATTCCGATGAACGTGCTCGTGGGCGCCCTCGAGGACGCCATGCTGAACGCTTACGAGAAGACCGACGGCGCCGTCCCCGGCTCGCGGGTCGAACTCGACCGCAAGACCGGGCACGTCACTGTGTTCGCGCCAGAACTGGACGAGGACGGCGAGAAGATCGGCGAATACGACGACACCCCGGCCGGTTTCGGACGGGTCGCCGCGACCACCGCGCGGCAGGTCATCTACCAGCGAATCCGGCAGGCCGAGGACGACCAGAAGTACGGCCACTTCTCCGCCGTCGAGGGCGACATCGTGGTCGGCGTGGTGCAGCAGGACCGCGATTCGCGCACCGTCCGGGTCGACCTGGGCAGCATCGAGGCGATCATGCCGCTGGCCGAGCAGGTGCCCGGCGAGGACTACTCGCACGGCAAGCGGCTGCGGGTCTACGTGGTTTCGGTGCGGCGCGAGCTGCGCGGCCCCCAGGTGGTGGTCTCCCGGACCCATCCGAACCTGGTCCAGAAGCTGTTCCGGCTTGAGGTGCCTGAGATCGAGCAGGGCGTCGTCGAGATCAAGGCGATCGCTCGCGAGGCCGGCCACCGCAGCAAGATCGCGGTGCTCTCGCACAACCCGGACGTCTCGGCGAAGGGCGCCTGCATCGGCCCGATGGGGCAGCGGGTGCGGGCGGTGATGCACGAACTCAACGAGGAGAAGATCGACATCATCGACTACTCCGCCGACCCCACCGTCTTCGTCAAAGAGGCGCTGTCGCCGGCCAAGGTCTCCCAGGTGATCGTCACCGACGCCACCGCACGGGCCGCTCGGGCCATCGTCCCCGACTACCAGCTGTCGCTGGCGATCGGACGCGAGGGTCAGAACGCCCGGCTGGCGGCGCGACTGACCGGCTGGCGGATCGACATCCGTCCCGACACACAGGCATAGCAGACCGCTGGTCGGTCGAGACCCGGCGAACGCCGCTGTCGTCCAGGTTGCACGCCCCGTCCGTCCCGTGGCCCACGGCCCCGTCATCCCGGCGAATGCCGGGATCACGGCCTCGCGACGGTGCCGGGCGACTGACTCAGGCGCTGGCGCTGGCGCTGGGCTGCGGGGCGGTCCCGCCGTCGTCCGGACGGTTCGCCTGCTGCTCCGAGCGGATCTCAGCCAGCGCCGCGGTGACCTTGGCCTCGTCCACGCCCAGTTTCTCGGCCAGCGCCTTGGCGATCGCGGCATCCCGGTCCTCACCGCCACCACCACCCGGCTGGGCGCCCTGGCTCGGCCGGGCCCCGGCACTGGGCTGGGCGCCGGCACTGGGCGGGGTGCCCTGATCCGTGCCGCCGTCCGGACGGCTCGCCTGCATTACCTCTTGCAGCGCCTCTGTCACCGCGTCCTCCTCCAGACCGAGCTTCTCAGCAAGCGCCGCGGCCAGGTTGCCCATGCCACGGGTGCCGTCCTGGCCACCGGGTCCCTGCCCGCCGCGGCCCTGGCCGCCCGGTCCGCCGCCCTCCACGGTGCCTTCCGCACTCTCGCCGGCCTGCACCTGGGCCTGGCCCGACGTGCCCGCCACGGCGTAGCCGACGCCGAGCACCGCGCCCACGCCGATCACCGCCGCGCCGACAGCCAGGCCGGTCTTCTGCTTGACGTTCATCTGTCTCCCTTGGTTGGTGGGGTTACTGGTGACTCCAGTGAGCCGGACGCTGCTGGCAGACCAGTAGGCGGACGCTGTGTCCCGGCTGAGAGCGACGTCCGTCCGCCCCCAACGGCAGCGCGGTGGCACGGTGGCACGCGGGGACAGACCCCTCGGTCCACATCCCGTTGCGGCCCGAGATGCCCAGCTAACCTGTCCGGGTGCCGTCCGACCACAGCCGACCCCGCCGTCCCGCCCTCCGAGCTCCCGCGCTGCTGGAGTTGATGGGGGAAGGCTCCGATCCGATCGCCCAGTTGCATGCCGCGCACGAGACCGCGGCGGTGCTGCTGCACACCGGACGCGCGGCGCAGGACCCGTCGGTGACCGAGCGGCTGGTCGACCTGGTCGGTGAGATCGGGCTGTCCACCCTGGCCGACCTGTGGGCGACCCGACCGGCCCGGACGTTGCCGGGCGCGCTGTGGCGGCTGTACTTCCTGCGCGAGTGGATGCGCACCGACTCGGACGGGGTGGCGCGCTGCTACGCGGCCGGCGTCCGGTTCACCGAGCCGAACCACGTGGTGGCCGGCATCGAGCCGCCCCGGCCCGAGGACGTCCGGCGGGTCGCCGATGACCTGATGCGCGGCGTCTTCACCGGCGACTTCGCGGTGGCCCTGGAACGGGCGGCCGCGTTCTGCCATGTCACCTCCGCCGGTTCCGCCGAACTGCAGGGCATCGAGCCGCTGGCGCGGGCCGCGAAGCTGCAAGAGATGGCCGCCGACCTGACCGCCGCCGCTCGGCTCTGGCGGACGGGTGAACTGCGCTGATCAGCGACCGAAGCCGGACGACATCGCCTGCGCTGACACACGTCGCCTGCGTTCCTGCACAGGCGATGTGCGTTACCGCAGGCGATCTCACCGGTGGCCCGGACCCGATTTGGTCTGTGGGCGCGGACGCCTATGATGGTCGCTCGGTGTCGGGCTGAGGTAGCCCCGGGCTCCAACACTTGCCGCTGCGAGCGGCCACGCGCCGAGAGGCGCTCCCAGCCCGACACCAACCTGATCAGATCAGAGGGGGAGCGGATGCGCCGGCTCCAGTACGAACTGACCGACGACGACTACATCGCCTTCCACCTGCAGGTGTACCGCAGCGCGCCGACCTTCGTCGCCTACGTCGCCAAGCAGCGCCGGATGATGACCATCGTGCTCGTGGTGCTGCTGCTGGCGCTCGGGCTGCTGCTGACCCTGATCGACCAGGAATCGGCCGGTAGCCCGACCGACGGGTTCCTGTTCGCCCTGCCGGTCGCCGTCGTGGCCGGTCTCATCTCCTGGTTCGGCTGGCCGTGGTTCCATCGCGTCGCGCTCGAATCGCAACTCCGCAATCTGGCCGGCCGGGGCGCCCTCGGCCGTACCGGGCCGGTTGTCCTCAGCTGGGACGACTTCCGGGTCTATCAAGAGTTCCCTGGCACCGGCGGCTACGCCGACTGGGCACGCATCCGGCGCATCGACGAGGGACCAGAGCACCTGTTCCTGACTCTCGAAGAGACCGAGGCGCTGATCGTCCCCAAGCGGATCGGGCCGGCGGCGGCCGAGTTCGCGCACCTGGCTCGGACACGGGTGCCGGGCAGATAGAAGCCCGGCCACCCACGGGGTGGCCGGGTCACGGGAGAGGAATCTATCGATTGCGGTGAGGTCAGCGGCGTCCTCCCTTCCGTTTCGTCGTGTCGTCCATGGCCACTACTCAACCGGTCGTGCCCTGGTCTGCACTGGACGCCCGCTGTGCCTCTGCTGTGAGTGCCGATCCGTCGTAGCCTGGACGCCATGACGGCACCCCAGCGAATGTGCGCAGGTTGCCGGGCGCGGGCCGACAAGGACGCCCTGCTGCGGCTGGTCTGGGACGGCGGCACCTCGGTGCTGCTCGACGAGCGCCAGAGGCTGCCGGGACGTGGGGTCTATCTGCATCCGGCCTGTGCCCCCCGTGCGCTGAAGACCCGGGCGATCGGGCGCGGGCTGCGCCGCAGCCTCGACTACGCCGCGATCGGCACGCTGCTCGCCTCCCGCTCGGTTGGGTGATTTGCAGGCGTCGGCGATACACTCGCAGCTGCGCCTCCGCCGACTCCCGGCGGATCCCAACCAGAAAGTGGGCTAACGCTCATGACCACTCGATGAGTACCTCGAAATGAGCAACAACAACTAACTGGTCCGCGCGCCCGCGGACCTGAAGGAGAGTAGTGGCCAAGGTCCGCGTCTACGAGCTCGCCAAAGAGCTCGGACTCGAAAGCAAAGATCTTCTCAAGAAGTTGAACGACATGGGCGAGTTCGTCCGCTCCGCGTCGTCCACCATCGAGCCGCCGGTCGTCCGGCGGCTCAACGAACGCATGTCCGCAGAGAAGGCGGGCAGTGCTCCCGCCGCGAAGGCGCCGGCCGCCAAGCCCGGCGCTCCTTCGCCGCGTCCGGCCGCGCCGGCCCGGCCGGCGGCCGCGGCGGAGGAGCGCCGGGCATGGCGGCCGGCGCCGTCGCGGCGGG
>NZ_JASGEF010000062.1:0-65874 GCF_047606665.1 Micropruina sp. | reverse complement strand
TGGCTGTGAGGGTCTGGCCGACCTTGGTGGTTCCGGTGATCGTCGGTGCGGGTGCGCTGAGCTTGCCGGTCGTCACCTTCTTGGTGGCCTTCGAGGTCTTCGAGACGGTCGTGTAGCCGGGTTTGGTACCGGTCACGGTGACGGTGATCGTCTTGCCCAACGCGGACGCCGGGATGGTCAGGGTTGCGGAGGTCGCTCCCGGAATGACGGAGCCGCCGGCGCTCCATTGGTATGTAAGGGCCACGGGTGCCGGACCCCAGCTGCCGGGTGCGGCGGTGAGAGTCGAGCCCACTCTGGGTGAGCCGCCGACGGTCGGCGTGGCCGCGGTGAGTGTTTCAGGCAGAGCGACGACAATGTCACTGCAGCCGAGCTGAGTGTTGGCTCCCTTGCCGACATTGATCGCTGTGATACACACACGGTGTGAGCCCGGAGAGAGCGGCGCGGCGATCAAGTAGCCAAAACCCACGCCTCGGTGAAATGCCGCATCAACGTCAGAGCGACTGACGCTCGCCCGTGCCTTAGCCAGGTTGTTGCCATCAGCCTGGACCTGAACTTCGACCGGGTCGGTCGAATTAGGATCCATGGCCCACCCCTCGATGGTCACTTGGCCGGCGGATGGAAGAACTCGATCAACTTTCCCGAAGGGAGAACAGTTCATGTGATCGCAATTATCGAGCGCCGTGTCGTCCACATCGAGGTACGGTTGAGGTCCGCCGTAGGGACTCCATGAGGGAATATAGTAGGGGTGCCCGTCGTACACGCGGAAGACGCGACCCGTCTTGTACCCACGGAGGAATATGTCTGACGGAGTGGCTCGAAGGTTCACCCACGGATCGCTTCCTCCGGAATTTTCGATCGCCGTGTCATCAACAGATACCACCGGTTGTGAACCGCCTATGTTGTCCCAGTTTGAAACGTATATCGGCGCGCCTCCGGCCACTCGATAAACACGCCCAGTGATGCCGCCGGCGATGAAGGTTCCGTTCAAAGGGTACTTGAGGAGATGGCTCCACATATCGGCACCGCCAGCATTGGCGATCGCACTGTCGTCTACGGATATGGTTGGCTGTGCCCCGCCGACATGGTCCCAGTTGGATACATACAGTGGAGCGCCTCCCGCCACGCGATAGACTCGGCCGCTGCGTGCCCCGACGATAAACGTACCATCCGCCGGATGCCGACGAAGTGAGTCGAACTCGGCGTCGTTCAGCGCCCGTGTTGGCTGACCGCCACCGAAGATGTCCCACGTTCCTACATAGATTGGCGCACCGCCTGCTATTCGATAGACGTGTCCGCGGTAGCTGACGAAATCTCCATTCGAAATGGAGTGCGGCATGTCCTTCACATGGATGTATTTGAAGCTGCTCGCTGAAACGGTACGAGCTCGATATAGGCCGTTCGTGCCGTAGTTGTATTCCTCGATGTTCACAGTGCCGTCGCCGTTGACCGAGCGTACCCAGGCGACATGTCCGTAAGTGCCTGCGTCGGTCTGGGCGATCGCACCGGGGGCTGGTGTGTTGTCCACGGTGTAGCCGAGACGGCGGGCGTTATCATCCCAGGTGTTTGCGTTGCCCCATCGGCCACCGCGCATTGTGTTGTAGAAGTCGACGCCGTTGGTGTCGCGCATGCGCCAAGTGACGAAGTCGGTGCAGTTGCGGTAGGCGAACCCCCAGTCTGAGTACCACCGTCCGTTGATGCACCAGGTTCCTGTTCCGCAGGGGGTGGCGTTCTTGTAGGGGTAGTCGTCTCCGGCCGCGTGAGCCAGCGAAGAACTCCCGACCAGACTCATCATCACGATGAGTAGTGAAGAGATGAGGGCGACGGCACGTCGGAGGTGGCTCTCCGAGTTGGTTGGGCGATGCGTCGTAGCCGGTGCTCTCACGGCCTGCAATCGCCCGCCCAGAGGCATAGGTCCAGTCGGCTTTGTGTCGGTCATGATCCCCCGATCCCGTCCCGTTGGCGTGGCGTCCTCGCCACGCTGACCCAACGTAATGGGTTCGGCGCATGGATGTCAGCGGTGCGAGGGCACCGCTGAACTGATGTTTACCTGAGATCTTCCCGCCGGACGAGATCGCCTGTCTTACGACACATCGCCTGCGTAGCAACGCAGGCGATGTGTCGTAGTGCAGGCGATGTGCTCTTGGGGCCTGGTTCCGTCAGCCGACGGTGATGTTCTTGAACTCCGGCTCTGCGGACGACACCACCGGGGCCACCAGTCTGACCGGGCCGGCCTTGGTGAAGGTCAGCGTCACCTCGGCGAGCAGGCCGGGCTTGAGGTCGGGCGAACTCACCGCCACCCGCACCGGCGAGTCGGTCAGCACGACCAGGGTGTTGCTGCTCAGCGTCAGCGGCAGGCCGGCCGGGGTGACGGTCAGCGGGGTGCCGGCCGCGCCGTCGGACTTCTCCGGGGTGCCGGCGACCGCGGTCAGCGTGTCGTCGCCGTAGGTGATCATCGACGCGCTCAGCACGCCCTTGCCGGCGTCGTCGGCGACGATCATCAGATTGCGCACCATCACCGACCCCGTGCTGGTGTTCACGCCCTCGGCGGGCGTGTACGGCTGCAGGGTCTGGACGTCCATGCCGCAGCCGGTCAGTGCCAGCGCGATCGGTACGCACAGGCTGACGCCGATTCGCCGGAGAGTGCTGGCCATCTGAACTCCTTGTGGTCGCCGGTTTTGGGGGTCAGCCTAACGAATTGCGCCCCGGTTTGGGGATGCCCGACCGGTGTCGTTCCAGAACCGACCCTTCGGAACCACCGGACGCCGATAGCCAAGCGAAGCAAAGTTGATGCTTGTTGTATCAGGTGGTAACTGATTGACAAAGCCATGCAAAGCGATACGATGCCACGTGAATCAACGTCGAACGGAGGCCTGTGACCAACATGTACGCAGAAGAACGTCAGCGCACGATTGTGAGCTTGGCGCTGCGCTACGACCGGGTCGCGGTGACCGAACTGGCTCAACGCTTCGATGTGACCACCGAGACCATCCGGCGCGACCTCGACGTGCTCGACCGCCGGGGCGTCCTGCGCCGGGTGCACGGCGGCGCTGTCCCGGCCGAGAACGTCCGGCTTGTCGAGACCGCGGTCGCCGACCGCGAGCCGGCCTTCTCGGTGCAGAAGGGACGCATCGCACAGGCTGCTCTGCGCTTCCTGCCCGCCGGCGGCGGCTCGACCGTGCTGATCGACTCCGGCACCACCACCGCCCGGTTCGCCGCAGCGATGGGCGGCAACCCCCAGCACACCGTGGTGACCAACTCGGTGCCGATCGCCTCCCAGCTCGCGCTGCTGCAAGGCGGCCCGGTGCAGCTGTTGGGCGGACGTGTCCGGGGCCTCACCCAGGCCACCGTCGGCGGTGACACGGTGGAGGCGCTGGGCCGGCTGTACTGCGATGTCGCGTTCCTCGGAACCAACGGCCTGAGCGTCGGCCACGGCCTCTCCACGCCCGACAGCGACGAGGCGGCGGTGAAGCGGGCGATGGTCCGTGCGGCGCGTCGGCGCATCGTGCTGGCCGACTCGTCCAAGATCGGCGCGACGCTGTTGGTGAGTTTTGCCGCCCTCAAAGATGTCGAAGTGCTGGTAACCGACTCCGGATTGCAGGAAGCTGATCGGCAACAGCTAGTCAATGCAGGATTGGAGGTCGTCGTCGCATGATCATCACCCTTACCGCGAACCCGAGCCTCGACCGGACTGCCAGCTTGGACGCGCCGTTGGCGCGCGGGCAGGTCCAGCGAGTGAGCGGGGTCACCGTGGAGCCGGGCGGAAAAGGGGTCAACGTGGCCCGCGCCATTCACTACGCGGGCCAGAGCGTCCGGGCGGTGCTGCCGGCACCGGACGACGACCCGATCCTGGCGGCGCTGCGCCAGCTCGGCGTCGACTACCGCACCGTCGCGGTGGACGAGGGGGTGCGGATGAACCTCACCCTGACCGAGCCCGACGGCACCACCACCAAGATCAACGAGCCCGGCACGCGGCTCACCGACGAACTGGTCGAGGCGCTGGCGTCCCTGGTCGTCAGCGAGGCCGAGGGCGCGGAATGGGTGGTGCTGTCGGGGTCGCTGCCGCCCGGCGTCCCCGCCGACTTCTACGCCACCCTGGTCCGCCGGCTACGTCCGCTCGGTGTCAAGGTCGCCGTCGACACCTCCGACGACCCGCTGCTGGCGCTGGTCGACAACTTCCCGGACGCCGCTCCCGACCTGCTCAAGCCCAACTCTGACGAGCTCGCACAGCTCACCGGGGCGGACGCCGGGCAGCTCGAGGCTGCGGCCAAGGCCGGTGACCCGAGCGCGGCGGTGACCGCTGCCCGCAGCCTGGTCGAACGCGGCGTCGCCGCTGTGATGGGCACCTTGGGCGCCTCGGGCGCGGTCCTGGTGACCGCCGAGGGTGCCTGGCACGCCAGCCCGCCCCCCATCGTCCCGCGCAGCACCGTCGGTGCGGGCGACTCATCGGTGGCCGGCTACGTGCTGGCCGACTGCGGGGGAGAAGCCGCCCCCGACCGACTCCGAACCGCTGTGGCGTACGGCTCCGCCGCAGCATCCATGGCCGGAAGCGCGCTGCCTAGGCCGGAGCACCTCAACACCGCCGACGTGGTCGTCACCGACCTCGGCTGAATCCACCGAATTCTCGAAAGGACACATCAATGTCGCAGGACCTGATCACTGCTGATCTGGTTGTGCTTGATGTCGATCTTGGGCCGACCAAGAACGACGTGATCCACAATCTGGCCGAACTGGTCGCCAAGGCCGGACGGGCCGACGCCGCCGGCCTCGAAGCCGACGCCCTGGCCCGCGAGGCGAAGGCGGCCACCGGCCTGGGTGGTGGGATCGCGATCCCGCACTGCCGTTCCGCAGCCGTCACCACCAACTCTCTCGCCTTCGCCAGGCTCTCGCCGCCGGTCGACTTCGGGGCCTTCGACGGCCCGGCCGACATCGCCTTCATGATCGCCGCCGCCGAGGGCTCCGACGACGCCCATCTTGAACTGCTGGCGCTGCTGGCCCGCAACCTGGTGCGTTCGGAGTTCACCGACGGCCTGCGCAACGCCGCCACCGCGGACGACGTGGTCGCGCTGGTGAACGCCGCCATCCATCCCGAGGAGGAGGCCGCTCCGGCTGCCCCCGCTGCGGCGCCCGCGGGGGCGTCCGGGGCCGCCGAGAAGGTGGTTCTGGTGGCGGTCACCGCCTGCCCGACCGGCATCGCACACACCTTCATGTCGGCCGACGCCCTCGAGCAGGCGGCCAAGGCCGCCGGGGTCGAGCTACACGTCGAGCCGCAGGGATCGGGCAAGGTCGTACCGCTCGATCCGGCGGTGATCGCCAGCGCGCAGGCGGCGATCTTCGCCACCGACGTCGGCGTCAAGGAGCGCGGCCGCTTCGCCGGCCTGCCGGTGATCGAGTCCGGCGTGAAGCGGGCCATCAACGAGCCGGCCAAGATGATCGAGGAGGCCATCGCGGCGTCCAAGGACCCCAACGCCCGCAAGGTGAGCGGCGAGGCGTCGTCCGCGGCGTCCAGCGAGGGCGGCAGCCAGCTGAGCGTCGGCAAGCGGATCCAGCAGGCGCTGATGACCGGCGTCTCCTACATGGTGCCGTTCGTCGCGGCCGGCGGCCTGCTGATCGCGCTGGGCTTCCTGTTCGGCGGCTTCGACGTCGCATCGAAGATCGGCGACCCGGGCGCCCGGACCTGTGAGCAGCTCGGCGCCTGGGTGGGTGATACCTGCGAGGCCGGCACGTCGATCGCCACGCTGGCCATCAACGCGGGCTGGGGAGCCGGCTTCGCGATGTACCTCGGTGCGCTGCTGTTCACCATCGGCGGGGCGGCGTTCGGCTTCCTGCTGCCCGCGCTGTCGGGCTACACCGCCTACGCGCTGGCCGGTCGCCCGGGCATCGTGCCCGGCTTCGTCGGCGGCGTCATCGCCGGTTCGGTCGGCGCCGGCTTCCTGGGCGCACTGGTCACCGGCCTGCTGGCCGGCGCCGTCGCCTCGTGGATCGCCGGAATGAAGGCACCGCGCTGGCTGGCCGGCCTGATGCCGGTGGTCATCATCCCGCTGTCGGTGACCACGATCGTCGGCCTGGCTATGTACCTGGTCCTCGGCAAGCCGCTGGCGGCGCTCACCCAGGCCCTGCAGGACGGGCTGGGCGGAATGACCGGCGGCTCGGCGATCGTGCTCGGAGTCATCCTCGGCCTGATGATGTGCTTCGACCTCGGCGGTCCGGTGAACAAGGCGGCCTACCTGTTCGCCACCGCCGGCCTGTCGGCGCAGTCGCAGGCGTCGTTCCAGGTGATGGCCGCCGTAATGGCGGCCGGCATGGTTCCGCCGCTGGCCCTGGCGCTGGCCACCACGCTGCGCAAGTCGCTGTTCACTGAGGTCGAGCAAGAGAACGGTCGTGCGGCCTGGCTGCTCGGGGCGTCCTTCATCTCCGAGGGTGCGATTCCGTTCGCCGCTGCCGACCCGCTGCGGGTGATCCCGTCGATGATGGTCGGTGGCGCGGTGACCGGCGCGATGACGATGGCTTTCGGGGTCGGTTCCCGTGCCCCGCACGGCGGCATCTTCGTGTTCTTCGCGATCAACCCGATCCTGTGGTTCATCGTGTCGATCGCCGTCGGCGCCGTGATCTCCGGCTTCGCGGTGATCGCCATGAAGCAGTTCTGGCCGGCCAAGGCTCCCGCCGCGGTCGCCTGATCCTCACCGCTGTCGAGCCCGTCGAAGCCCCGCTTCGGCGGGCTCGCTGCCGTCCTGGCCCTGCGCCGTTTGGTGTTGTCAGAGCCGTTTTGGACGGCTCAATTCCGCGATTCGGACGCCGCGGCGGCACATCGCGAAGGCCCTTGTCAACCCCCCAAAGTGCCTCTGGCTAGGACGAACGTTTCGAATATTGGATACCCTCGTGCTACCATGGAGTTCCTGGGAAAGGGGTCAACTAGATGACTTTTGAGGTCGGTGAGACGGTGGTCTATCCCAATCATGGGGCAGCCGTCATCGAAGACATTGAAACCCGGACGATCAAAGGCGAGGACAAGCTCTATCTCGTACTGCGCATCGTCGGCCAGAACGATCTGGTAGTTCGGGTCCCGGCACAGAACCTCGACGAGATCGGCGTCCGCAACGTGGTGGACGCGGACGGTCTCGAGCGGGTGTTCTCCGTGCTGCGGGCTCCGCACACGGAAGAGCCGACCAACTGGTCGCGGCGCTACAAGGCGAATCTCGAGAAGCTGCACTCCGGCAATGTGCTGAAGGTGGCCGAAGTGGTCCGTGATCTGTGGCGGCGTGAGCGCGAACGCGGCCTGTCGGCCGGTGAGAAGCGCATGCTCGCCAAGGCTCGTCAGATCCTGGTCTCCGAACTGGCGCTGGCCGAGAAGGTCGAAGAAGACCGCGCCGAGGTACTGCTCGACGAGGTCCTGGCCTCCTGATCGCAATCAACTGAACCGGCCGTCGCGAAAGCGGCGGCCGGTTTCTTTGTGTCTCGGAAGCCTTGCCTGTTCTGCAAGAAATTGCAGTATGCGAATAGTATTGCAGTATGACGGCGGTCTGTTCTAGGGTCGTTGGCATGGCAGCAGGGCAGCTGGATGCAATGGACGCCTACCGCACGATGTGGCGCATACGCCTCTTCGAGGAGGCGGTCGAAGACCTCTATGGACGCGGCATGATGCATGGCACCATGCACCTGTCGATCGGGCAGGAGGCGGTCCCGACCGGCGCGTGTGCCGCGCTGCGCGACGGCGACCAGATCACCTCAACCCACCGCGGGCACGGCCACTGCATCGCCAAGGGCGCCGACCTGGGCCGGTCGATGGCCGAACTGCTGGCCCGCGACAACGGCTATTGCCGGGGCCGGGGCGGCTCGATGCACATCGCGGACGTCGCTACCGGCAACCTGGGCGCCAACGGCATCGTTGCGGGCGGGCCTCCGATCGCGGCCGGCGCGGCGTTGAGCAACCAGCTACGCGGCACCGATCAGGTCTGCCTGTGCTTCCACGGCGACGGCGCCGTCGGCGAGGGCGCCTGGCACGAGGCGCTCACCCTGGCGTCCATGTGGGTTCTGCCGGTGGTGTTCATCTGCGAGAACAACAAGTACGGCATGTCGATGTCGAGCGAGAAGGCGTTCAAGGTCGAGCGGATGAGCGACAAGGCCGCCGGCTACGGCGTCCCCGGCGAGACCGTGGACGGCAACGACGTCGAGGCGGTCTTCGAGGCGGTCAGCCGGGCGGTGGCACTGGCCCGGGCCGGCGAGGGGCCGACCTTCATCGAGGCGCTCACCTACCGCTGGCGCGGCCATTCCAAGTCCGACAAGAACCTGTACCGCACCCGCGAAGAGATCGCGCAATGGCGTGCGGACGATCCGATCGCGGCCTACGCCGATGTCCTGCTGGAGCGCGGCACCGCCACACAGGAGGAACTGAACCAGGTGTCCGATCAGGTGCGTGACGAGATCCGCGACGCCGTCCGGTTCGGAACCCAGGGCGAGGAGCCGACCGTGGAGGCGATGCTGGCCGGCGTCTATGCGCCGTCGCCGGTGGACGCCCGTCCGATCGGAGCACGGGCATGAGCGGCAGCCGCAGCATGACCTATGCCGAGGCCGTCCGTGAGGCGATGGCGCAGGCGATGAGCAACGACGACCGGGTCTTCCTGATGGGTGAGGACGTCGGTGTCTACGGCGGCGCGTTCGGCGTCACCAACGACCTGTACCAGCGCTTCGGCACCGACCGGGTGCGGGACACCACCATCTCCGAGCTGGGCATCGTCGGCATGGGCGTCGGTGCGGCGCTGACCGGGATGCGGCCGATCGTCGAGATCCAGTTCTCCGACTTCCTCTGCCAGGCCATGGACCAGGTGGTGAACCAGGCCGCCAAGCTGCACTTCATGGTCGGCGGGCAGGCCGACGTCCCGCTGGTGATCCGGGCGCCCGGTGGCTCCGGCACCGGTGCCGCCGCTCAGCACAGCCAGTCCCTGGAGGCCTGGTTCGCGCACATTCCCGGGCTCAAGGTGGTGATGCCGTCCAACGCGACGGACGCCGGCTCGCTGCTGCTGGCTGCCCTGGACGACCCCAACCCGGTGCTGGTGCTGGAGCACAAGCTGCTCTACAAGCAGACCTTCGAGGTGCCCGCGGAGTTCCCCAAGGCGTATCTCGGTGAGGGCACGATCGCACGGGCCGGCACCGATCTCACCATCGTGGCCACCTCGGTCGAGGTGCAGCGTTCGCTGGAGGCCGCCGAGCAGCTGGCCGCGTCGGGGATCAGCGCCGAGGTGATCGACCCGCGCACCATCAAGCCGCTGGACATCGACCTGATCCTGGGCTCGGTCTCCCGCACCGGACGGGTGCTGCTGGTGCAGGAGGCCGCCAAGACCGGCGGCTTCATGGCCGAGGTGTCTGCCAGCATCGCCGAGTCGGAGGCGTTCGGCGACCTGCAGGCCCCGATTCGGCGTCTCTGCGGCCTGGACACCCCGATCCCGTACAGCCCGAAGCTGGAGCGGGCCACCGTCCCGCAGGTCGAGGACATCGTCGCCGCGGCGTCCGCCCTGGTCGGGGAGTGGTGAGCGATGCCCCGGGTCCCGCTGTTGATGCCGAAGATGTCGATGACGATGGAGTTCGGCACCGTCGAGGAATGGCTGACCGAGGTGGGCGGCCCGGTCGCCGACGGGGACGCCGTGGTGGTGGTCACCACCGACAAGGTCGACATGGATGTCGAGTCGACCTGCGACGGCACCCTGGTGGAGATCCTCGCCCAGCCCGGCGAGCTGGTCCCGGTCGGACAGCCGATCGCCTGGATCGAGACCGAGAAGGACGACCTGCTCGGTGATCTGTTCGCGGCCCGTGGTCAGGAGGCGGTACCTCGTCGCGAGGCGGCACCCCGTCATCCCGTGCTTGCCACGGGATCTCAGGGCGGCGAGCGTGATGCGGCAGAGATCCCGGCGCCCGCCGGGGTGACGGGGACGGAGGCGACTGGCGAGGGGCGCGCTCCTCGGGCTGTCCCGTTGGCCCGGAAGCTGGCCGCGCAGGCCGGCATCGACTTGGCCGCTGTGCAGCCGTCCGGGCCGCACCGCACCATTCGGGCGCGGGATGTCCGGGCCGTGATCGAGGCGCGCACCTCGGCCCGGCCGGCCGAGCCTGCGCCTGTCGACACCCCAACGGCCGGGCCCGTGACGACTTCGACCGGCGAACTGCTGGGCGATGCCAAGTCGCGGCGGATCCGGGTGGCGACCGCGCGGGTGCTGGAATCCACCGCGCTGATCCCGCAGTTCACCGTGTGGCGGGCGCTCGACCTGAGCCGCCTGGCGGTGGCTCGGAAGGCCTCGTTGGCCGGCGTCAGCTGGAACACCATCCTGCTGCGCGGCTACGCCCTGATGCTGCGCGAGTATCCCGCACTGAACGGCAGCTGGGCCGGCGACGGCGTCCGCACCAATCCCCAGATCGGGGTGGCGCTGGCGATCGACACCCCGTCCGGCCTGCTCGCACCGGTGTTGCGCGACCCGCACACCATGGGCGTCCGGGCGCTGGACGCGGCGATCAAAGACCTCGCCGCGGCCGTGAAGGCGGGCAAGGTCGACCTGAATGCGATGGGCGGCGGCACCGGCACGGTGTCCAACCTCGGATCGTTCGGGATTCAGCGGTTCAACGCACTGCTCACCCCACCCCAGGCGACGGCGCTGTCCCTGGGTGCGGTCGAGGTGCGTCCGGTCTTCGACGCCGACGGGTCCATCCGGCCCCGGACGGTGTGCGAGGCCGGCCTGACCGTCGACCACCGGGTGGCCGACGGCGCGGACGCGGCCAGGGCGTTCGCCACTCTGCAGGCGATTCTGGACGATCCCTTCCTGCTGCTCGGCTGAGCGACGGGGAAGGGGACCGGCGCCGAGAACGGACTCGGTGCCGGGAATCACCACAACGCAAATTCTGAAAGGAGGGGATCACATGGAGGGCAACTGGTTCATGATCGCCATCACCTGGGCCGCGGAGAACTTCATCGGGCTGTTCAAAGCTGCGGCCGAGACGTTCACCGGTCTGGTCACCGGCATTCTGCCGCTGCTGATGGTGCTGTTGACGGCCATGTATGCGATCACCACATGGATCGGCGAAGAGCGGGTCACGCGTGCCGTGCAATGGGCCGGAAAATACCAGGTCACCCGCTACACGATCATGCCGATCATCGCCGTTCTGATGCTGACGAACCCGATGTGCTATTCGTTCGGGCGGTTCCTGCCGGAGCGATACAAGCCGGCGTTCTACGACTCGGCGGTGTCGTTCGTGCACCCGGTGACGGCGTTCTTCCCGCACGCCAATGCCGGTGAGATCTTCGTCTGGACGGGCGTCGCGGCCGGTGTGCAGGCGATCAACCAGGGCGCGTATGCCCGGCTGGCCGCCATGTACTTCCTGGTCGGCATCGTGGTCATCCTGATTCGCGGCATCACCACCCAGTGGATCACCCAGCTGCTGATCAAGCGCGGCGGCCACCAGGCTCGTTTCGAGGAGTTCGACGCGGCGTACGCGTCCGGTCACATCCAGGGAGGTCTGTCATGACCTACCAGTCGGTGAAGGTGGTCAAGGGACGCGGTGGCTGGGGTGCCGGCCTGACGCTGACCCCGACCGATACCAAGAAGGTCGTGCTGTCGGTGACCAGCGGCGGCATCCATCCGGTCGCCGCCAAGATCGCCGAGCTATCGGGCGGCGAAGCGGTGGACGGCTTCACCAACCACGTCCCGGACGACCAGGTGATGTGCGCGGTGATCAACTGCGGCGGCACGGCCCGGATAGGGGTCTACCCGCGCAAGCGGATCCCGACTGTGGACGTCTATCCCGGTGAGCCGGGCGGACCGCTGGCCCAGTTCATCACCGAGGACATCTTCGTCTCGGCGGTGACGCCGACCGAGGTGACCCTGGCCGACCAGGCGGCGGTCGCCGCGGCGTCAGCGACCGCGGCGGCTGCCGAAGCGGCGTCCGACCAGTCCGACGAGCAACGGGCCGCCTACGAGGCGACCAAGGCCGCGGCGAAGGCGGCGGCCAAATCGGGCGGCGGCTTCTCGGGTTTCGTGGTCACCTTCGGCGAGGCGATCGGCAAATTCATCAACACCCTGCTGGCCTCCGGGCGGCAGTCGTTGAAACTGGTGATCAACACGATCATCCCGTTCATGGCCTATGTGTCGCTGCTGATCGGCATCGTCCAGTACACGGGCATCTCGAGGGGGATCGCGAACGGCGTCCGTCCGCTGGCCGACAATCCGATCGGGCTGATCCTGCTCGGCGTGATCACCGCGATTCCGGTGCTGTCGCCGATTCTCGGACCGGGTGCCGCGATCGCGCAGGTGGTCGGCGTCCTGATGGGCCAGCAGATCGCCGCCGGATCGCTGCCGGTGCAATACGCGCTGCCCACCCTGTTCGCCATCAATGGCCAAGTCGGCGCCGACTTCGTTCCGGTCGGCCTGTCGTTGGCCGAGGCGGAACCCGAAACGGTGTCGGTCGGCGTGCCGGCGATGCTGTTCTCCCGGCTGATCACCTCGCCGATCGCGGTGGTGCTCGCCTACGTGGCGTCGTTCGCCATCTAGCAAAATGGCTGCTGGCGGAGTCAGCCACCCGCAGGCGTCGACACGCTCAACCAGTGGCCAACGTCAACGAAGACAAAAGGAAGAACCCATGACCAACCAACTGTGGTCGGCGACCGTCGACCGGATCGGCGAATTCACCGCCGAGATGTTCGAGGGCGGCTGCTACATCCTGTTCGGCGAGCCGCTGCCGGACGCCTTGGCCGAGGTGAGCATCGTGCACCGGACGCGGCAGGCGCCGAGCCGTCCGATCCAGGCCGGCGACACGCTCGAACTGGGCGGCGTCGCGCTGCGGCTCGACGAGGTCGGCGAACTGGCGAACCTCAACCTCACCGACCTCGGCCACATCGTGGTCTACGTGAACAGCCCCGATCAGGAACTGCTGCCCGGCGCGGTCAAGGCCAGCGGCTCGTCCCGGCCGCAGCCCGCGGCCGGTTCGCCGATCGTGATCCTGGGGGACTGAGCAATGGGCTGGGAGTTCGCCGCCCTGCTGGTCGGCGCGTTGCTGCTCTCGGTGCTGCTCGGCATCTGGCAGCAGGGACGCTACGCCCGCTCGGTCAACGCGATGGTCAGCGAGCATCGGGGGGACGGCCGGCTGCTGGTCACCGGCCGGGGCCTCGGCAAGCTCCGCGGCACCATCGTGATGCTGGTGGTGGACGACCCGGCCGATGAGGTGGTGGCGGCGCGGGTGCTGCGCGGATCGACGATCTTCGCGACGGCGAAACCCGCGTCGGCGCTGCTCGGGCCGCTCAGCACTCTTCCCGAGCGCGCCGACGACAAGCAGACCGGAAAGGCCATCGAGATGGCGTTGAACCAGCTCAAGGCGACCCGAGCCCGGGTCAGGGACAACAAGGTGAGCGTCCCGTCGAGGCCGGCGGGCAGTGTGAAGAGGAAGGTGCAACGATGAGCTACAGCCAACGGCTGCTCGAGCGCGAGCGGGCCACCGGCCGTCCGGTCCGGGTGGGGGTGGTCGGCGCCGGACAGATGGGGTCCGGCCTGGTCGCCCAGATCAACCGGGTACCCGGCCTGTTCATGTCGGCCGTCGCCGACATCGACGTCACCCGTGCCGAGCGGGCGCTCGCCGGAGCCGGCTGCGCGCAGGTCACCTCCACCGATGATCTGACCGCTGCTGCCGCCGCCATCGAGGCGGGTGGCTCGGTCGCGGTGAACAGCGGCTTGGCGCTCACCCGGCTGCCGGTGGACGTGATCGTCGAGGTCTCCGGCGTCCCGGACGTCGCGGCCGAGGTCGCCTACGCCAGCCTGCTGGCCGGCAAGGACACCCTGCTGATGACGGTCGAGGCGGACGTCACCGTCGGCCTGCTGTTGGCCGCGATGGCCAACGCCGGCGGCGCGATCTACAGCGTCTGCCGCGGCGACGAACCGGTCGAATGCCTCAAGCTGATCGAATACGCCCAGGACATCGGGCTCGAGGTGGTGGTGGTCGGCAAGGGCAAGAACAACCCGATGCGGCCCACCGACACCCCGGACGACGTGACCGAAGAGGCGCTGGCGAAGGGGATGAACCCCAAGATGCTGTGCTCGTTCACCGACGGCACCAAGACGCAGGTGGAGATGTGCGCGCTGTCCAACGCCACCGGCTACCCGCTCGACGTGCCCGGCATGCACGGGGTGCCCTGCTCGATCGACGAGTTGGCCACGATGCTGGTGCCGGCCGCCGACGGCGGCATCGTGACGCATGACGGCCCGGTGGTCGAATACGTCACCGGCAACGTGGCGCCCGGCGTCTTCGTGATCGCCAAGTCGACCAACGACGTGGTCACCCATGAGCTCGACTACCTCCATCTCGGCAGCGGGCCCTACTACTCGCTTTACCGGCCGTACCACCTGGCCTCGATCGAGGCGAACCTGTCGATCGGCGAGGCGGTCGTCGACCGCCGGCCCAGCTTCCAGCCCACCACCTGGACCTCCGAGGTGATCGCAGTCGCGAAGAGCGATCTGAAAGCCGGCCTGAGGATCGAGGGCATCGGCGGACACCACGTCTACGGGTTCGCGGTGCCCGCCGAGGACGCCCGCAGCCAGGGCGCGCTGCCGGTCGGCCTCGCCGCGGGGTGCGTGCTGACCCGCGACATCGCGGCCGGCGAGACCCTCGGCTACGCCGACGTCGTGCTGGACGAGTCCCGTCCGATCGTGGCGATGCGGCGGCTGCAGGACGCCATGCTCGCCAACGGCGCCCTCGGCGGCGGCCGGGTCGGGTAACGTCCGGCATCGAAGGGAGGCGGGATGGCAGCCACGCGGTCGGTCGAGACCCTGGTCAACGCCGCCCGCCTCTACTACGAGGAGGGCCTTTCCCAGGGTGAGGTGGCGCGCCGGATGGGACTGTCGAGTGCCACCGTGTCGCGGGTGCTGGCGGCGGCCCGCGAGCAGGGCATCGTCGAGGTGCGCATCCACGATCCGCGTTCCCCGGTCCGCCGGGTCGCCGAGGTCGAGCACCGGCTGGTAGAACGGTTCGGGCTGACCGAAGCACGGGTCGGGACGCCGAACGGCGGTTCCGCCGACGCGCTGCCCCTGGTCGGACGCCTCGCCGCCGACCTGTTCGGCGAACGGCTGCCCCAGATGCGCCAGGTCGGGCTGAGCTGGGGCAGCACTCTGGAGGCCTTCGTTGCCGAGGTGCCGGAACGGGTCGCGTCGGTGCAGGTGCTGCCGTTGGCCGGCGGCAATCCGGGCTTGGACATGGCCGGCGCCGGCGGCACCCTGGTGCAGGCGCTGGCCCGGCGTTGCGGCGTCCAGCCCAGCCGGTTCCTGGCCCCGGCGATCGTCGAATCGCCGCAGACCAAGGCGGCGATCGCCGCCGAGACGGCGATCCGGACGGCGCTGGAGCGGGCCGCGCAGGTCGACCACGCCTTCGTCGGGATCGGCACGTTCGGCGTCCGCTCGTCGGTGACCATCGTCGAGGACATGTTGCTCTCCGAGGCCGAGCTGGCCACCTTCCTAGCCCAGAAGCCGGCCGGCGACATCTCCGGCCGGTTCTTCGACGACGCCGGCGCCGAACTCGGCCCGCCCACCTCCGACCGGGTCATCGCGGTCTCCCTGGACGACCTGCGCCGGGTGCCCTGCGTGATCGGGTTGGCGGCCGGCGCCGAGAAGGCGCGGGGCGTGCTGGCCGCGCTGCACACCGGCGTCCTGGACGTCGTGGTGCTCGATCTGGCCCTGGCCCGGGCCGTCCTGGCGCGGGCCGGCGACGACGTCGCCGACCAGGGCTGACTGGGCCGTCCGGGGGCGTCCACAGACCTATACTGCCGCTTGTGCCTGAGCCCGTGCCCGCCGTCATCGTCGCCGCCGGACGCGGCGTCCGCTTCGGCGGCCCCGTCCCGAAACCCGTCACCACACTGGCCGGCAAGGCGGTAGTGGCGATGTCGGTGGAGGCCATGGCGGCCGGTGGCTGCAGCCACGCGATCGTGGTCATTCCGCGCAACGGCGAGCACCATTTCCAGCCGGCGCTGGCCGCGTCGCCGATCCCGGTGACCCTGGTCGAGGGCGACGAGACCCGGCAGGCGTCGGTGCGGCGCGGGATCGCCGCGATCCGCGACCGGGCCGACCTCGCCGACGCACGGGTGGTGCTGGTGCACGACGCCGTCCGGCCGCTGGTGCCGGCCACCGTGGTGGCCCGGGTGATCCGCAGCATCCGCGAGGGCGCGGTGGCGGTGGCGCCGGCGATTCCGGTGGCGGACTCGATCCGCGCCGAGGGGCCGGACGGCCGGCTGACCATCGTCGACCGCGACCCGCTGCGCGCCATCCAGACCCCGCAGGGCTTCGACCTGGACGTCCTGGAGGCCAGCCACGCCTACGCTGCCGAGCAGGGCATCGACTGCACCGACGACCTGTCGGTCTGCGAGGCCGCCGGCCACCAGGTGGCGATCGTGAAGGGCGCGATGACGTCGCTGAAGATCACCTCGGCGACCGACCTCGACCTGGCCCACGCCTTTCTCAAGCTGCGCGCCGGCATCGGTCGGCACTCCTTCCGGCGGGTGCTGCGGCACCGGCCGTTCGCCTGGTTCGTCACCACCGAGCAACCGGCCCACGAGGTGATCCGGAGCCCGCGATGACGCCGTTGCCGCGGGTCGGGGTCGGCAGCGACGTGCATGCCTTCGCCGACGGGGTGCCGCTGTGGGTGGCCGGGCTGCATTTCCCGGACGAGCCGCGCGGCCTGGCCGGGCATTCCGACGGCGACGTCGCCTGCCACGCGCTGTGCGACGCGCTGCTGTCGGCGGCCGGTCTGGGCGATCTGGGCAGCACCGTCGGGGTCGATCGTCCGGAATGGGCGGGGGCGTCCGGGGTGCGGCTGTTGACCGAGGTGGCCGGGCTGGTGCGTGGGGCCGGCTACCAGATCGGCAACGCCGCCGTCCAGGTGATCGGCAACCGTCCCCGGCTGCTGCCGCGCCGAGAGGAGGCCGAACGCGTCCTCAGCGAAGCCCTCGGGGCGCCGGTGTCGGTGGCCGGCAAGAGCACCGACGGACTCGGGCTGACCGGACGCGACGAGGGCGTGGCGGCGATCGCCACCGCCCTGATCGTGTCTCGCTGACCTCTCGATGACTGCCGATCCGGTCGCGCTCTGCGCCCAGGGCGAAGCCGCCTGGCATGCCGCCGCCTACGCCGGACTGGGTGCCCGGTGGGACGACGACGACGTCCTGGCCCGCGGCTACGCGGTGCCGCATGCCATGCTGCTCGGCGCGGTGACCCTGGCACCGGACGCCGAGGTGCCCGCCGACGTCCCTGGCATCGTCTGCGACAGCTTCGCCCGGTTGCGGCTGCCCGGCCGCGAGGCGGAGCCGGCCGGCTGGTGGATGATCCGCGAGCCGGGGCGTTCGGCCGAGACCGCCGCGGTGCCCGGCCTGGTGATCCACCGGGCCGTGACGGACGCCGACGTGGCCTGGTTCGAACAGCTGTCCTTCCTGGCCGCCGACGGCCACCCGCCGCAGCGTCCGGGCGAATTGCATCCGCCGGGCAGCCAGCGGTTGCCCGGCGTGACCCTGTTGTTCGCCGAACTGGACGGCGCCGGCGTCGGCACGGCGGCGTCGATTGCCACCGCGCGGGTCAACAACATCGGTGCGGTCGCGGTGCTGCCCGCCTTCCGGCGGCGCGGCATCGGGTCGGCGCTGACCGAGGCGGCTGTCGCGGTCGCGCCCGGCGTCCCGGCCACCCTGGCGGCCACTCCGGTCGGACGCGGCGTCTACCGCCGGCTGGGCTTCCGCGACGTGGGTCGGGCGGTGCACCACCACCCAACCGAACGCCGCTGAGGGTCAGCGCACCTGGGAATCGGGCGAGGTGTAGGTGTTGCACTGGGAGAGCGACGGGCCGCCGTTCAGGCCGACGTCGAACCAGCGCTTTCGGGTCATGCCCAGGCCATGGCCGCCGTCCACGTTCGGCTTCCCGCTGAGCACGTCGTCGCCCAGGTTGTAGGTGATGGTGCGCAACCGGTCCAGGTCGGCGGCGGTCAGGCCTTGGGACTGCGCGACAGCATGCGTCCACATCCCCGCGAAGCAGTCGGCCTGCATCTCCAGCCGGCGCGAGAACACGTTCGCCGCCGCCTTCGACCCCACCTTCTGCTCCCAGGCCGCGCCCGAGATCGAGATTCCGGTGCGGGCCTGGATGGTGTGGCCGAACTCGTGGCCGATGATCATCTCCATTAGGAACTTCGTGTTCTGCAGGTCCTTGGGAAAGATCGTCGGCAGCGGTTTGGCGTAGTAGATCCGCTGATCGCCGCCGCAATAGGAGGCGTTGACGCTGTCCAGCTTGCCGCAGGCGGTCTGGATAGGCTGGCTGTAGACGGTCGCCGGCGGGCGTGGCAGCACGAAGCCGGCCGCCTCGACCGGACCGTGCCACACCTTCAGCAGGCAGGCGGTGAGATCTTGCAGATGCGCGTTGAGCTCGGCCTCGGTGGCGTTCAACGCGTCGATCGGCTTCAGGTTGTTGCAGTCGGTCGGAATGGTCGTCGACTGCTGGTAGACGGCGTTGTTCTGCAGCCATTCGGTGGCCTCGCCGTAGGTTGTCGGCACCGGCGGCTCGGGCGGGTTCATGTCCGGTGGCGGTGGGGTGTAGGTCTCTGCCGGACGCGGCGAGGTGCCGTCGGAGCCGGTGACCAGGTTGGCCACCACGATGCCGGCCAGCAGCAGGCCGCACGCCATCGCCACCAGCAGCACCACCTTGCCGAGCGGGCTGCGTCCGCGTTGCGGGGCCGGCTGGAAGCCGCCCGGCTGCGGCGGGTAGCCGGGCTGGACGCCGGTCGGGCGCTGGAATCCGCCGGGCGGGGGATAACCGCGCTGTTGCGCGCCCGGCTGCTGGAAACCAGGGGGCAGGAAGCCGGATTGCTGGCGTCCGCCGGGCTGTTGATAACCGGGCGGGGCGAAGACGCCCGGCTGCTGGTAGCCGGGCTGCTGTGGCCAGGAGGGCTGCCCGAAACCCGGCTGGGGACGGTTCCAGCCCGGTTGGGAAGCCTGCGCGGGCCAGCCCTGCGGCTGCCCCCACTGCTGCGGGTAGGGCTGCTGGCGCGGAGGGAAGGGCTGCGTCACCCGAACACTGTAACCGTCGGGGTGGCGGCAGCCACCCCCAGGGAACTGGGGTTCCTCGGTCTGGCCAGGGTTGGCATGATCGTCGATGCGATAGCTTTCGGGACGCACACCCGCGCTCCCGTGTCGCCCGACTCCGAAGGACCCGAACGTGTCGAGATTGCCCATCAAACCGGCCTGGCTGCTAGCCGGCTTCCTCGTCCTCGTCGCCGTCCTGGTCGGATCGGCCGCACCCCGCGCCTACGCCGCCGACGCGGTGGCCAGCTATGCGGTGGAGGGCTCGCTCGCGCTGGACGGGACGCTGAACGTCCAGGCCACGATCTCCTTCGACGGCGCGGCACCGACCAGCCTGGTGCAGCGCTTCGCCACCACCCGGCAGGTGCTCGGCGACCGCGAGTACGTCTACCGGCTGAGCGACGTCAAGGCCACCGTCGACGGGCAGCCGATCGCCGCCACCTCGTCCGACACCGCTGGCTCCACCTTGGTCACCCTGCCCACCCAGGGCGTCACCGCACCGGTCGTGTTGAGCTATGTGGTGCACGGCGCTGCGATTGCCGAGCCGTCCGGCGAGACCACCGTCGCCTGGCGGCTGCTGCAGGGGCTCAGCCTTCCGGTGAAAGAGTTCACCGCGTCCGTTCAGGTGCCGAGCATGATCCAGTCGGTGCAATGCGAGGCGGGGCCGCCGTCCTCGCCCGGCGTGTGCACCTTCTGGGGCGGAGGCACCCACGACTACCCCGACCCCACCTTCAACGACGGTCCGCGTGGAGTCGGCGAGGTCGTCGAGGTGATCATGCGGTTCCCGGCCGGCGCGGTGACTCCGAACGAGCAGGTGCGCGAGCTGTGGAGCCTCGATCGGGCGTTCTCGACCGCGCCGCTGCAGCTCGGCTTGGCGCTGGCCCTGCTGGTCGTCGGCGGGCTCGGCTTCTGGGCCTTGCACCGCCGGATCGGCCGGGACGCCGCGGCCGCCGAGCCGAAGCTGGTCGCCGAGTTCCGTCCGGTCGGCGACGGCGAATCCGAGTTCCGGGTGCGGGACGGCATCCGTCCGGGCCAGGTCGGCACCCTGGTCGACGAGCGGGTCGACCCGGTCGACGTGACCGCGACCCTGCTCGACCTGGCGGTCCGCGGGCACCTGCGGATCGAGGAACTGCCCAAGTCGTCGAAGTACGCCGAAGGCGAGTGGACCTTCACCCGGCGGACGGGCGGCGACGAGTTGCGTCCCTACGAGCGCACCCTGCTCGACGCGGTGGCGCCGGCCGACGGGCAGCCGGTGGCGATCTCGGAGCTGCCGGCGGCGATCGGCGCGGTGATCCACACCGTGCAGGATCAGCTCTACGACGACGTGGTGGCGCTGGGCTGGTTCGCCCGGCGTCCCGACCAGACCCGGAACTCCTGGTTCCGGCTCGGCTTCGGACTATTCGTGGTGGCCATCCTGGCCACCATCGTGCTGGCCGCGTTCACCTCCTTCGGCCTGGTCGGCCTGGCGTTGATCGCGGTCTCCCTGCTGGCGGTCTTCCTCGGCCAGGAGATGCCGGCCCGGACGTCGGAGGGCGTCGCGCTGCTGAACGGACTCGGCCTGCTGCGGGCACAACTGCTGGGCAACCCCACCGACCAGATGCCGAAGGGACGCGAACTCGCCGAACTGTCCGAGGTGCTGCCCTACGCGGTGGTGCTCGGCGGCCACGAACGGTGGCTGAAGGCGCTGGTGGACGCCGACGATGAAGAGCATGCCGACTCGACAGACCTGGACTGGTACCACGCCCCGGACGACTGGCATCTCTGCGACCTGCCCGCCTCGCTGAGCCGCCTGGTCACCACCATTCAGGGCAAGCTGTTCGCCCGCTGAACCGGTGTGGTCAGGTCATCCGGGAAGCGGCCAGTCCATGGCGCGATCGGGCAGCTCGGTGGGCCAGCAGCGCCGGCTTGGCCGCTACGTGGTCGGCTTCATGTGGCGAACGAGCCGCAGGCGTGTCTGGCCGCAGCGTCCAGCAGCACCAGGGCCTCCGGTGCCGCGAGCCCACGCACCGGGTCGATCGCGGTTCGAGCACCGTGGTGACCGGATACCCGCTCGGATCACGGGTCACCTGGGCCGGCGGCAGTGGGCCGAGGTGCCGGGTGTGACCGGACCCGGTTGCGAGCGGTACCGGCCGTCGCTGGGCAGGGCGATGGTGACGCAGGTGTCGGTCCAGGCATCGAACGACGGACTCGGGAGGTCCCACGTCAAACGCCGCCGGCCAATCTGTGGATAACTCGGATCGTCTGTTACAGCTGCAGGTCGGGGTAGAGCGGGTTGGCGTCCAGCAGTTCAGCGGACGCCGCCTTGGTCGCCTCGGCGACCCCGTCTGCCAGGGTGTACTTGGCCTTGCCCGGCCTGCCGGCGGCGGTTGCCACGGCGGTGGTATTGCGCAGCACGTTCACGATCAGTTCGGCGACCCGGTCGAACTCGGAGGCCCCGAAGCCGCGCGAGGTCAACGCAGGCGTTCCGATCCGGACGCCGGTGGTGTACCAGGCGCCGTTCGGGTCGTTCGGCACCGAGTTGCGGTTGGTGACGATGCCGGCGTCCAGCAGGGCCGACTCGGCCTGGCGTCCGGTGATGCCGAACGAGCGGGTGTCGATCAGCACCAGGTGATTGTCGGTGCCGCCGGTCACCAGGGTGGCGCCGCGCGTCAGCAGCCCCTCAGCCAGCACCTTGGCATTGTCGGCGACCTGCTGCGCGTAGTCGCGGAAGGCGTCCGTGCGGGCCTCGGCGAACGCGATCGCCTTGGCCGCCATGATGTGCGACAGCGGTCCGCCGAGCACCATCGGGCAGCCCCGGTCGACGCTCGGTGCGTACTCCTCGGTGGCCAGCACGAAGCCACCGCGCGGGCCGCGCAACGACTTGTGCGTCGTCGAGGCCACCACATGCGCGTAGGGGACCGGGTTCTCTTCGCCGGTGAACACCTTGCCGGCCACCAGTCCGGCGAAATGCGCCATGTCGACGAAAAGGGTGGCGCCCACCTCGTCGGCGATCTCACGCATCGTCGCGAAATTCACCCGCCGGGGATATGCGGAATAGCCGGCCACCAGGATCAGCGGCTTGAATTCGCGGGCATCGGCGAGCAGTTTGTCGTAGTCGATCAGCTGGGTGTCCGGGTGCGTACCGTAGGAGCGCTGGTGGAACATCTTGCCCGAGATGTTCGGCCGGAAACCGTGGGTCAGGTGGCCGCCGACGTCCAGGCTCATTCCCATCACGCGCTGCTCGGCGAAGGACTTCCGCAGCGTCTCCCAGTCGTCCTCGGAAAGCTCGTTGACGTTCCTCGCGCCCAGCCGCTGCAGCGCCGGCGATTCCACCCGGTGCGCCAGGATCGACCAGTAGGCGACCAGGTTGGCGTCGATGCCCGAGTGCGGTTGCACGTAGGCGTATTCGGCGCCGAACAGCGCACGGGCGTGCTCGGCGGCCACCGACTCGACGGTGTCGACGTTGCGGCAGCCCGCGTAGAAGCGATGCCCGACGGTGCCCTCGGCGTACTTGTCCGAGAACCAGCTGCCCATCGTCATCAGCACCGGCAGCGAGGCGTAGTTCTCGCTGGCGATCAGCTTCAGTGAAGCCCGCTGGTCGGCCAGTTCGGCGCGGGTGGCGTCCGCGATGCGCGGCTCCACCGTTTCGATGACGGACAGGACGTTGCGGTAGACGTCGGACGCGGTGGCTCCGAGATCACTCACCGAGGGGCTCCTTCATGGCATGGGCTGAAAGGGTCACTCTAGGCCCTCGCTCGCCTGTGGCCGGACGCCGGTAGAGTCCCCGGAATGCAACTGGACGCCGTCGAGACCGTCACCGCGCTGGCCCGCGCCGCCGCTCCGCGCTGCGGTGGGACCGTGGTGATCGGCATCGACGGCCCCAGCGGGGCCGGCAAGACCACGCTCGCCGAGGCGGTCGGACGCCGGTTGCGCTGCCCGGCCGTGCACATCGACGACCTGATTCCCGGCTGGGACGGACTGGCGCAGGCCGCCGGACTGCTCGCCGACCAGGTGCTGCGTCCGCTGGCTGCCGGGCGAGCGGCCGGCTATCGTCGCTGGGACTGGGACGCCTCAGGCTGGGCTGAGTGGGTCGCCGTCCCGTCGGGGCCGCAGCTGATCGTGGAGGGCTGCGCCAGCACGGCGCACCCGGCCGCCGGCTTCGTCGCCGTCCGGGTCTGGGTGGAGGCCGACGAGGGGGTCCGGATGGTCCGCGGCATCGAACGGGACGGCGAGGCCTACCGGCCGAACTGGGAGCGCTGGGCGGCGCAGGAGCGAGCTTTGTTCGGCGCTGACCGCACCCGGGAGCGGGCCGACCTGGTCCTCCGCACCTAGCACTGCCCGGAATCCCGGCCCCCTTGTCGTCCCGGCCCCTTGTCGTCCCGGCGAATGCCGGGATCTCCGTGAGGCGGGCCGGCGACCTTTGGAGGAGAAGGGCATCACCGCGGGGTCGTCCGGCGACTCAGACGGCTGGGCCGGGGACGCCCGGCTTTTTGCCGGCCCGACCCCGCCACCAGGCGACGGCGACGATGCCGACCAGCATGGCCAGCGAGATGTACCAGAGCACGTTGCCGTAGTTGTTGATCAGCTCCACCGCGGGCTCGCCGATCGACCAGCCCAGGTACATGTACAGCGCCGTGCTGAGCAGCGAGGCGAGGAAGCTCACCCCGAGGAACTTCTTGATCCCGGTGCCAGCCGCGCCGAGGGCGGCGTAGACCACCGCCGCCGGAATGGGGATCGGCAGATAGGTGACGAAGATCGCCCAGGTCTCGTACTTCTGGGTGAATGCGATCGCCCGCTGGTTGCGTTTCTTGGCGCGCTCGGAGCGGCCCGACCACACCTCGATCAGGCCATGACCCCACAGCTTCCCGGCCCACCAGTAGATCCAGTCGAATTTCATCGCCATCAGGCTGCCGAGCACCGCCACCAGCGGCCACCACGGGTCGCCGACCGAGCCCAGCGCGCCGGTCATCACCAGCCCCGTCCGATAGCCCAGCGAGCCCAGCACGTGCGGCGCCAGGCCGAGCATCACTGGACGCAGCGGCAGCAGGATCAACCCATACAGCGAGGCCACGCCCATCCAGCTCAGGCAAGCGATATCGGAGCGGGCCGGCTTGTGCTTCCAGGGCAGCCCCGGCTCTTGCCACCACTCGCGCGGCTGCTCGCCGTCCGGGTCCGGGCTCGGCGGCGGCTGGTTGGGGTTGGTCACGCTCCGGGAGAATACCCGGCCCACCTGAGGGTGCATCGTCATGAGAAATTCTCCAAAACGTTTGAGTAGTGCTGAATTCCATGCGACGATGGCGCGAGCCGCACAGCCGCGGTGTTACTTCCACTACGGATCGTCGGGCACGTACCTGCCCGTGGAAAGGATTGTTGGCATGGCCACAGTTAGTTTCAGGGACGCGACGCGCGTCTACCCCGGTGCCGATCATCCCTCGGTTGACAAGCTCAACCTCGAGATCGGCGACGGCGAGTTCATGGTTCTGGTCGGCCCGTCGGGTTGTGGCAAGTCCACCTCGCTGCGCATGCTCGCCGGTCTGGAAGAGGTGAACTCGGGCGCCATCTGGATCGGCGATCGCAATGTCACCGATCTTCCGCCCAAAGACCGCGACATCGCGATGGTGTTCCAGAACTACGCGCTGTACCCGCACATGACCGTCGGCGACAACATGGGCTTCGCCCTGAAGATGGCTGGCGTCGCCAAGGCCGAGCGCGACGCGCGCGTGATGGAGGCAGCTCGCCTGCTGGGCCTGGAGAGCTTCCTCAACCGCAAGCCGAAGGCGCTCTCCGGCGGCCAGCGGCAGCGTGTCGCGATGGGTCGCGCGATCGTCCGTTCGCCGCAGGTGTTCCTGATGGACGAGCCGCTGTCCAACCTGGACGCCAAGCTGCGCGTCTCCACCCGCACCCAGATCGCCGCGCTGCAGACCCGGCTCGGCGTCACCACCGTCTACGTCACCCACGACCAGGTCGAGGCCATGACGATGGGCGACCGGGTGGCCGTGATGAAAGACGGCATCCTGCAGCAGTGCGACAGCCCGCTGACCCTCTACGACAAGCCGACAAACATCTTCGTGGCGGGCTTCATCGGCTCGCCCGCGATGAACCTGATCAGTGGCAAGGTCAACGATAACGGCGTCCAGGTCGGTGACTACACCGTCCCGGTGCCGCGCGAGACCCTGGCCAAGGCGAAGGGCGAGGACACCCTCACCATCGGCATCCGGCCCGAGGACTTCGACCTCGGCGACCACGGCATCGCCATCGAGGTGGCCGTGGTCGAAGAGTTGGGCGCCGACGCCTTCACCTACGGCATCCTGGCCGGTCTGAAGGACGACGAGAAGCTCACCGCGCAGCAGATCGTCGCCCGGTTGAGCGGCCGGACGCCTCCGCAGCGGGGCGCCACCGTCCGGTTCATCGCCGGTGAGGGCCACACCCTGCATGTGTTCAGCAACAAGACCGGCGAGCGGCTCTCCAACTAGTCCCCGACCTCTCTGCCGCGATGCCCCGGACGCAGGTCCGGGGCATCGTTGCGTCCACTCAGGTCGACCGATCCGGGCGGGTTGTGGGTGCCGGCTGGCAGAATGTCCGGCATGCCACGCATCCTGTCGGCGAAGCCAGACTCGCGGCTGATCCCGTTGCCCTGGGACACCCCTTTGGCCGATTGGCCGACCGACCATCTGGTCGCCCTGCCACGGGGCATCTCGCGCCATGTCGTCCGGTTCATCAAGGTCGGCAACAACGTGTACGCGGCCAAAGAGGTGATCGAGGCCGCCGCCGTCCACGAATACCGGATGCTGCAGGAACTCACCCGCGAGAACACCCCGTCGGTCGAGCCGCTCGCCGTGATCACCGGACGCCGCGACGCCGCCGGCGAGCCGCTGATGCCGGTGCTGATCACCCGGCACCTCGATTTCTCGCTGCCGTACCGGTCGCTGTTCTCACAAGGCGTCCGGCCCGAGACGGTGAGCCGGCTGCTCGACGCCATGGTTGTGCTGCTGGCCAGGCTGCACCTGATCGGCTTCCTCTGGCTCGACGTTTCGCTGTCGAACATCCTGTTCCGGCGCGATGCCGGTGAGTTCGCCGCCTACCTGGTGGACGCCGAGACCGCCGAATTGCACGACACCCTCAGCGACGGCCAGCGCGAGCACGACCTGCAGATCGCCACCGTCAACCTGTTCGGCGAGTTCAGCGATCTGGAGGCCGGCCAACTGCTCGACGAGTCGCTCGACCCGATCGAGCTGGTCGAGACGATCACCGCCCGGTATCGCGAGCTGTGGGCTGAGCTGACCGGGGTGGAGGAGTTCCCGGGCACCGAGCTCGACCGGATCGAGAGCCGGGTGCGCCGGCTCAACGCGCTCGGCTTCGACGTCGCCGAACTCGACATCATCACCTCGCCGGACGGCTCCCGTGTCACTATTCAGCCCAAGGTGGTGGATGCCGGTCACCACACTCGGCGACTGCTCCGGCTCACCGGTCTGGACGTCGAAGAGAACCAGGCCCGGCGACTGCTCAACGACCTGGACACCTTCCGGTTCCGCACCAACCAGCAGCATGTCGATGAGGCGCTGGTGGCGCACCAATGGCTGACCCAGTCGTTCGAGCCGGTCACCCAGGCCGTCCCGCCGCACCTACGCGGCAAGCGTGACGCCGCCCAGATCTTCCACGAGGTGCTCGACTACCGCTGGTATGCCTCGCAGCGCGAGCATCGCGACGTCCCGCTGCTGGACGCCGCCTGGGGCTACATCCGCGACGTCCTCGAAGGCCTGCCCGATGAGGCCATGGACAGCCGTCCGCTGGCCGAGGGGACGCGGCAGCTGGCGAATCCGTACGACCCCTCGCAGGGGTTCGTCGACGACGAGGGCGAGATGCCGGAGGATCCGTGGGAGGCCGCGGCTGAGGAGGATCCGGAGCCGACCGGTCTGCTCGACATCTTCGAACTCCGGCGGCGCCTCGCCCTGGACTGAGCGGATCGAGACTGGGCCGGCGGCAGACCCCGATAGAATCGGCCGGTGACTTTGCACCTGTACGACAGCGCGCGCCGCGAGATCGTCGAGTTCCAGCCGCTGGAGCCAGGGCAGGTGTCGATCTACCTGTGTGGGCCCACCGTGCAGTCCGCCCCGCATCTGGGACATATGCGCAGCAGGGTCAACTTCGACGTGCTGCGGCGCTGGCTGGAGTTCACCGGTCACCAGGTGCGGCTGGTGGTGAACGTCACCGACATCGATGACAAGATCCTGGTGAAGTCGGCCGAGGCGGGACGTCCCTGGTGGGCGCACGCCTACCTGTTCGAGTCGGCGTTCCGGGTGGCTTTCGAGGCGCTCGGCGTCCAGGCCCCGACCTACGAACCGCGGGCCACCGGGCACATCCCCGAGATGATCGAACTGATCGAGGCGCTGATCGAGCGCGGTCACGCCTATGCGGCGGCCGACGAGTCGGGCGACGTCTACTTCGACGTGCGGTCCTGGGCCGAGTACGGGGCGCTGACCGGGCAGCGGGTGGCCGATATGGCACCGGCCGAGGACGCCGATCCGCGCGGCAAGCGCGATCCGCGTGATTTCGCCTTGTGGAAGGGCTATAAGCCGGGGGAGCCGGTGACGGCGTCCTGGCCCAGCCCGTGGGGACGGGGGCGTCCCGGCTGGCACATCGAGTGCTCGGCTATGGCCGGCAAGTACCTGGGCGAGACCTTCGACATCCACGGCGGCGGGCTCGACCTGCGCTTCCCGCACCACGAGAACGAGCTGGCCCAGTCCCGGGCGGCCGGACGCGGGTTCGCCCGGTACTGGATGCACAACGCCTGGGTCACCATGGCCGGCGAGAAGATGTCCAAGTCGCTGGGCAATACCGCCGATGTCGCCGCGGCCGTGGCGAAGTACGGCGGCCGGGCCGTCCGGCTCTGGCTGGCCGGCCCGCACTACCGCTCGGCGATCGAGCTCAGCGACGCATCGCTGGCGGAGGCGGCCGCTCAGCTGGCCCGGATCGACAGCTTCCTGGAACGGGCCGCAGGCTTGAATGCCGGCTGGGTCGCCTACTCGCCGGCGGAGGCGATTCCGGCCGAGTTCTCCGCTGCGATGGACGACGACCTGGCCACCCCGACCGCGATGGCGGTGCTGTTCCGGGCCGTGAAGGACGGCAACGTGGCGTTGGACGCCGGCGATCACGAGACTGCGATTCGGGCACGCATCTCGGTGCTGCTGATGCTCGGCGTCTTCGGCCTCGACCCGGCGGCTCCCGAATGGGCGGACGCCTCCGCCGGCGACGACCTGAAACCCGTGGTGGACGGCCTGGTCGGTGCCCTGCTGGAGCAGCGCGCCCAGGCGCGGGCCCGGAAAGACTGGCCCGCCGCCGACGCGGTCCGCGACACCCTGAAGAACCTGGGCCTCAAGGTGGAGGACACCCCCGCCGGCCCGCGCTGGAGCTTGGAGAACTGATGCCCGGAAATTCGTCCCGCAAGGGTGCCGTCCGCAAGCGCGGCAAGGGCGTCGGCAGCGGCAACACCGCCGGCTCCGGTGGCCGCGTCCGGCGCGGCCTGGAAGGCAAAGGTCCTACCCCGAAGGCCGAGGATCGCCCGTACCACAAGGCCTATCGCAGGCGTGGCCCGAACGAGCCGGGCAAAACCCAGCCTGGCCAGGGGCACGCCGGTCAAGCCCGATCCGGCGGACGCCCGCGCACCGAGGTGAAGCGCTCCGGCGACGACTGGGTGATCGGCCGCAACCCAGTGCTGGAGGCGCTGCAGGCCGGGCTGCCGGTGCGACGCGCCTACGTCGCCGACGGCGTGGAGCGTGATGACCGGCTGCGGGAGATCCTGCGCTACGCCGCCGACCATGGCATCGCGCTGCTGCAGGCGACCCGTGCCGAACTCGACCGGCTCACCCACGGTGCCGCGCACCAGGGCGTCGCGCTGCAGCTGCCGCCATACGAATACCTGCATCCGGACGACCTGCTCGCCGAGGCCCTGGACGCTGCCGAGCCAGCCCTGGTGGTGGCCTGCGATTCGATCACCGACCCGCGCAACCTCGGCGCCATCATCCGGTCGGCGGCCGCCTTCGGCGCGGCCGGCGTGATCATCCCCGAACGGCGCTCTGCGCAAGTCACCGCCGCGGCCTGGAAGACGTCCGCCGGAGCTGCGGCCCGCGTCCCGGTGGCCCGCGCCACCAACCTGAACCGGACGCTGCGGCAGTACGCCGACGCCGGCTTCGTGGTCGCCGGACTCGCCGGCGAGGCCGACCTGGACGTCGCCGGCATCCCCGGCGTCGACGGCCCGGTGCTCCTGGTGGTCGGCTCCGAAGGCGACGGGCTGGCCCGGCTGGTGCGCGAGAACTGCGACGTGTTGGTCTCCATCCCGATCAACTCCGAGGTGGAATCGCTGAACGCGTCCGTGGCGGCCAGCATCGCGCTCTACGAAGTCACCCGCTGCCGCGGTTGACTTTCCGTGGTGAGCGGTCGCCGATCTCAGCATCGGTGACTGCTTTCGGGTTGTGTGACTGCTTTCGGGCTATTTCACGAAAGCAGTCACACAAGGTGAAACTCGTCACCGATCGCGCGATCGGTGACCTGTGATCGGTGACCGGCGTGGGCCGCGACCAGCGGAACTTTTAGCCGCAGATCGTCGACATCGGACCGTGCCAGGCCAGCGGCCGCGGGGCGCCGGTGCACATCGCGCTGGTCGCCTTGGTGCCGGACGGGGCCGCCGCCTGGTAGCCGTAGATCCGGGACGAGGCACCGAGCAGCTGCTCCAGGGCCGAGGGTGCCGTCCGCCTCGCCACCCGCGCGGTCGCGGCGTCCAGGCCCATCAGCTGCACCGCGTCGCGGAATGCCTCGTCTGGGCCCATCTGGGCATCGATCAGCTTCTTCGCGATCGCCGTCTTGCCGTCGTAGATGAAGGCGCCCAGGTCGTCCTTGATGGTGGACGCCGGAATGCCGCGGTGCGTGGAGACCCAGTCGACGAAGCCGTCGTACTCGTTGGCGAGGCCGTCCATCAGCACTTTGCGCTCCTGCGCGGTCATGTCCCGGAACGGGTCGCCGAAGTCCTTGCCGGTGCCCTGGGTGAGGTACTCCTCGGTGATGCCGCCGGTCGTGGTGACGCCCGATTCGAGAATCGTGCCTGAGGTGGAGACCACGTCCTTGTAGCGGGAGAACGGGCCCATGATGATGCCGATGCTGCCGACCAGCGAGCCGTAGTCGGCGATGATCTTGTCGGCGCCGGCCATCGCGTACATGCCGCCGGATGCCGACAGCCCGCGGACGTAGGCGACCACCTTCTTGCCGGTGCGGCTCTGGTACCGCTCCACGGCGTCCGCGATCGCTCGCGCGCCGTTGACGCTGCCGCCAGGGGTGTTCATCAGCAGCACCAGACCGGCCGCGTCGGCCGCTTTCAGCTCGTCCAGGGTGCGGGCCAACTCGTAGCCGTAGGTGGAGGAGGTCAGCGTCAGCCCGTCGCCGCTGTCGCCCTCGATGGCGCCTTCGACCGGGATGGCCAGGACGGTCTGGGCGGTGGTCGCGGTCGGCGATCCCCAGATGGTCTCCAGGCCGGAGATGCGCGGTCCGTTGGCGTTGCTGGCGACCGAGGCCAGGACGCTGCCGTAGATCAGCGCGGTGATCAGCGACCCGACGATGCCGAGGATCAGCAGCACCCCACCGGCACCCAGGCTGGCCCCGGCACCGAGGCCGAAGCCGCGCCGGAAGGAGCGCTCGCGGGGCGGCTGGGGGACGAAGACGGGTGCCGGCGCCATCATCGGCATCGGCTGGGCCTGCGGCAGTGCGGACGCGGGGCTGCCTTCGCCTGTCGGGCTCGGGTGCTGGTCGGGGGTGCTGGTCATGGCTGGGCTCCTGGTCGGGGTCGTGGAGTTCCGTTCTCTGTGGACCCTACGTGACGCGAGTCCGGCCGACAGGCCCCGGCGAGACGTCCGGCCCCGACATCGGCGGGTCAGTCACCCGGCCACCCTGCGACACACCGCAAGCCCGCCACCTGGACCGCGGAAATCGTCTGTCTGCTCGGACGAATGGTCAGCCGCGGCCGAGCACCGCGACCACGAAGCCCGCCTCGGGCGTGAACGGACGCAGATCCCAGGTCGCGAAGGTCTGCTCGCGGCCCAGGCCGGACGCCTCGACGTCCGCGAAGAAGTCGTCGAACAGGTAGCCGCGGCCCGCGCCGAAACCGACCACGGCACGGCCGCCGTCGGCGAGCCGGTCGGCGAAACCGGCCAGCACCGGACGTCTTGCCTCGGGGTGCAGAAAGCCGAGCACGTTCCCGGCGCACAGAATCGCGTCGAAACGTTGCAGAGCATCGCTCGGCAGCTGGTAGGAGGTGAGGTCGCCGACCACATAGGTCGGTCCGGGCTCGGCCCGCTCGGCCTCCGCGATCAGCGCCGGGTCGAGGTCGACGCCGACCACCCGGTGCCCGGCCCGATGCAGGTAGCCGCTGTGCCGGCCGGCGCCGCAGCCGGCGTCCAGAATGGTGGCGCCGCGTCCGACCATGGCGTCGATCAACCGGGCCTCGCCGACCAGATCCTGACCCTGGGCGGCGAGCATCGCGAACCGGTCGATGTAGCGCTGGGAATGACCGGGGTCGCGGGCGACGATCTCGGCCCACTGGCTGCGGGGAAACACGAGCCTCCGACAGGATTCGAACCCGCGACCATCCGCTTACAAGGCGGGAGCTCTGCCAACTGAGCTACGGAGGCATCGACCGGACGCCGACGGCCGGCCGGGCACCATTGTGCCGTACCCGTCGCCAGGGTTCTCCGTCATCCCGCCTCCGTCACCCACCTTCGTCATCCCGGCGGACGCCGGGATCTCCGGAGCGCGAGGGGGTCTCGGATCGAGTCCGGGATGACGGGTGTCGGGGCTCAGCGGATGCCGGACGACGTCCCGTACAGCTCGGCGGTGCCAGTGGCGAACACGTCGCGCTCCTCGGCCGACAGGAACGCCGCCCGGCCGCTCGGCAGGTCGAGCCGGGACTCGCCGTCGTGCAGCACGCAGTGCCCCTTGGTGACCAGCAGAATGCGGGCCGAGCCGCGTCCGGGCACCCGGACCGCCGCGGTGCTGTCGTCGATCGACATCCGCCAGGCCTCGAACTCGCTGCACGGCGTCTGGTACTTGAAGACGCCGCGGCGGGTGCGCCGGGGTTCCAGCACCTCGGGCAGCCACGGGTTGAAGTCGACCACCGCGACCAGCTCGGAGACGTCGATGTGCTTGGTGGTCAGCCCGCCGCGGATCACGTTGTCGGAGTTCGCCATGATCTCGACGCCGGTGCCGCGCAGGTGGGCGTGCATCATGCCGGGCGGGACGAACAGCCCCTGCCCCGGACGGAGCAGCAGCCGGTTCATCAGCAGCGCGGCGAGAATGCCCGGGTCGGCCGGGAAGACGGCGTCCAGTTCCAGGGCGGTCCGGGCGAACTCGCCGAGTTCGCCGTCGTCGTCGCGGTGGTGCATGGCTGCCGCCACGGTCTCGTTCACCAGATGGTGGCGGGCGTCGTCGAGGCTGAGCACGTCGAGGAAGACCTCGGCCATCGCCGCCGGGCCCTTGCGCTCGGTGAGCGGTCCGATCACCGACTCCAGCTGATCGGCCACCCCGAGACCGGCGAACAGTTCGGCGGTCTGATGCGGATCGCGGAAGCCGGCCAGGCTGTGGAAATCCTCCAGCGCGATCAGGATCTCGGGCTTGGGCCAGCTGTCCTTGTAGGTGCGTTCCGGCGAGTCCAGCGGGATGCCGGCACGGGATTCGCGGGCGAAGCCGTCGATGGCCTGGTCGCGAGAGGGATGCGCCTGAATCGACAGCGCGTGCCGCGCCGACAGCAGCTTCATCAGGTAGGGCAGCTGCTCGCCGAACGCCTCACGGCTGCGTTTGCCGAGCACCCGCGGGCCGGACGCAATGTGCTCGACCAGGGTGCCGCCCTCCAGCAGCGAGGGGGACGAGGTGTGCGCGCCAAGCCAGTATTCGGCGATCGGCGAGCCATCGGACGGGCGTCCGAGAATCGCTGGAATGGCGTCGTGGGTGCCCCATGCGTACCGCTGCACGGTGCCGCTGAGTGGCTGCATCTTTCGTCCTTCGGGATGGCCTGGCAGGGACGCCGTCGTGGCGGCCGGAGCAGCCTCACTTTAGCCGACCGCCTTCCGCGGCCCGTTGCGTCCGGGTAACCCGTGGGAGTGACAGGGTCACGGGCGACGAATGACACAGGTGTGATTTCGACCTAGAATCGGCTCATGTCCGAACTCGTCGCCCGGCCGGTGGGACCGCTCAGTGAGCGGTCGGCCGCCATTCTCGACTTCGAGAAGCGGTGGTGGTCGTTCCACGGCACCAAAGAGGCCGAGATCCGCGCACGGTTCGACCTCTCGGCCCCGCGCTACTACCAGCTGCTCAACGACCTGATCGATACCGAAGAGGCGTTGGCCCACGACCCGCTGCTGGTCAAGCGGCTGCGCCGGCAGCGTGCCACCCGCCAGCGGGAGCGCTCGGCGAAGCGGCTGGGGTACACCGTCAAGGTCTGAGTACCAACCCACCGCGTCTGAGTGCCGATCGCCGGTCTGCGCCTACCGCGGTCACAGGTGCGCGCCCGGCATTGCCGACTGCCGTCCTCTCCGTCCCGTCCGATCCCTGACGTCTGGTCGCGGCACGGCCGCCTGAGGTGGCCAGATCCACCCGGCTTCTTTGCACTCGGCACCCTCGAGTGCTAAACATGTGTTAGCACTCTCCCCGTGAGAGTGCCACCCAGGTCAGATCGGTGAGGCCCCTCCGGGCCGTCCGTCGCGGGCATCGACGCTGACCGACCACCCTGACTAACCGTGGGGCCGAGCGCCCCACCGATGCAGAAGGATTGCCTGCACCCATGGCAAAACTGATCGAATTCAACGTTGAGGCGCGCCGTGGCCTCGAGCGGGGCATGAACATCCTCGCCGACGCGGTGAAGGTGACGCTGGGCCCCAAGGGTCGCAACGTCGTCCTGGAGAAGAAGTGGGGCGCCCCCACGATCACCAATGACGGCGTCTCCATCGCCAAGGAGATCGAACTGGAGGACCCCTACGAGAAGATCGGCGCCGAGCTGGTCAAGGAGGTCGCCAAGAAGACCGACGACGTCGCCGGTGACGGCACCACCACCGCGACCGTGCTGGCTCAGGCCATGGTCCGCGAGGGTCTGCGCAACGTGACCGCCGGCGCCAACCCGATGAGCCTGAAGAAGGGCATCGAGAAGGCTGTCGCCGCCATCGTCGAGCAGCTGGCCGCGCAGGCCACCGACATCGAGACCAAGGAGCAGATCGCGGCCACCGCGTCCATCTCCGCCGCCGACACCTCCGTCGGCGAGATCATCGCCGAGGCGATGGACAAGGTCGGCAAAGAGGGCGTCATCACCGTCGAGGAGTCGAACACCTTCGGCCTCGACCTGGAGCTGACCGAGGGCATGCGGTTCGACAAGGGCTACATCTCGCCCTACTTCGTCACCGATCCCGAGCGCATGGAGGCCGTCCTGGACGACCCCTACGTGCTGATCGCGAACAGCAAGGTGTCCTCGCTGAAGGACCTGCTGCCGGTGCTGGAGAAGGTCATGCAGTCGGGCAAGCCGCTGCTGGTCATCGCCGAGGACGTCGACGGCGAGGCCCTGGCCGGCCTGATCGTCAACAAGATCCGCGGCACCTTCAAGTCGGTCGCCGTCAAGGCTCCCGGCTTCGGCGACCGCCGCAAGGCCATGCTGACCGACATCGCCATCCTGACCGGTGGCCAGGTGATCTCCGAAGAGGTCGGCCTGAAGCTGGACGCCGTCACCCTGGAGCTGCTGGGCCGGGCCCGGTCCGTGCTGGTCACCAAGGACGAGACCACCATCATCGAAGGCGCCGGCGACTCCGAGCAGATCGCCGGCCGGGTCAACCAGATCCGCAAGGAGATCGAGAACAGCGACTCCGACTACGACCGCGAGAAGCTGCAGGAGCGGCTGGCCAAGCTGGCCGGCGGCGTCGCCGTGATCAAGGTCGGCGCGGCCACCGAGGTCGAGCTGAAGGAGCGCAAGCACCGCATCGAGGACGCCGTCCGCAACGCCAAGGCGGCCGTCGAGGAGGGCATCGTCGCCGGTGGCGGCGTGGCCCTGCTGCAGGCCGCCAAGAAGGTCGAGCTGAGCGAGCTGTCTGGTGACGAGGCCGTCGGTGCGCAGATCGTGCTCGGCGCCTGCTCCGCTCCGCTGCGGCAGATCGCCGGCAACGCCGGCCTCGAGGGCGGCGTCGTGGTCGAGAAGGTCGCCGGCCTGCCGTCCGGCCAGGGCCTGAACGCGGCCACCGGCGAGTACGTCGACATGCTGGCCAACGGCATCATCGACCCGGCCAAGGTGACCCGTTCCGCGCTGCAGAACGCGGCGTCCATCGCGGCGCTGTTCCTGACCACCGAAGCGGTCATCGCCGACAAGCCGGAGAAGGCTCCGGCCATGCCGGCCGGCGGCGACGGCGGCATGGGTGGCATGGACTTCTGAGCCACCCGCCGCACTGGCAACCAAGGGGGTCGGACGCTTCGGCGTCCGGCCCCTTCGGCGTCCCCGGCCCGCCCGTCCGCCAACCCCCTCCCTAACTACTTCTGCCCTCCCACATGTGGCAGGGCAGAAGTAGTTAGGGAGGGGGTTGGCGGGTGAGGCCGCCCACTGGGGAATATCGGCGGGGTGGATCGGGCTGGAACAGGGGTGAGTGAAACGGGGAGTGCCGCGGCGACACGGGGCAGCGTCGGGTTCCGGTCCGATCGCGGACGGGTGCTGCTGGCCCTGATGCTGACCACCGGGTTGATCGCGATCGATTCGACGATCCTGGCCACGGCGGTGCCGTCGGTGGTGAAGGATCTGGGCGAATTCGAGCAGTTCCCGTGGCTGTTCTCGGTCTACCTGCTGGCGCAGGCGGTGTCGGTGCCGATCTACTCCAAGCTGGCCGACACGGTGGGACGCAAACCGATCATCCTGGTCGGCGTCGGACTGTTCCTGCTCGGCTCGGTGCTCGCCGTGCTGGCCTGGAATATGACCTCGCTGATCGTCTTCCGGGTGATCCAGGGCCTGGGTGCGGGCGCCAGCGCACCGATGGCGATGACCATCGTCGGCGACCTCTACAGTGTCGCCGAGCGGGCCGTCGTCCAGGGCTACATCGCCAGCGTCTGGGCGATCGCCTCGGTGGTCGGGCCGGCGCTCGGCGGCGTCTTCTCCCAGTTCGTCTCGTGGCGGTGGATCTTCGGCGTCAACATTCCGCTCTGCCTGGTCGCCGGCTGGGCGCTGATCCGCTTCTACCAGGAGCGGGTGGAGCCTCGCCGGCACCGCATCGACTACGCCGGGGCCGCCCTGCTCACGGTCGGGCTGACCGCGTTCATCCTGGCCCTGCTGGAGGGCGGCAACGTCTGGGCCTGGTTGTCGCTGCCCAGCCTGATCAGCTTCGGCATCGGGGTGGCCGCGCTGGTCGGCTTCGGATTCGTCGAGCGCCGGGCCGCCGAACCGGTGCTCGATCTGGCGATTCTGCGGCGTCCGCTGATCCTCACCACCACCGCCCTGTCGCTGGGCGTCGGTGCGCTGCTGATCGGCATCACCAGCTTCGTCCCGACCTACCTGGAGAACGCCCTCGGCGCCGTCCCGCTGATCTCCGGCGCCGCGGTCGCCGCGCTCACCCTGGGCTGGCCGCTGTCGGCGTCCATCGCCGGCCGGCTCTATCTGGCCCACGGGTACCGGACCACGGTGCTCCGCGGCTGCTCGATCGCCCTGGTCGGGACGATCGGCCTGGCGATCAGCGGCCCGTGGCCGAACCCGTGGACGGTGGGCGCGGTCTCGTTCGTCACCGGCTTCGGACTGGGCTGGATCGCGGCCCCGTCGCTGGTCGCCGCGCAGGCGTCCGTGGACTGGAGCGAACGCGGCGTGGTGACCGGCATCAACGTGTTCGCCCGGTCGGCCGGCAGCGCGGTCGGAGTGGCGATCTTCGGCGCCATCGCCACCAACGTGATCGCCGCCGGACGCAGTGAGCAGGACTACGCGACCATAGTCTCCGCCGGCACCTGGGTGTTCGTCGCGGTTGCGATCGCCGCGCTCGGGACTCTGCTGGCCGCCTTGACGATGCCGCGCGGCGGCGTCGACTCCACGGCATACTTGCCGGCAGCAGTGAGAGGGGCCGAGTGATGATCGCCGAACTGGTCGACGAGCGGGACGCCATGGTCGAGGATGACCAGCCGGTCTTCCGCGCCATCTTCACGAAGAACTACACCGTGGCCTCATATCGCCTGACCGGAGGGCACCTGCCGGACGCCTTGGCGTGGGTGGCGGCCAACGTCGCAGACCGCGCCCATGCGCTCTACATCGAGCGCCCGCTAGCGGAATCGGACGGCGTCGAACTGGTCCTGCTGGAGAAGACCGCCGGATTCACTTGGTGAAACCCGTCGCCGGCCTGCGTGTCCGGCGTACCCAGCCGGGCCGCCGCCGTCCATGATGGGGGCCATGAGCGGGCTGCTCGAAGTGATCGCGCTCCATGCGGCGGACGCCAAGCGCGCGGAAGCGGGCGGCGCCGACCGGATCGAGTTGTGCGGAACCCTGGACGAGGGCGGACTGTCGCCCGAGCCTGCCCTGGTCGAGAAGGTGCGGGCCGCCACCTCCATCCAGCTGCGGGTGATGGTGCGGCTGCGGCCCGGTTTCGGCACGGACGGCGCCGAGGCCGTCCGGCTGAAGGGCCTGATGGCCAGCTACGCGGACGCCGGCGCCGACGGCATGGTGCTCGGCTACCTCAACGGCATGGGCGAGGTGGACGCCCAGGTCGTCGGCGAGTTGGTCGCCGACGGAGACTGGCCGTGGACCTTCCACCGGGCCATCGACTGGTGCCTTTACCCCGACCGCGGCTGGGCGCTGCTGCACCGGCTGCCGCGGCTCGACCAGGTGCTCACCGCCGGTTCCTCACGTGGGCTCGAGCACGGCCTGGACGAGCTGCTGCAGCGAGCCAGTGCCAATCCGTGGCAGGCCGGGGTGATCATGGCCGGGGGCGGGCTGCATCCCGACCATGTGCCCTGGCTGGCCCGTGCCGGGGTGCGCGCCTTCCACATCGGCACGCCGGCGCGTCCGCAGGGCTCGCTCAAGGCCTACGTGGACGCCGATCTGGTGCATTCCTGGCGTCGGTTGATCGACACCGAGATCCGGCACGCCCTCGGCTGACCCGGAGAATCCGCTCAGTCGGTAGGCTCGACGTGGACGAAGGTGACGGTGCCGGGCAGCGCCCGGCCGACCTCCTCCTCGACTCGATCGGCCAGGTCGTGGCTGCGGCTCACCGTCCATTCCCCAGGCACCGTGAGGGTGGCCTGGACGAAGCGCTGCCGGCCCGACTCGCGGGTGCGCAGATCGGTCAGATGCACCCGCGGATCGTCGGTCAGCGGCACCAGCGCCTGCTGAATGATGGCGACCTCCTCGGGTGGCAGGGTGGCGTCCAGCAGCCCCACGACCGAACGCCGGATCAGCCCGACTCCGGTGAACACGATGTTCACGCCGACCGCTAGCGCGATCAGCGGATCGAGCCAGATCAGATGGGTCAGGCCGACCACGGCGATCCCGGCCAGGACGCCGACCGACGTCCAGACGTCGGTCATCAGGTGCTTGCCGTCCGCCTCCAGCGTGATCGAACGGTGCCGGCGTCCGGCCCGGATCAGGATCAGACCGGTGACCAGGTTGCCCACGGACGCCAGCGCGGCCAGCAGGGCGCCGATGCCGATGCTCTCCAGCGGCACCGGGTGGATGAACCGGTTCACGGCGCCCGTGATGATCGCCACCGCGGCCACCACGATCAGGGTTCCCTCGACCGCTGCCGACAGGTATTCGGCCTTGCCATGGCCGAAATCGTGGTTGTGGTCAGCGGGTTTCGCAGAGAGCCGCATGGCCCACAGCGCGACGCCGGCCGCCAGCAGGTTGACCGTCGATTCCAGGGCGTCCGACCACAGGCCGACCGAGTTGGTGAGCACGGCCGCGATCGCCTTCAGTACCACGGTCGCGACGGCGGTGGCCAGGGAGAGCCACAGGAACCGCTCCAGGAAGCGGTGGTCGGCCGGTTCGGCCGGAGCGGGTGTCGTCGACATCATCTTTCCGGGTCGGGCAGGCCCGCCCAGTCCGCCGGCGAGCCGGCCCAGGCTAGCGCGACCTGCCGGCCGAGTTCCCCCGCATCCACCGTGGACTCCTCGACCATTCCGTGGTCCACCGGCCAGCGTTCCGGCCGCCGGTCGAGGGCCACCAGCTCGCCGAGGGTGACCGGCCAGACCTGTTCGGGCAGCTCGGCCAGGGCGTCCACGGGCAGCCAGTCCCAGGCCGCGATGGTCACCTTCTCGTCGTCGGTGAAACCCGAGGTGTCGACCTCGAACGGCTCGTCCACCCGCAGCAGATAGAACAGCTCGGACTGGCCGAGCACCTGGTCGCTGTAGCCATGAATGACGAAACGCCGCATCAGCGGGCCGCGCAGGGCGTCCGGATCGACCCGCAGCCCGGTCTCCTCGGCCAGCTCGCGCACCGCGGTCTGCAAGGGTCCCTCACCCGGATCGACCCCGCCGCCGGGAGTGATCCACCAGTGCAGTCCGGGCACGCCCGGATCGCTGTCGCGCAGCAGCAGCACCCGCGAGCCGTCGGTGACGATCACCCGGACGGCGCGGCGGCTGCGCACCGGTCGCGCCTCGGGAGCGACGCTGACAAAGGTGCGGGAACGGAACGGTTGCGTCATCAGCCTGGTATCTCCACGGTCGCAATGGGTTCGAGCAGCTCGTCGAGCACCTCGAAGGTGACCGGTCCGCGGGCCACCTCGAAGGCGACCTGGCCGGTGTTCTCGTCGCCGGCCCGGACGATGCGCATCGCCAGCTGGCGGTCGAGCTGGGCGCCGACCGTCATCAGGTGCCCAGTGCCGCCGGGTTCGCGCACCGCGGTGAAGAACGGACCGGTGGTGACAGCGCCGGAGACGCCTTCGAACCGGACGTCGACGACCAGGTAGGCGAGGCCCTCGTCCGGTTCCAGGACGCCGTTGTCGACCCAGCTGGCCCCGGTCACGGTGACCTCGGCGTCCCCACCCTGGGCGCGGAAGCGGATCTGCTGCCCGATGGTGCCCCCGGTCACCGGGGCGCTGACGGTCGGCCCCGGGCTGTCCGGTGTGCGCACCACGCTCGGCGGCGGGCTGGCCGGCGCCGGCGCGGGAGGGACGCTCGGCTGCACCGAGGACGCCGACGGCGCGACCGGGGTGGGCGGCAGCACCAGCCAAGCGAGCAGGCCGAGCGCGACGGCGATCACCAGCGTCCCGACGACCAGCATGGCCCGGACGCTCCGGCGGCCCGGTCCGGTACGTCGAGACGGCGGAGGCGGCCCCGTAGGTGCAGGGGGTGCAACGGGCACAGCGGGCGAGGCCCACTGCGTGGGGTCGGGAGGAGGGGAGACTGGCGTGGGCGGCGGGTTGACCGACCACGGGCCGTCGGCCGGCCGGTCGAATTCGGGCTGTCCGGGGCCTGGCCGGCCCAGCCCCGAGGAAGAATCCATCGCGGCCCGCTCAGTACCGCCGCGTCGGCGGCTCGTTGGCGCGGACGCCGGCACCCACCTGGAGCGGGACGACGATCACCAGCGCCCAGCAGGCCATCTGTGCCCAGCCGGCCAGCACGTCCCAGGCGTAGCCGAGGTCGAAGTCGGAGCCGAACAGGCTGAACGCCACCGTGACCAGCAGGACGCCCCAAGCGATCAGGTAGCTGCGGCGCACCTGCGCCGTCCGGTAGCGCACCCGTGCGGCCAGCGCCCCCGACAGCGCGATCATCGCCACCGACAGCGGGCTGACCAGGGCACCGATCAGCAGCGAGATCAGGACGCCGGGCGTGGTGCTCTGCCACAGCTGGCCGATCGAGACGGTCCGGTTCGGCGGCTGCCAGCGGGCCTGCGGCGGCGGGGCGAACCAGTCCGGCGTCCCCGGCTGCGGGAAGGACGGCGCCGGCTGCTGCGGCGGCGGGAAGTTGGGCGTCGGCGGCGCCGTGGCCGCCGGGACCTCGGGTGTCACGGGATTGCCGAGCGGCTGGTCCGGCGTCCAGACCGGCGGGGTCGCCCCGCCGACGGTCCGCGCCGAGCCCCACCCGGACGCCGCGGTCACCGCCGAACTGATCGTGGTGAACTCGGTCCGCGGGTCACGCGGCGGCAGGCTGGTCGCGGGCACCAAGGTCTCCAACGGGGCGACGGACGCCTGCGGCGGCTGCCAGGCGGGCGGCACGAGCGGCGCGCCGGCGGCGGGGTTGGGCACCGCGGGCGGAGTCTCCAAGGGTGCCACCGCGGGTGTCTGGAAGGCGGCCGGACGGTCCAGTGGGGCGTATTCGGGCCCGTCCGTCCAGTTCGCCATGCGGCTCATGATAGTCATCGGACCCGGTTCGGGTGCCGGGCGGGGGACCCGTTCGATAGGCTGACGACGCGGTCCGAAACGCCGCCCTAGTGGCGTGTCCGCATTCGGTTGGAACAGGAGAAGGTCATGCCCACAGGCAGGGTTCGGTACTACGACGCGGAGAAGGGTTTCGGCTTCCTCTCCAAGGACACCGGCGGCGACGACGTGTACGTCCGCGCGTCGGCGTTACCGGCCGGCACGACCAGCCTGAAGCGCGGCCAGAAGGTCGAGTTCGGCATCGTCGACGGCAAGCGCGGCGAGCAGGCGCTCAGCGTGCACCTGCTCGAGGCGCCGCCGTCGCTGTCCAAGGCGTCGCGCAAGTCGCCGGACGCCATGGCGGTGATTGTCGAAGACCTGATCAAGATGCTGGACGGCATCGGCAACGGCTACCGCCGCGGCCGCCACCCCGATCCGAAGGTGGCCAGCAAGGTGGCCTCGGTGTTGCGCGCCGTCGCCGACGAGTTGGAACTCTGAGAATGGCGGCGTTCCTGACGCTTGACCGCGCCTGTGCCGAGGCGGTCGACCTGGCCAGGACGGCGGCGGTCAACCGCGCCGGGGCGATGGGTGTCGGTGCCCACTGCGGAATGTTCGTCGAGGACACCCGTGTGGTGACCCACCTGTTCGAGTGCCCGCATCCGGGCTACCCGGGGTGGAATTGGCAGGTCACCGTGGCGCGTGCCTCGCGTGCCAGGGCGGTCACCGTCAACGAGGTGACGCTGATGCCGGCGACGGACGCGCTGCTGGCCCCGGCCTGGGTGCCCTGGTCAGAGCGGGTCGGCGCCGGCGATCTGTCGCCGGGCGTGATCATGCCGACCCCGGACAACGATCCGCGGGTCGAGCCGGGCTTCACGTCCGCCGACATGCCGCCCGACATGGAGCCGGCCGACTGGGCCGCCACCCGCGCCGTTGTCGCCGAGCGGGGGCTGGGTCGTGAGCGCGTGCTGTCGCCGTTCGGACGCGACGAGGCCGCCGAGCGCTGGTTGGCCGGCGACGGTGGCCCCGACAACCCGATGACCGCGCAGGCGTCCGGGGTGTGCGAGACCTGCGCCTACTTCATCAGCCTGTCCGGGTCGCTGGGGCGGGTCTTCGGCGTCTGCGCCAACGAATACACGCCGAGCGACGGTCACGTGGTCAGCCGCGATCACGGCTGCGGCGCGCACTCCGACATCGCCGAGCCCGGCCGCAGCGAACAGCCGCCACCGCCGGCCTGGGACACCATGAGCATCGACACCAGCATCTTCTGACTCTGGGCGGACCGCCTGGTGGACGCTTCCGGGTCGGGACCCGTTATCGTGTGCCCCAGCGGCACCCTGAGACGAAGGAGCGCATATGTCCGGAACTGCCCGGCTCGAAATTGACGGCACTGTTTACGAACTCGACACCGTGGTCGGTTCCGAGGGCGAACGCGCCATCGACATCTCCAAGCTCCGGGCGACCACCGGGTACATCACTCTGGACGACGGCTACGGCAATACTGGGTCGTGTCGGTCGGCGATCACCTACATCGACGGCGACGCGGGCATCCTGCGCTACCGCGGCATCCCGATCGAGAACCTGGCCGGACGGTCGTCCTTCGTCGAGACCGCCTGGCTGGTGATCTTCGGCTCGCTGCCCACCGTCGAGGAGCGGGACCGGTTCTCGGCGCTGCTGGGCGAGTCGGCGATGATCGACGAGGTGATGCGCAAGCACTTCCACGCCTTCCCGCAGACCGCGCCCCCGATGGCGATCCTGTCGGCGATGATCAACACCCTCAGCGCCCACGACCACGGCGTGATCCAGATCGACGACGACTCCGACATGGAGCGGGCCGCCGCAGTGCTGATGTCCAAAGTCCGCACCATCGCCGCGGCCGCCTACAAGGCGTCCGTCGGCGAGCCGCTGGTGTACCCGCGCTACGACCTCAAATATGCCGAGAACTTTCTGCACATGATGTTCTCAGTGCCGTACCGGAACTATGAGCCGACCCCCGAGGTGGCGGCGGCGCTGAACCTGTTCCTGATGCTGCACGCCGACCACGAACAGAACTGCTCGACCTCGACGGTGCGCATGGTCGGGTCCTCGAAGGCCAATCTGTTCGCCAGTTGCGCCGCCGGCGTCTGCGCGCTGTGGGGTCCGCTGCATGGTGGCGCGAACGTGGCCGCGGTGCAGATGCTGCAGCAGATCTACGACTCGGGCATGCCGGTGTCGGAGTTCGTCACACGGGTGAAGAACCGGGACGCCGGCGTGAAGCTGATGGGCTTCGGGCACCGGGTCTACAAGAATTTCGACCCGCGCAGCCGGATTCTGAAGAAGTCCGTGGACGAGGTGCTGGCCCAGCAGGACAAGACCGACTCGCTGCTCGACATCGCCCGCGAGCTGGAGGCGGCGGCGCTGGAGGACGACTACTTCATCGAGCGCAAGCTGTACCCGAACGTGGACTTCTACTCGGGCATCCTGCTGCGCGCCATCGGCATTCCGTCGGAGATGTTCACGGTGATGTTCGCCATCGGCCGGATGCCGGGCTGGATCGCGAACTGGAAAGAACTCAACGACGATCCCAAGGGCCGGATCTACCGTCCGCGGCAGATCTACACCGGCCCGACCGACCAGGACTGGGCGCCGCGCGGCGAGCGCTGACCGTCGCTGGTAGAGACCCGTTCTCGCCGGTCGAGACCCGTCCGACTCAGTGCAGCCGGCGGTGGCGCAGGATCAGCAGCACGATCAGGGCGAGCACGCCGAGACCGGTGCCGACCAGGGCCGTCGACAGCCACCAGCCCTTGTCGGCGGCGACCAGCGCGGGCAGCTGCCACCAGCAGACCAGCGTCCCGATCGCGAACAGCGCCGTGCCGAGGCCGACGATCTGCACCCCGTGCGGATCCAGTGCTTTCACTGGAGCCTGCAGGGTCGGCAGCTGGTGATCGTGGTCGGGGGTCACGGTTCAACTGTAGGACGTCCCAACCAGGCTTCTGAGACGCGCAAACGCCGGCTCGGCAACGACCCTAGGTTTTCGCCATGGTCAACAGCTCCTCGACGCCGGTGCGGACGCCGTCCCGGCTGGACGCCTTCTTCGAGATCACCAAGCGGGGCTCCACACCCGGCCGTGAGGTCCGCGGCGGGCTGGTCACCTTCTTCACGATGGCCTACATCCTGGCGCTCAACCCGCTGATCATCGGCACGGCCGCCGACGTCAACGGCATGTTGCTGTGCGGGCTGCCCAAGCTGGACGCCGCCGGCGAGGTCATCGGCGCCAACATGGCCACCTCGATCGCGATGGTGGCAGCGGCGACCGCACTGGTGGCGGGCCTGATGACCATCCTGATGGGTGTCTACGGCCGGTTCCCGATCGGCCTGGCCACCGGGCTGGGGCTGAACGCGGTGCTGGCTTATGTGCTGGCGCCGCAGATGACCTGGGCGCAGGCGATGGGCCTGGTGGTCTGGGAGGGCGTGATCATCACCATCCTGGTGCTGACCGGCTTCCGGCAGGCGGTGTTCCGGGCGGTGCCGCGGTCGCTGCGCGCCGGCATCTCGGTCGGCATCGGCCTGTTCATCGCGTTCATCGGCCTGGTGGACGCCGGGGTGGTGCGCAAGGCGTCCGGGACGCCGGTCGAACTCGGCATCGGCGGCTCGCTGCAGGGCTGGCCGATCGCGATCTTCGTGATCACCCTGGGCATCCTGGTGCTGCTCTTCGTCCGCCGGGTCAAGGGCGCCATGCTGATCGCGATCCTGTCCGGCACGGTGCTGTCGGTGATCGTCGAGGCGGTGGCCCATGTCGGCGCGCATGACGCCACCGACAATCCGGCCGGCTGGATGCTGAACGTGCCCCAGTTCACCGCGTTCAGCGCCCCCGACCTGGGCCTGATCGGACGCGTCGACCTGTTCGGCGGTTTCACCGCGGCCGGCAGCGTGGGAGCCGGCGTGGGCCTGGTGCTGATCGTCTTCTCGCTGCTGCTGGCCGACTTCTTCGACACCATGGGCACCGTGGTCGCGGTCGGCGCCGAGGGCGACCTGCTGGACGAGAGCGGCAACCCGCCGCGGACACAGGAGATCCTGCTGGTCGACTCGATCGCCGCGATGGTCGGCGGTGTCGGGTCGGTGTCGTCGAACACCTCCTACATCGAGTCGGCGGCCGGTGTCGGCGAGGGTGCCCGGACCGGTCTGGCCTCGGTGGTGACCGGTGCCGCATTCCTGCTCAGCCTGTTCCTCGCCCCGTTGGTCAAGATGGTGCCGTCCGAGGCGGCGGCGCCAGCGTTGTTCTTCGTCGGTTTCCTGATGATGTCGCAGGTCGCCCATGTGGACTGGGACGACCCCGAAGAGGGCATTCCCGCGTTCCTCACCCTCGCGCTGATGCCGTTCACCTACTCGATCACCGCCGGCATCGGTGCCGGTTTCATCAGCTACCCGGTGATCAAGCTGGTGCGCGGCAAGGCGCGCGAGGTGCACCCGCTGATGTACTTGGTGGCGGCGCTGTTCGTGATCTACTTCGCGCAGGGCGCGATCATGGGCCTGCTGGGCTGAAACTCAGGCCCGGTACACCACGATCAGGTCGGGTATCGGGCGGTTCTTCGCCGGGGCTGCTTGCGCGTAATGGTGGAACTGGGCCAGCCAGGCCGCATACGGCTCGGCCACGGCATGATTGGGCGGCGAGAGCTGCGGTAGCACGTTGCGCCAGGCGGCCGCTGCGTCCAGCGCGACAGCGTGCGGGGTATAGCCGGTGGACAGCCCCGGGTAGGTCTGCAGCGGGACGCCGAGTTCCCGGTTGACGAGCTTGCCGAGCCCGAACCGGGGGTCGAGCCCACTACGGGCCAGGTCGAATTCCAGATCGTTGAATCTTGTCACGTCGAGTTCGATGCGATGCCGGCTCCAGGCTGTGGCGGCCAGATAGGCCTCCAGCAGCGTCCAGGCGACCGGCTGCCGGTCGGGTTGGATGAAGCGCCCGGCGAGCAGATTCGCGACATCGGATTCCAGCGGGGTGTCCGGCCCGACCACCACGGCGCCCGGCGGTCGCCGAAACAGCGGGCCGAGCTTGCTCAGCATGCCCGGAGGCTTCGGCAGGGTCCGCGGTGGGAACTCCTCGGCCACGATCCGGCGGAACTCGGCGGCCAGTTCGGGCGGGGCGCAGAACACGTCGCGAACCTCGTCCACGCCGATCGCGTAGAGCCGCAACTCGCCCATAGCCACAAGGTACCCGTCACCCCTGGCCGGCGACATAGATTTGGCCTGGTGAACCCCCGAACGCGGCGCGTGATCGTCTCTGGAGTGCTGATTGTCCTGGTGCTGCTGACCCTGCTCGGCGCCCTGTGGAGCTGACCGGCAATCAGCTGTGCGAACACCACTTGGGCCGGGCACTAGGCTGTGCGTCGGCGTCCGCGGAAGGAGTCAGATGTCGGGGCGAGTATGGGTCGGTCGGATGCTGGCTGCCGCGGCGACGCTGCTGGTGCTGGTAGCCGGGTGGAGTGCGGCCACCACCGGCCAGGCGGCAGTGCCGTTGCCGCAGGCGACCACCGCCACGCCGACCGCCAGAACCTCCCCGACCCCGGCCAGTCCGACACCGGACGCCTCGCCGACGCCGTCGTCCAGCCAGTCCGAGGTCGATGTCGATCCCGCTGACGAGCCGACCGACGACGGCAGCAATCCGACGCCGGTTCAGAACGGCACCTGGCTGGCGCTGGGCGGAGCCGCCGCGATCGCTCTGCTGGCCGGTCTGATCGTCGCGATCCGCAAGCGTTAGCGCGATTCCGGCGCCGGCCCGCGGGCCTCGGCGTTGAGGCCGATCGTCACCGCCAGGAAGCGCGGCAGGGCGTCCCGCAACACCTGCAGATTCGGGTCGGCTACCGGAATCAGCGGACGCCGCTGGCGCTCGTGCAGCGAACGCAGGGCAGCCAGCGCCGGATCAGCGAGCACGCTCCGGACGGCCTGTGCGTCGCCGCCGAGCAGCACGGCGTCCAGCGTGTCGACCTCCGGGAGCAGCAGCTCGGAGGCGTCCTGCGCGGCCCGGTCGAAGGCTTGGTCGGCCTGGTTTCCGCGCCGCCGGGCGTAGCGCTGTTGCGACCAGCCGCCCGCTTTCGTCCGGCCCTGGACGTAGTGGCGTCCGACCCGGTGCCGCACCAGCTTGGAGCCGTCGAAGATGCCGACCGCGTGCGAGTTGCGCCGCACCAGCAGCGCGCCGACCCGGCGGGGACGGCAGGCCTCGGCCACCAGCGCGGCAAGCGGGTCCTCGGCGGACGGCCTCCCCCACGGCGACTCCAGCCAGGCGCGGGCGCCGTCCGGGCTGACGAGTTCGACGGCGTCCGGGGTCACGGTGACCTGCGGTTCGGGGTGACGCTGGGCGAAACCGGCCAGCCAGCGTTCCAGCCGCTCGGGTGCGACGCGGACGTGGTGAACCTCGGTCATGAAGGCAGCGTAGTGTTCGGGTACCCTCATCAACCGATGGCGATATGCCCTAGTCTGGCAGCGGAAACGGAGGTGCCCGGTGAGCGATCTCATTGACACGACGGAGATGTACCTCCGCACCATCTACGAACTTGGCGAAGAGGGCGTCCCACCCCTGCGGGCGCGGATCGCCGAGCGTTTGAAGCAGAGCGGTCCGACGGTGTCGCAGACGGTCGCCCGGATGGAGCGCGACGGTCTGCTGACCGTCGACACCGACCGGCAGCTGCGGCTCAGCCCGGCCGGGCTGAAGCTGGCCACACGGGTGATGCGGCGGCACCGTTTGGCCGAGCGGCTGCTGGTGGACGTCATTGGCCTGGACTGGGTGCATACCCACGACGAGGCCTGCCGCTGGGAGCACGTCATCTCGACAGATGTGGAGCGCCGGCTGGTGCACCTGCTGCACGAACCCGTGGAATCGCCCTACGGCAACCCGATTCCGGCGCTGGCCGAATTGGGCGCGCCGCCGGCGCCGGAGGCGTTCCTGGATGGTGCCGTGCCGCTGTCGGAGGTGCTGGCCCATCGCGGGACGGCAGAGGTCACCGTCCGCCGGCTGAGCGAGTTCCTGCAGACCGATCAGCAGTTGCTGAGCATGTTCGCCGCTGCCGGCGTGTTTCCGCGGGCCGTGCTCACCGCGAGCATGGACGGCCACACCCTGACGCTGAAGGCCGAAGGCCGTGAGGCCGGCCGGTTCGAGGGCCAGGTCGCCGACCACCTGTTCGTGGCAGCGGAATAGCCCACCTGTGGCCGGTGTTGGAACCGGTGAACTCAGAGAGGAAACATCCATGGCTACGCGCGCCCTTGATCAGCAGACCTTCGCCGAGGCGATCCAAGAGAACGACACCGTGATCGTCGACTTCTGGGCCGAATGGTGCGGCCCGTGCAAGCGGTTCGCCCCGGTCTTCGACAAGGTCTCCGAGCAGCACCCCGATGTGGTGTTCGGCAAGATCGACACCGAAGAGCAGCGCGCGCTGGCCGGCGGTCTCGGCATCCAGTCGATCCCGACGTTGATGGCTTTCCGCGGCGGTTACCTGGTGTACCGCGAAGCGGGAGCGATGAGCGCCCCGCAGTTCGAGCAGCTCGTCGACGCCGTCAAAGGTCTCGATATCGAGAAGTTGAAGGAGCAAGCATCTTCCGCCACCGGTTCGGATGAGTCGTGACACGCGGGAACGATGTCACCCGCGCGGGTGACATCGTTCCTTGAGTCTGCCTATACTGGACGAGGTCCCTGTCCCATCCCCCCGGGCAGGGACCTTTCCATGCCCAGCGGCTCCGGTGCGATCCGAGTGGCGGCCCCAGCAAGATTCGAACTTGCGACACAAGGTTTAGGAAACCTCTGCTCTATCCCCTGAGCTATGGGGCCCGGCTGTGACGGGTGAGGCCAGCATACGGGTACCGCGCCGAGCGTGCGCTGTCGGGTCACAGTGGCGGTGGCCGGCCGTGCCGGGGGCTCCGAGTGCTGAGATGGTTGAAAAGTTGTCGATCCAGAAAAGATCACCAATCCGACGTGCATTTGGCTGACGTATCGTCTAAGCTCGTCTTAGAGAGCGACGCCAGCTCGTTGATGTCTCCTGGGGGTGGGTAGACGGCTTTGGCCCTTCGATAGGCGTCGCTCTCGTCTTGTCCGCTCACGGCTGGGCACCACATCGGGCAAGGCAAATTCCCTAGACTTTGCGCTCATGAGTGAAAGCGGACTTGCCGCGGCCGTTGCGAAGATGCGCGCCGCCGGTGCCAACGAACCTGCCGTCGAAGTGTTCTCCCACTACTACCGCCAGGCCAGCGCCGGCGTCTCCGGGGTGATCGCCGAAGACAGCATCCGCCCGCTGACCGACCCGCCCCAGCTCAGTGCCGTCGCGGTGGACGAGCAGACCGCGCGCGACGCGATCGCGCGCACCGTGATCATCAAGCTCAACGGGGGCCTCGGCACGTCGATGGGGTTGGACCGGGCGAAGACCCTGTTGCCCGTCCGCGAGGGGCTCACCTTCCTCGACCTGATCGTCCGGCAGATCATGGCGGCCCGCGCGACCTACGACGCTCCGCTGCCGCTGCTGTTCATGAATTCCTTCCGGACCAGGCAGGACACTCTGGCCCACCTCGAGCGGTACCCCGACTTGCCGGTCGCCGGGCTGCCGCTGGACTTTCTGCAGAACGCCGAGCCGAAGATCACCGTCGACACCCTGGAACCGGTGGAGTGGCCCGCCGACCCGACGCTGGAGTGGTGCCCGCCCGGCCACGGCGACGTCTACACCGCTCTGGTCGGCTCCGGCGTCCTGGACGCCCTGCTGGCCGCCGGCATGAAGTACGCCAGCATCGCCAACGGCGACAACCTGGGTGCCGGCCCGGACGCCCAACTGGCTGGCTGGTTCGCCAGCAGCGGCGCCCCCTACGCCGCGGAGATCTGCCCGCGGACGGTGAACGACCGCAAGGGCGGCCACCTGGCGATCCGAAAGGCCGACGGTCAACTCATCCTGCGTGACACCGCGCAGACCGCGGCCGACGAGATGGACTATTTCACCGACGAGCACCGGCATCCCTATTTCCACACCAACAATCTGTGGATCGACCTCGAACAGCTGCGGGACGCCCTACGCGGACGCGGTGCGGTGCTCGGCCTGCCGCTGATCTACAACGTGAAGAACGTCGATCCGTCGGATGCCTCGTCCCCGAAGGTGATCCAGTTGGAGACGGCGATGGGTGCCGCCATCGAGGTGTTCCAGGGCGCCACCGCGATCGCGGTGCCCCGATCGCGCTTCCAGCCGGTGAAGACCACCAACGAACTGCTGCTGCTGCGTTCGGACGTCTTCGACCTCGGCACCGACGGGCGGCTCACCCAGACCGTGGCCGAGCTGCCGCGGGTGACGCTGGACAGCCGGTACTACGCGCTGGTCGACGACTTCCAGGACCGGATGCGGGTCGCGCCCTCGCTGCGGAACGTCCGGTCACTGGTGGTGCAGGGCAACTGGACGTTCGACCGCCCGGTGGAGGCGACCGGAGAGACGGCGTATCCCGATCTGGGCCGGCCCGCGGTGGCGGGCGTCGACGAGCCACGGTGAACGACTCGGCATTGGCCGAGGCGATCGGGCTGGCGCTGACCGGTCGTCCCGATCTGGTGCTCGCGGTCGAGCCCGATCCGCTCGCGGCCCTGACTGAGCAGGGCTGGGGCCGGGACCGGATCATCGCGCATGCGCAGCAGACCCTGGCGGCCGGTGGCGTCTGGCCGCATCCGGTGCCGGACGAACTGCGGGTACGGGTGGGCAGCGCCCGGCTGTTCGCCGCGTTGCAGCGATTGCAGGTGGAGCTCGGACTGTTCGGGCGGACGGCCGCGCCGGCGCCGCCGCGGCGTCCCACAGCGGACGAACGACGGTTGCTGGACGAGGTGCCGCCGCATCACGGCAGCTGAAATGGGCGATTCCCCGCGCCGATGGCCGGCGGGGGGAACCTGGGGTGAAGGTCAGGCCTTCTTGAGCAGATCGCGGATCTCGGTGAGCAGTTCCTCGGTGGTCGGTGCGCCCGGCTCGGTCTCGGTGGGCTTCTCGGTCAGCTTCTTGAGCCGCTCGTAAGGCACCACGATGCCGAAGTAGACGACGAAGGCCATGATGAGGAACGCCGCCAAGGCGGTCAGGAACGGGCCGACGGACTGCATGCCGAACGGCTGCCACTGGTCGAAATTGGGGGCACCGCCGAATTTGGCCAACAACTCGACGACGATCTTGGTGAAGGCGGTGGTCACGGTGGCGAAGGCGCCGCCGATCACGAAGGCAACCGCGATGTCGATCAGGTTGCCCCGCATCAGGAAGTCTTTGAAACCCTTAACCATTGGGTCATCCCTTTCTGTCACGGCTGCCCCTCGTGCGGGGCTGGTGAGCCGCGTCTATCGCGAATCTAGCGCGCTGCGCCGCCGTGCCGATGTCAAGGGGATGACAGTCGCCAGGCGAGCAGGCGAGGTTGGTGACGGGAAGCCGCCAGGAGGCTACGGCCGGCTCATCGCAACCCGAAACCCAGCGGCCCGCGGGACGCCGCCGCCGCGATCGCCGGGAGAGCAGCCGGCCGGACCTCCACCAGCACGACCGGGCCGGAGGTCGACACCGGCGAGAGCGGAGACGAATCCTTCGAACCGGTCAGCACCGCGACGACCCGTGCGGCGGAGGCCACCAGGGCGGTGTCGGTGTCCGAATCGGAACCCAGCAGGTCGATGCGGTCGCCCACCTCGACCAGGCCGACCGCGGTGGCGGTCAGCGTCACCGGCAGCACCGCGAGGCCCGGTGCGGCAAGCGCCGCTTTGGTCACCACCGAGGTCGGCAGCAGCACCGCACCGGGTGGCAGCGAGACGGTGAGGGGGCGTCCGACGGCCTGATCAGGTTCATCCAGGTACTCAGCGGGCAGTGCATCCGTGGGGATCTGCCGAACCGCGATGTCGCCCGCGGCGATCGTCTGCCCACCGACGAGCGCCCGCTCGGCCACCAGCACCGCTGTCGTCGGGGGCCCCGCCGGTCGCAACACGCTCAGCGCCGCCCAGACCGCCACGCCGGCCATTAGGGCGGCGGCCACCCGCCGATAGCGGCGGGCCAGGCGCCGCAGCCGGGGTCGAAAGGATCTCACGCCCTCATTGCACGCCCAGGACGCCGAAACTGGTCAAAATCGCCGAGCGATCGCCGGCGGAGAGTGTTGGGACCGTGACAGCTCAGGCCGCAGGTGCTCCGCTGCTGGAGGAACTGGCGGCCGGGGCAGGCTTGCTGTCGCCGCTCGGCTTGCTGTCGCTGGTGCTCGGCTTGTTCTCCGAGTCGGGCTTCGACGTGCCGGAGGACTTCTTCTTCGCCGCGCGGCTGTCGGTGGCGTAGAAACCGGAGCCCTTGAACACCACGCCTACCGCGCTGTACACCTTGCGCAGCGGGCCCTCACAGGTCGGGCACTGGGTGAGGGCCTCGTCGGTGAACTTCTGCACGACCTCGAGCTGCGACGAGCAGTCCTGGCAACGGTATTGATAGGTAGGCATCGGCACACTTCCCACGGTCGACGGGCGGACGAACCGCACGCATTCTAACGCCCCGGCATCGACTCGCCATTCCGCGCCGTCCATAGGACGCGTGCCTCGGTGACGACGACTCCGACCGGCCGGTCGAACGACTCGACCGGCAGCGCAGGCAGCACCTCGGCGTCTCGGAGCAGCACCCCGATCAGGGCGTCCGGTGCCGCGAACCGCAATGCCCGGTCGTACCAGCCCCCTCCGGTGCCGAGCCGGTCGCCGGACGGGGTGGCGGCGAGCCCGGCGCACCAGATCAGCGAGGCGCGGGACAGCGCCTGCGCACCGAGGCTGGGGCCGGCGGGCTCCGGGATGTCGGCGTAGCCGATGCGGAGCCGGTCCCGTCCGGTGAACGTCGCCCAGTCCGGTTCGCGCCGGACGGTGCCGTCGGGGCGGCGTCCGAGCATGGGCAGCAGCACGGTGTGCCCGGCGGCATGCAGCTCGTCCAGCAGCCCCCAGGTGTCCGGCTCGTGGTCGGCGGACGCGTAGAGCGCGATCACCTGGTTTCCGGCGCAGAGTTGCAGCGCACGGGCCAGCCGCGCAGCGGTCGCCGACTCCGGCTCGGCGACGGTGCGGGCGGCCCGCAACTGGGCCCGGAGAACGCCCTTGGCGGCTCGGACCGCATCGGTGTCGGCACCAAACGGAGGGTTCGACGGGTCGGCCGCGGGCATTGTCCTATGGTAAGAGGCATGGCACCCCTCGGACGGAAGAAGCGGGCCGAGCCCGTGGTCGAGCATCCAGCTGCGGCCGTCCCCGACGGGGGGTCACCGGTGCCTTCGGAGCCGATCGGACTGGCCGAATACCGGGCGGAACTTCTCGCGGTGATCGAGCCGTTGGCGCCGATCGGTCTGGGCGTCCTGGACGCTTTCGGACGCCGGCTGTGCGAAGACATCGTCTCCGACATCGACCTGCCCACGTTCACCAGCGCCGCCGTCGCCGGCTACGCCGTCCGGGCGGCCGACGTGGCGAGCGCGTCGGCGTCCGCCCCGGTCCGGTTGCCGGTGCTGGACACCCTCGACTCCCCGGTCTACCGTGGTGCCCCGCTGCTGCCGGGCACCACGATCCGGGTGGCGCTCGGCGCCCCGATGCCCGATGGCGCGGACGCCGTCGTCCCGGCAGAGCAGACCGATCAGGGTGAGCTCGAGGTGCGGGTCCTCGCGCCGGTCGCGGCGGGGGAGCACCTGCGGCTGGCCGGCTCCGACCTCGCCGACGGCACCCGGCTGCTGGAAAGGGGACGCCTGCTGGACGCTGGCGCGATCGGCCTGCTCGCCGAGATCGGCCTGGACAAGGTGCTGGTCCGGCAGTCGCCGCGGGTCGCCGTGCTGACCATCGGGGCTGACCTGGTGCCGCCGGGGTTGCCGCTGGCGTCCCGTGCCCATCGCTACGACGCGACCACCAGCCTGATCGCGGCCGCGGCCCGCACCGATGGCGCCCAGGTCTTCGCTGCGGGGACTTTCGCCGACGACGCGGCGGTGATCGCCGAGGCACTCACCGATCAACTGATCCGGGCCGACCTGATCGTGACCGTCGGCGGCCTGAACGGCGCGCTGCCGGGAGTGCTCGCCCGGCTTGGCGACGCCACGCTGCGGCGGGTGACGATAAACCCTGGCGATGTCCACGGGTTCGCCGTCCTCGGTGACGACCGGACGCCGGTGGTGGCGCTGCCCGGCGGCGTGGCGGCGGCCTTCGTCGGGTACCACGCGTTCGTCCGGCCGGCGCTGAACAGGCTGCAGGGCGAGCCGGAGGAACTGCCGCACAGCCAGGTGCTGCCCGCGCGGGTGGCCCTGCACGGACGCCGAGGCGCCACCGAGTTCATCCCGGCGATCGTCAGCGAGCGCGGGGTGGAGCCGGCCGGCGCCGCCGGAGCCGATCTCGCCTACGACGTGGCACAGGCGGACGCCCTGATCGTCCTGCCGCCCGGTACGCACCTGGTGCCCGCCAACTCCGATGTCGAGGTGTGGCTGCTGACCCGGCCGTGCACATGAGCGGCGGTTCCGGCTGGCCGGTGACGTTGACCCATGGGCCGGTCACCTTGCGGCCGTGGCGGCTGTCCGACCGGTCGGCGTGGGACGAGATGCGCCGCCGCAACGCCTCGTGGACCGGTCCTTGGGATTCGACGCGGCCGCACGACTCGATCGACGCGCCGTTGACCTTCGCCGGCATGGTGCGCCAGTTCAACCGGCGGGCACGGCAGGGCACCATGCTGCCGTTCGCCGTCGAATACCTGTCGCCCGGCCAGCGGCGCGGCGTCCTGGCCGGGCAGCTGACCATCTCCGGTATCGCCCACGGGTCGGCCAGCTGGGCGCAGGCCGGCTACTGGGTCGATGAGCGCTGGGCCGGCCGCGGGATCATTCCGCTGGCCCTCGCGATGGCGTCCGACTACTGCTTCTTCACGCTCCGGCTGCATCGCATCGAGGTGGCGATCAGGCCCGAGAACGACCGCAGCCTGCGCGTCGTGGAGAAGCTGGGTTTTCGCTACGAGGGCGTCCGGGCTCGCTACATGCATGTGGCCGGCGACTGGCGCGACCACTCGATGTTCGCCCTGCACGCCGAGGAGGTTGGGCCCGGACTGGTCGCCCGGCTGGACGATCGGGTCTGATCACAGCGCGATTCCACAAGGATCGGCCGACACTCCGCGCTTGCTCCAGCGACGCACCGAAGGCGCCCCGTAGCGTTCGGGTTGTGGGTTTGACGGGCGTGATTTTCGGCGTGATCGCCGCGGCATGGTTGGTCTACCTCGTTCCCCATTTCCTGGGGCAACACGCTGACCCGGCATTGGACGAGGTCGATCCGGCGGCGCCGTTCTCGGCGACAGTCACGATCGTGCGCCGTGGCGTGTCGTTGGCGACCGCCGAAGACGGTGCCGCGGTCGTGTCGACGCCGATGACCCGGCAGGCCGAATTGCACGAGCTCACCGAGATCGACCGGCAGGCCGCCGCTCGCCGGCGGCGGGTGCTGTTGTTTCTGGTGCTGGCGTTGCTGGCCGTCAGCGTGGCGTCAGTGATGGGACTGCTGTTCTGGTGGACGCCGATCGTCCCCGCCGTTCTGCTGATGGTTTTCCTGGTGGTGGCGCGATACAGCGTCCGTGCGATGCGGCGAGATCTGGACGCCCGCGCGCGCCGCATCCGGGCGGCCAGCGAGGAACAGACCATCGCCATCGCCGTGCTGCCCGAGGCCGCCGGTGCCGCCGAGGCGTCCGTCGAGCTGTCGGCGCCGATCACCCGGCCCGGTTCGTTGTGGGACCCGATTCCGATCACCGCGCCGACCTATGTGTCGAAGCCGTTGGCGCCGCGCACCGTCCGCACCATCGACTTGTCGGCACCGGTGGCTCCGGTCAGCGGCGTCCCGGTGATCGCCGATCCGCCACCGCGACGAGCCGACCCGACTCCGCGGCGACTGATCCTGGATGACGACGACCGCCGCGCGGTCGGCGAGTGAGGCGTCCGGCCCGAGATGAACCATCGGCGTCGGAGTGCTAAAGTCGTCCGTGCTCGTTGAGCACCTGGGGCTATGGCGCAGTTGGTAGCGCGTCTCGTTCGCAATGAGAAGGTCAGGGGTTCGAATCCCCTTAGCTCCACAATTTCAGACGTACTAGAACCGCTGACATCGGTGGATTCGGGTGTTGGTGCGAGGGCGGCGAACGGCTCGGCGAGTCGGATCGTCGCTTTTTCGTCTTCGCTGATGTCGATGCCGTCGGTGAGTGCTTGGTTCGCGAGTCGTCTGCCTTGGTCGTCGGTGCGGGCGTAGAGGGTGGCGCAGTCAACGAGCAGGCTGAGCGCGGTGCTGAGTTGCTTGCGTGATCCCTCGTGGTAGTCGTGCTCGGTGGCGAGCTTGCGGTCGATGTCCGCGAGTCCGGTGCGGATGCGGTCTTGGTGCCGCTTGAGGGTTTCCAGGTCGATCGCGTCGGCGAAGTGCGCGGCGAGCAGCTTGTCGCTCTCGTTCGCCAGGCGCTTGCGGTTCGCGGTCAGTTCGGCCAGTTCCTCGGAGCGCGAAGCGCGGCGCTCATCGAACGCCGCATCGACCTGCGCCGCGAGTGCCGCGTACCGTGCTTCGGTGATGGCGATCTCTTGGTAGCAGTCGGCGACGAGTTGCTCGGCGATGCCGACCGGCACGGCCCGACGGGTGCAGTTCTTGCGCTTGGAGGCGCGGCCGGAGCAGACGCAATAGGCGTAGCGGATGCCTTGCCGGTTGGCTGGGTAGTCCAGCTGCATCCGCGACCCGCAGCACCCGCAGTACAGGCTGCCTTTGAGATAGTGGTCGTGGGTGCGACGGCGTTCGGAGGCCTTCTTGCGCGAGTCGAGCAGCCGCTGCACCTGCTCCCAGGTCTCGACATCGACCAGTGCTTCGTGGGTGCCGGTCTGCTCCGCACCTTTGTAGCGGACGATGCCGATGTAGTACGGGTTGCGCAGCAGATCGAAGAACGTCGAGCGCCCGACCGGCCCGGCCGGGCGCTTCGGGGTGGGCACGGTGGTCAGGCCGCGCGCAGTGACCTCGGTCAGCAAGTCCACGACGGTGCGTTCCCCGGCGGCGTACTGCTCGAACACCCAGCGCACCAGCGGGGCGCGTTCGGGGTCGATCTCGACGGTGCGGTACTCACGGCCCTGGTCGTCGCGCTTGCGGACGTTGAGGTAGCCGATCGGTGCGCGCATGGGAGTGCCGCCGGTCTCGAACTTCTGGGTCAGGCCCTTGGTGACCTCGGTGGCGAGGTTCTTGGAGTAGAACTCCGCGATCGAGGACATGATGCCGTGCAGCAGCATCCCCGAGGGAGTCTCGTCGATGTTCTCGGTCGCGGACACCAACGTGACGCCCGCCTCGACGAGTCGACGGTGGATCTCCACATCGTCAAGCCGGTTCCGGGCCAGCCGGTCAACCTTGTGCACGATGCAGTACGTGACCTGATGGGTGGTGATGTACTCCAGCATCCGCTGCAGGTCGGGCCGGTCGGCTGACCGTGCGGACTCTCCGGCGTCCACGAACTCGGCGACGATCCGCGCGCCGAGGTCGTCGGCCTTGCGGGCGTTGGCCTGACGTTGGGCGGGGATGGAGAACCCCTCCTCACGTCCGCCTTTGGAGGCTTGCTCCTTGGTCGAGACCCGCTGATAGGTCACCGCCGTCAGCATCGGCGTGGTGTCGGTCTCCGGGAGGGGCATCGTCAGAGTCATCGTGGTCTCCTTGCTCGTCCGCCGATGTGCAGGCGGACGTCGGGTTCTCATGGGTGTGTTGATCACCGATACGACGCTGCTGCTCATCAAGCTCGTGGGCGTGGAGTTCGTCTGCGAGGTGCAGAACCAGCGCGATCAGTTGCTTGGTGTCAGGCTCCGGGCGCAGCCGAGGTTCGGCCGAGATGCGTCGACCCGTGTTCGTCACCCGGTAGTGCCTCATGGCCGGTAGGTGAGCTACCGCGCTCCTGGCGGCGAACCTTGATGAGTCGGGCGAGGCTGATCGGCCCGTAGAAGAGGAACTTGAATGCGTTGTAGACGCACAGCAGGAAGATCAGGTACAGCCCGCCGGGGGCGCCGCCCGCGACAAGCTGGGTACACCAGTAGGCGAGGGCGAAGTAGCCGACGGCCAGCAGCATCGCGGGTGCGCCCCACTTGAGACCGCGCCGCGTGCGGAGCGCGTCGAGCAGGATGTTGGTGGGCATCCAGACGCGCATGAACCTGCGGACGCGGATGCTGGTGTTCAAGATGAACCGGAACATGGTCAAGTCCTCCCAAGCAGCGACGCTTCTACGGGATGGACTTACCTGGGCTGATTCCCCGGTTCGTCTGCCACCTGCCGAGGCGGGTGACGGCTTGCTGACTTGATGTCGCTTGTGCCTCGATTCTACCGGCTCCACTGGATCGTGGGAAGAGCAGCTGCCCCGGGGGCGTACCTGCCAGCGGGAGGTGTCTCATGGAAGACGCGGTTCAGCTGGCGTTCGACTTCGAGGAGTTCGAGCGCGAGGACGCACGCGCGAGACTGTACGAGTGGGCGGGCGCGCCGCTGCACTTCACCACGGACTACTACCCTCCGGCGATGCTGGACGAGGCGTTTGGGCACTGGAAGTTCCTCAACGGCGACTTCGGCTCGTTCGCGCGCAGCCACATGTGGCACCGGAGTCTCGCGCACGGCTCCGTGGAGTTCGCGGAGCATCGTGCGGAGTCGTTCACCGCCGATCTGCGCCCCGAGCGCGGCGTCGAGGGGCCGGGTGATCTGCTGACGATGCTGGTGTGCGAGCCGTGCGACTGGCACTCGGTCGCCGGCAACGAGAACGCGGTGGTCGAGGCGTGGCACGACCACGCGATGCCGGGCTGGCGCGACCTGCCCGTGATTCCTCAAGCAGTGCGCGTCCGCTCGGAGACAGGGCTGACGAAGGTCGCGTTGCGGTGGATCGAACAGCGGTATCCCGTAGCCATGCAGGTGCCGGGCGCGCCGATCATCACCGAACGCGGAAGCGGTGGAACGCGGCATGTTCCCGGCTACTCGCCGTGGGGCGGTTACGACCTGTCCGCCACGGCGCTGGGTCGCCCCGCCGCGAAGCCTGCCCGCTCTGCCGTCAAGCGACCGCCTGCCGAGTTCGCGCCGCCGGACGAGCCGGGCCGTTCGACGACGCGCCCGGGTCTGACCCTTGGCGGCTGACAGCCGACAAGACGAGAAGCGGGGCCGCCCCTCCCGGTGAGGTGGGTCGGCCCCGCAGTTGGTGGCGGAGTGTTCAGGTGAGTTCGCCGGTCTCGGGGTTGAGGGTGGCGTAGAAGTCCTGTTCGAGCTGGCGGCGTCGTTCGACGTCAGCGATGACGAACGCCACGAAGTCCTCGTCGCGGTTGGTGATCGGCGTGTCTTCGATCGGATCGGCATCGTCTTCGCCGGGCCAGACGGTCTGGCGAGTGGGCCGGTCTCGGTCGAGCCGCGTGCCGCAGGCGGCTACCCAGTCGCGCAGCCGCTGCCGGGCGTCCGCGAAGTCGCGGTGCCAGCCGATCGGCGCGCTGCCGTTCTGCTGCGGGTCGAATGCGCACAGCCAATGGGTGTGCAGCGCGGAGAGTTCCCAGTGCAGCTCGGGGTGTCGGTGCCACATCGGCGGGATCACCGACGACGGCAGCCCGTAGGTCATGCGAAGCCAGTTCACCCATTGGTTCAGCTCCAGCCATGCGGCCTCTGCGTCGTCGGCGGTCAGCAGGTTCCAGTTGATCGGGCCGGGCGGCTCATCGAGCATCGGCCCCACTGCTCCGCCTCGGTCCGCTCTGCCGTGGTCAGGGTCGGGCTCTGGCTCGTCCTGCTCGGGCACGAAGTCCTCATCGTCGCTCATGATCTCGCCCTACTGCGCCATGACGGCAGGTTCGCGCTGCTGCGCGGGCCGGTCGTCGCGCTCGAATGCCTGGCTGCGGTCGAGGCCGGGTGCCTGCCGTTGCACGGCTGCCTGCTGCTGCGCGTCGCGGTCGACCGTGTAGGGCGTCCACATGCCGTCGTGGCCGATCTTCTTGGCGACGAACTCCTCGCGCTCGTTGCCGTGCTGGTCGACGTACTCGCGCACGTACCCCTGAGCGATGAAGTGGTCGCCGGGCTGGAACGTCTCCTTGGCGCGTTCGGCGGTCTTGCGGAAGATCACCATGTCGTGGAACGTCGTGCCGGTCTTGGTGAACGAGTCCTCACCGTCCGCCCGGTAGTGCTCCACGCCGACGCGAGCGTAGAAGCGCGCGATGCCGCTCTGCCCGTACTTCAGGATGGGGTCGGAGTCGATGTAGCCCACCAGGGCCTCGCGCGGCCGGAGCTCCGCCCCCGACTGCCGCTGCTCGTTCTGCTCGTCCATCAGCTTGCCTCCTGCCTTGCGGTGCGCCGCACGTTGACGGCGCGCTTGTGTGGCAGGAAGGTGCACGCTCTCGCCCGCGAGCCTCAGAACCCTCGGCCGGGCGACCCTCGCGCCCACCCAGGGCCGGACGAACTCGCCCCGCTGGTCACCGGCGTGCGCTCGGGATCGGGCCGTACGCCGAGTGCTGGCCGATGTGCGCGCACCGCCTCCACGCTCAACCCCGACGGCTCGGTCTCCGGTGCCGCCTCGGGCGATGTGGTCTGGTCGATGTCCTCTTGCATCGCGGCGAGTTGGGTCTCGATCCTGGCGAGGTCTTTCTCCGCGTCGGCGAGAGCTTGGGCGTAGCGGAACGGCTGGTCGATGCGCTGCTCGGCTTCGGCGCGCTCGTGCTCGGCGCCGGTGAGGTCGGTGCGGGCCTGTTCAAGAAGCGCGGGGATGCCCGACGCGCGGTTCTCGATGCGCTGGATGAGCCCGACGCCGCCGTCGAGGAACGACTGACGGGTCATGACGAAGCCGCTGCGCGGCACTCCGTCGAGCCGGATATGCACCATCGGCTCACCACCGAGTGCGGGGCTGGTCGAGACGGTGACGTCGAAGCCGCTGATCTGGCCGACGATGCCGTAGTCGCGGGAGGCGTAGCGCGGTGCCCATTTCAGATCGGAGTTGTGCGCCCATCCCGCGAGCGCGTGGGCGGCGTCGGCACGGGAAGTGTATGCGCGGCCGTGCAGCTCGATGCGGAACTTGTCACCGGAGGTATCGGTCACGCGCGGTAGCACCGCCTCAAGCGTTTCCGCGTCGGCGGCGGCACGGCGGGCATCATCGCCTGCACGGTCGCGCGCGTGGGCGAGCATCGACTCGTTGCGGTGGTAGGCGCGTTCGAGGCGGCGGAGCCGGCTGACTTCGGTGTGCACGGTGGAGTGCTCCAGCAGCAGCGGGTTGCCGCTGGAGATGGCTTTGGCCTCGGCCGCCGACAGCGCCGATGAGTCGATCTCTTCGATCTCGCGGGAGTCGAGGCTGCCGCGCATGAGTTGGGCAATGAACGTGGCTTTGCGTTCCACTCCTTGCCACATGTAGGAGTCGAACGACCGCTCGGTGACGAACCGGACGATGGCGACCTCGGGATTCTGGTTGCCTTGGCGCAGGATGCGGCCCTCGCGCTGGGCGATGTCGCTGGGCCGCCACGGGCAGTCCAGGTGATAGAGCGCGACGGCTCGGGCTTGGACGTTCGTGCCCACGCCCATCTTCTCCGTGGAGCCCATCAGCACCGCGACGTGCCCGGCGCGGGCGGCGGCGAACAGGCGCGCCTTGTCCACGTCGGTCTTGGCCTCGTGCATGTAGCGGATGGACTCGGGCGGCATCCCGCGCGCGATGAGCCCGGCCCGCAGTTCGTCGTAGGCGTTCCACCGGGTCGGGTTCGGGGTGCCTATGTCGGAGAACACCAGCTGCAACGCCCCGAGCACCGACGACTCTCGCCCGGTCACGGGGTCGATGTAGGTGTTGTCCTTGGTCTGCTCCCACACCCGATGGATGCTGTCAGCGGCAAGATCGACCTTGGTCGGCCCGGACGGGGTGCGCGGCACGATCATGCGAATGTCGAGCGCGGCCTTGCGCCCATCGGTGGAGATGGTGAGCATGTTGTCCTCGCTCGGCGACACCGCCTTGGCCGCCACCTTCTCGGCGCGCGCACCGAGGGTCTCGATGAACTGCTCCAGCTCGACCGTGGGCTGGATCGCGACCGTGGCCGGTGCCCGGCGGCCGTCGTCACGCTCGGCGATCTCGGGGATGGGCAGTTGCAGATCCTCGGCGGTCTTCACGTCGGCGAAGATCGACCAGAGTTTGAGCATCTCGGGCACGTTCTGGAACTTGGCGAACCTCGTCTTCATGCGGAACGTGTTGTTCGCGGTCGGGGCCATCTCCATCTGCGTGACCGTCTGCCCGAACGTGGCCGCCCACGCATCGAACGCGCCGATCCCGGCCGCCTCCAGCAAGTCCGGGCGCAGGTACTTCTGCATCACGTACGCCTCGGTCACGCTGTTCGAGATCGGGGTCGCCGTCGCCCCGGTGACGACCCGTTCGCGGCCCTGGGATCGCAGGTATTCGAGCTTCATGTGCAGATCGCTGGCCCGGTTGGAACCCTCGATCGCGGCGTCCTGGATGTTGGAGTCGGTGGCGAGGTTCTTGTACATGTGCATCTCGTCGACGACCACGTAGTCGATGCCGGTGTCCTCGAAGCACACCCCGGCATCCCGGTCGGTATCGACGCGCGCCTTGACCTTGTTCTCCAGCTGGAGCAGCTTGCGCTGGATGCGCTTAACGCTCATCGCGTTCTCGCCCGTCGCGGTGTCCAGCACCTGCCGCATCTCGTCCACCTGGGCTTGGATGTAGGTCTGCTGGGTCTCGGCGCGCAGCGGGATCTTCTCGAACGCGCCTTGGGTGACCAAGACGCCATCCCACTCGTTCGCTGAGGCCCGCGCGACGAACAGGCGGCGCTTGTCGGCGGTGAGGTCTTTGCTGGACGCGGCGAGAATCCTCGCCTGCGGATAGATTTGCAGCCACTCGCGGCTGAACTGCTCCAACATGTGATTCGGGATCACCAGCACGGGCTTGTCGATCAACCCCATGCGGCGCATCTCCATCACGCCCATGATCATCTCGGCGGTCTTCCCGGCCCCGACCTCGTGATACAGCCCGGCCGAGGGCTCGGCGATCATCCGCGCGACGGCGGAGCGCTGGTGCGGGCGCGGGGTGAAGTTCTCCGCCAGCCCCGGCAGGCTCAGGTACTCGCCCGCGCCGCTGTAATCCCTGAGCACGATGGAGTTGAAGCGCCGGTTGTACTCGGCCACGAGCGTGCGGGCGCGTTCAGGGTCTTCGAACACCCACTCGGCGAACCGCTCCTGCAGGGCGTCGGCTTTCTCCTGCGCGGCGGTGGTCTCCACCGGGTTGAGCGCGCGGCGCGTCTTCCCGCCGATCTCCTCGATCTCGTCGTAGACGAGCAGGGTGCGCTGTTCCATGACCGCCTGCGCGATGTCGGGGGCGGGGCGGCGTTCGGTGCCCCATTCGCTCGTCGCCAGCAGCCCTTGGCGGCCGCCACGCACTTCCCACATCCCCGGCAGCGGGTTCTCGACCTTGACCTCACGGGTGCGCAGCAGCTCGTTCAAGAACTGCGCGTGCACCTCGGCGCTGATCCATACCGCACCCATGCGGGCGCTGATCTCCTGCACTCCGAGCGCTTCGGGCATGACGTCGGTGAGCGCGTCCACGTTCGGCTGAAACGCCGGGTCATCGGCTGCGCGGGCGGTGGCGTGCTCCAGCTTCACTCGCACGTCGCCGGAGAGATACGCGGGCGCGTGGATGAGTTCGTCGGTGGCCGGGTCGGTGAACACCAGCCCGCCCAACGACTGCCGGGCTTCGGTCTCGTCCATGCCGAGCATGTCCGCGACCAGCGGCAGATCAATCCTGCCGGTGCGGTCGAGGCTGACCGCGATCGCATCCGCCGGGGAATCCACGCCTTGGGGTTCGGTGCGCGGGGAGACGACGCGGCGGGTCATGATCGCCGCCGGGGTCGCGGTCTGGTCGGTGTCGTCGAACTGCTCCAAGGCGAGGACGAGCGCGCCGAACGGGTCGGAGCGCAGCAGCCGGATCGGGGTCGGCACCGTGCGGGCGTAGGTGTCCTCCCCGGCATCGTTGGTGCGTCCGGTGCGGCGCAGCGTGTACCGGTTCAGCGGCCCGTATCTGCCGACGTAGCGGCGGTAGTCGCGGTGCAGGTCCTCGCGGGCCGTGTTGATCTCGTCGGTGTCATCGACGGTCGCGGCCTCCAGTTCGAGCAGCCGGTGCGCGCCGTCGCGCAACCCCAGCAAGGCGCGCAGCTCCGCCCCCGCCGACTTCGGCACGTCCAACGGTTCGACGGAGCCTTGGATGACAGTGCCGAACCCGGTGTCGGTGGCGACGATGCTGCCATCCCACAACTGCGGCGGCGACGGCACACGGGCGGCCTGCCGCGCCTGATACTCCGCCGTCGGCGCGGTGAACGTCATGCCGTTGCGGCGGGCCGTGAACGTGATCTGGTCGAGCACATCAGCCAGGTCGGTTTCGAGTCGGTCGAGGTCACCGTCGACGGTGAGCGTCGGGGTACCATACATGCCGGGTCGGAGGCTCAACTTCCCGAGCACATGCTCGGGCCGGTGGTCGAAATAGGCGTTGATCTTCGCTGCCTGCCCGTCCAGGCTGATCGGCGTCACCGTCTCCCACAGATCATCCGCCGGGGGCTGGCCGTCCTCGCGGCGGCGCAGGATCAGCAGATCGGTCACGACGTCGGTGCCCGCCGTGCGCCGGTGCGCCCCGGCCGGGAGCCGGATCGCGCCCACGAGGTCGGCGAGCATCGCCATCTCGCGCCGCGCGCCGGGGTTCTGCGCGTCCATCGTGTACTGCGAGGTCAGCACCGCGACCATCCCGCCGGGCCGGGTGAGCCGCAAGCTCTTGAGGATGAAGTGGTTGTGCATCGACTGCCGGGTCGGGTTGTGCACCGGGTCGTGCAGGGTCACGTCGGAGAACGGCACGTTCCCGATCGCCGCATCGAACGATCCCTCGGGCAGTCGGGTGTCGGCGAACGACTCGCCGCGCACCTCGGCGTGCGGGTACAGGGCGCGGCTGATCGCCGCAGTCACCGGGTCGAGCTCCACCCCGGTCATGCGCGCCTGCTCGGGGGCCATGCCGAGGAACGTTCCCAGCCCGGAGCCGGGTTCCAGCACCCTGCCGCCGTCGAAGCCGAGCGCGGTCATCGCCCGCCACATCTGCCTGACGATCAACGGGTCGGTGTAGTGCGCGTTGATCGTGGTGCGCGCGGCGGCATCCCACTCGTCCGGGGCGAGCAGCCCCCGCAGCTGCTCACGCTCATCCGTCCAGTCGGTCTTGGACTCGTCGAACACGTCGGGCACCGCACCCCAGCTCGACCAGCGCGCGAGCATCTGCTGCTCCTCAGCGGTCGCCGGGCGTTCCTGCGCCGCCAGCAGGCGTGAGGTCTCGATGGCGGCGACGTTCGCGCGGAAGCGGGATTTCGCGCCCGAGGGAGCGAGATCGTCGTGCGTCACCGGCACGAACCGCGCCGCTTGCGTGGCAGATTCCGGCTCGGGGCCGGTAGCGGCCTCGGGGGTTAGAGCCTGTCAGCTATTTAGTTGGCGTGTTGTGGGTGTCGAGTTCGGTTCTGCCCTGGTTGACGGTGTTGTGGTCGACTCCGGCGGCACGGGCGATGATGTCGATGCCGTCGGGGAATCCGTGT